>CP004391.1:1140000-1740000 GCA_000973525.1 Pasteurella multocida subsp. multocida OH4807 | reverse complement strand
GGGTGTTTTTTAAAATGTTGTTCACAGTAAACCTCCACAACAATGTTTGAATTTTTTATTTGAACCACAAAGACAAGGCTGTTTCATTGTGGGTAACGGGACTGTTGGATCGACAAAATACCAACGCCCTTCAATATTCACAAATAGCGATTTTTCATTATGCACTTGCGTGCCTTCATCCGTAGCAAAGTGTGCATCAAACTCCACAGTACTGTGGGTTTTCGAAAGTGGTTCGTGTTTGACAATGGTTAATCCCACCCATTGCGTGTGTTCTGCCCAGTTTTTTAATTCGGCAATCGGTAGTAAATGCTGCTGACTTGGCACAGTGGTTTGCACAATATAATCGATATTTTTCGATACGTAAGCGGTATAGCGAGAACGCATCAATTGCATGGCATTGGCGGGAAATTGCTGTTGCTGGTGGAATGGCGCACAGCAATCTTGATAAAGTTGACCTGATTGACAGGGACAAAGTGCGGTTAAATTTTCAGTCATTTTGCTCATTTCATTTTCATATTAGGTCAAAATTGTAGCAAAGGCATTGTGGATTGAAAAACAATTTATCTTCTCACCTTTGCTTCTTTTGACTGATTTTGCCTTATAACATCTTAAATAAGGTAATACCATAATGCACTAAGCTGACGGCAATAGCCCACATAATCACGCCAATCACGAGATCTAAAATGCGCCACGTAATGGGTCTGCGGAAAAATGGAATTAATAATCTTGCGCCATAACCTAAGCTGAAAAACCATAATGCCGACACGAGCAATGAACCGACTAAAAAGAACAGTTTTTCATCAAATGCCAAGGTGCCAGCAATCCCACCTAAAATCACAACCGTATCTAAATAAACGTGTGGGTTCAGTAGCGTAATCAATAAGGTTGCAATCACGGCGTGTATGGTGCGTTGCGGTGTATTTTCTTGTTCTTCCAGTGCGAGCGAGGCATTGCCTTGATAAGCAGAAAGAAAGGCGTTTAAACCATAAAACAGCAAAAACGCCCCACCTAAAAAGGCGAGTGCGACTGTTGCCATTGGGCTTTGGCTGATTAATGAGCCTAGTCCTAATACGCCTAATGAAATCAAAATGATGTCACAAATAAAGCAGGTTAAAATCACTGCAAGAATATTTTGTTTAAGTAATCCTTGTTTCAATACAAACGCATTTTGTGCCCCGATTGCGATAATCAAGCCTGAGGTGACAAAAAATCCTTGTAAAAACGGCTCCATAAAGAATTTCCTTAATAATTCAAACATAAAGTAGTACACTAAACGCAATATTTTCGCTTTGCAAGCGTTTAGTTTAACAATTTGTTAACAAGTGAGGTCAACGATGAAACCTTATTTAATTGCACCTTCTATTTTGTCTGCGGATTTAGCCCGTTTAGGTGACGATGTTCAAAATGTTTTAAATTCTGGTGCAGATGTTATCCACTTTGATGTAATGGATAATCACTATGTGCCAAACTTAACTTTCGGTCCTCCAATATGTAAGGCATTGCGTGATTACGGCATTACTGCACCAATTGATGTGCATTTAATGGTGAAACCTGTGGATCGCATTATTCCTGATTTTGCGAAAGCGGGGGCAACTTACATCACCTTCCACCCTGAAGCTACCGAACATATTGATCGCTCGTTACAGCTTGTGCGTGACTGCGGTTGTAAATCTGGGCTGGTGTTTAACCCCGCAACACCACTCAGTTATTTAGATTATGTAATGGATAAAGTTGACGTGATTTTATTGATGTCGGTGAACCCTGGTTTTGGCGGGCAATCTTTCATTCCAAGCACTTTAGATAAATTGCGTGAAGTGCGTAAACGCATTGACCAAAGCGGTTTTGATATCCGTTTAGAAGTGGACGGCGGTGTTAAAGTAAACAATATTGCAGACATTGCAAAAGCGGGCGCAGATATGTTCGTTGCGGGTTCTGCAATTTTTGATCAACCAGATTATAAGAAAGTGATTGACGAAATGCGTCAACAATTAGCAACTGTTTAATAAAAAGTGCGGTAGAAAATGACACAATTTAAATTGATTGGCTTTGACCTTGATGGCACCTTAGTCAATAGCTTGCCTGATTTGGCACTCTCAGTAAATTCAGCATTAGCAGAATTTGATTTACCCCAAGCACCTGAAGAGTTAGTGCTTACTTGGATTGGTAATGGAGCAGATATTTTAATTGCTCGTGCTTTAGAATGGGCAAAAGCGCAAACTGGCAAAAGCCTGAATGACGAACAAATTCGTGAGTTAAAACGTCGTTTTGGTTTCTATTATGGTGAAAATTTATGTAATTTAAGCCGTTTGTATCCAAATGTCAAAGAAACGTTGGAACAGCTAAAAGCACAAGGCTACACCTTAGCAGTGGTGACCAATAAGCCAACAAAACACGTTCAACCTGTGTTAGCTGCATTTGGTATCGATCATTTATTTAGCGAGTTGTTAGGTGGTCAATCTTTACCAGCGATTAAACCGCACCCAGCGCCATTGTATTATTTATGTGGTAAATTTGGTTTATACCCAAAACAAATTTTATTTGTGGGTGATTCAAAAAATGATATTTTAGCCGCACACTCAGCAGGCTGCCCAGTCGTTGGTTTAACCTATGGTTACAACTACAACATCCCCATTTCAGAAGCGAATCCTGATTGGGTGTTTGATGATTTTGCAGAGATTTTGACGATTTTGAAATAAGGACTAACAATGACAAAACCAGTTGTATTAAGTGGCGTGCAGCCATCAGGCGAATTAACCATTGGGAACTATCTTGGTGCATTGCGTCAATGGGTAAAAATGCAAGACGATTACGAATGTTTATTCTGTATCGTGGACTTGCACGCCATTACCGTTCGCCAAGACCCAGAGGCATTACGCAAAGCGACGTTAGATGTGCTTGCGTTATATTTAGCTTGTGGCATTGATCCTGAAAAAAGCACTATTTTTATCCAATCACACGTGCCAGAACACACACAATTGGCTTGGGTGCTAAATTGTTATACGTATTTCGGCGAAATGGGTCGAATGACACAATTCAAAGATAAATCGGCTCGTCACGCAGAAAATATCAACGTCGGTTTATTCACATATCCTGTGTTAATGGCTGCAGATATTTTGTTATATCAAGCAAATCAAGTGCCAGTGGGCGAAGACCAAAAACAACATTTAGAAATCACACGTGATATTGCAAACCGCTTTAACGCGATCTATGGTGATCTTTTTGCTGTGCCAGAGCCGTTTATTCCAAAAGCAGGCGCACGCGTCATGTCATTGCTTGAGCCTGAAAAGAAAATGTCAAAATCAGACGAAAACCGCAATAACGTGATTGGTTTATTAGAAGATCCAAAAGCTGTTGCGAAGAAAATTAAACGTGCGGTAACAGACTCTGATGAGCCACCAGTAGTGCGTTATGATGTACAGAATAAAGCGGGTGTGTCTAACTTGTTAGATATTTTATCTGGTGTAACGGGTAAATCTATTGCAGAGCTCGAAGCAGAATTTGAAGGCAAAATGTATGGGCACTTAAAAGCTGCGGTGGCAGATGAAGTATCAGCCATGCTCACCACATTACAAGAGCGTTTCCATCATTTCCGCAATAACGAAGCGCTTTTAAATAAAATTGCTCGTGAAGGGGCGGAAAAAGCTCGCGAACGTGCGAAGAAAACCTTAGAGACGGTTTACCAAGCTGTGGGTTTTGTGGCATAGTTGATAAGTTAAAAAACTTTTTGATTTTTCACCGCACTTTAAGTGATTAAAGTGCGGTTTTTTTATGACTAGAACGAATATTTTTTAATCCATAACTTGCATTTATTGATAAATATGATTAGATCTTAATGATTTCTATTATCATTTAAAAAACAAGAGCAAAAATGGAGAAATTATGCCAAACAAAATCCAATATAGTTTATTGAGTCTGAGTATTTTTTTCGCTTTAGGCGGGTCTCAAGTTGCCTTAGCCCAATCAGATACCAGTAATAAACCAACAGTAAGTAAGTTAGAAACAATTCTAGTAAATGAGAAAGAGGTAGATAGTCGTTATGATGAGAGTTTGCTTAAAACGTATCTTTCTGCGGGGTCTTATTCGTATTTAACTCAGTCAGAGATCTCGACATTTAGAGGCAGTTCTGTGGGCGACTTTTTATCTGGTGTACCTAGTGTCATTGTTGGAAATAAACGGAATAGTGGTGCGTTATCAGTGAATATTCGTGGAATAGCCAATGAAAACCGTGTACCAGTTTGGGTAGACAATGGATTACAGTCCGTCCCTTCTTGGCAAGGTTATGCGGGCTCATCAACTCGTACTTATTTGGATCCAGATTTAATTAGCCAAGTCGAAATAGAGAAAGGACCATCTTTTGCTCATGATGCGGCTGGAGCAATTGGGGGCGTGGTACGAATGAATACACTCAGTTGGAAGGATATTGTGACAGAGGGTAAAGATTGGGGATTACGTGTCACATTGGGTACGATGACAAATACCGTTTCTCCACCAGCTAATTATACACCTGGTGGCTATCAAACCCGTTATATCAGTAAATGTTTATCGAATACGACAGGTTTATGTAAGGAGCAAACATATGCACCGAATGCGCGTTATTCTTCTCATGGATTCGATTTCAATGCGTATAATTATAGCCTTGCACTAGCGAAAAAATGGGATAATGCTGACATGGTGCTTGCTTATGCAAAACGTAAACAGGGGAACTATTTTGTTGGTCGTCATGGGCAAACACCACAGATTGACTCCATCGAATTTGAAGAGGATTCCGTTGAGGTTATCGAGCCACATCAATATGAAGATATTGAAATTGGCACGCTTTCTTTTAAAGAAAACCACAGTACCTTGTATCGTCCTGGTGAAGAAGCGTTAAACACGTCACAAAATAATGATTCCTATTTGGCTAAAGTGAATGTCTATAATGACGCGCACCGCTTAGGACTGACCTATCGTCATTACCGTAGTCATTTTGGTGAAATTATGAGCTCAATTTTGAATTTTCGTGCTTATGGTGCACTACAGGGAGAAGGAACGGAAGTCAAAGTAGATAACTATCATGTAAATTATCAATACAATCCGAAAACACCTTATGTAAATTTAAATGTCAATGCTTATTATACTCACAGTGATTCATCGAATTTTACGCCACTGATTGAAGAGTATGGTTACTCGTTATCTAGTCGTCATGCCCACTTTTTGATTTCTAAACAGAAAGGGGTGAGTCTTGATAATACGAGCATCTTTCAAGTCAACAACCAGCCTTTAACCTTAAAATATGGTGTGTCACATAATTATGAACGTATTTATCCACCACGTGATGCACAACAACGGGTCAAAGCAAAAGGCTACCCTGATAATGCGATTGCTCCGCTCTATGTGCGTGATGGGAAACGTAAAGAAATGAGTGCCTTTATTCATGCCAATTATCCACTCACTACATGGTTAAAAGCCGATGTGGGATTACGTTATATGCGTTCCACGATCTATGACAATGTTGTGCGCGAAGAAAAAATACATATTGGAGATAAACCGATTCCTCGCCCGGGAGGTGGATTTAATTTTGTGCCGCAGTATAAACATGTAGTACATAAACAAGCACCAATTAAAAATAAAGGATTTTCACCGATCATCATGTTAAGTGCTGATGTGCTGGAGGGTACCCTTCTCTATGTAAAATATGCCGAGGCATTGCGTTCCCCAAGTTTATTCCAAGCTACGAAAGGTTGGAGCATGCAGTCAACCGCAGATAATCTGGAGCAGCTAAAACCAGAAAGAGCAAAAAATTGGGAACTAGGCATTACAGGATTCTATGAACATCTTGGTGGTCGTGATAATGTGATGGGGTTTAAACTCGCTTATTTCCATAATACAGTAAAAGATTATCTCACACGAAGTTTTGATCGCATGAGTGGTTTAACACAAACCTTAAATTTACAAAGTGCGCAATTTACAGGATTTGAGGCATCTGCTTATTATGATATGCGTAAATTTTATGCGAAACTGGCGGGCACTTATTATACGAGAACAAAATTCTGTTTAACGCCTGAACAAGCAGGTAAAGAAACACAGTGTAATTCAGGTTATGTTTATCGGAGCAATTTAAATAATGCTGTCCCACCTCGATTAAATGTACACCTTACATTAGGGTCACGTTGGTTAGACGAAAAGTTAGATATTGGGGCTCGTTACAGCTATTACAGCAAACGTTTAGTGCCAGTGTTGTCTTCCGAACGGTTTGCTAATACATCGAGCATTGAGTGGGCCCCTTATTCGCTCGTTGATTTGTATGCCAACTATCATGTGTCTAAGCAGTTAAAATTGACTATGACAATGGATAATGTATTCAATCGTTATTATTTAGATACGAATAATATGGGATTGAACACAGCGCCAGGTAGAACATTACATTTTGGTGTTGAATATCGCTTCTAGCCATACAAAAGGCTGTCTAACAACCACACACGTGGAGCACGTGTGTGGTTATTTATTTACTTAACTTGAGATTTTTGTTTGACTTTATTATATGATGCCTAACATTTTATAACCTATATGAATGGGAATTATTTACACCCTTCTGTTGTCAAAGCCTGTGCTGATGAATGGCATGTATTAATTGAATAGCGAGGAAAGTGTGGTGAGATTGTTAAAGGTGTTATGTTGTGCAGTGTTATGTTATGCCTCAAATGTCTGGGCAAAGGCGGATTTTAATATTAAATACAGTTCAAATTATTTAATGCCAGCGTATGTGCATTTTAAAGCCGATGGGGCTAAGTATTCCGTTGACGCCAAAATTAATGTTCCCCTTTATAACATTGCGTTTTTGTCAAAAGGCATACAAGGGGCAAAACAATTTAATATGGTGGATTATCAAGATGTCCGTAATGGCAAACCTTATGCTACCTCAAAAATTCAAGGTGATACGATCGAATATGGCAAAGTCAAAAATGGTTTGACTAAAACCGCGTTGGAATTGCCAACATTTGATTTATTTACAATGGCATTTAGCTCAGTTATTACGATAAATTACCGATGAATTTCCAAATTACTAACGGCAAAAAATTGTATCCTATGCGCAATGTATTTGTGAAAAAAAGCGAGAGTGTGGTGAAACATAGTGCACAAGAGGTCACTCAAATTACCTACCAATTTAAAACAGGTGAGAAAGATATTGTGGTGAAAAAATTTGCAGGTGAACAATTTCCACGCTTTATTTCTTACAATCGCGATGGCGATAATTACGAATTAACTTTCAGTGATTTTGTGAAATAACCTTGCTTGAACTCAAGAAAAAGTGCGGTAAAAATCACCGCACTTTTCCTTTTTAAACTAAAAAATAACGATAGGCTGGGCTTTCCGTGACATCTTGATAAACGTAGCCGAGTTTTTCTAAGTGTTGGTTGAAGGCATCAAGATCGTCATCGTTTAACTGGAAACCTGCGAGCACGTTACCGTAGTCTGCACCGTGCGCACGATAATGGAATACCGAAATATTCCAGTGCGTTTGTCCAAGGGTTTCGAGGAACTTCAATAATGCCCCTTTTTGTTCTGGAAATTCAAAACTATATAAACGCTCTTTAAAGTGGCTGTTTGAGCGACCGCCAATCATATAGCGCACGTGCGTTTTCGCAATGTCATCATTCGACAAGTCAATCAGATCGTAGCCATTCTGATGTAACTGATTGATAATACTATTTTTCTCTTCTTCACCGCTAATACGCACACCGACGAAAATACACGCTTGTGCATCATCTGCATAGCGGTATTTAAATTCGGTTACAGGCACCGCACCTAAAATATGACAGAATTTTAAGAAGCTGCCCGGTTTCTCTGGGATGGTCACGGCAAGCAAGGCTTCGTGTTGCTCACCAATTTCACAACGTTCAGACACGTAACGTAAGGTGTGGAAGTTTAGGTTGGCACCAGAAAGCACGTTGACCAGCGTTTCACCCTGAATATGGTGTTCTTTGACATATTTTTTGAGTCCAGCTAAAGAGAGGGCGCCAGAGGGTTCCGCAATCGCTCGAACGTTCTCAAAAATATCTTTTACGGCAGCGCAAATTTCATCGCCATCAACCAGCACAACATCATCAATATATTGCTGACAAACGCGAAAGGTTTCGTCACCAATACGTTTTACCGCGACACCATCAGCGAATAAACCAACCCGTTCTAACTCAACGGGCTTGCCTGCTTTTAATGCGTGATATAAACACGCCGAATCTTTAGATTCAACGCCAATCACTTTAATTTCTGGCATTAATTGCTTAATTAATACGGCAATACCCGCCGCTAAGCCCCCCCCACCGACAGGCACAAAAATGCGATCGATGTGGGTATTTTGTTGTAGCAATTCCATCGCTAATGAACCTTGCCCCGCGATCACTGCTGGGTGATCAAAAGGTGGAATAAAGGTCATATGCTTACTTTCAGACAGTTCAATCGCTTTCGCTTTGGCTTCGTCAAAGTTTGCGCCATATAGCAACACTTCGCCACCAAAACCACGTACGGCTTCCACTTTGATGCTTGGGGTATTTTGTGGCATTACGATGAGTGCCCGTAAACCAAGTTGTTTCGCAGAAAGTGCAACGCCTTGTGCGTGGTTGCCTGCTGAAGCCGCAATGACACCTGCTCGTTTTTGCTCATCAGGCAATCCTGCAATCATGGCATAAGCACCACGCAGTTTAAAACTATGTACAGGTTGGCGATCTTCACGTTTGATAAAAATGTGATTGCCCAAGCGCTCGGATAGTTTAGGCATTTCTTGTAAAGGTGTGACTTGTGCCACTTCGTACACTCTTGAGCTGAGCACCGCTTTTAAGTATTCGGCGCCTGTGGGTTGGGGGGAGGTGAGGTTGTTCGTCATAAATGATATCCGTTTATTTTATTAATCTATAACCTACTTTCTTTTGCTTGTGCAAAAGAAAGTAGGCAAAGAAAACACATCCTAGATAAGTTGCGTTATCCTCATTACAAAGCCATTTTCGAAAAATGGCTTTTCCATTCAGGCAACTTATAAGGGACCGCATTAGTACGAGCAGTATTCAACGTGCGGTGTATTTCCAAAAAGTTCTAAGGGCGAGCCTACTGTCATTTTCAATCAAGGAGGCGCTTTTAAATTTTGCTTTTATCTCTTACTGCGCCTTTGTCTGCGGATGTGGCGAAATGACCGTAAACTTTTAAGGCGAAGGAGACTTCGCGTTGGCGGTTTGCTGGTTGCCAGCCGAGTTTGTCTTGTTCCACGCGACGTTGTGCAAGTGCTTCTTCCGCAACGCATAATTGAATTGAGCGGTTTGGAATGTTGATTTCAATCGTATCGCCATCTTTAACTAAACCGATGACACCACCCGCTGCCGCTTCGGGTGACACATGACCGATGGATAGACCTGATGTCCCACCAGAGAAACGTCCGTCGGTTAATAATGCACAGGCTTTGCCTAATCCCATTGATTTTAAATAGCTGGTTGGGTAGAGCATTTCTTGCATACCAGGCCCTCCTTTTGGACCTTCGTAGCGGATGACAACTACGTGACCCGCTTGCACGTTGCCACCTAAAATGCCTGCAACGGCATCTTCTTGGCTTTCGAACACAATGGCTTTGCCTGTGAATTTTAAAATGGACTCATCTACGCCTGCCGTTTTGACGATACAACCGTCTTGTGCGAGGTTGCCAGAGAGCATGGCTAAGCCACCGTCTTGGCTGTACGCAAATTCCTTACTGCGGATACAACCATTTTCACGGTCATCATCGACAGTATCCCAACGGCAGTCTTGCGAAAAGGCTTCTGTGGTACGAATACCCGCAGGACCAGCACGGAAGAATTTGTGTACATTTTCATCTTGCGTGAGTTTAATGTCGTAACGTGCAAGTTGTTCCGCAAGGCTTAACCCTAAAACCGTACGGGTATCATTGTGTAATAAGTTGGCACGATCTAATTCCCCTAAAATTGCCATAATGCCACCTGCGCGGTGTACGTCTTCCATATGATATTTTTGCGTGTTTGGTGCCACTTTGCTTAAACAGGGTACTTGGCGAGAGAGGCGATCAATATCTGCCATTGTGAAGTCCACTTCGGCCTCTTGTGCAGCCGCTAACAAATGCAAGACGGTGTTCGTTGAACCGCCCATTGCGATATCTAAACTCATTGCGTTTTCGAAGGCTTTTTTGCTAGCAATCGAGCGAGGTAAAACGCTGTCATCCTCTTGTTCATAATAGCGTTTGCACAATTCTACGATTTGTTTGCCCGCATCTAAGAACAGTTGTTTGCGGTCAGCGTGAGTCGCAAGGCAGGAACCATTGCCCGGTAAGCTTAAGCCTAACGCTTCAGTTAAACAGTTCATTGAATTTGCGGTAAACATACCTGAGCAAGAGCCACAAGTAGGGCAGGCTGAACGCTCGATTTTATCGCTGTCTTCATCTGATACATTCGGATTTGCCCCTTGAATCATGGCATCCACTAAATCCAATTTGATGATTTGATCTGACAATTTAGTTTTGCCTGCCTCCATGGGACCGCCCGATACAAATACAGTAGGAATATTTAGGCGTAACGCTGCCATTAACATCCCTGGCGTGATTTTGTCGCAGTTGGAAATACATACCATGGCATCAGCGCAATGCGCATTAACCATATATTCCACGCTGTCAGCGATTAAATCACGAGATGGCAGCGAATACAGCATGCCACCGTGTCCCATGGCAATCCCGTCGTCAACGGCAATCGTATTAAATTCTTTGGCGACACCGCCTGCTTTTTCAATTTCGCGTGCCACTAATTGTCCGAGATCTTTTAAATGAACATGACCAGGAACGAATTGTGTAAAGGAATTGACCACGGCGATGATGGGTTTCCCAAAATCTTTATCGGTCATTCCTGTTGCACGCCACAAGGCTCTTGCCCCCGCCATATTGCGACCTTGTGTACTAGTTGCTGAACGTAATTTTGGCATAATCTCTCCAAGTGTAATGTTGTGTTTGTGCGGATTCACTGTTGTGTAATAAGTGTGAGTCAGCACGATTGTAAATTGCTTATCCTAATGTTTAGGTGGTGTTTTAGTGGGGCGTAATGACCCTAAATAAATGGCTAACATAGTTAAAAGCGCGCCACACCATTGTAACCCATTGATCGCTTTATTGAGTAATAAGTAGTCTATTACTAACGCAGCAACAGGCTCTGAAAGCAGTAACAGACCTGTGACACTAAGGGATAACAACGGGATCGCGTAAGCGATCATTCCCCAAGCTAAACATTGCATGACTGCACCATAAATCAGTATTAATCCCAGTTGTTCCCAGGTCGTTGGATAAAGTTGAGTGTGATTAAACCATAACGCAGGTACCAACAGAATTAACATTCCTCCTACACTGACGCGAAACATTAATGGAAAAATAGGTGTCACGGCGGCTTGCTGTGTTTTGCGAATATAGACCATCGATAACGCCAACATCAAGCCAGATACGATACCCGAAATAAACCCCCACAACGCATTTTGATTTTGTTTAAACTCTGGGCTGCCAATTAAGGCAACACCAAAGACTGCTAGGCAGAGGCTGAATAACTGTAAAGTACTTTGCCGTTCACGAAACCAGAAAAAACCAATTGCAGAGAGCCAGAAAATTTGCAGGCTGTTTAATAACGTGGAAATCCCTGGTCCCACAGCATAAATACTCTCATGCCACAAAGCTAAATCTAAACCTAAAAATGCACCAGAAATCAGGGCGTAATGTTTTGCTTTGCTTGAAATGGGCGCTTGTTGTTTCGCGCACTTGGCTAGTGTATAAAAAATCATTGCGGCGACAAATAAACGCCAAAATGCAATGGCATAAGCGCCAACGGGGACATAAGCCACAATTAAACTGCCAAGACCAAAAATAACGCACCCCACCACTAAGCCAACCATGGCGGTTTTTTCTGTAAGTGCAATATGCGCCATATTCTTCCTTTAAACAGCCATTATTCCGTGAGAATAAACTCAGCGGCTTTTTGTGCGTGTAATGTGGTGGTATCAAAAAATGGTAGCGTGGCATCCTGTTGATTAATTAATAAACCAATTTCAGTACAGCCTAAAATTACCCCTTGGGCACCTTGTTTTTCTAAATCTGCAATCACATCAAGATAAAATTGTTTCGATTCGGGGGTGCTTTTGCCGATACAAAGCTCAGTAAAAATAATACGATGAATTTCTTGTTGCTGCGCATGGCTTGGGATAATAGGGATAATGTCATGTGCCAATAAAAGATCTCGATAAAAGTGATCTTGCATTGTAAATTGTGTACCTAATAATGCAATTTGCTTAACTTGTTTGGCTTTAATCGCTTCTGCTGTAGCATCAATAATATGCAGAAAAGGGACATCAATTGCCTCAATAATATGAGACGCAACTTTATGCATTGTATTAGTTGCTAACAATATTCCCTCAGCCCCTATTTGAGTTAATTTTTGTGCAGCGGTCGCGAGGATTTTCCCTGCTTTTTGCCATTCGCCTTGTTTTTGTAAACGCACAATTTCTTCAAACTCAATATTCACCATCACTAATGGTGCACTATGATTTCCACCTTTTGCTTGATTCACTAACTGATTGATTAAACTATAATAAGTTACCGTGCTTTCAGGTGACATACCGCCAATAATACCGAGTGTTTTCATGAGCAGCGTCCTTATCTGTTTTATGCTTGAGTATGGTTAATCGTTAAGACATCGTACATTTTAATTAATTGACTAATGAGTAAACTTAAAGCTCGCTCACTTTTTAACGTAAAATGACAATATGCTTTGTCATTTTCTGTCTGTACTTGCATTGCCACAACATAAAAACCGCGATGACGGATCACACGTAAAATACGCTCAAGAGTTTCTGGACGTTGGTTTGCTTCTAATGTGAATTGATACGTTTTCATATAAAAATTTCCTCAAAATCGACCGCACTTTACATGTTTTCTAACATGTCCATGTTACACGCATTAGGTGGCACTAATGGCCAAACATTTTCATTACTTGGGATACAGACATGTAAGAAATAGGCTTCTTTGCTTGCGAATAAGCGATCTAATGCGCCATTGACTTCTTCCCCTTTGGTAATACGTTCACCTTGGATGCCAAATGCTGCAGCTAACATCACAAAATCCGGGTTATCATCTAAAATCGTGCTACTAAAACGGGCATTAAAGAACAGCTCTTGCCATTGACGTACCATCCCTAAACGTTGGTTATCTAATAACACGATTTTAACAGGGGCTTTACCGCGTTTAATTGAGCCTAATTCTTGAATATTCATCATGATTGAGCCGTCACCCGAAATGACAATGACCTCATCTTCTGGACGTGCTTTCTTCGCCCCAATGGCTGCTGGTAAGCCAAAGCCCATCGTGCCATAACCTGCTGAGGTAATGTAATTTGTTGGTGCGAAGTGCTGCATATGTTGGGCTGACCACATTTGATGTTGTCCTACATCTGTAGTGACCACAGCGGTTTGGGGTTTCTTTTGTGATAAGGTGTGCAATAACCAGAGTGGGTTGATAAAAGTATCACCTTGATTTTCGCAATAACAAAAATCATGCTGTTGTTTGAGTTGGACAACACGTTGTTGCCAGTCTGTCAGGGTTAATGGCACGCTAAGAGTAGTTAACGCTTGTGCAATATCACCACACAATGCCACATCTGGACGACGTAACTTTCCGATTTCAGCGATATCAATGTCAGCATGAATCACTTTAGCATGAGGTGCAAAGGTTTCTAATTTCCCCGTGACGCGATCGTCAAAGCGCGCACCAAAAGCAAGCAACAGATCACATTCTTGCACGGCATAGTTTGCGGCTTTTGTTCCGTGCATACCAATCATGCCCATATAGTATGGGTTGTCGGGATTAATCGCGCCCAATCCTTTTAAGGTTGAGACGCTTGGCATTTGAGTGACTTCTAAAAAGTGACGTAATGCAGGAACAGCATTCGCCATGCCGATACCGCCCCCGACATAAATGACGGGACGTTTTGCTGATTGTAATAATGCGAGTGCTGCAGATAATGTGTCATCAGATAATGCAGCGGGTTGCTCACGTGTAAACACGACGGGCTTGAGTGTCGTTGGGGCAACTTGTATATCTTTGGGAATATCAATTAACACGGGACCGGGTCTGCCGCTTGCCGCAATATGAAAGGCTTTCGCGATCACTTCAGGTAATTCTTCAATATGTTGCACTAAGAAACTGTGTTTTGTACATGCTAAAGATAGCCCTAATACATCAGCTTCCTGAAAGGCATCCGTACCGATTAAGGATGACGCAACTTGCCCAGTGATTGCGACAACGGGAATAGAGTCCATCAACGCATCCCCCAATCCTGTGATTAAGTTAGCCGCACCTGGTCCTGAGGTTGCGATACATACGCCCACTTTGCCACTGGCTCTGGCATAACCGATCGCAGCCATGGCAGCGCCCTGTTCATTACGGCATAATAAATGTTCTAAACCTGCATCATACAGCGCGTCATAAACAGGCATAATGGCGCCACCAGGATAGCCAAATACCGTTGTGATACCATGCGCTTTCAAACTTTCTGTGACTAATCTTGCCCCATTCATATAAATCACCCTTACAAATTTATCGATAAAAAAACCCTCGTCGATTGTCAGACGAGGGTTATATTTGATCTATTTAGTTGTACTGCTAATCAAACATTAACGCACTCGCCCCGCAGTGATAATGCTCACTACGAGGTTAATAATAATGTTGATTGCAGGGCGTAATGCCATCTTTCACGTCCAAATAGTTAGTATGCTGTTGTGTGTTTTATATTCATATCATATTTTTTTTTCAGCGCAAACCTTTTTTTTTAACAAAAGCGTAAAAAAGACGAAAACGTTTTCGTTTCTGAATCAGAACATGGATTTGTTTCCGTTTTATTCGCTAGTGAGCGTCCTTCGCTTATTGTGTTATCATAAGCTCAATTTTTCTGATCATAGGATATGTTATGCAGCCTTTTCCTTTTCGTGCCATTGTGTCAGATCTTGATGGGACGCTATTAAATACCAATCATGTTATTGGTGACTTTACGATTGATACCTTACAAAAACTCGCGGCTAAAGGGATAGACGTGATGTTGGCAACGGGTCGTAATCATGTTGATCTATTCCCTATTTTACAAAAAGTAAATATTGAACATGCGGTCATGATTACGTCAAATGGTGCAAGAGCACAAGATTTACAAGGTAACTTATTAGTACGTAATTATTTACCTGAATCCACCGCATTTGAGATTATGAATCTACCTTTTGATCGTCAGCGTGTTTGCGTGAATACTTATCAAGGCGATGACTGGTTTATTAACGTTGATGTCCCGCAGTTACGTAAATATCATCAAGATTCAGGATTTATGTACGAAGTGGTGGATTTTGCTCAACACCATGGACGTGATACTGAGAAAGTGTTTTTTATTGGGCGTGAGCCGCAGGATTTGGTCGAATTAGAACTGCATTTAAAAGCGGTTTATGGCGATTGTACTAGCATTACGTATTCTACTCCTGTTTGCTTGGAAGTGATGAATAAAAATGTTTCCAAAGCCAGTGCGTTAGAACGTGTTTTAGCCAGTCGTGATTATGATATGCAACACTGCCTTGCTTTTGGCGATGGCATGAATGATGTGCAGTTGTTAAGCCAAGTCGGGAAAGGCTGTGTAATGGGGAACGCTGATCCACGTTTGAAAGCAGCATGTCCGCATTTGGAAGTGATCGGATTGAATGCGCAGGAATCCGTTGCCAATTATCTTCGTCATCTATTTGACCTTTGAGGAATTGATAATATCCAGTGAGATCGTTGTGCGATGAATCTATTACAAAATTGTCTACTCATTAGTCTTGGTGCAGCATTGGGGCACTGTGTCGATATGGATTGAGTATATTGCTCAATCCGTTGTTGGCGTGTTTCTCGGCGGGGACGTTAGTCGCCAATTATCTTGGCTGTTTACTCATTGGGGTCGCATTAGCCATGTTTTGGCAATTCCCCACCTTGTCACCCGAATGGCGTTTATTTTTAGTCACTGGTTTTTTGGGAAGCCTGACGACCTTTTCTGCTTTCAGTGCGGAAGTGATCGAAAATGTGTTGCAACAGAAGTGGCTCGAAGCCATGGCTGTTGTATCATTACATGTGTTGGGTTGTCTCGTGTTTACCGCATTGGGTGTGTTGATTTGGCGCGGTTTTCATTAAAAAATTGATGAATTTGCTTTAAAGCCGCATCTCGAATCGGGTCACGTTCAAATAAAATTTCGTGTTTACTGTGCGCAATTTGTACGAGCTTGCCTTGTGGTAAAAGTGCAGTCAATTTTTCTAAATGTTGATTATCGACAATCTTTTCTTTTTCTGACTGTAAAATTAAAACTGGGATTTCAATACGTGGCAAAATATTTGGCAGTTTCTTAATCGCATTGAAACATAAATGCACCCAACGGAAAGTCGGTCCGCCTAAATGGATTTGTGGGTGACGGCGATTGATGCGGTTCATCCATTTCATTCTGGTACGACAGCAACTGAGATCATTTTTATCTAAATCCGCAGGTTTATATCGCCCTTTACCAAAGACATAACGTGTGCCTTGTCCGAATAACATCATCAAGTTAATGATCAGTTCATCGCGTAAGGAATGCTGTAGCGGAATGCCATAAAATGGTGCAGAAAATACAGCACGGTTGACTTGATGATCATAATTCGCCAGATAGTAAGTGCTAATCAGTGCCCCCAGTGAATGCGCGAGGAGGTGTTGACATTGATAGGAATATAACGAGGTGATTTTTGCTAATAAAATGGCTAAATCATCCGCATAAAAGCGAAACTCATCGATATAGCCTTTGTCATGATCTTTGAGTAAACGTTGTGAATATCCCTGACCACGATGGTCAAAGACTAATACATCGTATCCCTGTTGATAAAAGTCATACGCCAGCTCTGTCCATTTTAGTAAATTTTCTGCACGTCCATTCACCAAAATCATTAATTTACGTTCGGTTGGCGTATCTTGAACGAAGTGGCGATAGGTAATGCGTACCCCTTTTTTCCCTTTTACATCTTGCAGTGGGAACTGTGCAGCAAAAGGATGCAATTCAGCTAAAGCAAAGTGGGTAAAATGAGGTTCGCGTTCGATCATAGGCTACTCTAAATGAAAACTCAGCATAGATGCCATCATAGCATATTTCAACGCAACGTGGTTTGAAATATCAAGGGCGGGTAAGTGGACAGTGCATGACTGGAGAAAAAACAGAAAAAGTGCGGTCAGTTTCCACAGGCGTTTGTGACTGACCGCACGTTTGCGATGGCTTAAAGCCTGACCATTAAGCCACTAATTGTTTCAAGATACGACGAAGTGGCTCTGCGGCTCCCCATAATAATTGGTCACCGACAGTGAATGCCGCTAAATATTCAGGCCCCATTTTGAGTTTGCGTAAGCGGCCAACTGGGACAGAAAGGGTGCCCGTGACTTTGGTTGGCGTGAGTTCACGTAACGTGGTTTCTTTATCATTTGGAATGACTTTTACCCATTCGTTGTGGCTTGCGAGAATTTGCTCGATTTCCTCTAGCGGTAAATCTTTTTTCATTTTGATCGTGAAGGCTTGGCTGTGGCAACGTAATGCGCCGATACGCACACATAACCCATCAACAGGAATTGGACTGTCCTCTAAGCCAAGAATTTTGTTGGTTTCTGCATAACCTTTCCATTCTTCTTTGGTTTGCCCATCTTCCCAAAGTTTGTCGATCCAAGGAATTAAGCTGCCTGCCAATGGCGCACCGAAGTTATCGATTGGTAAATCACTACGCATTTTTGCAGTCACTTTGCGTTCAATGTCTAAAATGGATGAGGCAGGGTTTTCAAGGTCCGCTTTTACGCTATCTTCAAGTTGACCCATTTGTACCAACAATTCACGCATATTTTTCGCACCCGCGCCACTTGCCGCTTGGTAAGTGGCTACCGATACCCATTCCACTAAATCACGTTCGAATAAACCACCTAATGCCATTAACATTAAGCTCACAGTGCAGTTACCGCCAACGTAAGTTTTAATGCCGTTTTTTAAGCCTTCGCGGATGACATGTTGGTTCACGGGGTCAAGCACGATAATCGCCTCTTTTTCCATACGCAGTGCAGACGCTGCGTCAATCCAATAACCGTTCCAGCCTGCTGCGCGTAATTTTGGATACACATCATTGGTATAATCACCACCTTGGCAAGTCACGATAATATCTAATTTTTGTAGTTCTGCGATATCAAATGCATCTTTCAACTCACCCGCTTCTTTGCCCGCGAATGTTGGTGCTTTTTGACCTGCTTGTGATGTGGTAAAAAAGACGGGATTGATGTTCACGAAGTCATTTTCTTCTTGCATACGATCCATTAATACGGATCCCACCATTCCACGCCAACCGATAAAACCAACGTTTTGCATAACCTGTTCCTTATATAAAAAAGTGAATAATATTGTGTTTGAATAAGGTTACTTAATTACAAGATCAGTTGGACAAAAGCAAGTGTTTTTGTTTAAAAAACAACAAAAGTTAAAAATCATGTGGTATTGCCTAATAAAAAAGTAAAAGGCTTGGATGTTTTTTAGTTTTTAAAATAGAAAATGTGGTGTTGAAATAAAAAGTCAGCGCACAAAGGCGAGGAAAGTGCATTGAATGATGAAAGGCGCGATCGTGTTTAGCCACTGGCTTAAATCAAGCATAAAAAACTCTGCACGTTAACCAAATAACGTGCAGAGTTAGTTTTAGCTAAAATTCAGATTACAGAATTTCTTTTGCTTTCGCCACAACGTTTTCTACGGTGAAGCCGAAAAGCTTGAATAATTGATCCGCTGGCGCTGATTCACCGAAGCTATTCATACCTACTACACGACCGTTAAAGCCAACGTATTTGTACCAGAAGTCAGCTATGCCCGCTTCGATCGCAACACGTTTGGTCACGTTGCTTGGTAATACGCTTTCACGATATGCCGCATCTTGTTTGTCGAACACGTTAGTGCTTGGCATAGAAACTACACGAACTTTCAAGCTTTCTGCGTCTAACACGTCTGCTGCTTTCATCGCTAATTCGACTTCAGAACCCGTTGCGATTAAGATTAAATCTGGGCAATCGCCTTTTTCACAGCATTGACGTAGGACATAACCACCGCGTGCCACATTCGCTAATTGCTCAGAAGTGCGGTCCATTTGTGCCAAGTTTTGACGAGTAAAGATCAATGCACTTGGGCCATCTTTACGTTCAACTGCTGCTTTCCACGCTACTGCAGATTCCACTTGGTCACAAGGACGCCATGTTTCAAGATTTGGAATTAAGCGTAATGCGGAAGTTTGCTCAACGGGTTGGTGTGTTGGACCGTCTTCACCAAGACCGATAGAGTCGTGGGTGTAAACGAATAATGAACGTTGTTTCATTAATGCTGCCATACGTACGGCGTTGTGTGCGTATTCCATAAACATTAAGAAGGTTGCGCCGTAAGGAATGAAGCCACCGTGTAATGCAATACCATTCATAATGGCAGACATACCGAATTCACGTACACCGTAGTTGATGTAGTTACCGTCTGCGTTTTCAACGGCACGAATTGGTTTTGAACCTGACCATAACGTTAAGTTTGAGCTTGCTAAGTCAGCTGAACCACCTAAAAATTCAGGTAATAATTTTGCGTAAGCTTCGATCGCATTTTGTGAGGCTTTACGGCTTGCAATGTTGGCTGGGTTCGCTTGTAATTTTTCGATGAATGCTTGGGATTCTGCCGCCCAGTTTGTGGGTAATTCCGCGTTTACACGACGAGTGAACTCTGCCGCTAATTCAGGATACGCTTTCGTATAAGCGGCAAATTTTTCGTCCCACGCTTTTTCTGCTTTATCCCCTTTTGCTTTTGCATCCCATTCTGCATAGATATCCGCTGGGATTTCAAACGGTGCGTGATCCCAATTTAATGCTTTACGAGTTAATGCGATTTCTTCATCGCCTAATGGTGCACCGTGAGAATCGTGTGAATTTGATTTGTTTGGTGAACCAAAACCAATGATCGTTTTACAAATAATTAAAGTTGGTTTGTCTTTTTCTGCTTGTGCTTTTTTCACTGCTTCAACGATTTGTTCAGCGTTGTGACCATCAATTGCAGGAATCACGTGCCAGCCATAAGACTCGAAGCGTTTTTGCGTATCATCAGTGAACCAACCATCAACGTGACCATCGATAGAGATGTTGTTGTCATCGTAGAATGCGATTAATTTGCCTAAGCCTAAAGTCCCCGCTAATGAACACGCTTCGTGTGAGATACCTTCCATTAAGCAACCATCACCTAAGAATACGTAAGTGTAGTGGTCAATGATGTCGTGGCCAGGGCGGTTAAATTGGTGTGCAAAGGTTTTTTCTGCAATCGCAAAACCCACTGCGTTAGTGATCCCTTGACCTAAAGGACCAGTAGTGGTTTCAACACCTGGTGCATAACCATATTCAGGGTGACCTGGTGTTTTAGAATGTAATTGACGGAATTGTTTTAAATCATCAATAGACAAATCATAACCTGTTAAATGCAATAGGCTATAAATTAACATTGAACCGTGACCATTTGACAGAATGAAACGGTCGCGATCGAACCATTTTGGATTAGTTGGATTGTGTTTTAAGAAGTCACGCCATAATACTTCTGCAATATCTGCCATTCCCATTGGCGCACCAGGGTGGCCTGATTTTGCTTTTTGCACTGCATCCATACTTAAAAAACGGATCGCATTTGCCAGTTCTTTACGAGTTGCCATAATGATTTACTCCTCAGTGAATTAAGACTTATAGTTACGCATTATTCTACTCTATTTTGCTTTTAAAGGATAATCAATATTTGGCACAATTGTACTGACCATATGAGATGAAAACGAGGTTATGGCGTGCGGTCTGAGTCGTTTATTGTTTGATCGTTTTTGAGGTAACCCAACCTAGAGAAAAAAGAAAACCTTCAATCTGCAGCGCAAATTGAAGGTCGGTGTATTATGTCACGAGTAAGGAGTTAATGCCCTTTATGACTGGTGCTATAAAGAATTTTATCTGTGTATGCCATAGCAACCGCAGAGACTAAGAAACCTAAGTGGAGCAATAATTGCCACATCATGGTTTTTTCCTCCATATTGGCAGCATTCACAAAAGTTTGTAATAAGTGAATAGAGGAAATACTGATAATTGACATTGATAATTTCACTTTTAACACAGAGGCATTCACATGGCTTAACCATTCAGGCTCATCTGGGTGATCTTTTGTACGTAGTTTGGAGACAAAGATTTCATATCCTCCGACAATGACCATCACCAATAGATTGGCAATCATGACCACATCAATTAAATTGAGTACGGCAAGCATGATCATGTTGGCATCCATTGTTTGTAGGTTAGTCATTAATTCCCACAAGGATTTCATAAATTTATAGGCATAGATACCTTGTACAACAATTAATCCTAAGTAAATTGGGAGCTGTAACCAACGGCTAGCAAAAATAATTTGGCTGATGATATTTGGGGCATGACGTGGGCGCGACTTATAGCGCGCAGATTTGTGTTTGGTGTTAGCAGGTTGCTGTTGAGTATGTTGTTCCATGTTGTTAGATCAGAATAGAGTGAAAAGAGGGGTGAAAATTACCTGTTTTTTTCGGAAAATTCAATTTATTTTTCTGCCAGTAGATAACGGCGTGTGATCGGCTTTAGGTGTACAATCGCACGCCGTGTTGTCTCAAATATTTTGCAGATCACATTGTTTTGTTTCAGTAATTTGCGTGACCGCAATCAACGAAATCAACGCATTTGCAGCAAGGTACAAGCCTACGCCAATTAAACCAAAGTTCGCATTAATTTTCATCGCGACAATGGTGGCGACACTTGCCCCTAAAATTCCAGCAAAATTGTAAGCGATGGATGCCCCAGAATAACGGACTTCTGTTGGAAATAATTCGGGCAACAACACGGCCATCGGACCAAAAGACATTCCCATAATCATGAATCCAATGGCTAAAAATGCAAATACGCTAGCAGGGGTACCTTCACTTAAAAAGAGCGGTAAGATAAGCCCAAAAATCAGTGTGGCGATGCTGACATATTGCATTAAACGACGCCGCCCAATTTTGTCAGCGTAAATGCCAGAAAAAGCAATCGAGCACCCGAAAATGACTGAGGTGATCAATAAAAAAGCAGTAAAGGTACTCGCCTGTAAGCCTAGACCCATGGGGTGCCCTGCAGCAGAAAGGGTCGTTGGGCTTTTCGCGTAGATTTGAGCAAATGCCGCCAAAATATAGAATAGCACATAACCCGCGGTCGCTAAAAAGATACTGGTCATAAAGGGTTTGAAGTGTTGAGTAAAGACCGCTTTGATTGGGAACCTGTGGGTTTTACCTTGTTTTTCTACTTCAGAAAAGACCACACTTTCATGGATTTTAGCACGGACATACCAACCGATGATCACTAACACAGCAGAGGCAATAAACGGAATACGCCACGCCCATTCGACTAACGCATCTTGCCCAAAAATGTTCCCTACCGCGAAAAATGCGCCATTTGCTAAGAGCAAGCCAACTGGTGCCCCCAGTTGTGGAAATATACCGTACCAGGCTCGTTTTTCTGCTGGGGCATTTTCTATGGCAACTAAAGCGGCACCACCCCATTCTCCCCCTAAGCCAATGCCTTGACCAACACGGCAGAGACAAAGCAGCACCGTTGCCCAAATGCCAATGTCGGCATAGTTCGGTAATAAACCAATAGAGACAGTGGAAACGCCCATTAATAATAATGACGCGATCAGGGATTTTTTACGTCCAATTTTATCACCGAAGTGTCCGAATAGCATGGCGCCAAAAGGGCGGGCAAAAAATGCAAGTGCTAAAGTAGACAAGGAAGCAAGTTCATTACTAACAGGATCAGCACTGTGGAAAAATTGATGGTTAAAAACCAATACCGCTGCCATGGCATAAATATAATTATCAAAATACTCAATTGCCGTGCCAACCATTGTCGCAACGGCAACTTGGCGAGGATGATTACGCATTCCCTAGCAACTCCTGAACGGTTTTTGCGATGTTGGTGGATTGTGCGATAGCGGAAATGACAGCTACGCCATTGGCGCCACGTTGACGTAGTTCACTTGCGCTTTGAGCAGTGACCCCGCCAATAGCCACGATTGGCTTATCGATCCCATTTTGGCGAATCGTAGAAACGAATTCGATCCCCACAACAGGTTTTGGATCTTCTTTTGATTGAGTTGGGAAAATCGGGCCTGTGCCGAAATAATCAATAAGCGGATTAGCTTGTGCGGCAAGCCCTTGCTCAAGGGTATTAACGGAGGTCCCGATAAAACATTTGCTATGACAAAGTGCGGCAACATCAGCGACTGCCATATCTGTTTGCCCAACGTGAATACCGTCAGCCCCAATTTCAATCGCCAGTTGCACATCATCATTCACCACAAAAGGCACATTATATTGACGACAAAGATCGCGACATTTAATCGCAAGTTCTTTCACTTTTGCTGGATCTTGTAAGGACTTTTTACCTTTTTCGCGGAATTGATAACAGGTGATCCCCGCTTTTAAAGCTTGTTCTAAAATCCCTAATAGATTTTCAGCTGGATCACCCCCTGTATTCGGGCAGTCCTGTGTGCCTGCGATAAAATACAATCGCATTGCTTGTTCAATTTTGTTCATATCCATCCTTTCAAAACGTTGTGTTTTTTGACCGCACTTTTGTGCAAATGAGACTTATTTTTCCACTTTAGAATAGGCCCAATGGTTTGTTGGCCCGTACCCGTGACCAATATTTAACGGGTCACTAATCGCTGCTGTAATGAAAGCCTTCGCGGTTTTCACTGCATCAACAACAGAATTGCCTTTCGCTAATTCAGCCGCTAGGCAAGCTGAGAACGTACAACCTGTACCGTGCGTATGTTTTGTTGGGAAACGTGGGCTGTCTAAGAAAAAAGTTTCAGTTGGGGTGAAAATCCAGTCACGACAAACCGTGCTTTGTGAATCTTCAGTGTGACCGCCTTTAATCACGATATTTTTTGCGCCCATTTGCTGTAATAAAGTTGCTGCCTCAAGTGCGGTCTTATCGTCCACAATTTTAATGCCTGTTAACGCTTCCGCTTCAGGTAAGTTTGGCGTAATCACTTCTGCCATTGGCACTAAATGCTGTTTCAACGCATTGACTGCATTTTGTTGTAATAACGGTGCACCACCTTTTGCAATCATTACTGGGTCTAACACCATTTTGCCGAAGTGGTATTTTTTCAATGCATTCGCCACACATTCGATAATTTCTGCCGTGCCTAACATACCGATTTTAAACGCTGAAATTTGGAAGTCGTCCGCAATGGCTTTCAACTGTGCTTCAATCGTCGTTAAGGGAATCGGGTGAATGTCAAATACGCCTAACGTGTTTTGTGCAGTAATGGCGGTAATCGCCGAAGTACCAAACACACCACGCATTTGGAAGGTTTTTAAGTCCGCTTGGATACCCGCACCGCCACCGCTATCAGAGCCCGCGATGGTTAAGGCTTGTGCAATATTATTCATAAGACACTCTCGCTAATTGTGAAACTTGTTCTGGGGAAATGTTGGCTAATTGATCTAATAAGCCCACATAAAATTGTCCGTGTTGTGTGTCACTTAACTGTTTTGCGGCTAACTCGCCAGCTAGGGCATAAGTGGTGCAACCCTCAACCATAGCATCAAAATATTCTTCAGGCTTAGCCACTGCTAAAAACGCACCACAGACCGCACTTAATAAGCAACCTGATGCCGTGATTTTCGGGAATAATGGTGTACCGTTGTGAATTTGAGCGTGGCGTTTGCCATCACTTAAATAATCCGTTGCACCGCTGATCATCGCCACACAATCATATTTCTCTGCAACAATACGTGCGATTTCCGCTAAATTTGCATTGCCTTTGCCTGCATCTACGCCTTTTGCTTGCCAGTCCACATCTGCGATTGTGGCTAACTCACCTGCATTGCCACGAATTGCAGCAAACTTCACTTCTTTTAATAAGGTTACGACAGTTTGTTTACGGAAACTGGTTGCACCGACGCCCACAGGGTCTAACACCACAGGAATGTCCACTTGGTTAGCTGTTTGACCCGCTAACACCATCTCAGCCACTTCTTTTCCCATTAAAGTGCCGATATTAATCACCAGTGCATTGCTGATGCGTGGCACTTCGTCCATTTCTTCAATCGCAGCAGACATTAATGGCGAAGCCCCAATCGCAAGTAATCCATTTGCAGAGAAGTTAGCCGCCACCACGTTGGTGATGTTGTGGATGAGAGGGTTTTGGGATTTGATTTTTTGTAGGTATTTTGGTTTTAGCATTTTGGTTGTACTTCTATTTGATGATGTTTTAGTTTTATCGGGTTTCGCACTATGTGCGACCTACTTTTTCTTTGCTTGTGCAAAGCAAAAGTAGGCAAAAAGAAAACACACCCGACTAAGTTGCTTTTCCTCATTTCAAAGAAATTTTCTTAACGGAAAATAAGTTGTCTTCACTTCGCTACGCAACCTTATTTTCCTAAAAATGTCTTTTCCATTCGGGCAACTTACACGGGACACTTTTTCGTTCCAAGCGTGATAAAAGAGCGGTGTTTTTTTATGTAATTTCATAGCGAAAACACAACCTTTTTCAAACAATCTTTTGGTATCAAAATAGTTCAATAATGCACAATGGGTTCCCTTCTTTGCCGCCTTTGTGAAGTTGAATTTGTAGGAAAATTTTGCTTGTTTGAGCGTAGCGAGTTCAAAATTTTCCGTAAAGCAAATTCAATAGAACAAAGGATTCAAGGCAAAGCAGGGTCGCCTTTCTTTTGGTTACTTTTCTTTGGAGAAACAAAGAAAAGTAACAATCCATGCAAAGAAAAAGTAGGTCGCCCTCGGCGAAACCCGATATATCGTAAAAAAGCTATTTGACTTCTACCGCATAATCACTCAATGGTTTAACCACTTTCGTTAAGCCATTTTCTTTTAAAAACGCCGCCATTCTTTCATAACGGTGACCGTCTAACGCTCTTGGGCGTAAGGCTAAACGTGGTAAGGTGTCTTTCCACGCTAAACGGTTGAGGTCGTTGTCTAATTCTTTTGGTTTGTATGCAACGAATGATTTCCACGCATCATCTGGGTGGTTTATTGTGTAAATGGTGGCTTGCTCAAGTGCGGTTAAAAATTTGCTAATTTTTTCTTTTGGCATTGACGTTTTGTTTGCCACTAAAATTAACTCATCATATACCGGTACCCCGTGCTCTTCTGGGTAGAACGCACGACCTGGTTGTTTTTCTAATTGCATCTGGTTTAATTCAAAGTTACGGAAACCGCCGACCACAGCGTCCACTTGAACGCTAATTACAGACGGTGAAAGTGACCAGTTTACATTCACCATTTCCACATCTTTGCCAGTTAAACCTGCTGATTTCAACATGGCTTTTAACAATGAGTCCTCAAAGCCACTCACTGAATAACCAATTTTTTTACCTTTTAAATCAGCGAGAGTTTTGATGTCGCTTTTTTCTAATACAATCAAGGTGTTTAATGGAGTTGCCACTAACGTACCAACACGAGTGAGCGGTAAATCTTCAGCCACTTGGATTTGTAATTGTGGTTGGTAATCCACCGCTAAATCCGCTTTACCTGCGGCCACTAATTTGGGTGGCAGAGAAGGATCGGCTGGCTCAACAATTTCAACTTCTAAGCCATTTTGTTCAAAATAACCTTTTTGTTGTGCCACGATGATGGCGGCGTGATCTGGGTTTACAAACCAATCGAGCAATAAAGTTAATTTTTCTTTTGCGGATACAGAAAGGCTGACGCCCATTGCGAGTGCAACTGTAAGCGTATTTTTCACGAAGTTTTGCATTTATTTGTCTCCTTTTTTTCTTGTTAGCTTAAATCTAATCCCATTTGCCAAAATGCAGATTCCATACGGGTTGCAGTATTAAAAATCTGCTGTAATTTTGCGATTTGTGTCTCAGTTAAACCTGCACATAACGCATCTAATGCATCAATTGCGTTTTGTGCTGCGGTTTGAAATTCATCGCCTGAATAAGCATCAATCCACGCTTGATACGGGTTGTTTTCAGGGCTTACGCCACTTTCTACAATGTGTTTTGCAATCACCGCATAGCCAATAGCGCAAGGTGCGATAGCGGTATAAAGCTCAACTAGACCGCCTGTCATTCCAGCATCTAACACGTAACGTGTGTAAGCCACGCAAGCAGCAGATTCTTCGGTGCTGAATAATGTTTCTTCATCAATTCCCCAGCTTTCGCAGAATTGAATATGTAATTGAATTTCGTGCAACAATGCACCAATTGCCTCGTGTGCAGTTTTCATTTGAGCAAAATTTTCGGCTTTATAAATGCCCAATGAGAGCGCTCGATTGTATTGAAACAGGAATAAATAATCTTGTTTCAAATAGTGTTGGAAGCAGGCTTTTGGTAGGGTGCCGTTTGCCATTTGTTGCACAAATGGGTGGTGGACATAATCCTGCCAATATTGCCCAGCATTGTTGATAAGTTGTTGTGTTGTTGACATTGTTGTGTTCCTTCTCGATTTTTTTAGGCGCTATTTTAGGAATCTCACCCAAGGTAGCCATTTGTTTAGTAAATAATCCACGCTGAAATACAAACACAAGCTCATTAGCATTAAAACGAATAATGCCGAGAACATTAAATCCACTTGCATTCGTGCGTTGGCGTGAAGCATTAAATACCCCAATCCCTGTGATGAACCGACCCACTCGCCGACAATCGCCCCGATGGGAGCAACGGATACCGCAATGCGTAAACCCGATGCAAAAGAAGGCAATGCAGCGGGTAATCTCACTTTAAATAACATCGAAAGCGGTGGCACTTGCATTGTTTTTGCCAGTTCTTGCCATTGGTTTGGCGCGTTGCGTAAGCCGTCATAACAAGCAGCGGTAACAGGGAAATAAATAATGAGCACCGTCATTACGATTTTGGAGGCTAACCCATAGCCAAACCACAGCACCAATAACGGCGCGATCGCAAAAACAGGAATGGCTTGCGAGATGACTAATAAGGGTAATAAAAATGCGGATAAATGGCGTGATAAACTTAAAAGTAGGGCGGATATCAGCCCTAATGTGATGCCTAAAAATAGCCCTAGCCCGATTTCTAATAAGGTCACTTGAGCGTGTTCCCACAATAAATCGTAGCGGCTAGTGAGTTGGTCGAAAACTTCGGTTGGTGGTGGCAACATATAGCGTGGCACATCAAAAAAACTGACCGCACTTTGCCATAATCCAAGCAATAATAATGAAAGTAGCGTGACTTTGAGGAGCGTTTTGATTTTCATTATTCCGCACCTTTCATCAGCTGGGCGAGTAAATGCTGCTGCAATTGCCACAAATCATCTTGCACTAATTCACGAGGTGCTGTGCCTGTGGGCGTGATTTTCTCTGAAAGCGTCGCTGGATAATTTTGTAACACATAGATTTCATCACTTAATCGAATCGCCTCTTGCGGATCGTGTGTGATCAATAAAACGGTCTTGTGTTTCAGCAACTCACAAGCGAGATTTTGCAATTGCAAACGGGTTACGGCGTCCAATGCCGAAAAAGGTTCGTCCATTAAAACGATGTCCGCCTCTTGCATTAACGTACGAGCAAGGGCGACGCGCTGTCTTTGTCCACCAGATAAATGATAACAAGCCTTGTGCTGGTGCATATCCATTTTGACCGCAGCTAACAACTGCTGTGCCTTGGCTTGCGTTTCTGGTGTTTTTGAATGGGTTAAATATTGAGCTAGTTGAACGTTATCGATGACAGACAACCAAGGATACAACGCATCTTGTTGTGCCATATAGCTGATTTTTTCATTATGCGGAAAGCAAATTTCCCCTTGTGTTTTCGCTTCATTCTCAAGCCCTGCAATCGCGCGCAACAAGGTGGATTTCCCCACACCAGATGCGCCCAAAATACTCGTCCACTTTCCTTTAGGTAACGCAAAATCAAACCCTAAGAACAACGGTTCTTGGTTATATGTCAATGTGAGTGAACGAATTTCAACCGCATTCATTGTATTAACAGCAAATTAATTAGCGTTGAAATAGGAATAAGCGAGATAAGGAAGTTGAAAAAATCAAAGAAAATGAAAGTGTTCGCATAATTAGTTTCCTACGTCAGTATTAGCTGTATCAGGTTCACGGGTATTATCTCAGCCATACGTTTTATTGATACGTAAAGCACCCCGACTAAAACGAAATAAGACTACCTTACTCTACTAAAAAGAGAAGATATTTGTTAAAAAAATGTGATCTTTGTCACGTTATTAATTTATGTTGTGGTTATGGCTTGTCGTTTTTTTCTTCAATTTTAACCACTTGCAAGCGTTCGACTTCTACATCATTGTGGAGTAATTCCACGTTTGGCATAGTTTTGTTGGCTTTGGCGGAGAGGTCTTTGAAGCGTTCGACTTTGCCCACTAAGCCTTGTTGACCAACAAGTGCAGTGACGGTGTTGTTATAGTGGGAGCTAACGGTAGAAAGTGTGCTACCGAGCTTACCAAGACGTTCTGCAACTACGCAAATTTGGTTGTAAATTTCTCCTGCGCGAGCACTGATTTCTCTTGCTTCTTCATTGCCTCGTTCAATACGCCACAAGTTTGCAACAGTGCGTAAAATCGGCATTAAGGTGGTGTGAGAAACAATAATGACATTTTTCTCATAGCCATAATTAAACAGGCTTGGATCCATTTTCATTGCTTCGATATAAGCAGGCTCAACCGCAATAAACATCAGCACAAAATTCGGGCTACGCATTCCAATCAAGTTGCTGTAATCCTTGCGTGACAGGTCGTCAACGTGGTTTTTAATTGCTTTGATATGCTCACGCAATTTGCTTTGACGAAGCATTTCATCGTCAGAATTGACCGCACTTTCATACGCTACCAACGACATTTTGCTGTCGATAATCAAATGCTTTTTATCCGGCAAATTCAAGATGAAATCAGGGTAATTGTGTTTCCCTTCACTGTCTTTAAAATGCACTTGTGCTTCGTAATGTTCGCCTTCAATCAAGCCCGCTGATTGCAACGCACGCTCTAATTGCACTTCGCCCCAGTTACCTAAGGTTTTCTTTTCACCTTTCAGTGCGGAAGCTAGATTATTTGCTTGTTGCGACATATTTAAGCCGATATCCAACACTTTTTTGATTTCTGCTTCTAATCCCGCATTACCTTTTAATGATTCGGAATGGATTTCATTCACCCGTTTTTGGAAGCCTTCAATTTGCTCACGAAATGGCTTGAGTAGGCTGTCCAATGCGGTTTGGTTGCTTTGGCTAAAGCTACGGCTTTTTTCTTCTAAAATTCGGTTAGCGAGATTTTGAAATTCGGTGCTTAGTTGTTGCTTACTTTGCTCAATATTTTGTTGCTGTTCGGCAAAGTTTTTCTCTTTTTCAGCAAGCGTGGTTTTTAGCTCCGTAAATTCTTGTGAAAGTGCGGTCAATTTTTCCACTAATTCGCGATTTTCTTGCTCTTTGCGATAGAAATTGCTTTGGCTATGTTCAAGTTGTTTTTCTAAACTTTCCGCCTGTGCAGATGCAATCCCAAAGCGTTCTTTCAGTGCAGTGATTTTTTCTGAAATTTCGTTATGGCGAGCTTGTTCTTCGTCTAATTCTTTTTGTAAATAGCCTAATTTTTCATCACGTTCAAGCAAACGCACTTGCAACCCTTCTGCATTGGTTTGATATTTCACGACAGCTTGTTCGAGCTGGCTTTTGGCGAGTTGAGAGGCTTCAAATTTGCTTAATAATTGATTGAAATCTTCGATGGTTTTATTGAGATCTTGTTGCAATTCTTGGCTGTCACGTTTACGACGCGCGCTGATAAAAAATAACACGACACAGCAAAAAATAAGCGCGCCAATAATCAAAAGGTATTGTGATGAAGTCAATTCAGATAGCATAAAGATTTTCCATAAATTTAACCGAGGGTTAAAGTATAAAGGAAAGTGGCGGATTTATCCTAACAGGTTATAATCTTTTTTATTTATCAGGTTGGATTATGTCTTATTCCCAATTTTACCTTGCCTCGAGCAGCCCACGTCGTTCACAAATTTTGCAAAATCTTGGCTTTAAATTTGACGTGTTTTGTTGCGAAATTGATGAAATACCGTTGCCGAATGAAAAGGGAGCGGATTATGTGTTGCGTATGGCGATTGAGAAAAATCACGCCGCACGCCAAAAGTGGCAACAGGAAAAACTTGCGAAAAATGCACCGCACTTACCTTTTCTGTCTGCGGATACTTCAGTGATTTTAGACGATAACATTTTAGGCAAGCCACAAAATGCAGCTGATGCAGCACAGATGTTGCGTGCGTTGTCAGGCAGAGAACATCAAGTGATTACGGCAGTTTGTGTTGCCGATAATCAGCAAATGAAAACAGCAGTACAAATCAGCAAAGTACACTTCAAAACCTTAACAGAAAAAGAAATTCAAGCCTATATCGCAACGGGCGAACCGATGGATAAAGCGGGTGCTTATGGTATTCAGCAGCTAGGCGGTGCGTTTATTGAGCATATCGACGGCAGTTTTACTGGTGTAATGGGCTTGCCGGTGTTTGAAAGCGTGGCATTATTGAAGACGTTTGGGGTAGAATTGTTTTAATTTAACTGAGGAACACCAATGAGCGAACGCCTTTTTCAACATACAAAACAAGAAGAACATTGTCCTGTTTGCAACGCTTTGTTGCAAGTCAAACAGGGTAAAAAAGGCTTGTTTTTAGGTTGTAGCGCGTATCCTGATTGTGATTATTTGCGCCCTTTACAGCCACATTCTGAAAGCAAAATCCTCAAAGTGTTAGAACAGCCATGCCCAGAATGTCAGCACCTGTTGGTATTAAAACAAGGGCATTTTGGAATGTTTATTGGGTGTAGCAATTATCCAGAATGTCATTTTGTGGTCCACGATGAACCTGAGGAACAGGCGGAAGAAACCGTCCCTTGCCCGGAATGCCAAAAAGGCGAATTGATGGCGCGTCGTGGGCGTCAAGGCAAAGTGTTTTATGGTTGTAATCGCTATCCTCAATGCAAATTTACGTTACCTAGCAAGCCGTATTTAGTGGCTTGTCCTGTGTGCGAAAGCCCAGTTTGTACCTTGAAAAAAGAAACGGAAACTCACCGCACTTTTCAATGTGTGAACAAAAGCTGTCGCCATATTTTTGACTCGGAAATCTAATTTAATGAATATTCAACAAATCGTCGCACAACTTAAACAAAATGAAGTGGTCGCTTACCCAACGGAAGCCGTATTTGGCTTGGGTTGTAATCCAAACAGTGAAAGTGCGGTGCAAAAATTATTAATTTTGAAACAACGACCAATTGAAAAAGGGCTGATTTTAGTCGCCCCGAGCTTGGATTATTTACTGCCATTTATTGATACGTCAAATTTTGAAGATGCACACTGGCAACGCCTGCAAGGGCAATATGATCGCCCAACCACTTGGGTAGTGCCAGCAAAAAGCACCACGCCGAAATTTTTAACCGGACAATTCGACAGCATTGCGGTGCGGTTATGTCAGCACGATGCAGTGAAGCAACTCTGTGAGCAAGCGGGCTTTGCGTTGACTTCAACCAGTGCCAATCTCACCACTTTGCCACCTTGCCGCACTGCGCAAGAGGTTCGCGGCCAATTTGGCGAGGATTTCCCTGTGTTAGATTTACAGGTGGGCAGTGCGACGAATCCGTCTGAAATTCGAGATCTTTTTACTCATCAACTGTTTAGACAAGGTTAAGCTATGGATAAATATGCGGTGTGGGGCAACCCAATTGCGCAAAGTAAATCGCCACAAATTCACAAAATTTTTGCTGAGCAAACGCAACAGCAAATGGAATATGTGGCAATGCTCGGCGATGAACAAGATTTTGAACAGCAATTGCGTGTCTTTTTTGATAAAGGTGCGCAAGGTTGCAACATTACTGCACCCTTTAAAGAACGTGCTTTTCAGTTAGCAGACATTCACAGCGAGCGTTGTTTAACCGCAGAAGCTTGTAACACTTTGAAAAAATTAGAAGATGGGCGTTTATATGCTGACAATACCGACGGCGCAGGCTTAGTCAGTGATTTACAACGTTTAGGCTGGCTTAAACCAGAACAAAGGATTTTGATTTTAGGGGCAGGTGGCGCAACAAAAGGCGTGTTATTGCCTTTATTACAAGCGAAGCAACATATTGTGTTAGCCAACCGCACATTGAGCAAAGCAGAAGGTTTAGCGCAAAAATTTGCACAATATGGCAGCATTGAAGCTGTCGCATTAGCTAATATTCCAGTGCAAAAATTCGATTTAATCATCAACGCAACTTCTTCGGGCTTACACGGACAAACCGTCAACATCACCCCAGAAATTTTGCAAAAAGCCACTGCACTTTACGATATGCAATACGCCAAAGGCACCGACACGCCATTCATTGCCCTCTGCAAACAATTAGGCAATCACAATGTGAGCGATGGCTTCGGCATGCTCGTCGCACAAGCCGCTCACGCCTTTGAATTGTGGCGCGGCGTAATGCCAGAGTTTGAACGGTTATTGGAAGAAAAGGCGCTTTAATTAGCTTATTTATAACGCCGTTTCAATCTAATCAAGCCTTCTGCCATAAATAACAACATTGACAGAATGAGGCAGATGAAGAGTGGATAGGTGGCACTGTCGAGTTGTTCGCCGATTAAGAAAGAAACGAGGAGCATCATTATTGGTTCTGCGTAGCCAAGTAAGCCGAGAACGTTAATTGGCAATACACTGCTGGCGAGGATGTAGGTGTTGAGTGCCACGCCGCTGATTAAGCCTAGTAAGAGGAGTAACCATAAAATATTGGGGTTGACCTGTTGTACTGCGTTCAGATCAACTTGGAAGGCGAAGTAAATACAAACTGGCAATAACAATGTCATTTCAATACAGAAACCCGCAAGATCGTTAATTTTGAGGATTTTACGTGTGGCAAAATAGGTACTGTAGCCAATACTCACGAGAAGGGCTTCCCATGATAACCCACCTTTTAACAGAATATTGGAAAACACGCCGATTGCTGCAATGATGACGGCAAAGAATTTGAGGCGCGAGATGTGCTCTTTGAAAATTAGTCTTCCTGTTAGCACCATGACTAAAGGTAATAATAAGTAACCAAAAGACACGCTAAGTGCGCTGCCATTATTAGGTGCCCACAAGAACAACCAAATTTGAATCCCCATCATTGCCGAATTAAACAGGAAGCCGAGAATAAGCAAGGGATGTTGTTTTACTCGTTCAAAATAATGCAATAAGGCGGGTTTTTGTTTGAATAAGAAGACTGCTGCAATGACAAACGGTAACGTAAAAATAATGCGAAAACCGAAAATATCTTCGCCACCCAGTGGCAATAACAGAGTAGAAAAATAATACAAATAACCAAATAAGACAGAAGCCGATAACGATAAAATTATCCCTTTTAACATAAACTTATTCTCAAAAATTTGCCGAAAAATACAACATTCTGCTCACTTTACTCTAAGGCTTGCCAAAATGCACGCACTAATGGTTGCGTTAAGCATTTTTTCTGGACACAAATCCCCAGCTCGAAAGGGGCGATTGGATTACTGACTTGCAAAATGGAGACTTGGCTATTCATTGGGCTATTCTTAATGACTACATCAGGTAACATCGCTACACCGCAACCCAAGGCAACCATCGGCATAATCGCTTCGTGACCCGCCACGGTGGCATAAATTTTCGGATGTTTGATTTTCTGTTGTTTAAACCATTGATCAATACGCTGACGCGCTGGGCCTTCTACTGGCAGAATAAACGGGATTTGTTGCCAATCGATTGTTGGTTGTTGAAGTAATTGTGTAGCAGGACAAGCAATGCGAGGGGCAATCAGCGATAAGCTAATCTCATCAATGTAGTGAAATTCAATGCCATTTGGTAAATTTTTCGGACGACCCGCCAACGCAATATCTGCTTGCTGTGTTTGAATTTGTTGTAGCGCAAGGGAAGGATCACCCGTAGTGAGCTGAATTTCTACTTTCGGATAACGTGTGCGAAAACGTTCTAATATTGTCGGCAAATGGCTATAAGCAGCCGTTACTGAACAGAATAATTTCAATTCACCAGTGAGTGCTTGTTTTGGGTTATAACGTAATTGTTGCTTAATTTGCTGCCATTCCGCCCAACTTTGTTGTGCAAATGGAATAAATTTTTCCCCTGCTTCAGTGAGTGCCACTTGTCGATTATCACGCACGAAAAGTGGTTGCCCCAATTCTTCTTCCATGCGCTGAATTTGGCGCGATAAAGTAGAAGGCGACATATGGTTTTGTGTCGCCGTTTTAGCAAAGTTTTTTGTTTCACAAAGATGTAGAAACAGTTTGAGATCGGTGAAGTTCAAAGTAAGATTCCTACATTTTCTAGTAATTTCTCGATTTCTCTCAAGCACAATTTTCTAAAAGTGCGGTATGTTTTTGCGCTTTTTACAAGCAAAAGAAAGTCAGTCGGTTTTGGCTAGAGTCAAAATTATTATTGCAATAATTGCAACATAAAATGCCAATAATATCAATTTACGCAATGATAAAAATCACTATAATCCAAATAAAGCACAAATAATATGCAAACACAAACTCATACAAACACACATCAAATTTAAGGACACAACAATGGCTAACTATTTCAATACATTAAATTTACGCCAACAATTAGATCAATTAGGTCGTTGTCGTTTTATGGATCGCAATGAATTTGCAAATGAAGCGGATTATTTAAAAGGCAAAAAAATTGTCATCGTTGGTTGTGGCGCACAAGGGCTAAACCAAGGCTTGAATATGCGTGATTCTGGTTTGGATATTAGCTATGCACTTCGTCCAGAAGCGATTGCAGAAAAACGCGCATCGTTCCAACGTGCTACTGAAAATGGTTTTAAAGTGGGCACGTATCAAGAGCTTATTCCAACGGCAGATCTTGTGGTGAACTTAACGCCAGACAAACAACACTCAAAAGTCGTAGCAGACGTCATGCCATTGATGAAACAAGGTGCGGCACTTGGTTATTCGCACGGTTTGAATATCGTGGAAGTAGGCGAGCAAATCCGTAAAGATATCACTGTGGTGATGGTGGCGCCGAAATGCCCGGGTACAGAAGTGCGTGAAGAATATAAACGTGGCTTTGGTGTGCCAACATTAATTGCGGTTCACCCTGAAAATGATCCAAATGGTGATGGTTTAGAAATTGCAAAAGCTTGGGCGGCGGCAACTGGTGGTCATCGTGCGGGCGTGCTTGAGTCTTCATTTGTTGCAGAAGTGAAATCAGACTTAATGGGTGAGCAAACCATTCTTTGTGGTATGTTGCAAGCGGGTTCTATCGTTTGCTACGACAAATTAGTGGCTGACGGTAAAGATCCCGCTTATGCAGGTAAATTGATTCAGTACGGCTGGGAAACCATTACTGAAGCCCTAAAACAAGGTGGAATCACCTTAATGATGGATCGTTTATCTAACTCTGCAAAATTGCGTGCATTTGAACTTTCAGAGCAAATTAAAGAAAAAATGACCGCACTTTTCGAGAAACATATGGACGACATTCTTAGCGGTGAGTTTTCATCAACAATGATGGCAGACTGGGCAAATGGCGATGCGAACCTGTTAAAATGGCGTGAAGAAACCAGTAAAACGGCATTTGAAAATGCACCAAAATATGAAGGCAAAATCAGCGAGCAAGAATATTTTGATCACGGTGTGTTAATGGTTGCGATGGTGAAAGCAGGTGTTGAATTGGCTTTCGATACAATGGTAGCGAGCGGTATTTATGAAGAGTCGGCTTATTATGAGTCATTGCACGAGCTTCCATTAATCGCTAATACCATTGCACGTAAACGCTTATACGAAATGAACGTGGTAATTTCGGATACTGCTGAATATGGTAACTATTTATTCGCCAATGTAGCAGCGCCAATTCTTGCGAAAGAAATCGTGCCAACCTTACAAAAAGGTGACTTAGGTGAGCCAACGCCAGCAGTTGAAATCGACAATATCACGCTACGTGATGTGAATGATGCGATTCGTAACCATCCGATTGAATTGGTGGGGCAGGAGTTGCGTGGTTATATGACCGATATGAAACGCATTTCATTTAACTAAGATAAAAAACCAGCCTTTCGGCTGGTTTTTTATCTTGTGCAGGGGTGAAAAGGATAAAAATTAACTTTTTGAGTGACGTTTTTCTTCCTGTTTTACTTCATCCCAAAGTAAGTCCATTTCGATGAGTGAACTCTGTTCGAATCTTTTATTGGCTTGTTGTAATTTTTCTTCAACCGCACGAAAACGTTGTTCAAATTTGTGATTTGCTTGGCGTAAACTTTCTTCGGGCTGGCAGCCAAGGTGACGGCTGAGGTTGACGACTGCAAATAATAAATCACCGATCTCTTCTTGAATTTTATCTTGTTGCTGTTCGTTTCTTTCAAGTTCTTGTTGAACTTCGTCTAGCTCCTCTTTGACTTTTTCAATCACTTGGCGAGTCTCACTCCAATCGAAACCCACTTTGGCACAGCGCTTTTGCAATTTTTCTGCGCGAATTAGGGCAGGAAAGGCATGGGGAATATTATCTAAAATGGAAGTATGCCCTTTTTCTTTGTTTTCTTGCGCTTTGACATCATTCCAATTTTGTAGTGCCTCTTGCTCATTTTCTGCACTTTTTTCACCAAATACATGAGGATGACGACGAATGATTTTTTCAGAGATGGTGTTAACAACGTCGTCAAATGTGAAATGTTTGTCTTCGGTTGCCAATTGACTAAAGAAAATGACTTGTAACAGCAGGTCACCTAACTCCTCCTTAAGATCCTGCATATTGCCTTGTTGTATCGCTTCGATCACTTCATAGGTTTCTTCGGTTAAACAAGGGATCATGCTTTGATAAGTCTGTTTGAGGTCCCAAGGACACCCTCCATTTGGATCACGTAATTTTGCGATAAGCTGAACAAAGTGTTGAATTGAGTTTGTCATGTAGTGAGGCCTTTATCAAAAAATCTTGAGATTTATCATAGCATAATTCTGTTTTAGACGATGAAAATTGCCTCTCATAAGAAAACTTTTTTAAAACGTGATCTAGGGCATACTTTTTTTTAGGCGCGAGTGGTATGATACATTTGAATCGTTACCCCCTAGATCAGATAAGGAGTTTATTATGTATAAACACGTATTAGTAGCAGTAGATCTTTCTGATGAAAGTGCATTTTTATTAGAAAAAGCCGCTGGCGTCGCAAGACGAAATGACGCTAAACTATCTATTATTCACGTTGATGTAAACTTTTCTGATCTGTACACAGGATTGATTGATGTGAATATGGCATCTATGCAAGATCGTATCTCAACAGAAACGCAACAAACTTTGATGCAATTAGCGGATAATGCCAGCTATCCTGTCACTGAAAAATTAAGTGGAAGTGGTGATTTAGGTCAAGTATTAGCTGATGCAATTGAAAAATACGATATTGATTTACTTGTTACTGGTCATCACCAAGACTTTTGGAGTAAACTAATGTCATCGACCCGTCAGGTGATGAATAACATTTCTGTAGATATGTTAGTTGTTCCATTACGTGATGAATAAGTCGTCTTATTGACAAATTAATTTTTGTAAAAAGTTTGTAAAATTTTAACCGCACTTTGATTAAGTCATTGAAGTGCGGTTGGTTTTTTTGTAGGCTTGAAGAGGTAAAAAAATCTTTATTTTTAATAGAAAAAGCCTTTTTATAAATGCCAAAAATATGCAAAAATAAGTAGACTAACTTTTAATCGTATTGTTATTCGTTATTTAAAATAATATGAAAAGCAAGGCTTATATATAAATGAAAACAACAGCAGAAATCAGACAATCTTTTCTCGATTTTTTCCATACTAAAGGGCATCAAATTGTAGCAAGTAGCTCACTTGTGCCAGAAAATGATCCGACTTTATTATTTACAAATGCGGGAATGAACCAATTTAAAGACGTTTTTTTAGGTATGGATAAACGTCCTTATTCTCGTGCTACTACTGCACAACGTTGTGTGCGTGCGGGCGGTAAACACAATGATTTAGAAAATGTTGGTTATACCGCGCGCCACCATACGTTTTTTGAAATGCTCGGTAATTTTAGTTTTGGTGATTATTTCAAGAAAGATGCGATCCATTTTGGTTGGGAGTTCTTGACGTCACCTCGTTGGTTAGGTTTGCCTAAAGAAAAATTATGGGTAACCGTTTACGAAACTGATGATGAGGCTTACGATATCTGGAATCAGGAAGTAGGCGTACCTGCAGAACGCATTGTTCGCATTGGCGATAATAAAGGGGCGCCTTATGCGTCCGACAACTTCTGGGCAATGGGCGATACGGGACCTTGTGGTCCCTGTACTGAGATCTTCTATGATCATGGGGATCATATTTGGGGAGGACCTCCAGGCTCACCAGAAGAAGACGGTGATCGCTATATTGAGATCTGGAATATCGTTTTCATGCAGTTTAATCGTCATATTGATGGTACAATGGAAGCGTTACCAAAACCTTCTGTTGATACAGGTATGGGACTTGAGCGTATTAGCGCGGTATTACAGCATGTTAATTCAAACTATGAAATCGATATTTTTCAAAAACTTATCGCAAAAGTATCAGAATTAACAGGCGAAAAAGATCTTAACAATAAGTCACTCCGTGTCATTGCCGATCATATTCGCTCTTGCGCTTACTTAATTGCTGACGGTGTGATTCCATCAAATGAAGGCCGTGGTTATGTATTACGCCGCATTATTCGTCGTGCGGTGCGTCATGGTAACTTACTCGGTGCAAAAGAAGCCTTCTTCTATAAATTAGTGCCAACGCTAATTGAGGTGATGGCAGAAGCTGGTACTGAAGTGAAAGAAAAACAGGCGACAGTTGAAAAATTATTGCGTTTAGAAGAAGAGCAATTTGCGCGTACCTTAGAGCGTGGCTTGGCGTTATTAGATGAAGCACTCGCTAACGTAGAAAATAACACGCTATCTGGTGAAGTGGCATTCAAACTATACGACACTTATGGCTTCCCGCTCGATTTAACTGCAGATGTATGTCGTGAACGTCATATTGCGATTGATGAAGCGGGCTTTGAGCGTGAAATGGAAGCACAGCGTTTACGTGCTCAGTCTGCTAGCCAGTTCGGCATGGATTACAACACGGTAATCCGTGTAGACGGGACGACAACCTTTGAAGGATATACTGAATCTGAATCACTTGCAAAAGTGACCGCGCTTTTCTCAGAAGGCAAGTCAGTAGAATGTATTGAAGCAGGACAAAGCGCCGTTGTTGTATTAGAAAACACGCCATTTTACGCTGAATCAGGCGGTCAAATTGGTGACAGCGGTCGTTTAGAAGGGCAAGGTTTTTCATTTGATGTCAAAGATACCCAAAAATATGGACAAGTATTTGGTCATATTGGTGAGTTAGTCAGCGGTAGTTTAACCGTTGGGCAAGCGGTAAATGCGGTAGTGGACAGTGCGCGTCGTCATCAAACATCACTTAACCACTCGGCGACACACTTATTACATGCAGCATTGCGCCAAGTATTAGGTACGCATGTAGTACAAAAAGGTTCACTTGTTTCTGATGTGGCATTGCGATTTGACTTTGCTCATCCAGAAGCGATTAGCAAGGAGCAATTATTCGAAATTGAACGCCTTGTGAATCAACAAATTCGTGCAAATCACCCGATTCAAACGGATTTGATGGAATTAGATGCCGCGAAAGCAAAAGGTGCAATGGCATTGTTTGGCGAGAAATATGCAGATCACGTCCGTGTATTAACAATGGGCGATTTCTCGATTGAATTATGTGGTGGGATTCATGCGAAACGTACTGGTGATATTGGATTATTCAAAATCACAACAGAAACTGCTGTAGCTGCAGGTGTGCGCCGTATTGAAGCGATCACAGGAGAGAATGCCATTTCTTGGTTGCATCAACAGCAAGTGTTGCTAACACAAAGTGCAGATTTATTGAAATCAGATGTGAGTTCGATTGTCGAAAAAATTCAACAGCTGCAAGATAAATCGAAAAAATCAGAAAAAGAGCTACAAGTGTTGAAAGAAAAAACAGCTATGCAAGCGGGTTCTGATTTTGCTAAAAATGCAATTAAAATTAATGATGTGGCTGTCATTATTCAGAAACTTGACTGTGTTGATGCAAAATCGCTACGTGTCATGGTGGATGATCTCAAGAATCAACTTGGTTCAGCAGTAATTGTTTTTGCCTCTGTTATGGATGGCAAAGTGAATTTAATTGCTGGTGTCACAGCGGATTTAACGAGCAAAGTGAAAGCTGGTGAGCTTGTTAACCTATTAGCACAGCAAGTTGGTGGTAAAGGTGGTGGTCGACCAGATATGGCAATGGCTGGTGGTACACAAGTTGAAAATGTGGACTTAGCACTATCTGCTGGTTCAGAATGGTTAAAAACAAACTTGTAGTATGACACTTTCACTTAATCACGCTATTGTCGGTTTTAGGCAAGGGCATGAGATGAGTGGTTTTTAAATTTAAGATAGGGATGTTGTAAGCAAATAGGAATTTTGCATAAACTATAAAAAGGTGAGGAGTTCATATGCTAATCTTAACCCGTAAAGTTGGCGAAAGCTTACTCATCGGCGATGATATTTCTATCACGATTCTCAATATACGTGGAAATCAAGTAAAAATTGGAATCAAAGCCCCTAAAGACGTCTCTGTTCATAGGGAGGAAATTTACCAACGCATTAAACAGGCATTAGATGAGCCTCAACAATCCGAGTAAAAGGATATTGAAAACTTTCAATATCCTTTAAGGTTGTTTGAGGTTGAGTTAAATGTAGATGATATCGTATATAGGTGGTAGGTTTAATAACTTTAGAAGCCTAGGATAGTCATTGTTGGTGGGGCATCTGTTTTAAGTGATTATAATTGAGCATTTGTTGTTTTATACGAAATTTAGATAACTCAAAGCCGATGAAGAAAAGTAAAGTGTGTAGCAGTCGATCTGTCAGCACTTACTAAATAACAAGGAAAAAGAATGAAAGCGATTATCCCCGTAGCAGGTTTAGGTACACGTATGTTGCCTGCGACAAAAGCGATTCCAAAAGAAATGCTCACATTGGTGGATAAGCCTCTAATTCAATATGTCGTAAATGAATGTGTGGCGGCAGGCATGAAAGAAATTGTGTTGGTTACCCATTCTTCAAAAAATGCGATTGAAAACCATTTTGATACGTCGTTTGAATTAGAAACCATGCTTGAGAAGCGTGTTAAACGTCAGTTGTTGGATGAAGTGCGGTCGATCTGCCCGAAAGATGTGACCATTATGCACGTTCGCCAAGGTAATGCGAAAGGTTTAGGACATGCCGTATTATGTGGTCGTCCATTAGTGGGGAATGAGCCTTTTGCAGTTATCTTACCTGATGTCTTATTAGCTGATTTTTCAGCAGATCAAACACGTGAGAATTTAGCTGCAATGGTCAAACGTTTTGAGCAAACGCAAGTAAGTCAAATTATGGTTGCTCCCGTTGCGCTGAAAGATGTGAGTAGTTATGGTATTGTGGATTGTGCTGGAGCAGACCTAAAAGGTGGTGAGAGTGCAAAAATCAATAGTATTGTTGAAAAACCAAGTACTGAAAAAGCTCCCTCTAATTTAGCTGTTGTGGGGCGCTATGTTTTTTCTTCAGCCATTTGGGATTTGCTTGAAAAAACCCCTATTGGTGTGGGAGATGAGATTCAATTAACCGATGCGATTGATATGTTAATTGAGAAAGAAACGGTAGAAGCGTTTCATATGACTGGTAAGACATTTGACTGTGGTGATAAAATTGGCTATATGCAGGCATTTGTCGAATATGGCCTACAGCACGAGCAGTTAGGGCAACCATTTAAAGCCTATTTAAAACAGTTATTTCATTCTCTGTAACTTCATTCTTTTTTCTGAGAGGCATCCTTGTGATGCCTTTTTTCTTTTCTATAAAATGTGACAGATATCTAGCTATCTTAACGGCTAGATTGTTATTGTTTCCGTTTTTCATTAAAATACCACATCATTATTAAGTATATGTACAATAGGACAATAACATGGCAAATTGGGATGGTAAATATATTAGCCCTTACGCGGAACATGGTAAGAAAAGCGAGCAAGTCAAAAAAATTACTGTATCAATTCCGATTAAAGTATTAGAAATCTTGACTAATGAACGTACGCGCCGACAAATTCGTAATTTGCGCCATGCGACAAACAGTGAATTACTTTGCGAGGCATTTTTACATGCTTTTACTGGTCAGCCTTTACCGACAGATGAGGATCTGTTAAAAGAGCGTCATGATGAGATTCCTGAGGAAGCAAAGAAAAGAATGCGTGAATTGGGTATTAATCCTGAAGATTGGGAATACTAAAGGAAGAATGTAAAAAGTGCGGTCAGAATCTTGCTATTTTGACCGCACTTTTTTGTGTTAATTAGGCTTGATCGCCAATCAAGACAGATTCTAGTGCAATTTCAATCATATCATTGAAGGTTAATTGACGTTCTTCTGCCGTCGTTTGTTCATGAGTACGAATATGATCAGACACAGTGCAGATAGTTAGCGCTTTTGCGCCAAATTCAGCAGCAACACCATAGATACCAGCAGCTTCCATTTCAACACCTAAGATGCCATATTTTTCCATGACATCAAACATGTCACCATCTGGGCTGTAGAATAAGTCTGCAGAGAATAAGTTACCTACACGTACGTTTACGCCTTTTGCTTTTGCTGCTTGTACTGCGGCTAATGTCATGTCAAAGTCTGCGATTGCTGCAAAGTCATGATCTTTAAAACGAATACGGTTGACTTTGGAGTCAGTACATGCACCGATGCCAATAACAACATCACGTAGCTTGACATCCATACGTACTGCACCACAAGAACCAACACGAATGATTTTTTTCACACCATACTCTGTAATCAGTTCTTTTGTATAAATTGAGCAAGATGGAATCCCCATACCATGCCCCATCACTGAAATTTTACGACCTTTGTAAGTACCCGTGTAACCTAACATATTACGTACGTTAGTGACTTCTTTGACATCGTCCAAGAAAGTTTCCGCAATGTATTTTGCACGTAGTGGATCGCCTGGCATCAGAACAACATCTGCAAATGCACCTGCTGGCGCGTTAATATGTGGAGTCATAATTTTTCCTCTTAGTTAAGTTGACGATAGCAATGTCGTTGCTTATCGGAGAGAAACGCGAGCTTTCGCTGTAGTTTGCTAGTTATTGGTTTTCTGACGTGCTGACTAACTCGGTGTAGTACCATTTTCGTTTATCGAGCTTGATAACTTATGCAAACGTTTCCGTTCCCCCAAGATGACAACACCACGAACAATGTCGTGGTGTTGATTAAAAAATTCTACTAAATGATACCGCACTTTTTAGCTTAATGCGACACCACCTAAACCGATGAATAAACCTGCGATTGTCGCACTCATTAAGTTAGCTAATGAACCTGCGATAACCGCTTTGATACCTAAGCGTGCAATATCACCACGGCGATTTGGCGCCATCCCACCTAATCCACCAATTAAGATGGCGATAGAGCTGAAGTTAGCGAAACCACATAATGCAAATGTGATAATTGCTTTGGTTTTTTCACTTAACATCGCAGGCGCTTCATTGCCTAAGTAAGCTGCGAAATCTAAGTATGCGACAAATTCATTGATCGCAAGTTTTGTTCCGATCATACGACCTGCAATTTCGGCTTCGTTCCATTCAACCCCGACAACCCATGCTAATGGTTTGAAGACCCAACCGAGAATTAAACCAAGTGATAATTCTGGCATATCAAATAAGCCACCAATACCACCTAAGATACCGTTTAATAATGCGATTAACGCAACGAATGCGATTAACATTGCACCAACATTAAGGGCTAATTGCATACCTGATAATGCCCCGCCAGCAGCCGCATCCAAAATGTTCGCTGGTTTTTCTTCGGCAACTTGTTCTAAATCATCAGTGAATTTTTCTGTTTGAGGATAAAGAATTTTGGCGAATAATAAACCTGCTGGTGCAGCCATAAATGACGCCGCAATTAAGTAAGGTAAAGGTACGCCTAATCCTGCATAAGCTGCCATTACCGAACCCGCGATAGACGCTAAACCACCACACATAATGGCAAATAGCTCAGATTCTGTCATTTTGCTGATATAAGGTTTAACAATTAACGGAGCTTCAGTTTGACCAACGAAAATATTCGCTGCGGCAGACATCGATTCTGCTTTTGATGTGCCGAGTAATTTTTGTAATCCCCCACCGATGATTTTGATGATCCACTGCATCACACCGATGTAGTAAAGTAATGAGATTAAGGCTGAGAAGAAAACAATTGTTGGTAAGACTTTGACGGCGAAAATGAAACCGAATTTTGATGGATCTGCTAAGCCACCAAATACAAAGTTAATCCCTTCGTTACCATAGTCGATAACTTTTTGAACCCCACCAGCCAACCAGTTTAATGCATCACGCCCAACAGGGACATAAAGAATTAAGGCACCAATAATAAATTGGATAGAAAGTGCACCAAACACAGTGCGGAAATTAATGGCTTTGCGATTATTAGAAAGCAAGAATGCAATGGCTAATAATACAACAATACCGAGAATACTGATTAATGTACCCATAGTTGTAAAGTCCTTTACTAAGTTAGAATCAAAAAGAATGGTTGGCAATTTTACTGCGTTTTGAAGAAAAAAGCTTGTTTTATTGATTTATAAATAATCAAATTAACTTAAATTTTCATCAAAGTGTGATATGCCTCTCAATTTAAGTGGCTATAAGATATGTTGGAATAGTATTAGTGTCGTCACGCTTTTATGTTATATGATAGCGTGCAATCACCCTCTTTATTTTTATTTTGTATGCAAAAAAAGTTTCATGTTTTGCCTAAAACGCCTTGGATGGCGTCATCATTTTGGGCTATTGAAGTTAAAACGCTGATTGTGCTGTTGTTTTCCTTGGCCACGTTTGGTATCGGTGAAGGGCTTATTTTACTTTCTGATCTGGGTTCAGCACCTTGGACTGTGCTTTCTCAAGGAATTGCGTTACAAGGCGAGTTTAGTGTAGGGTGGGCTTCTTTTTTTGTCAGTTGTGCAGTAATGTTACTGTGGATACCATTAAAATTACGCCTTGGCTTAGGGACCGTATTAAACGTTGTGGTGATTGCCTTATTTCTCGGGCTAACGGTCGATTTATTGCCAACATTTACAGCACTTGGGGGGCGTTTAGCCTATCTTTTTTGCGGTATTGCTCTGATTGGTATTGGATCGGCGTTCTATTTAACATGTCATCAAGGCGCGGGACCTCGCGATGGCTTAATGGTAGGAGTATGCCAACGCTTTCACCTAAAAGTTGGCGTGGTGCGAACGTCAATGGAAATTGCCGTTTGCACTCTAGGTTTTTTTCTTGGTGGCACCGTGGGGATCGGCACTGTGCTCTTTGCGGTTTCAATTGGTTGGGTAGTACAATTTATTTTGATGTTATTCTTCCGCTTGCCAAATGCGCGTGATAAAAGGTCGCACCTCAGTTAAAACATCTGAAATAGCAATTAACCCTAAGTCCATTTGTCGTGCTTTGTCTTGTGTTTTGGGTGAAAAAGCAAGATGTTTTTGTGGATCATTAATCGGTTTCCAACGCAATGGCGTCGCTGAACGACGACTTGGGTAAAAACCAATCGTTGCGACATTCAGCGCAGCGCTAAGATGTAAAGGTCCCGTTGATCCTGCAATAAATAAATCGGCACAGGCAAGTGAGCGAGCAAAGTCCACTAATCCGTTATTTTTATCATAAATGACCACCCGTGTATCGTGAATGAGCTGCGCCAATTGTTGCGCTTTTTCGCTTTCATTGGGACCCGCCGTTAACACAACATGGCAGTCAAATTGTTGCAATATACCAGTAATTAATTCAGCGTATTGTGGTAACGTTAAATTGGTCGCAGAACCACCAGAACCACTGTGGGCAAAAAGCCATTTTTTGTGTGGGTCTAAACCGAATTGTTGCGTAAGCATCTGCTTTTGATGCTGGATTTCATTTACTGGAAAAGTCAAATAAGGTGGAATGGGCTCCACAATCGACATGCCGTTTTTTTGTAAAAAAGCACGTGCAAGATCTAAGTTATATTCAAACTCTGGCTTTAAAGATTGGGAGCGGCGTTGTGTAACTCGATGATTGTATAAAAATTGAATGAGTTTGGTCGCAGGCGCTAAACGAAACGGGATTTTCGCTTTCCATACTAACAATGCATTGTATTTATCTGAGAAAAAGTTAATTGACGCATCAAACTTGGTTGCTTTAACTGCCTCTAATGTTGCAAGTTGTGCTGATTTATCTGCATTTTTACCTGCATCAATAATCACATCATCAATGTAAGGACAAAGCCGAGCCAAATCGGCCGTGTATTTCGGCACAAGTGCGGTCAGTTTTAGCGATGGATTGGATTGCTTTAGCATCGCAAATGCCGGCCAAGCCAACATAAAATCGCCTAATTTATCGTTACGAACAACTAACAGTTTTTGCATTTTTTATTCTCAAATAATGTGTAAATTTGGGCATATTCTACTCTTTTTCTTTACAAAATTTAATTGAAAAATCCATCACACTTTGCCTTTGTAAATCCGCAGGAGTTTTAGCGAGAAACCTGGTTATTTCTTGATTTTTTCTGGAAAAGGAGTATGATCCACAGGCTTTTTGTCTATATATACAGAGAAAAAAGTAAGTTTAACTCTCAAGATAACTTCTATAATTGAGGGTTTTCTTTTTGTAATCAAACATTTAGAGGAAGGTTATGGTAACCATTCGTTTATCTCGTGGCGGAGCTAAAAAACGCCCATTCTATCAAATCGTTGTCGCTGACAGCCGTTCACCACGTGACGGTCGTTTTATTGAGCGCGTAGGTTTTTTCAACCCATTAGCAACAGGTAACGCTGAGCGTTTACGCTTAGATTTAGATCGTGTTAATGCTTGGTTAGAAAAAGGTGCATCGTTATCTGACCGCGTTTCTGTTTTAGTGAAAGAAGCGAAAAAAGCAGCATAATTTGTTCTAATTTTATTAGACAGTAGAACGAGATAGGTGATGAATATGGAACAGCAAAGAATTGAAGTAGTTGGCAAATTAGGCTCAACTTATGGCATTCGCGGTTGGTTACGTATTTATTCATCAACAGAATATGCTGAAAGCATTTTTGATTACCAACCTTGGTTTTTAAAAATCAAAGGTCAATGGCAACCAACTGAATTAGAAAGCTGGCGTTATCACAATAACGATTTGATCGTTAAATTAAAAGGTGTGGACGACAGAGAAGCTGCACAAACACTGGCGAATATTGAAATTGGTGTGGATTTAGCAGTTTTCCCAGCGTTAGAAGAAGGGGATTATTACTGGCACGATTTGATCGGCTGTAATGTGGTAAACCTTGAAGGCTACGCAATGGGCACAGTCACCGAAATGATGGAAACTGGTTCTAATGATGTATTAGTTGTGCGTGCAAATGCCAAAGATGCTTTTGGAAAACAAGAGCGGTTAATTCCGTTTTTGTATGAACAAGTAGTTAAAAGAGTGGATCTCACCACAAAGACTATTGAAGTGGATTGGGACGCTGGTTTCTAACCTCAGGTATGCGGGTTAGCTTGAGTTGTAGCATTTTGATGTAAGGATAATTTATGCTTATTGGGATTATTAGTCTATTCCCCGAAATGTTTCAAGCGATTACCGAATTTGGGGTGACAGGTAGAGCTGTAAAACAAAATCTCTTACAAGTACAGTGTTGGAATCCTCGTGATTTCACACACGACAAGCATAAAACAGTGGATGATCGTCCTTATGGTGGAGGCCCTGGAATGCTGATGATGGTGCAACCGTTACGCGATGCAATTCAAGCAGCGAAAGCGGAAGTAGGAGAAGAGGCAAAAGTGATTTATCTTTCGCCACAGGGGCGCAAACTCGATCAAGCTGGAGTAAAAGAATTAGCACAAAATAAAAAATTGATTTTACTGTGCGGGCGTTACGAAGGCATTGATGAGCGATTGATCGAAACTGAAGTCGATGAAGAATGGTCAGTCGGTGATTATGTGCTCACGGGAGGGGAATTACCTGCAATGACATTAATTGATGCTGTTGCACGATTTATCCCGGGAGTACTTGGCAAGCAAGCTTCAGCAGAAGAAGATTCTTTTGCTGATGGATTACTAGATTGCCCACATTATACGCGTCCTGAAGTGTTAGACGATTTATCTGTACCACCTGTGCTGATGTCGGGTAACCATGAAGAAATTCGTAAATGGCGATTGAAACAATCACTTGAACGAACTTGGTTAAGACGCCCTGAGCTATTGGAAAGCCTAGCTCTGACTGACGAACAATGTAAACTGTTGAAGCAAATTAAAGCCGAACACAGTTAAATATCAGTTCAATCTAGGATTAAAAAAGGTTAATTATTATGAGTAACATCATTAAACAACTTGAACAAGAACAATTAAAACAAAATTTACCAAGCTTCCGCCCTGGTGATACTTTAGAAGTTAAAGTATGGGTAGTTGAAGGTAGCAAACGTCGTTTGCAAGCATTCGAAGGCGTGGTTATTGCAATTCGTAACCGTGGCTTGCATTCTGCATTTACTTTACGCAAAATCTCTAATGGTGTGGGTGTTGAGCGTGTGTTCCAAACACATTCACCTGTTGTAGACAGCATTACGGTTAAACGTAAAGGTGCGGTACGTAAAGCGAAACTTTACTACTTACGTGAGCGTTCAGGTAAATCTGCACGTATCAAAGAACGTTTGGGCGCGTAATTTGCTCATTAAAAAGGCTTGGTTTCGACCAAGCCTTTTTTCTTACTTCTTACTTCTTACTTCTTACTTCTTACTTCTTACTTCTTACTTCTTACTTCTTACTTCTTACTTTTTTCTTTTCCTTTCCTCACTTCTCTCTGTCTATCACATAACAGCGGTCACCATTTGTATTTTTTATTAATTTTTGTCATGAATAACATTGTATCTTTTGATAAACTCACTTATGTTATCTTATAAATTGAGCCAATCTAAAAGATGAATAGGGTGAAGTAGCGAGCTGAACCGCATTCGTTTTTATCGTTTATTTCATCATTGTCATCAAAAATGAAGGCATCCCCTCTTTTCTTTTTCTAAATAAGGTGCGCTGCGATGTGTATCGATTTTAACCAACTCGTTGAATGGCGTAGAGAATTTCATCGTTTTCCAGAAATTGGCTGGACTGAATTTTGGACGACAAGTCGAATTGCGGAATATTTATCGCGTATGGGATTGGAAATTTTATGTGGTACTCAGATGATTCATCCTGACTTTGTACGTGGTCGGCAGCTAGAGCTAGTGAACAAGGGACAACAACGGGCGATAGATTATGGTGCCGATCGTGCATGGCTAGCGAAGATGTCTGGCTACACTGGTTGTGTTGCTGTCTTTGATTCGGGTAAACCTGGTCAGACGGTTGTATTACGTTTTGACATTGATTGTGTGAATGTGACCGAAACGGATAAACCTACGCATAAGCCGAATCAATTTCATTTTAGATCGCTTAATGAAGGGCTGATGCATGCGTGTGGACATGATGCACATATTGCAATTGGACTCGGTGTCGCAGCATGGCTTACTCAGCATAAAGCCACGCTCAGTGGAAAAGTAAAGCTGGTTTTTCAGCCCGCAGAGGAAGGCGTGCGTGGTGCAGTCGCGGTAGCAAACAGTGGCGTCATTGACGATGCGAACTATTTTATCAGTTCTCATATTAGTTTTTGTGCCGATTCAGGCGTTTTGATTTCAAATCCACAACACTTTCTTTCTACCACTAAACTGGACATTCGTTATCGCGGTAAACCTGCTCATGCTGGCGCCCAACCCCATTTAGGACGTAATGCGTTACTTGCTGCTGCACATGCAGTCACGCAATTACATGGTATTGCACGTCACGGTGAGGGGATGACACGAATTAATGTTGGCGTTTTGCAGGCGGGAGAGGGGCGCAATGTGATTCCGAGAGATGCTCATATTCAGCTTGAAGTGCGGGGTGAAAATAAGCAGATTAATGACTATATGGTTGAGCAAGTCGATCAGATTGCCAAAGGCGTTGCCATGAGTTTCGATGTTGAGTATGCAGTGGATATCATGGGGGAAGCCGTTGATATGCAGAATGATGATATGCTAGTACAGCTTGTGGAGCAAGTCGCATTACAGCAACCACAAATTAAGCACGTTCATTCTCTGTATCCATTTAATGCCAGTGAAGATGCGACCGTTTTAGGACGACGAGTCCAATCTCTCGGGGGGCAAGCCCTGTACTTTATTTTAGGGGCAGATCGTACAGCTGGTCATCATCAACCAGAATTTGACTTTGATGAAAGTCAGCTACTCACTGGTGTGAACATTTATACGGGGTTGTTAACTCATTTATTAGGGGAAAAGAGTCATGACTAAACCAACAGAAATGCGTTTTATGCAAGTATTGATGCAGCGTCATAGTGTGAAAGCGTTTGATCCTGAGGTGAAAATTCCACGTGAGGAAATGGAAGAATTATTACGTTTGGCTCAACTTGCGCCCTCCAGTATCAATTTGCAACCTTGGCGTTTTGTTGTGGTTGACAGTGAAGCGGGAAAAGCAAAGCTGAAAGGGTTAGTGCGTTTTAATGAAGTGCAACGCGAGACGTCTGCTGCGATGGTCTTAGTATTAGCGGATCAACGTTATTTTGATTTGGCGGATACGATTTTGACACAGAGCGTCGAGGAAGGGTTGATGCCTGAAGAGGTAAAAAATCATTACCTTGCCTTTATTCAGCAGGCAAAAAGTGCGGTGACAGAGCAATATATTCGTGAGCAGGCGTTGATGGATGCGAGCTTGGCAGCAATGCAATTCATGTTAGTGGCAAAGAGTCAAGGTTATGATACGAATGCAATTGGTGGATTTGAGCGTCAAGCCGTGTTAGACGCATTGCATATTGATCCACAACGTTATGCCCCTGTGATGTTTATCGCGATTGGTAAAGGCGCTAAACCTCATCATCCAAGTAGTCGTTTGCCACTAGAGTACACGGTTTCTTGGAATGATGGATTAGGCTTTAAACAGCCCTAAAGTGCGGTAAAAAAAGAGCTGTTTTTATCCAGCTCTTTTTTATTTTACGATGTACAGACTAGAATTGTACGCTGAATCCTGCGCTGCCACCCCAATAAGTGTGTCCTGATAAACTGCGTCCTACGTAAGGCGTAAAATCAAGGCTGCTCGTTTGGCTCAAGTTATAGCGCAGCGTACTGCTAAGATTAGCTTTGGCTCGTTTGAAATCAGCGTTTATTTTTACTTCACCGATGCCTTCCGCAGTTGCTCGGTAAGTTGGGTTGTTTAATGAAAGTGAATATTCCACTTCCGCTTTCGGCTCCCAGAATAATTTGTTGGTCCATGGTATAGAGGCTGCGATGCCGAATACGGCTGTAGTATCGCGGAACTTAACTTGATCATAGGAAACAGGGAAAGTGACACCAGACTCTTGGTAAGCATCTTGCTTCATGCTGGTATGGCGTAATCCTGTATAGATACCTGCTTGTCCACCAGATAAAATATGCGCATTGGCACCTGCGATTAAGGTCACTGATTTGCTTGCGACATGGGTGTCACCCTTAGCTTGCTCAGTGCCTTTTTCTGCATGACGGTGAATTTCTGCATCATAGCGATTGAGTGCAGTAGCGGCACGGAGATACCAATGACCGTTTTCAACCGCTTGTTTCCATTGTGCATATAATCCAATACCTAGATTATCACGAGTGCGTTTGTAGCCATTAACAGTTTTACTGTAAGGCGTATGGAAAAGTGCGGTACCCATTGCAAAGTGGTCATTCACGACATAACCGATATTGAGTTGAGTGAGGAGACTACGATGTTTTTTCTCATTATCTACGGCAGCTTTTGTTCGTACAAATACACGACCAGCTTGTCCTGCAGCATATAATTTTCTTACATCCGTTTGATGAATTGCCTCAGTTGGTAGGGCATTCTGTGGTGCGACAAAGGTATTTCTTAAATCTACATCACGATAGTCTGCACTAGCATAGGCGTTTGAATCCATTGTATCAAACCCATCGAAACCACTTGTTAGCGCATCTAACATACGACTATTTGCAGAGATGCTGGTGAGAGTATGATTACCTAATGTACCGATTGTTTGTCGTGTATCCAAGATAGAAATAGGCTCACTTACTTGAGGTTTCACTTTTGTGTAATCCAGTTTCCAGACTGTTGCTTTTTTGATAGCTCGCCCAAAATCATCGGTAAGATCAGTATCAGAAATTCCCACCGCAGTCGTACCTTCATCATTCAACGCATAAATTGCCCCTTCCCCTGTTCCGTCTGTTTTTAAGGTATTCAGCTCAACAGGGACTTTATGACTGTCGTACCAGACAACTGGACGAGAGACACAATTGTCATCTTGGTGTTCAGGTGTGGCACAGCCTTGTTCAATATTCGCGCTACCTGCAATGATGTTACCTCGTTTATTTAAGGCGTAAGCAAAACTAGAGCCCGCATCATGTTTATCTGCTTCATAACCCGTTAAGGATTTCAAATAAGTAAAGGTCCAATTCTCACTCTTCGCTTTATTTTGACCTTGATGTGTCCAGAGGACAGCTTGGTTTTGTTTAACGTTATTGGAGACTTGAGTGTAACCTACTGCAATCGAGCCATCATGATTGATTGCTTGAACTGCACCGTTGAAATTATGCTCTGGTTTGACGTTTAAGCGAGTGACTTTCCAATCAATTGAACCATCATCGGTCCAGATAGTCGGGCGTTGATCTTTTAATGAACGTTTTTCTAATGATTTACCAATCCAGTCGGCACTTCCAGCAATGACTTGTCCATCATGACTAATCGTACGTGCATCGGCATAAGGCGTATAGTAAGTTTGGTTTTTGAATGGGTTTTCTAAATGAATGGCTTGAGTGCCCTCTTTCCATTCGCTTCCCCCTCGTTTCCAAAGTACCGCTTGTTTAGCGCGAGGGTCAAAGGTATAGTCGATCGGTGCGATGCTCTGTCCTACTGCAAACGCGCCATCTGCACTTAGATGGTTTACTTTACCTGATACTTGTGTTGGGTTATCAATTTGGTTATTCACTGCTCCCATTCCTTTGACACCCAATGTTGCTAAACGAATCGGTTTATCACTGCCGTTTTGCCAAATGGCAGGATATTTTGAAATCACTTTCTTATGATCAACTGGACGGAAGTAATGCCCCCGAGCTTCACCCGCATAGGTTTGTCCATCCTGACTGATCGCCCAGACGGCAGCATGTGTGGCACGACCTTCAAAATTCAATAATTCTGTTGCCTTACCATCACGCCAAATTGTTGCCGCACCACCTCGTTCTGTTGTGCTTTCACCAATACCGCCAATAATTTCTCCTTTACCCGATATTGCCATCGCAAAAGAATATCCTGCTTGAGTTGACGTCGGTTTTTCTACAGAACTGACGGTATGAGTCACAGGGGTTTTTGGAGATACGGAAGGTGGCGTCGGTTGACTTGGTGGCGTATCTGGCAGAGAGGGTTTGGGTGCTTCAGGAGTAGCAACTTGTGGGTAAGTGATTTTCCAGATGACTGCTTTTTGTGTGACCGCATAGCCATCTGTTTGATCCGTATCAGCGACGCCGACAGCTAGGGTTCCCTCATTATTGAGCGCATAAACCGCGCCATTGCCAGAACCATCAGCTTTTAACGTGTTTAATTCTAGCGGTTTGGTCGCCGTGTCATACCAGACTACAGGACGTCCGACGCAATTTTCATCGGGTTTTTCCGTTGTGGCACAATCTTGTTCTATGGTCGCCATGCCGCCAACAATCGAACCATCTTTATTTAATGTGTAAGCAAAACTGCTGCCAGCATCATGATCTTCTGCTGAATGTGCGGTCAGTGATTTTAAATAAGTAAAATGCCAATTAGTGCTGAGGGATTTATCTTGACCATTATTTTTCCAGACAACTGCCTGGTTACGTTTGACATTCTCCGTAGTTTGAGTATATCCCGCTAATGTCATACCATCGGCACTGCTTGCATGAGCTGCACCATTAAAGTCATCGTGTTTTTCAACAGGTAAACGGGTGACTTTCCACGTCGTCAAATCCTCGCTTGTCCAAACACTTGGGCGTTGATTTTTACTAAAGGAGTTTTTTTTTCGTTCAGACTTAATCCAATCAGCACTCCCAGCAATGACATTTCCCTCATCATTAATGGCATTTGCGTGGGAACTTGGTGAATAGTAAGTATTTTTTTCAAATGGTGTGGCTAAGACGAATGGTTTTGTTCCATCCTGCCAGCCAGTTTCTCCTCGTTTCCACAGAACCGCTAATTTTGCGGTTTCATCATAGATATCTTTATCAGGAATGATTTGCCCGATAGCAATGTTTCCGTTTACGTTGAGTGCACTCACTTTGCCAGACACTTCAGTTGAACCGCCAAGACGATTTTGAATTGTACCTAATCCGTCTTTTCTGGTCGTGGCTAAGCGGATAGGAGAAGGGTTTCCTTTCAGCCAAATGACAGGGTATCTTGCTTTAATTGTTCTGCTTCGGTCTTGATATTCATAATAAGCTTCACCACCAAATGTTGAGCCATCGCGACTAATTGCCCACACAGCAGAATGGTTAAATTTGTTTCCTGACTTTCTTAAGTTCGCTAAGTCGGTTGCCTTGCCTTTTTGCCAAATTACCGCCCCACCGCTGCGATCTGTTGAGCCGTCACTGATTCCACCAATGACAGTACCATCGCCAGAAATGGCGTGTGCACTTGAAAAATAAAGATTTTCAGCTGAGGTGCTATCACTCGCAAGGAGTGTTGGTGAAATGGGGGTGGCATTGGCAGTTAAAGGGATAAGGACAGATGAGATTAACAACGAAAGATAAGTTCGTTTAGGTTGTATTTTGTTCATGTTTCACTCCAATTAATAACATATCGATGTATATAAATTTATATAGCGATCCTATTTTTTATGCCAGGAATGTCAAGGTAAGTGTTATAGATTTGTTAAATGGATCACAAAATGATCAATAAAAAGGAAAAGCAGCCAATATGGCGGCTGCTTTTATTGGTGAAATTAGAATGTATATTTGATATTGGCAAAATATACACGCCCTTCTTCTGGCATACCATAAGTGTAGTAATAGTTTTTATCAAAGAGATTATTCACGCCAGCATCAATAACGAAATTTGATGTAGCTTGGTAAGTGAATTTCATATTTGTGACACCAAATCCAGCGACTTGAATTGTATTAGCCGAGATTTTTTTATTTGGTATACGGTCTTTGGTATAACGTCCTGTTTCTGCCTCTTGACTGAGATAGAAGGAGACATTCGGCAGGATTTTCCAATCGGCATAAGCGAATACTTTATGTTTTGGAATATCATGAACAATGTAGTGGCGATTTGTTCGGTTTTTAGCACGCAAATACGTATAGTTGACACCGACGGTTAATTCATCTGTGACAAAGGCAGTCATCGCTAATTCAAGTCCTTTACGTACTTCTTTACCGTAGTTTTGATTTTGAGATAATCCATTTTGTCGTTTGACTTCATTAATACTGTCGTGAATATCGGCATAGAATAAAGCACCTTCTAAGCGCAACCAATCATTAACAGTCCGTAAGTAACTGACTTCATAGTGGTACGCGGTTTCAGGTTTAAGGAATGGATTCGGATCCACTGTGCCAAATTTTCTCGAGTAACGCTCTTTCATTGTCGGTAAATGTGTTTTTTTCGCAAAACTGAGCGCAAGTTCATCGTTACGATCAAAATTATGCGCTAACTTAATTTGATAATTAAACGCGTGTTGATTACCTACTTCAAATGGATTAACTGATTTTGGCGCATCTTTCTTTTTGGATTTGGCATCAAATTTTTCAGCTTGTGTAGCTTGGCGGTATTCCAGGCATTCCAACGCCAAAAACGATCCGCACTTTTGTGTTCTCCCGCATAAAAAGGTTGTTCTTTTTTGGCTTTTTGTGTGCTTAACACAAGGGCATATTCATCTGTTTGAGTTGGAGTATAAGCTAATTTTAGGCTTAATTTTTTATCTCGTTGTACCGATTCCTCTGCACGTCCGCCATCTTCAATACTCGAACCACGTTGTTGATAATGACGCGAAAGTTGTAGCCCTTGTCGTTCGACGAAGCTTCCGCTGACTTGTGCATAAAATTGCTCTTGTTTGGTTCCTAAATTGAAATACGTTTGATTGGTCGTCGTATCTGCATCACGCCCTTTTTGGATACCGTATCCGAGTATCCCTTCAATTTCTTTGACGGGTTTACGGCTAATTAAGTTAACTGCACCGCCCATCGTATTGGGACCATACAAGACAGAGCTTGAACCTTTAGAAATGTCAATGCGTGATAAATCAAAGGTTGTGAAACGCCCTAAATCCATATTGCCATCATAAGGCACATAAACAGGAATACCGTCAATATAGACAGGGACACGACGGGCATCAAAACCACGAACAAGAATATTTTGTTCATTGCGTGGACCAATTTGTTCAAATGTCACTCCAGGCGTCATTTTGGCAATTTTAGCCACATGAGTGACGTGATTGCGCGTTAATTCTTCTTGCTCAATTCGAGTCGTCGACAAATCACCACTGGTGTCGGCAATCACTTCAATCTGACCTAACTCAAAGACCTGAGCATAACTTGCAGTACAAGCGAGGGCAATCGCTGTACAAAGACATGTTTTTTTCATCATTGGATCCTTATTGTTGAGAAGAAAATTTAAGCCGCATCGCAATATCAATAAAAAGGAAAATCTTTTCATCGTTATTATTGCAGGCTTGACGTAAAGTTTGTTGTGTATCCGTGATAGAGATCCGCCCTTCACGTAATGCATGAAGTAGTGCGGTTTCAGAAAGGTGCAATTCTTCAATGACTTTCTGAACAGTGACAGATTCAAAGGTGTGAATGAGTCGATCTAAAGTGCAGTAACTTGGGTAGCGGTTTTGGGTTACCAAGTCAAAGAACTGAGTGTTGACCTTTTTCAGTTTACTGCGCCGATTAAACAAGTGTAATAACGCGGCACTGATAAACAGTAAGGCAAAGAGGATATGGAGTGGCAGCGCCAGTGAAAAATGGATACCTAAATATAAGCTAAGTCCTGATAGTAGTAGCAGAGGTAAGCTGATAACTAGGATTGTAATTAACAGGAATTTATAGATCACACTAAATTTTTCCATTGTCTTTCTCACCATTTTGGTTAAATTTTATTAGGATTATAGGTGATCATTATATAAAAATAAATATAACGATTAATAAATTCAATGTGAGTGCGAGTGAAATCTAACTTGTTTGAATAGAGAAGAATAAAAAAGCAGACCCATGAGCCTGCTTATTAAGTCAATCGTGCGGGTGATATTTACAGATCACCATCTGTTAAAAAACCACCGCTTTGATGTGCCCATAGTTTGGCATATAAGCCATTTTGTTGTAGCAGTTCGTGGTGTGTGCCTTGTTCTACAATCTGCCCTTTGTCGAGAACGATTAAGCGATCCATTGCCGCAATAGTCGACAAGCGGTGCGCAATGGCAATGACGGTTTTATTTTCCATCATTTTATCAAGACTTTGTTGAATCGCAGCTTCCACTTCAGAGTCTAAGGCGCTGGTTGCCTCATCTAGTAAAAGAATAGGGGCATCTTTTAGCATTACTCGGGCTATTGCAATACGTTGCCGTTGTCCGCCTGATAATTTTACGCCACGTTCACCTACATGGGCGTCATAGCCAGTTCGTCCTTTGGCATCCATGAGCTGTGGAATAAATTGTGCGGCTTCTGCTCGTTGAGCAGCATAGTGCATTTCTTCTTCTGTTGCATTTGGGCGACCATACACAATATTTTCTCGTACAGAACGATGCAATAGTGAGGTGTCTTGTGTCACTAACCCAATTTGGCTGCGTAAGCTTTCCTGCTGAACATCACAAATATGTTGACCATCAATGGTGATAGTACCCTGTTGTGCTTCGTAAAAGCGGAGGAGTAAGTTCACAATCGTGGATTTTCCTGCCCCTGAACGCCCAATTAAACCCACTTTTTCACCTGGTTTGATAACTAAATTAAAATCTTGCAAGAGCGGTTTATCTGGACTATACGAAAAATGAACATGATGAAATCGGATTTCGCCTTGTTGAATGTGGATAGGTTGAGCACCTGGTTTATCGATGATCGTATGTGGTTTAGTTAAGGTTTCCATTCCATCATTTACGGTCCCGATATTTTCAAATAAGCGAGCCGATTCCCACATAATCCAATGTGATAATCCATTTACACGTAGTGCCATCGCGACGGCGGTAGCAATGGCGCCGACACCGACGCTGCCTTGCTGCCATAATAAGATACCTAATATGGCGGTGCCTAATGTTAAGCTAATATTGGCAGCATAAGTGAGCACATCTAAGGTCGTGCCTAAGCGCATTTGTGCATGCACCGTCAGCATAAACTCTTCCATTGAACGTTTAGCGTAAGCGGCCTCTCTTGCTCCATGAGAAAATAATTTGACGGTAGTGATATTGGAATACGCATCAGTAATACGCCCAGTCATCAGTGAGCGAGCATCTGCCTGACGTTCAGCGGTTTTAGCAAGTTTTGGGATGATGAAACGTAAAATCGTGAAAAATACGATTAACCACAGAATAAAGGGGAAGAGTAGCCAACTATCTAAGGTCGCTAAAACAATGCCAGAGGTGATAAAGTACACGGATACATAAACAACCATGTCAGCCAGCGTCAGCACGGTGTCGCGTACAGCCAATGCCGTTTGCATCACTTTCGCTGAAACGCGACCTGCAAATTCATCTTGATAAAAACTTAAACTTTGTCCAAGCATTAAACGGTGAAAATTCCACCGCAAACGCATTGGAAAGACCCCCTGCAACGTTTGCAGACGTACAGCAGATGTCACAAACGCCCATAGGATACTGAAGAGCAAAAGCGCCGCCATTCCAATTAGTAAATGACTTTTATGTTGCCAAAGTGTCGCTGGAGAATAGACGGTGAGCCAGTCAACTAAAATGCCCATGAAACGAAAGACGATCCCTTCGACAATCCCAATACCAATATTTAAAAATGCAAGTAAGAGTATCCAGCCTTTCATCCCCGTTAAACTTGACCAGATGAAACGAACGAGACCTTTTTTCGGGGTATCAGGAGTTTCTGGTGGATAAGGGGTTAATCGATTTTCAAACCACGAATAAATTTTATCAAACATATTTATCTCTTAGTCTATGAAAGCAAACTGCATCGACTGTTTGTTTACAGCATGACGGATTAAAAGAGTTTCAGGGCTTTCATTTGGGCGACAACATCCTCGACCTGAATTTCTGCCATGAGATTTTTACCGCTGAGTTTCGTTGCCCAAGGGAGTGCATGAGATGGTTTCCCAAACTCTTTCTTCACATTGATCTCGTAGACTGAAACCACATTATTTAAGTTGTTGTATGGTCCTGTTCTAAGGGGATTATGGTAAGCATATAAGCCGATAATTTGCGTGCCTTGTACTGTGGCTAAATGCGCTGGTCCCGAGTCTGGAGAAATCACCAAATCAACTTGTTTAATCAAAGCAGCCAGTTGTTTCAAATTGGTTTTCCCAGACAGATCTGTGGGCTGAAAGTCACATTGTGCAATGATTTGTTGAATCATGTCCATTTCACGTTTGGCGGGTGAGGCACACAAAATGACATGCACATTATGTTGGTGTGCAATATTCGCAATAGCAGCATACCGCTCTACTAACCAATCTTTTTCTGCTTTACTTGAACAGGGAGAAATCAGGAGGTTTTTACGTGTTGGGTCAATATAACGTTGTACTTGTTGATGGTCCTTTTCACTGATTTCCAGTGTCCATTGTGGTGGCGTGATAGGGACGCCGAGATATGCTACAAACGCCATAAAACCGTCTAATACATGGGGTGAATCAGGATCAGTAATGTGACGGTTAGTGAAAAATTGTTGTCCTTCTCTTGCACGTTTTTTACCAAAACCAATTTTATGCTTTGCTTTAATTCCTAATGAAATGAGAGACGCGCGGAGTGCAGTTTGCATATTGAGCAGCGCATCAAACTGGCGATCTTTGAGTTGTTTCCAGAGTGCACATACTCCTTTCCATCCCGTTTTTTTATCATAAACCACGAGCTCAACATTGGCGATTCCTGCTAAGAGTTGTGCTTCTGTTTTACCAACAATCCAGGTAATGTGGGTGTTTGGCCAGTGACGTTGGATTTGCTGTACTGCAGCAAGCGCATGGCAAACATCGCCAATGGCAGACAAACGTAGGATACAAAGAGAATGAGGGGGAGCGCTAAAAAGTGCCATAAACTGTCCATGCAAATATCTAGTGTGAATTTTAACTATTTTAAAGTAGAATGGGGCTATTCGCTATCTCTGATTTAGAACACTCGCCATATGCTTGAATTTAAAAATAAAAATACTTTTTTTCTGTTTGATTTTAAACAACCTAAGACAGATCAAGAACATTTTTTTCATATGTATTTTTGGAAAAAACAAGACCGAGTGATTGGGTCGGCAAAAGGACGTGGGACGACATGGTTTTTAAAAACCGATGACTTATTTGGCGTCAATACCGCATTACGTCATTATTACCGCGGTGGGTTATGGGGGAAAATTAACCGTGATCGCTATCGTTTTTCCACCCTTTCTACTGCAAGGAGTTTTGCTGAATTTAATTTATTAAAACAATTACACCAAGCGGGAATGGCGGTGCCTAGGCCTATTGGTGCTCGCGTTGAAAAAACCGCATTTGGTTGTTATCGTGCAGACTTGTTAACCGAAAAGATCGAAAATGCAGAGGATTTGACTGCATATTTACAGAATTCCGCATTATCCAGCCAGCAGTGGCAGGCGGTGGGGAAACTGATTCGACAACTCCATGATTTACAAGTGTGTCACAGCGATTTAAATGCACACAATATTCTTGTTCAACATCTTGATGACTCAGCGAAGTTCTGGTTATTAGATTTTGATAAAAGTTATCATCAGCTAGGCGACAGTTGGAAACAAGAAAACTTACAGCGTTTGCACCGCTCTTTTATGAAAGAAGTCGTTCGCATGAACATTCAATTCACAGAACAAAATTGGCAAGATATATTACAGGGCTATCATGCAGAAAGGGCATTCTAGTTGCCCTTTTTTATTGTGAACGGTCATTTCTTCAATTGTTGTAATGCTTCGAAAACAACGCTAGGTACTAGCTTACTTACATCACCATGGTGCAGGTGAATCTCACGGATCATAGTAGAGGATACGTACGACCAGCGTTCAGAAGGTGGAAAAAAGAGACTTTCCACGCCATCCGTCAATAACCGATTCAAGTGCGCGAGCTGTAATTCATAATCAAAATCACTGGCACTTCGTACCCCACGAATAATTGCCGTAATATTGCGTTCTTTCACCACATCTGCCAGTAGATCTAAGAACCCCACCACTTCCACATTAGGCAAATGCGCTACTGCCTGTTTGACTAACTGGACACGTGTGTCTAAATCAAATAAGGGTTTCTTATTAGGATTGGAGGCGACAGCAACTAATACTGCTGGAAATAAACGCGCGGTGCGTTGAATGATATCGAGGTGACCATTCGTGATCGGATCAAATGTGCCAGGATAAATAACAGTGATCATCATGCTTTACTTAAATAAGGGGCGAGTAAGTCTAACAAGCGTTGTAACGCGCCCCGATTTTCAATCAGGACTTCATAACCTGCGTTACCATAACGCTCACGTAATTCGGGTGAATCTAAAAATTTTTCTACCGCACTTGTCAGTGCTTTTGTGTTTTCATTGACTTCTAATACTCCCTGTACTTGTAGCAGTTTAGTAAACACTTCAGGGAAATTGAACGTGTACTTACCGCTAATGACTGGGCGTTTGAATGCTAGGGGTTCAAGTGGATTGTGCCCACCATGTTTTACTAAACTGCCACCGACGAAGGCAATATCTGAGATGCCATAGAGTAGCATCAATTCCCCCATGGTATCGCCCAACACGATTTGTGTATGGGGAGCGGGCGCAATGTTGGCACTGCGGCGAACATAATGAAACCGATGTTTTTCGATGAGATCCGCCACGGAATTAAAACGCTCGGGATGACGAGGAACAAGAATGAGCAACAGATCAGGATATTTATTCAGCAACACGCGATGGCTTGCTAAAATGAGCTCTTCTTCCCCTTCGTGTGTACTTGCCGCGATCCACACTGGTCTTTGATGTCCCCATGCGGTTTTTAGCGCATCGATTTTTTCTAACAAGCCATCATTCGTATTTAAGTCATATTTGATATTACCCGTCAGAGTTAAGCGCTGTTTGTTATAACCGAGTTGTAAATAACGTTCACCGCTCACATTATCTTGTGCAGCGATAAGGCTAATGTCATCAAAAACAGGACGTAGCGACTGTTTAAACCAACCATAACGTGTTGCAGAGTGCTTAGATAAACGTGCATTCGCAATAATGAAAGGGATACCACGTTTTTTAAGTTGTGCAATTAAGTTAGGCCAAATTTCTGTTTCAATCACAATACAGGCTTTGGGTTGCACAAAACGAATAAAGCGATTGACGGCATCTGGCAAATCATAAGGTAAATAAACGTGAGAGACGGTTACGCCAAACGCGGCTTTCACGCGATCTGAACCTGTTGGTGTGACGGTGGTGACGGTAATCGGTAATTCAGGATAATCAAGTTGGATCCGTTTAATGAGGGGAGTCGCCGCAATGACCTCGCCTACCGATGCAGCATGTATCACAATACCATGCGCTTGAGGCGGGGTAAGGTCACCATAAAATCCATACCGCTCATTGAGTCGTTTACGATAATTAGGGGCTTTGATACTCCGCCCAACCATAAACAACATGACAATAGGTTGAATAAGATACAATAAAAGAGTGTAGAAAAAACGCAACATAGAATAAATATGGGGTTATGTTAAAATAGCTTATACATTGTTTAGTATAAACGTTTGCACTCAATACATAAAGGATAAAAAGTATGCCAACACTTAGCGTTGCGATGATCGTCAAAAATGAATCGGCACATTTGGCACCCTGTTTAGACACGGTGAAAGGGTGGGTAGATGAAATTGTCATTTTAGACTCAGGAAGTACGGATAATACTCAAGAGATCGCGTTACAGTATGGGGCTAAATTTTATCAGAATACCGATTGGCAAGGTTTCGGTAAACAACGTCAATTAGCACAACAGTATGTCACCAGTGATTATGTACTTTGGTTAGATGCGGATGAGCGTGTTACGCCTGAGTTACGTGAGGCAATTCAACTGGCAGTGAAACAAAATAAAGACAATGTCGTCTATAAAATTCCACGTTTAAGTGAAGTATTTGGGCGCAAAATTCGTCATTCTGGTTGGTATCCCGATTTTGTGTTGCGTTTATATCCAACAAAACTGACACAATACAATGATGAACCTGTACATGAAAAAGTGTGCCTACCTGCTCATGCTGTCGTAGAAAAGCTGACAGGTGATTTAGAACATTATACCTATCAGGATATGCATCATTATCTGGTTAAATCCGCAGGGTATGCAAAAGCATGGGCAGAAAAGCGAGAGAAAGCGGGTAAAAGAGGCAGCTTATTTTCCGCATTGACTCATGCTATCGGCTGTTTCACTAAAATGTATATTATTAAAGCAGGTTTCCTCGACGGAAAACAAGGGCTACTGCTCGCTATCCTTTCTGCACACTCCACCTTTGTTAAATACGCCGATCTGTGGGTACGCACGGAGACGAAATAGTCATCATTGCAAATGAAAGTAAAATCACTGATGATCCTTTTTACCTATCTCTCAGAAGTGATAGCGGAGCTTTCTCTTTAGTTGAGTTTTATAACAAAAAGAGAGAAGCGATTGCGACAATGATGTAGAGAACTAATGCCAGCCGCACAAGCCAGCCAATGATGCCAAGTAATCTCACCATTATTAATTTAAGCGTTCTATATTCTCCTTCTGGTTGATAATTAAAACAGACATAAGAAATAATTGCCGCAACAATATAGACAATGACAAAAAAGAGTAGTGGATTTCTCATTTTGATTCCCTTTTTAATGGATTGTATGGGAATCATAACCTGATATTATGCGAGGTAGCTTCGCGCTAGAAAACAATTTATTGATTATTTCGATTAAATGTAATCAATAAGGAGCTTTTAAAATTCCCCAGCGATATTGCCATTTTTCAAAACGAGTTAATGGGCGATAACTGGTTTTTTCTCCACATTTTGGGCAATGTGGGATTTTATGTTGTTGTGTTGGTATCACTATAATGAGTACCTAATATTATTTATTTTCCTTGATATAAGGATAAAAAGGTTTTCCCCATGTTGTTTTATTTGGGTTATCCATCATAATGGATATGATGATAGGGATAAGCATAAACAAAATCTCACAAGCTTCTTTCAGTTGTGTCCGATTAGCGATACTGTTGTATGTTGCGCCCCCATGAATAATCTGGTTTCTGAGAATATATAAGTGTTCGAAGACAATAATTAGTAATTTTCTTGTATTTTTATTTTTTATTGCGCTTAGTGCGATTTGATGCTGTCTATTAAACTGTTGTAACCATTTTTCTTTATTAATCTCACCATTATGAAATTTCCAAAATGGTTGGTATGTATAGCGATTTTGGACTAATTTAGTAACGCTGTGTGTGAGTTTTTCCCAGATTGCTTTTTGTAATGATTGTGTACTGTCTAACTCACAAACAGTTTTGATAAATAATTGAAATGTGGCTTTATCGATCGCCCTTTCGCCAATAAATTCCTTGGCATAAGCCGCATTAAATGCGATCCATAATGAAATGAATTTTGTATCATTATCATCTTCAGATGCTTGTGCTTTTTTTAGCCAGCTAATTGCCCGATGGATGCGTAAACGGAAGTTTTCATCAAAAGTCTTACGTTTATTTTTATAAGAGGTTTCTAGTAGTTGAATCATAAGTTGGTTTAATAAGGTTAATCATCAAGATGATATTTTTTTATGTGGTTTTATCATAAAATACTATCTATTAGATTTTTAGCTAACCACTGTTTTTATATAAAACAGTGGTTAATAATAAAATATATTTCCAAAATAAATAGTCTTATAATTTTGGAAATTAATTAAACCATTGTTTGATTTTTTCTTTTGCTTTTTGAACATGTTCGTCTTTGATATGCATTGCAACAGTTCCAAGTGCCGCAGCAAGAGCACCCAAATCATCAGCATATCCTGCACCTGGGATAATATCTGGTATAGCATCAACAGGTAGAATGAAGTATCCTAATGCACCATAAATAATAGTTTTTGCCCACAGTGGAGTATCTTCATCTTGTGCGGCGTAGTACATTTTTAAAGCTGGTTCAATAACAGATTGACCAGCTACTTTCGCATAAGAAGTAAGTTTATCCCAGAATCCTGAGTCAGAGTAATTATTTTCATATTTTTGAGAGTCAGACATAATGTATCCTTAATTAAATATTAGTTATTTTTTTATTAGTGATTTTGAAACTATTAAATTATTAGTGTAATGAAACGATTATAAACTAACCTCCTTAAAATGTGTGTTAGACATAAAATTATTAAAATATTCCTTTAACCTTTCCATCAATTTCCCCTGCAACCCCTCTGGACTAATTACAGTTAAATGAGGGATCCAATATTGGACGAGGGGGATGATTTCCATTTCATTGATGTTTTGGCATTGCAGTAACAGGCTGCCGTCGTCGAGTTTTTTCAATATTTCTTGGTTGGGCAGTAAGTTACGTCTTAAAAAGTAAGGGGCAACTTTGGCGGAAACTTTAATAATCACTTCGCTAATTTGGTTGCCGTGGGAAATACTGTCGCTGTTTTGTATTTTTTGTAAAAAGTTTGGATTAGTTTCAAAACGTTCATTTTTCACGACCAGAGTTTTCATTTGGGTGAAACAGAAGGTTTTTTCTTTGCCATTTTCTAAGCCGATGACATACCAGATACCATTTTTATTTATTAATGAATAAGGTTCTAATTGATACGTTTTACCCGTATTTTCGGTGGCTTTGGTATAGAAAAATTGGATTGGATTTTGGTTTTCAATTGCTCGTTGAATCTGTTTGAAATTATGTTCGTGAGGTTTGATATTTTCGTATTGAAAACCTTTTACTTGAACACTTTGCAAGAGATTTTCTTGGTAAAAAGTGCGGTCGATAGTTGGGAATAATTCTTGAACACTTGCAAAACGTGCGAAGCGTTGGATATCTGTTTTAGTGAGAATGCCTAATTGGGCGAGGTCGATACTATAATAGCCATTGCTATTTTCTTTCCAATCTAGAAAAGCAAGGCGCTCATTCAAATCTTTTTGAATGGTGCGTTTGGTGACTTTAAATTCATCCGCTAAATTTTCTATATTTAAACGCCTGCCTTCGATGAGGCGTTGTAAGATAAGTGCAAGTCGTAGCGCAACTCTTTCGTGTTTCGTGTCAGACATAAATTTTCCCAGTCTATCTTTAAAATTTTCGAAACTATATACCCTTAAATTGCACGGTTGTTTCGCATCCTTGAAAAAGCAGAAAATATTTTTTGTAAAGTTTAGTAAAGGCTAAATTTTTTAGCATATTATCTGCTTTTGTATAAAAAGAAAACTAGCGCTGTTTAATTTTTGTAATATTTTTATTTTTTCATTATGAATGATAATATATAGCGAAAGTTAAAATATAAAAAAGGAGACATTATGTTAACAAAAATTCTAAAAAAACCGACCGCACTTTTTGTGCTTTCTTTATTTGCAGGGATGGTGAGTGCGCAGCCTGATACGTTAGTCGCTGGGAAATATGGTGAGGTTGAGCCTCAAAAAGTGCAAAAAGTGTTGAGTGCAGGGAAGGTAGCGGATGTTGTGCTGCTTTCTTTAGCGCCTGAAAAATTGTTAGGCGTGTCGAGCGAATTGCCGAAAAAAAGTGCACTTTATTTATCTGAACAGGTGAAAGCATTAGAAGTGACTGGGCGTTTAGCAGGCCGTGGCTCAACTGCGCCATTAGAAAAATTAGTGGCGATGAAGCCGGATATTATTGTAGATGTAGGTAGCGTCAGTAAAAGTTATTTGGCGACTGCTGAACGTGTGAACCAACAAACGCAACTGCCTTTCGTGTTGGTGGACGGTAAATTCCCACAAACTGCGGAGCAAATTCGTACCATTGCGAAATTGATTGGTAGTGATGAAAAAGGTGAGAAATTAGCAAATTATGCCGATAAAGTGCTGAACCTCACCCATAATCTCGCAAAAAATGATAAGCAGCCTGTGACTGTGTATTTTGGTCGTGGTGCTGACGGTTTAGAAACAGGTTTAGCGAGCTCCATTCACGCCGAAGTGTTGGATTGGGTTGGTGTAAAAAATGTTGAGGATGTCGCAGGTGACAAGAAAATTGTGCGTGTTTCAATGGAGCAAATTTTACAATGGCAGCCGAGCATTATTCTTACCCACGATAAAAATTTCTATGAAGTGTTGAAAACGTCTGATGTGTGGAAGCAACTAAGTGCGGTGAAAAATAATCAATTTTATTTAGTGCCAGCTGAGCCATTTGGTTGGTTAGATCAGCCACCGAGTGTCAACCGTTTATTAGGTGCGGTTTGGTTAGCACATACTTTGGCAGCAGATAAAGTGGATGCAACGCAATATGCGACATTAATTAAAGACTATTTTGCACTGTTCTATGGTCATAAATTAAGCGACAAAGAACAAGCAAAATTAGGCATCAAATAATTTCCGATGAAATCGCATTTCCGTTTATGGTTACCGCCTTTTTTGTTGGTGGTGGTAGCCATATCTGCTTGCCTGATTGGGCAATATCACATCGCTTTCCAAGAGTTTTGGCAGGCATTATTTCATTTTTCTGCTGAACAACCTCGTACAGATGTAGAAACCGTTTTGTGGAATATTCGTCTGCCACGTGTTTTGACTGCCATTATTGTAGGGGCTGCCTTGTCTGTGGCGGGAGCAACTTATCAAGGGATGTTTAAAAACCCCTTGGTCTCGCCTGATATTTTAGGGGTGACGGCTGGGGCAGGCTTGGGAGCTGTCACGGCGATTTATTTTGGCGGCTCGTTATTTACGATTCAAATTGTTGCGTTTTTAGGCGGGCTGTTTGCGGTTTTTTTGGTGTATTTAATTTCACGCACCGCACCACATCATTCACCCACTTTAGCCCTTGTTTTAGCTGGCATTGCGATTGCCTCGTTATTAAGTGCGGGCATTTCTTTACTCAAAATTTTATCTGATCCTTATAGCCAACTCACTACAATTACCTTTTGGTTAATGGGCGGTTTGAATATGGCAACGTTGCAAGATTTAGCCCTAGTTGCACCGTTAGTATTCGCCAGTTTAGTGCCTTTGATTTTATTGCGTTGGCGGATGAATTTGCTCAGTTTAGATGATGAAGAAGCGGAAACTTTGGGCATCAATACCAAACGCACTCGCTTAATTTTTATTTTAGCCGCTACGTTAATGACATCTGCTGCGGTCTCAATTACGGGGATTATTGGCTGGGTTGGGTTAATTATTCCGCATATTGCTCGCTTATGGATTGGTGCTGATTTCCGCTGTTTATTGCCAACAAGCTTGTTTATTGGTGCGACATTTTTGGTGCTAACCGATACGATTTCCCGTTCGATTTTCTCGATTGAAGTGCCATTGGGCATTATCACCTCGTTGGTCGGTGCGCCGTTTTTCTTGAGTTTATTAATTCAAGGAGGCAAACGATGAGCTTAATTCAACTGAATGATTTGAGCATTGGCTATAAAAAAACGGTGTTGGCTTCCGAGATTAATTTACAGCTAGAAGCGAATCAAATCATCTGCCTGTTAGGTGCAAATGGCTGTGGAAAAACTACGTTATTGAAAACGATTTTGGGATTGTTGCCCGCCTTATCAGGGGAAATTCTGTTACAAAATCGACCGCACTTTGAGTGGACGCAAAAGCAACTGGCACAATTTATTGGTTATGTACCGCAAGTTCATCACCTCTTTCATTTTACGGTGCAAGAGGTGGTGTTAATGGGGCGCACCGCACATTTATCTTGGTATAGCACCCCGAAAAAATCCGATATTGACATTGCAGAGCAATGTTTAGACACCTTAGGCATCGCTCATTTAAGCCAGCGTTTTTACCACCAAATCAGTGGGGGAGAACGCCAACTTGTGTTGATTGCCAGAGCGTTGGCACAACAACCGTCTTTTTTAATTATGGATGAACCAACTTCCAACCTCGATTTTGGGAATCAATTGCGAGTGCTAGAAAAAATTGAACAGTTAAAACAACGCGGCTTGTCGATTTTAATGACCACACATCAACCTGAACAAAGTATGCAAATTGCAGATCGTGCGATTTTGTTTCATCAAGGTAAAATTATTGCCAATGGCGAACCTAAGCATACGCTCACAACCAAAAATCTCGCCACTATTTATCAACTAGATGAACAATTATTGCGTAAAAATTTAAGGACAATTTATGAATAAAACAGAAACCCTTTGGGACGTAAACTTCGCCGAATTGTATCGAAATCATTATCAACTTGCCTCAAGAGAGCCAAAAACGGCACAAGATTGGGATCGCAAAGCAGAGAAAATGCAACAGTCCGAATACGATTTACATAATGAATATGTGAGAGCCTTTGTGAGCCGAATGGATCTAAGTAACGCAGACACTTTATTAGATGTTGGCTGCGGTGGTGGGGCGATTTCCCTTGCCGTTGCATCGCATTTGAAACAGGTGTATGGGCTTGATTACAGCGAAGGAATGTTATCAGTTTTACAACAACGTGCGCAAAATTTAGGCTTGGATAATGTGCAGCTAATTCGCAAATCTTGGGAAGATAATTGGGATGATGTGCCTGAGTGTGATATTTGCGTGTCGTCGCGTTCCTCAATGGTGGCGGATTTAGATAAAGCGTTGGATAAGTTGAATACCAAAGCTCGAAAAGCGGTTTATATGACGATGATCGTCGAAAAAGATTTTATCGCTCGTGACATTTTGCAATATATCGGCAGAGATTCTGTTGGTTTCCCGAATTATATGTATGCACTGAATTTGTTACATCAAAAAGGCTACCACGCCTCGGTGGATTTTATTACTGCCGAATGTAGCCTAACTAAGCCTGAAAAAATTGATGAACAAAGTTTTATCCAGTCAGTGCAATGGTCGATTGGCGAGTTAACCGAAAAAGAAATTACAAAACTCAAAGACTATTATCACAAGCATCCAAATCTCACCTCCGCACGTGGCGATTTTAAAACGTGGGCGTTTGTGAGCTGGAAGAAATAGAAAAACAGACCGCACTTTAGGCAATAAAAAAGCAGATCAAATGATCTGCTTTTTGTTTTGAGGGATTAAATTAGTTTTTCGCTTTTGCCGCTGCTTTTACGATCACTGCAAATGCTGGTGCTTTTAATGATGCGCCGCCAACTAATGCACCGTCGATGTCTGGTTGAGTGAATAACTCAGCCGCATTTGCATCATTCACAGAGCCGCCGTATTGAATGATAACTTGATCAGCAACGGCTTGATCTTTCTTCGCAATGTGGCTACGGATAAATGCGTGAACTGCTTGTGCTTGTGCTGGAGTTGCTGATTTACCTGTACCGATTGCCCAAATTGGCTCGTATGCGATAACTGCTCCATTAAAGGCTTCAGCACCTAATGTGTTTAACACTGCATCAATTTGACGTGCGCACACTTCTTCAGTTTTACCAGCTTCGTTTTCCGCTTCGCTTTCACCGATACATAATACTGGCACTAAACCTGCTTGTTTTAATGCAGCGAATTTTTTCGCAATAAATTCATCGCTTTCTTTGTGGTAAGTACGACGCTCAGAGTGACCGATAATAATATATTTCGCACCAAAATCTTTTAGCATTTCAGTTGAAATATCACCAGTGAATGCACCTTGTACGTTGACGTCTACGTTTTGTGCACCCAGTGCAATCGCTTTACCGCCACAGCTACAACCGCAATTTAATGCTGCTTCCGCTTCTGCTAAATACATTACTGGTGGTGCAATTGCCACATCACAACCTTCAACACCTGCTAATTCTGCTTTTAAGTCTTCGATTAATTCTTTAGTGAATGCTTTGCTACCGTTTAATTTCCAGTTACCCATAACTAAAGGACGACGTGCCATAATTTTTCTCCGTATTGAATTAATAAAAAATAACCGTATTACTATATCAAATTTTTGATTCGCTTCTGTTGATTTTGGGCAAATTTGAAAAATTTTTTTGAGAAAAGATGATTATTTTGTTTTAAAAAGATACAATTCACTGTATAAATTTGATAAAAAATATGCGACTTGAACCAAGATGAAAATTTTTAAAGCTGAACAATGGAATTTAGATAGTCTGCACCCCCTCTTCGAGCAATATCGTCTTGCTTGTGGTATGGCAGAGAATCCTGATCGGACATTGGCTTTTCTCTCTAATCGCATCCGTTTTGGCGAAAGCATTTTTTTTATTGCCCTCGATGAAAAGCAGCATGCCCTAGGTTTTATTCAGCTTTACCCCCGTCTTTCTTCTCTGCAATTACAGCGCTATTGGCAGTTAACGGATATTTTTGTGTTACCCCATTCCAATTATGCAGAAGTTTATGCAGCCCTTGTGGCAAAAGCCAAAGAATTTGTGCGCTATACGCAGTCTACACGTTTAGTGGTGGAGCAAGGACAGCAACAACAAACAATTCTTGAAGCCGAAGGTTTTAGAATGAATCCAAAGAAACGGATTTTTGAACTGAGTTTATAATCAGCGTTGAGTTAGAGGGCAAACGTGGTTTGCCCTGAATCAAGATTATGGTTTGGTAGTTTGGGGCTCATTTTGTTTTTCTGCAAAGAAAACACCGCTTCAGGTTTCAGCAATACCACTACCAATCATGTATTTTTTATCTTTATTATCTTTAGCTGAATTAATCAGTTGTATGTCAAATATGCCTACATCACTACCGATAGATGAACCGCTTACAGTAGGAGTAATCAAAATTTTTCTGTCACTTTTTCCGCTGATAGTAAACAGCTTTTCATGTTGATCTTTAGTTACCTCACCAGTTATTTGACCGTTATTATAATTTAAGGTGATATCAGCATATTGTGCGTTGTGTGTTTTATCTCCTTCTGAAAAGTTAGAATAAATAAAACTGTTTTTTCCTTTATATTGTGCGCTAAAATCCTTCAATTGTGCATTGTTAACATAGTCTTTATTGAATACCATAAACCATTTGAATATCGCTTTTAGTATCATTTTTATAGGCATAAACACGATATCCGTAATATGCCAGACCGATGTCCTTTTCTTGTATCAGGTTCAGGACAAATTCCTTTTGATCATTGTTATGTGTATTTTTACCTGAAAGTAGTGAAATTTTGGTGAGATGATCTTTTAGATTTGTATTATTGGCAGTATTACTTTTATATACACTGACTTGGTTTGGTTTTTCTTTATTGGTATAACAGTAACCATAGCCACATGCCAGTCCACTCCATTCAGATGTATAGGTGGATTGATCAATTGGCATTCTTTGCTCTTTGATAGGATCTTTTTCAGGGGAGTGAGGAGATGGTTTATGATGACTACAAGCAGTAAATAACGTAGTTAGCCCAATCATTAGACTAACGTGAAAAATAGATTTTTTCATGTATTAAATTCCTTTTTATTTATCAAACAACACATTATTTCCTTAAATAATGTATTTCTATTTTACCCTGCTTTTTCAATTTGTATACGTAAGAGGCGTGTGTTTGGTTAAATAGTAGCGAGTAGAAAATGAGTTGATGTATCTTTGTACGTGATGACAGTAGATAAATAAGTGTGATTGAGCAGTATGGGGCTATTACGATGAAGTCCCTCTAAAATCAAAGAGGGACTCCTGTATTTAATCAAAATCGAGCGCTAAACCAATGTCATGCAGTAAGCGTTTTTCTGCTTTGAGTTCGTTGTGAACTAATGGCGTATGTTCTAAATAGTCATCAGTAAAGGTAATATGCCAATCCGTTAATGTGCGGTCAATTTGAAGTGAAATGTGGTCTGTTTGCTCAGTTGCTTGGCGTGACTTATTGAGCATAATAGCAAGGCGGAGTAAACGAACCAGTGTTAACACATCTTGCTCATGGTAGCGTGTAAATTTGCTCAAATCTGCTAATTTGAATAAGTTAATTTGATAACGCACCAGTGTCGCTAATAAGCGTTGCTGCTCTTTATCAAACCCTGGCAACTCCATATTTTGTAGAATGTAAGCAGAATGTTTTTGCATCCCTTTGTGATTAATCACAATACCGACTTCATGTAAACGTGCCGCCCAACGTAAAATGTCACACATTTCTTCGGCGAGTTCAGGTTTTTGCCAGTATGAGTATTGCTTGCAAAGTAGGTTTACGCTTTGATAAACACGTTCAGCTTGCGCATGGTCAATTGCAAATTGCTCAGCAAGCCCACAGGCAGTACGTTGACGAATGTTGGTGACTTGGAAATTTTTTTCTAAGCTGTACATGACACCTTCACGTAATGCACCGTCGGAATAGCGCATTTGTTGAATACCGAAGGTTTCAAATACGGCACTTAAAATCGCTAAACCTGGAACAAAGACATCAGCGCGTTCTTCGATCAGTCCCGAGAGCTTTAAGTCATCAAAATGATGGCTTTGTAGCGTGCGTGCAATTAATTGATTAAGGCGTTCAGGGGTAATTAGCCCAGTTGGGTCGAGTGTTGACATAATCACTTGGTGTACGGTTTTGATCGTACCAGAAGAACCGAGTACGACATCCCAGCCAAGATGACGATACTCAAACGCCAGATCTTCAATTTTCATGAGTGCTGCATGGCGCGCTTGTTCGAAGTGCTGCTTATTAATTACACCATCAGGGAAAAACTGTTTCGCAAAGCTGACACATCCCATATGGCGACTTTCAGCAAGCAGTGGCGTAAAATTTTCACCGATGATCATTTCTGTTGAGCCACCGCCGATATCAATTACAAACTTTTTCCCCATTTCTGGTTGAGTATGTGATACGCCTGCGTAAATAGTTTTTGCTTCCGTTTTCCCTGTAATGATATTGATAGGATAAGGGAAAACCGCTTTAGCTTGGCGTAAAAACTCATCATTGTTCACCGCACGACGTAAAGTATATGTGCCCACCACGTTCACATTTTCTGGGTCAAATCCGTGTAACCGTTCTGCGAATAAGGCTAAACAATTTACTCCGCGATTAATGGCAGCTTGGCTGAGAACATTATTTTCATCCAAGCCTTCCGCGAGTTGTACTTTTTGTTTTAAGCGTGACAGAATTTGGATTGAGCCATTCATAATACGAGCCACAATCATGTGAAAACTGTTTGACCCGAGATCGATGGCGGCAATTTCTCTTACTCCTGTTCGTGGTTGTGTTGAAAGTGCGGTCACTTTTGCCATCAAATTTTCGTTATTCATGTTTTCCCTTAAAATTCAAATTGATAAAGCACATCTACAGCTTGGGTGACACCTGAAACAGATTGTAAATAGAGTTTCGGAAGTAAACGATATCGGACTGTAAATTCGGCAAGTCCATCGAATAACCCTACCCCATATTTAACTTGTAAACGAGGGGTGATATTACCGCTGACCACCACTTTTGAGCTGTCACCGACCCCTTGTGTGCCTAAATTGAGATCTTGGATACCAAAGGCTTGCCCTAGTCCTCCTACTACTTTTCCACTTTTCGCCAGACCAAGTCCTAGTAGCGCTGCGCCAATTGATCCTCCTGATCCAGCTTCTCCACTGTTTTCCAGCGAACGTCCTGTGAGCACATAAGAAAGGGCTTGATCTTGTGACATCGCAGGTTCTGAGAAGACTTTAATTTCAGGGCTTTCAGCTAAACCTAATACTTTAATACCTGCCACAATTCCCGCCGTGTCCATAGATTCTGGATTGCGAATCGCTTCAATGTTGAGCATGGGCTGTGATGGTTGTCCTGAGAAACTGATCATGCCTTTACGAATTAATAAATCTTGACCGAAGGAGGCATAACGTCCATTGAGCAGATTAATTTGACCAAATAATCCAAGGTTGCCTTTTTCTTGTCTGACACTGAGTAAACCACTAAGATGAGTTTTTAGTCCATAAGCATTGAGGTAAACATCCCTTTCAATGTTAATTTTTAGGTCAGAAATAATTTCCATACCTGACTTGGTTTTGGCAGGTAAATTCGCGTTTAATTTAGGATGAGGTTTGCCATCTAAAATCACTTCATCACGGCTAACAGATACGGCACTTTCAGGTAGGCTTTCGATTTCAATTCTTGCCCATGGGATATCAATATTCCCTGATAATTCGAGACGTTTTGGACTGGCTTTCACTTCAATGTTAGGGCTGATTTTCAGTTTCGCCATGGAAGGAATATCGACCTTAAATTGGTCAGCTTGCGCATGTAAACGCGAGTGCCAGTTTGTTAAATTTTGCCAGCTAGCATCGCCCTCTAAATTCAAACGGCTGTCTGGAGTTTGTAAGTACCCGCGTAGCGTTGAACCTGTGCCATTGAAGTTGAGGGTGAGTTCGCCCTGACTAATATCAAAAGGCAGGGATTTCATTTTCGTGGTTAAATTGCTGAGATGAAATTCCCCATTGAGCAATGGCGATGTTAATGTACCAGCAAATTTTAAGTCGGCAACAATATCGCCATTTACTTTTTCATTATTAGAGAGCAATTGATTAATTAAATTGAGATTGAATTGGCGAAGTGTGAGAGTGCCTCCTAACTGACGAGTTTTAGCCAAATCTTTAATACTCAGATCGGCAGTCATATTGCCTTTATCTTGTAAAGATAACTGTGATTTTAAAGACAAATCATTATTTTTAAGCGCAGCAGCGACATTCAGTTGGGGCACAGCAAGCTTAAAAGTGCGGTAATCAATTTTCTGTGCTAAGTGCAAATTTTCACCATTTAGCTGTAAGTTAAGTTCGATAGGTTTATCTGTGAACCAAGCAATGTTACCTTGGCTTTGTAATTGACCTTTCAATAACTCTTGTTCGAGGAATTGATTGACTAACGCTAAATTAAATCTTTTCAGATGAAACGGAATTGCTCCTGTTTTTCCAGCTTGGAAAGTTTGTGGAAAACAGAGTTCGATATTCGGGTTTTGCCAACAGTGCGCACTGATTTCTGTTTGGAGGTTACTGTTGTCATATTTCAGCGCAATATTTTGGTCAGTGCGCCAGTTTCCAATCAGTGACTGAGTCGCGATTTGATTTAATGAGCCTTGCCAAATTTGTGAGGCACGATCAAAATGCCCTTGAATATTCAATCTCGGTGCGATTGGTGAACCTTGCGATGTGAGGGTTAATTGGTGATTGGGTTCATTCCCCTGCAAGCGCAGAGTGGCTTGATCGAGTTTGATCTCACCATAATTGAATTTGTTCAGTTGTAAAGCCAGTTCACCCTGACTTTGATTGGCTAGATCGGTTTGACCTTTTAACGTGATTTTATTTAAGTTGAAATCGTTAAATTGAACCCGTTCGCCAGTCAGATCAAGATTTAGTGCAGGCTGGAGAATATTACCCAACAGCGTAACTTTTCCTTGCAGGCTTGCTGCTAAATTCGGCACTAAACCACGCAAATCAGGAGCAGTAATGTCTAATTTTAGATCAGATTGTTGCCCAATAACCCCTTCAGAGTGAAGAGTGTTGTTGCCATAGCTCAGTGAGAGAACAGGGACTTTCAATAATGGGTTGCGTAAGCCTGTTTCAGCGCCAAGGCTTAATATCCCTTTCATGATAAGTGGGCGATTTGATAAACTACCCGTTAAGTTTAATTCTGGGATATCAAACAACAAAACATCTTTTGTGATAAGCCCAGTTGAGAATAGATTTCCAGATAGAATGGTCGGTAAGCCCGCGAGATACTCACTCAAATTTAATTGATTAAGGTGCAGATCACTATACCATTGTACGCCATCTCGCCAACCGATTTTTCCCTGCATATCGGCGCTGCCTTTTAGCGTATCAAGATGCAATTGTTCAATATCGACTGATTGTAATTCACCTTTCGCTTGCAAATTCAACGTTGTTTTCGGGACGTTCATTCCTTCGGCAAAGGTGGCAAGCTGGAATTGGTAATGAAATACATCTCCGCGAATGTTGAAGTGGAGTTGTGGAATTTGGAATGGTTTGCTTTCCTCTTCACTAAAAGGATAACGGAAGTCTTGTGCGTCCAATGTTAATTCAAAAGGCGTTTTTGCTTGGTTTAAGCTGACTTGACCTGCTAAGGTTGCATGCAACGCGCCTGTTGTTTGCAACGAAAGTACGGTCTGTTTTTTTAAGTGTCCAGTTATGTGTAACTGGATTTCACTCGCAGGTAGAATAATATCTTCATTGTCCTGCTGTTCATGAATTTGACTATTTAAGGTGAAGTCGATTGGAAATTCATTGTTCAGCTGTATTTGCCCGTGACTATGTATATCTGCCACAGAGCTTTTGATTGCTATTTCATGTAAGTTAATTGTTTGCTCAATGGCGTCAGCTTTCACATTGGCATGACTGATTTCAATTGCTTGTGTGTGTATTTCATTGCTATGTTGGTAATGCCAATCTTTGCCTTGAAGCTGGTTAAGATGAATATCAAACGGTAAATCCACACGTTCTAGTTTTTCCAATAGCGGTGACGCTAAACGTTCTTCAATTTTTGTCCAGTCAATAGGCGTGCTTGGTTTTGCTGAGGGAGTAATTTGTTTTTCTTCTAGTTTTGATTGTGTTTTAACCTGTAACCCGTCAATGAAAGTGGGATGTATCGTCAAACCAGTTTCATTATTTAAGGTCGCAGCTGTTTGGAAACGGGCTAAATCGATAGTATTGTCATCAATCACAAGGCGTAGTTGATCAACGAATACCTGCTCAATGTTGAGTGACACTGGCAAGTGAATGCGTTTCATACTTGTGTTGGACACATGTTTATCTTTAGCTGGTGGTAAGTTTGCAGTATTGATTTGGATATGTGGTTTTTGCAACGTCAAATCATTCAAACAAAGAGTGAAATGCGGTATACAGCTGAGATCGACTTGTAAACGTGCTTGTTCTAAGTGTGTTTGAACGCCCGCAGATTCAAATTGTACATTTTTGAGTACTAACCCTTCTTGTAATCCACCTTCAATCTGTTCAATCGATAGATTATCGGAAAGATTATCAATTAGTTGTATTGCCCAGCGTTGTCCAGTATTTGTGGCGAGAATAAAAAATAATAATGCGAAGATCAGGAAAAGACTTACAGCCACCGTGTATAACAACGTGCGCCAACGTGTTTTCTGCACCTTAGCGGGCTTATCTGGTGTTGTATTAGGTGTTTTCTCGGCATCTTGCTGTTCAATCATACGGCTTATCCATTTAAATCTACTTAATGATATTGGCATTGAACACAGTTAAAGTTCTGCGCCTAGACCAATATAAAATTGAATGTTTTTGCTGTTATCTTTATCTCGTATCGGTGTGGCAACATCGAATTTTATCGCACCAACAGGTGATGCCCAGCGTACGCCCAGCCCCGCACCGTAACGCAATTCTTTTACCATAAACTGGTTGGCAGCTAAACCCGTATCAGCAAATGTTGCCATCCACCAATCTGGATAGACTTGATATTGGTATTCGACACTACTCGTTAATAATCGGGAGCCTCCGACCAATTTATGATGTTGATTTTTAGGGGCAATTTTTTTATAGCCATAGCCACGTACACTTCGATCACCACCCGCGAAGAAACGCAATGAAGGGGGAATGAGTTCAATATTTTTTGTATGTAGCCAGCCGAGTTCGAGGCGAGTGACGATACGGTGATTGTGTGAGTAAGTCCGTACCCAAAGGCTAGAACCTTGAATTTTGAAAAAGTCAACATCGGATAGCCACCAACTGCGTCCTAAATCGACAGTCAGATTTTGACTATCTCCCCAAGTTGGGAAAAGTCCACCTTGTAAACGTGTGCGACGTAGTGAGAAAGTTGGGTAGACGAGCATTTTTTTGTTTTTTACATTGGCTTGAGTAAAGGAATCATAGCGTACACGTAAACCGAGGGAATGTTGCCAGCCCATCGCGTGATTCCAATAGCGAATAGCGGAGAAGGTAGATGCAAAGGACTCAGTGTCATTTTTCTTCTCATTTTCTAACCCTGTTGATAATTCATAATAATAATTTAATGGATTTTTCAACAAGGGCATTTTGTACGTGGCTTCTAGCGTTTGTTTAGGCGCGGAAACATAGAGATTTGTGCGGAAACTGTGTCCGCGATTATTGATCCAGGGTTTGGTCCAACCAAGCTGTAAACGCGGTCCGACATCGGATGCCCAACCTAACCCCACCTCCATACTGTTTTTTTTGCGTGGTTGCAGTAAGACATCAATATTCACAACTTTATTCTCTTCATCTAAATTGGGTTGTAGCAATACAGAACTAAACCAATTGGATGACGTATAGTTATTGGTCAATGTGGAGAGATCGTTAATTAAGTATGGATCGCCTTGTTTAATATTGATCATATTACGCAAATAATCTTCGCGTATTTGTGCATTTTCGAATGTGACCTCACCAACATGGTAGCGTTCTCTACTGTCATACACTAAGCGCCACCAAGCCTGTAAAGTCGATGGCATGACTTCAAGACGAGATACTAAAAAATCCCCATCAAAATAACCACGACTTAATGCTAATTTTTGGATACTATTTTTGTAGTTATCATAGGTTTCATGATTTAGCACGGTATCTGGTTTGGGGACGTTTTGGCGTAACTTAGCAAATTCAGGATCCGTTTTTGCCTCCCCTTCAATCTTGATATCCGTCTCAGCAATTTTGACGGGTTCACCGACTTTGACGTGTGCAACTAATATGTCTTTTTTTGCAGAAGGTTGAGGAGTCAGTTGAAAGGTAATTTGGCTGTTGTAGTAGCCATACGCGCGTAAGCCTTTATCGATTGCTTCTCGTACCAATTGTTTGTAACGTTCTGAGCCATCAGCTTCTTCATCATCGATCATCGCTACATAAATACGGACGTTATCATTCAGTGGCGTATTTTTAATGCCCTGTACTTGTAACTCAACTTGTTGTGCAAAAGAAGGGAAGCTGAGAATCATGGTGCTGAATGCTGCGATGTAAGTGATGAGCCGTGACTTTGTCTTGCTGAATAACGTCATAAATTCCTCAAACTAAAAATTACTTTAGTGTACCTTTTAAGCAAAGCCTTTAGCAACGCCAAGTGCGTGTGTTTTTTGAAAATTTTAGTAAATTTTTTGCAAAAAAAAGCCAATTACTAAACGAACTGGCTTTTTTATCAAGAGAGCGGTCATAAGCCTTTATGTTCAAAATAAAGTACAGTGGCGGCAACACGCGAGTGGACATTCAATTTACGTAATAAGTTACGAATATGGACTTTTACCGTTTCTTCTGAAATGAAGAGCTGGCTTGCGATTTGTTTATTAGATAAACCAGTAGCAATTAAACGTAGTACATCCATTTCACGATCGGTTAAAGAATATATCGGATCGGTTGTGGTTTTGCGTTCAAGGAGGGCATCTTTAATCGAGTCACTTAAAATGACTTCACCCTGTGCAATGCGCTTGATTTGATTTAAGAGCGCATCTGGTTCGGTATCTTTTAACAAGTAACCATCAGCACCTGCATCAATTAACGTGAAAATATCACTTTTCAAATCAGAGACCGTTAGGATTAAAATACGCGCATCAATACCTTCTGCACGTAATGCTTTTAATGTGTCTAATCCTGACAGTCCTTTCATATTAAGATCGAGGATAATAAGGTCAGGCTGGGTTTGTAAGGCTAGTGTGATCCCTTCGCTGCCATTTCCCGCATCACCTACAACGTCGAACTCTTCTGCTAATTCCATCAGTTGTATAATTCCTCGACGCATTAAAGGATGATCGTCGATGATCAAAACTTTTATTTTTTCTAACATAGTGCCCCCAATATGACTATGACATCGCCAGCCTGCTGTGGAATGGTACGATTTTAATCCCATTCTCTTGTAATAATAGCTGATAAAATTGTGGATAATTAAAATCACGCTGTACGATTTTATACGGATTATTCTTTTCATCCAAGCCTGAAGACTGATAAATGTGATTAATCTCTAAGATCTTTTGTTCTTTTTGACCATCACAATTTCGGTAGATTTCTATCCGATTCGCTTCATCTAAAATATAGACGTTATAGGAATGATCAGCATTGTCTTCAAAGAAAAATTGTAAAAAACCTTCACTCGCAAAGTGATCAATTTCAGGTGGATAAGTACGAGAATGATCAACAAGTACGATCTCTTTTTCTTCTATTTCGGTTTGAAGTGCACTGTTAAAGTCACTTGTTTCAACCAGGGCACTATTTTGAATTTCTTGTAAGCTAATGCCTCGTTCCTCAAAGAAAAATTGCCAGTTTTTTCCTGCAACCCGTAGTAAATTATTTTGTGGGGGTAAGCTGGTACCAATTTGAATACTAATACAACGGTTAATCAGTGCCGTGACGATATTACGCAACGTTTTGCGATAACGTTGACTATAACAAAATACTTGTACAAATTTTGGAGACGGAGCACCACGATGAATTTTATTGGAAAGCACTTTTAGGGCTAGTAAGATGGCATTCGCCCCTTCAAAATGTAGGGTTCGTATTTCATTCCAGAAATTACGATAAGTGATATCAATGCTGCCAACAAGACTTTCTTCTTTTGGTCCAAAGCTGAATAAATCACTTGGCTGAATGTGCGGTTTGTTTTGTGTGATTTTTTTAGTGGGATCAACAGTCAAATTGACCGCAACAATTAAGCTTCGAATGGCACAGGAATGTGCTAAATCTTCATTCGTTGCAGATGAGATTTGTGTTGTAGGGAAAGACAGACGCAAATCGGCTACAAAATTCCGTAATGTATTACGCGAAACAGTCTGGCTAATGATGTGTAAATCTGTATTGACGGTTAAAATACGATTAAAATAAGCCCAAGCAACAAGCTTGCTTAAGCTCGTGCTGTATTCGATATAGCGTTTTTGCAGAAATCCATGTATATCTGGAGTTTGATTGACAACATACCATCCGTCTTTGAACAACCTATTATTTTTCACTTCAATAAATAACAGATCTTTTTCTGATAAATTCATTGAAATCTGCGGATTCAACAGTGTAATTTTACCGGGCAGTTCTTCGAATGCCGTATATAATTTGCGGGTTAAGACACTAATATCTTGCGGCATGATGCTGGCGTTAACCTTATGTTTACGCGCGAAAGAGACGAGGTTGCGATAACTTAACATTAAGAACTTAATTAAGCTATTGTGGGCTTTTTTGACTTGCTTTATTTTCCAATTAGCGCGTTGATTGAGTTCTTGAATCAATGTATCAGACCATTCCCACTCTTTTACTAATCTTTGTAAAGCCTGTAGACGCCAATTTTGTGGAGTGTGTGTATTTGCCCAATCTATTCCTTCAGTAGCTTTTAAATACACACTACGGCGTACAAATCCTAAACGTTTTAGTTCATTTTGTGCGGTTAAATAACGAGTAACGCGTTGTAGCATCGCGAGATAAGGATCGAAATTATGCGAAGGATTAAGTTTGCCTGTTAATAACTCTTCTTTAAATTCACGTGCAATGAGATAAGTATTTGGATATTCTGAAGAATAGGTTTCAAGTAATAGGATTTTAATCACAGATTTATAAGGAGCATCAATACCTTTGTAAAGTTGCCATAAGCTTGCGCCAAAATATTCATTTGCAGAAAATTGTCCTAACCCGCCGAAGTCAACCCAGTCTTGCAAATCAATTTGTTGTGTTAACGCTAAACGCTCGACTTCGCTTTCATAGCGTTCTTCTCGTTCTACTAATAAATGTTGCCACAGTAATGGTTTACCTGCGAGTCGAATAGCTGAACGATAAAACTCGTCTAATAACAACATATATTGTGCGGAACCACAGTTTTCTGCTGTTAAAGGTTCTGCATAACGGAAACAGCGAAAGCGCTGTTGATCCATTAAATAGAAATTTACTTCAATACCAAATTGCATCGCCCAGGCTTCAATTAAGCTCGCTTTTTTTTGTAAGGCATCCTTTTCTGTTTTACTTAGTTCATCTCGGTGGCATACCCATGTATCCAAATCCGATTCCGCGGTTTGCGAAATGGATGCGATACTTCCCATGACGTAAACGCCAAGAATCGGATTACGAGTACGGTATGAAAATAAGGGCGTGAGTGGTGTATTGAGATTTAAGCTGGGTACAGTTTGAGTCAAATAATGTTTTTGATACGGAGAGAGCACAAAGTCAGCGATACCAGCGGGCGCGTCAGCAACGTAGCCAGGCACATTCGGATGGTTCACGTGTAACAGTAATGTAATCAGTTGAAAAACATGGCTAAATTCTTTTGAGGAACCTGATAATGCTCGTTCAATGCGCAGATTATCTAAATATTCAACTTTTTTCTTAGCGCTAAAAAGATCGTAATTCAAATAATATCTCACTTATTTATACTGCGATGTGTTTGACCTGGCTACTCTAACATCTGGTCTAAATTAAAGCAAAAAATTTAAATGGAAACTGACATTTAAGCCGAACAGTGATAGGATATAAGCAAATTATTATGCCCAAAATGGTTGTGATGATGACGAATAAAAGGTTGAAAATCGCTACTCGCCAGAGCCCACTTGCATTGTGGCAAGCGAATTATGTAAAAGCACGTTTACAGCAACTTCATGCGAATTTGCGGGTTGAGCTTGTTCCAATGGTCACAAAAGGCGATGTGATTTTAGATACTCCCTTAGCCAAAATTGGTGGTAAAGGGCTTTTTGTCAAAGAACTCGAAACTGCATTGCTCAATGGTGATGCAGACATCGCTGTCCATTCTATGAAAGATGTACCGATGCAATTTCCAGAGGGATTAGGTCTCGGGGTGATTTGCCAACGTGAAGATCCAAGGGATGCATTGGTTTCAAATTCTTACCGCACATTAATGGATCTTCCACAAGGTGCGGTAGTGGGTACATCAAGTCTACGCCGTCAATGTCAATTAAAACAATTACGTCCTGATCTGCAAATCCGTTCATTACGTGGTAATGTGGGGACCCGTTTAAGTAAGCTAGATAAAGGTGAATATGATGCCATTATTTTGGCTTCAGCAGGATTAATTCGTTTAGGATTGGCACAGCGCATCACATCCTTTATCGAAGTAGAACAATTTTTACCAGCAGCAGGTCAAGGGGCGATAGGCATTGAATGTCGCACGGATGATGACATCGTCATGTCTCTACTCGCACCGTTATCTGATAAAGAAACAACCTCTTGTGTGCGTGCGGAACGTGCAATGAATACACATTTACAAGGTGGATGTCAGGTGCCGATTGCGGGGTATGCGGTGGTGGAGCAAGGGCAACTGTATTTGCGTGCATTAGTTGGTGAGCCAGATGGTTCGATAATCATTCGTGCGGAAGGTAAAAGTGCGGTCGAGAATGCTGACGTATTAGGGATTCAAATTGCAGAACAGCTTTTACAACAGGGTGCCGATACAATCTTGCAGAAACTTTATTCAGAATAAGGAAAGGAAGAATAAATATGGCTGTGTTAGTGACCCGCCCCGATGCACGTGGCGCACAATTAGTTGATATGTTAATACAGGCAGGGATATTTGCGATTCACTTGCCACTTTTTACGATCGAAACGGGTCGAGAACTGAATGTGTTGCCAAATAAATTTTTGCAGTTAAAAGCAGGCGATTACGTTTTTGCTGTTTCAAGACATGCTGTTGATTATGCCGTGCAAACATTCAAAAATACGGGATTTTCTTGGCGTCCAGAATTAACTTATGTTGCTGTGGGGCAGCGGACTGCAGAATATTTCGCCAGTGAAACTGAACAAGCAGTTTTTTATCCTTCGCAGCAAGAAAGCAGTGAGGGGCTGTTAGAGTTAACCATGATGCAGGATTTGAGCGATAAGCAGATTTTGATTTTACGTGGTAATTCTGGGCGTGAGTATTTCGCAGAACAAGCACAATTACGCGGCGCGAAGATTGATACGGTAGAATGTTATCAGCGCGTGCCGATCACGTATAATAATGTTGAGCAAATTAGTATTTGTAAACGCGCAGGTATTCAAACTATCGTTGTAACTAGCGCAGAAATTTTGCAGTATTTGGTGGATTTTGTACCAGAAAGCGAACATAATTGGTTAAAAAGTTGCCAACTGGTAACGGTAAGTCAGCGCCTTGCCAATTTAGCAAAAAAATTAGGTTGGAGCGATGTTGTTGTTTCACCGCGAGCAGATAATCAGCATTTATTACAGACATTATGTTTAGGCTGATTGGCTTTGGATTCTAATTATCATAAGGGAAATAGGTATTATGGCTGAAAATAAAATAACCTCTTCTGACACGAATGATGTACCAAAACATGAAAAAGGTACGTCAGAACAGAAAAAAAATGATGCAAAGATGAATGCGAAAAAAACGGAAAATACAGCGCTTGGGATCAATAATGCGACGGCATCATCACATGCTGAAATGAGTTCAGCCATTGCTATTGGTGAGAAAAGTGAACCAAAGAAAGCGTCCGAGCAGGCTAGCTCAGAGCCGCCTAAGCAAAAAGAACCCGTTACTCCAACAGAAACTGTCGTTGTGAAAAAAGGGGGGGGGACAGGTATCGCTTTATTGGCATTATTAGTCGCGTTAGGCGTAGGCGGTGCGGGTTATTATTTTGGTTTACAACAGGTCGAGCAAATTCAACAAAAATTGACCGCACTTGAAAGCAAAATGGCTCAACAGTCTGTTGTGTCAGCGAGTGATATTCCTTCTTTTGACCAAGAGCGTCAGCAAATTGGACAACTTATTGAAGCAGATAAAGCAATAGCGGAAAAACTGGTTTTATTGCAACAAGATGTCACGGTTAAAGAACATGCGATTTCGACATTGCAAAATCAAATTAATCGTCTGAGCGCAGCAGCTAAAACCCAACAACCAAATGATTGGTTATTATCTGAGGCGGACTTTTTGTTAAACAATGCGCTACGCAAGTTAGTCTTAGATAATGATGTAGACACCAGTATTTCTTTGCTTAAAGTAGCAGATGAAGCGTTAGAAAAAGTTTCTGATCCTCGCGTAGTGAGTGTACGAGCAGCGATTAATAATGATTTAAAACAATTGCTTGCAGTCAATAACGTGGACCAAAATGCGATCATGCAGCGTTTATCTCAGTTAGCGAATAACTTAGATGAATTAACCGTGTTAGATGTGAATTTTGGTGAGAGCAATACCACCAATCAGAAATTGACGGATTCACTTGAAGATTGGAAAGAAAATGCCGAGAAAAGTGCGACTTCTTTCTTGAATCACTTTATTCGTATTACACCACGTAATACCGACGATAAGGCATTATTGGCACCAAATCAAGACATTTATTTACGTGAAAATATCCGTTTACGTTTACAAATCGCGATTTTAGCCGTGCCACGTCAACAAGATGAATTATATAAGCAGTCTTTAGAAGCAGTAGCCTCATGGATTAGAAGTTATTTTGATACGCAAGCAGAAGTGGCGCAGAATTTCTTGAAAACCTTGGATGAACTCGCAGAACAATCTATTTATGTTGATGTTCCAACACAATTATCGAGTTTGAATGTGTTAGATCAATTATTGAATAAGCAATCTCAAGGTGTGCAAAAAATAGAAATTTCAGCAGATAAAGCCTTGACCGCACCACAACCAGAAAATCAATCTGGTGAGACGTCCACTCGTGAACAACAGTAGGGGAAATAGATTATGTTTAGAGTACTATTTTTAATGCTGGTGTTATTGGCGGGATTGATTGCAGGTCCTTATTTGTCGGGTAAGCAAGGTTATGTCTTAATTGAAACGGGCCACTATAACATTGAAATGTCCATTACCATGTTGGTCGTGTTCTTTGTGATTGCCATGGCGATTATTTACGGTATTGAATTAGTGATTACGCGTTTCTGCCGTTTGAGTAGCGATACGTATCACTGGTTTTCACGCCGTAAACGTGCAAAAGCACAAAAACAAACGATTGAAGGTTTGATGCGGATGAATGAGGGGGATTATTCTAAAGCAGAGAAATTAATTGGTAAAAACGCAAAACACTCTGATGAACCCGTATTAAACTTTATTAAAGCTGCCGAAGCTGCCCAACAACATGGTGATGAATTTACGGCAAATCGTTATTTGATTGAAGCCACTGAGATTGCGGGAACAGACAGTTTAATTGTAGAACTGGCACGTACTCGCATTTTATTACAACAAGGTAAATTGCCTGCTGCACGTAGTTCGGTAGACAGTTTGTTGGTGATGACCAATCGTAATAAAGAAGTGTTAAGACTGGCAGTTGAAATTTACCTGAAATCAAAAGCTTATGGCGCATTAGATAACATCTTAGATCAAGTTGAAAGCTCAGGGTTGTATTCTGCAGAAGAATTTATGGCATTGCAGCGTCAAGTAGAAGCGGGCTTACTTGATGAGAAAATGAATGAAGAGGGCGTCGATGGTTTGTTGGCTTGGTGGAATGATCAACCACGTAAACGTCGCCATGATTTAGGGGTGAAAATTGGTTTAATTCAACGCTTAATTGATTGTAATGATCATGAGACGGCTTATGAGCTAACGCTTGAAGTACTGAAGAAAGTCGATGAACAGCGTCCAGAAAATCAACTCATTTGTGCTCAGATTGCACGCTTACAACCAGAAGATAACAGCAAGTTGATTAAACTGATGGAAAAACGAGCAAGTAAAGCAACGAAACACACACAATGTTGTATTAATCGTGCATTAGGTTATTTATACGTGCGTAATAATGATTTTACCAATGCAAGTGAGGCATTTAAGAAAGTGATTGAGAATAAATCACAGCTGGAAGTGACCGATGTCAATATTGCTACTTATGTGTTTGAACAGGTTGGTGAATTAAGCTTGGCACAGCAGATTCGTGAAGAAAGTCTAAAAGATACAATGGCGGTTTCTAGTTTAAAACCTGAAACAGAGAAAATAGAACAGTCGGCTACCGTTTTTTTAGAGAATAAATAGCAAAAAACAACATTTAAAATACCCTGCATTGAGCAGGGTATTTTTATTTATGCGTATTTATTCGTCCTCGGGTGTATATCCAATATGATCAGCAAACTCATCGGGACTAAATCCATGTGACAACATATAACGCCAAACTTTCTGTTTCATTTTCGCTTCTTTGATTTCCGCAAACTGTGGAAATTTTTTGGTTAGTGTTGCTAAAGCAAGTGTATGCCAGTCTATTTCCACTTCATTTAACGCGGACTGAATTATCTCCGACTGAACCCCTTTTATTTGCTGTAATTCTTGTTTAATCCGATTTAATCCATACCCGCGCTGGGAGCGAAATACTAAGTAATTTTCGGCAAAGCGTTTATCGTTCTGCCAATTTTTTTGTTGACAATAACTGAGGACATCATCAATTTGTTGTTCGGAGATATGTTTTTCCTGCATTTTACAGCGGAGTTCAAATTCACTGTATTCACGACGAGCAAGTAAGCTCAGGACATAGCTAAGTGCAGAGGATGACATATTCTTTCCTTATTATAATAGATAATACAAATAAAAAAGTGCGGTTAGTTTTTGTAATATCTTCACCGCACTTGAGTAGTCTATTTAGCCCAGTCTGATTTTAATAGTCTGAATCTAAAGCGTCGTTATTTTGCTCTGCAATATCTGCGGCAAGGACTTTCTCTGGATTCGTTAATAGCTCATGGCGTAATTTTGTTTCTAAGGCTAAGGCTTCTTCAGGGTGTTCTTCTAACCATTTCATTGCATTTGCTTTACCTTGACCGATTTTCTCGCCATTGTAAGCATACCAAGCACCAGATTTATCTACTAATTTGTGTTTTACGCCTAACTCAATGAGTTCACCCGTTTTAGAAATACCTTGCCCATACAGAATTTGGAAGTCAACTTGGCGAAATGGTGCTGCGACTTTATTTTTCACGACTTTGACACGTGTTTCGTTACCAATGACTTCTTCCCCATCTTTGATTGCACCAGTACGACGAATATCTAAACGAACGGAGGCATAGAATTTTAATGCGTTACCACCAGTTGTGGTTTCTGGGTTACCAAACATCACACCGATCTTCATGCGAATTTGGTTGATGAAGACCACTAAACAGTTTGAATTTTTAATTTGCCCAGTGAGTTTACGTAAGGCTTGTGACATTAGGCGTGCTTGTAAGCCCATATGTGAGTCACCCATCTCGCCTTCGATTTCTGCTTTTGGTGTTAATGCGGCGACTGAGTCCACAATAATGACGTCAACTGCACCTGAACGTACTAGCGCATCACAGATTTCTAACGCCTGCTCACCGTTGTCGGGTTGTGAGACCAGCAGTTCATTGACATCTACGCCTAATTTTGCAGCGTAAATTGGGTCGAGCGCGTGTTCAGCATCAATAAATGCACAGGTTTTTCCTTCTTTTTGCGCTTGGGCAATAACGGACAACGTTAACGTTGTTTTACCTGAAGATTCTGGTCCGAAAATTTCAACAATACGCCCCATTGGTAACCCGCCAATGCCTAATGCAACGTCTAAACTGAGCGAGCCAGTTGACACCGCTTCAACATCTAAGGCTTGTGTATCACCCAATTTCATGATTGAGCCTTTACCAAATTGTCTTTCAATTTGACCTAATGCGGCTGCCAGTGCTTTGTTTTTTTCTTCTTTTGTTGCCATGGTTGAATCCTTAATAAGAATAAACTTTCAGAATTTTCTCTGTATATTACCTGTATGAATAAACAGTATCAAGTGCTTTTTGTCGAATTTGTGAAATTTATAGAGAAAGAGGAATTTTTTATTGTGTGAAAATTAATTCACTTACGTTTTATCTTTGTATAAAGCTATAGGGTGTCCAGTAATTTTATGCGAAAATAGACCGCACTTTTGTTACAGATTTATAGAGAACAGCAATGGATAATTTAGACTTGCACACGCCCATGATGCGCCAATATTTAGCGCTAAAAGCAGAAAATCCTGATATTTTGCTCTTTTATCGTATGGGGGATTTTTACGAGCTTTTTTATGATGATGCAAAGAAAGCCGCTGCGTTACTTGATATTTCCTTGACGAAAAGGGGGCAGTCTGCGGGGCAACCTATTCCCATGGCGGGGGTGCCTTACCATGCGGTTGAAGGCTATTTAGCCAAGTTAGTGCAACTTGGTGAATCTGTGGCAATTTGTGAACAGGTGGGCGATCCTGCAACGTCAAAGGGGCCCGTTGAACGCCAAGTGGTACGTATTGTGACTCCTGGTACTGTCAGTGATGAGAGCTTATTACCAGAACGCCAAGACAACTTAATTGCCGCGCTTTATCAAGAAAAATCTCGTTTTGGTTTAGCGATGTTAGACATGACTTCTGGGCGTTTTCAAATCAGTGAACCAGAAGATTGCGAAAGTTTGCAAGCTGAATTGCAGCGTATTGCACCTGTTGAGTTGTTGTATTGTGAAGAATTGGCAGCATTTTCCGCAATTGAGCATTTCAAAGGATTGCGTCGTCGTCCTATTTGGGAATTTGAACTCAGCACCGCAGTACAATTATTGAATCGCCAATTTAATACTAAAGATTTACGTGGTTTTGGGGTCGAAAATGCTATATTGGGTTTGTGTGCCGCAGGCTGCTTGTTGCAATATGCAAAAGACACACAACGTACCGCATTGCCTCATATTCAAAGCATTACCTTACTACGACATTCTGAAAATATTCAATTGGATGCGGCGACACGTCGCAATTTGGAATTAACTCAAAATTTAGCGGGCGGGACGGAAAATACGCTTGCTTCTGTATTGGATAAATGTGTGACGGCAATGGGCAGTCGTTTGTTAAAACGCTGGATTCATCAGCCCATTCGCGATCGTCAAAAATTGCAGCAACGTCAACATATTATTCGTGCGTTATTAGAACAGGATTTAGTGGCAGAATTGCAACCCTATTTGCACCAAATTGGTGATATGGAGCGGATTTTAGCGCGCGTTGCTTTGCGTTCTGCACGCCCACGTGATTTAACCCGTTTACGTACCGCATTAGCTCAGCTTCCTGCAATTCGCCAAGTTCTAGAAAATCAGACTTCGCCGAATTTAACCGCACTTTTACAGCCACTTGGCGAGTTTTCAGCGCAACTAGACTTATTACAACGTGCATTGATTGATAATCCGCCAATGCTGATTCGTGATGGGGGTGTAATTGCAGCAGGGTACCATGCTGAGCTGGATGAGTGGCGTAGTTTATCTGATGGGGCGACACGTTATTTAGACGATTTAGAGCGCCGAGAACGTGAAAGTACTGGCATTGATACGCTCAAAATCGGCTTTAATGCGGTGCATGGTTATTATATTCAAATCAGTCAAGGGCAAGCCTATAAAGCACCAATACATTATGTTCGTCGTCAAACGCTAAAAAATGCGGAACGTTATATTATTCCTGAGCTGAAAACTTATGAAGATAAAGTGCTGAAAGCGAAAGGTGCCGCACTGGCTTTAGAAAAACAGCTTTACGAGGAGCTTTTTGATCAACTATTACCGCACTTAGCCGCATTACAGCTTTCTAGTTTAACCTTAGCAGAATTGGATGTATTAACCAATTTAGCGGAACGTGCAGAAACCCTTAACTATGTTGCGCCACATTTTAGTGATGAAATTGGTGTCAATATTCAGCATGGACGTCACCCTGTTGTAGAACAAGTATTAAAAGAGCCGTTTATTGCGAATCCTGTCCAACTAAATTCACAGCGTCATCTGTTGATTATTACGGGACCAAATATGGGGGGAAAAAGTACTTATATGCGCCAAACTGCCTTGATCACATTGATGGCGTATATGGGGAGTTTTGTCCCAGCAGAAAGTGCGGTGATTGGTCCAATCGATCGTATTTTTACTCGGATCGGGGCATCGGATGACCTAGCTTCAGGTCGCTCAACCTTTATGGTGGAAATGACCGAAATGGCGAATATTTTGCATCAAGCGACAGCCAATAGTTTGGTATTAATTGATGAAATTGGGCGTGGGACCTCTACTTATGACGGCTTATCTTTAGCTTGGGCATGTGCGGAATGGTTAGCGAAAAAATTACGCTCATTAACTTTATTCGCCACCCATTATTTTGAATTGACGGTCTTACCAGAGCAACTGGTGGGTACTGCAAATGTGCATTTGGATGCGTTAGAACATCATGACACTATCGCGTTTATGCATTCGGTACAAGAAGGGGCAGCAAGTAAGAGTTACGGTTTAGCCGTAGCCGCTTTGGCAGGTGTACCCCAATCGGTCATTAAACTCGCAAAACACAAACTCGCTCAATTAGAGAAATTGTCACAACAAAATGCCGATCAACGTATTCAAGATTTACGCCAACTTAATCAAACGCAAGGTGAATTAGCACTGATGGAAGAAGATGATGGCAAACAGGCTATTTGGGAAATGTTAGAAAAATTGGATCCTGATGAATTGAGTCCGAAACAAGCACTGGCGTATTTGTATCAATTGAAGAAGTTAGTTTGAGTTTTCCGAAAAGTGCGATAGACTTATTGGACCGCTGAAAAAGTGGTTTAGAAAGTTGTTAATCACATATTTTCTTTGAATGTTCACCGCCGTTTAGGCGGTTCTTTTATATGTTATTTATTATAGTTGCAATAAATATTATATCCTCTGTTGTAAATCAAATATTTTGTTTTTCAATTTTATTTGACATGCTGTATTAATTAGTTCATTATGTAATCAATTTGATTACCCCCAAATGAGGTATAAGATGACACCTGATAAAATTAAATATGAACTTATGCGTTTTGTTCAGTCAGTAAAACTAGAAAAACTAGAAACAGAGGAAAAGCTGTTATTAAAAACAGTTGACGAAGATAAAAAGCAACAAATTTTGCAGAAAATTGCGGAACTTCATCAAAAATATTCCTTTTCTAACTGGATCGATTATGCTGCTAATTTTATGGCTAAACAAATTAAGTTTGGCTCTCATCATCCTAAAGGGATTCATTCGAGTGCTAAAATAGAATGCGATAATATCTATTTTGATCTTAAAACTCCTATACCTGCATATCTTTGTGCTTCTCAGCATATAAGGCATTTTAAACTTGATGCAAGTGGAAATGCTGCAGCATTACCATTAGTAAAATTTTTTGATATTTATGTGGATGATGAGAAAACAATTCGTTTAGTAGATCTGTTATTGCAAGACCACCATGTATTAGAACAGTGTTTTTCAGACGATTTGGAACTTTCGAGATATTATAAACAACAGTTTCAGAAAGCATTAATTAATGATTTTAAGAAACCAATTTCTTACGAAAAATGCAAACAGTTACTGTGGGTTAATTCAGATTATTCTATTGAAAACAATGATTATACTTGTTTAATACCTTTGTACCCTTCTTCTCTTATCTATGATTTTTATAAGAAAGTACAGTTTGTTAAATACGATTCAGAGGAAAATAAACTGAATAGGGACAATAGAAAAAAAGTAGGTGTGGTTCAATTGCCATATAAAAATTTAGTCAATTTAGCTATTTTTAAAGTGGGAGGGGCAAACCCACAAGGTGTTGGACAATTAGCGAGTGAACAAGGTGGAAAAAATTATTTACTCCCCTCTCTCCCCCCTATTTTCAAATCTAGTAAAGTGATACGGTTGAATCTTGCGAGTACAACAATTTTTAATGATGAGTTAGCGTATGTCTGCAGAGCAGGATTTTACACTTTGTATCATGTTGTTGAGGCAAAGAAAAATGTGTATACCGTACGAGATGATCGAATCAAAGCATTAAATATGATTTTAGAAGGCGTTTTACGTACTGCAAATGTGTTACAAAAACAGTCACCAGGGTGGTCGAAAGAATATCAATTAAATATGCATGAAAAGTACTGGCTCGACCCCAAACGAGCAGAATTAACAGATGAAGAGGCATTTCGTGCAGAACGAGAAAAAGGGGATTGGGTAGAAGAAGTAGAACGTGGTTTTGCGTTATGGGTGAACCGATGCTTAAAACGGCGTTTCCCTAAATTAGCACATGACTTTGATGATGCAGAATACCATGAATGGCGTCGTAACATTCGTCGTTCACTACGTTACCGCTTACGTCATCCTTAGGAGGAGATATGTTTCAAACTGATTACTATATTTTATTCGATCACATTAAACTCCAGGGGGCGAATGCGATTTCTGGTCCGTTAAGTTACGGTTTTCCAGCATTGACAGGGTTTACTGGCGCTATTCATGCACTGAGTCGCAAGTTGACTCATCATAATGTGCAATTAGGTGGCGTGATAGTGGCGTGTCATGATTATGAGCTCCAAACTTATCAAAGTTCGCAATTTTCTGACCGTACTTTTAAGCAAACCCGTAATCCAATCAAACGAGATGGTAAATCTGCTTCTATTATTGAAGAAGGGAAAATCCATTTAGATGTTTCGTTAGTCGTAGAAGTGAGAGTGCCTGAGCAACAGTTATATAATGCATTAGGCGATAAACAAAGTGAAACGACACAACAATTTTTACAAGAATGTAAAGAATTATTATGGAAGCAACGTATTGCTGGCGGTTCAGTATTGGAGATCGGTGAAGTACAGTTATTTCATTTAGCAGAAGAACGGGATATTCCGTTTGCGTTAATGCCTGCGTTTGTATTGATGCAAGCAACGAATGAGTTAGTCAATATTACAGAAGAATTAAAAACAGGGTTACGGGCGGGGTTATTGGATGAAGATGGCAATATACCACATTCCACGCTGCAAGCGCAGCCAGATGCTACCGCATTGGATGCATTATTAGAAATGGCAACATTGCATCATATTCCTGCTCACCCGAACGCATCATCAGTCGATTGGCAAACCTACAGTGTGAAACAGGATCGAGGCTGGTTAGTGCCTATTCCTGTGGGGTATCAAGCCATTTCCCCTTTGTTTGATGCGGGCCAGTTACAACACTGCCGTACGACAGTGTATCCAAGTCAATATGTTGAAACGATTTATAGTTTAGGTAAATGGGTTTTCCCATTTAGCTTACCTGATGATCTTTCCCAATGCTTTTGGCGCTATCGCGCACCACAAAATAACCTTTATCTGATTTCACAAGGAGAACCATAATGAGTAAGTTATCAACCCCAAGCGTATTAGCATTTGAACGTAATTTAGATATTTCAGATGCGATCTTTAGTCAAAAAGACAGTAAAAATGACAAGGACGAGCCTATTGCTCTGCGTATTCGTGAAAAGTCAGTACGCGGGACGATTTCTAACCGTCTTAAAAATGCGATTAAGAATGAACCGACGAAATTGGATGCGGAAACGGAAAAACCCAATTTACAGCGTGTTGATGTAGCGACGTTAGATAATGATAAAGACACTTTAGTCGCTAGCTTTAGTATGAAAGTTCTTGCATTTACGGGACAACCGAATGTCTGTAATAACCAGACGTATCAACAGCAGGTCATGGCGACAGTACAGCAATATTTAAGCAACACAGGCGTTGATGAGCTGGCGAAACGTTATGCGATGAATATCATCAATGCACGTTGGTTATGGCGTAATCGTATGGGCGCTGAACATATTCGGATTGAAGTGAAATGTGGTGAGGAAAGCATTCATTTTGATGATGCGAAACAATTTTCATTAAATAGCTTTGCGTATGACGATAGCAAGATCCAATGGATTGCAGATGAAATCAAAGCGGGCTTGCTTGGTGAGAAATTTGTGATTTTATATGTCACGGCTTACGCGAATATGGGTTATGGACAAGAAGTATACCCATCACAAGAGCTGGTATTAGATAGTTCGACGACAAATCGTAAAAGTAAAATTCTGTATGAAATCAATCAAAAAGCGGGTATGCACTCACAAAAAGTGGGGAATGCGATTCGTACGATTGATACTTGGTATGCGGATGACGTTGCTTTTCCGATTGCAGCAGAACCTTATGGTGCTGTGACAACATTGGGTACGGCATTTCGTCAGCCTAAAGCGAAAGCAGATTTTTATACATTGTTTGATAATTGGGTGTTAAAAGGTGAAGCGCCAAGTATTGAACAACAGCATTATGTGATGAGTGTTTTAATCCGCGGTGGTGTCTTTGGTGAAAGCGGTAAGGAATAAACATGACAAGCCATTACATTGAACTGAAAGCGATTCCGCAAATGGATATGCTACAAAGTGAAGTGGTGGGACATTGTATACAACTTTTGCATAAGTTTCTACCGCACTTTAATGGGCGTATTGGGGTAGCTTTTCCTGCTTATGGTTTAGGGCGGACTCTTGGCGGTATCTTGCGTATTTTTGGGAGTGAAGATGATTGTCAACAGCTTTATCAACACTTATTGCAAGCAGGATTACAGGATTATGCCTTGATCAGTGGTGTGAATGAAACGCCTTTTGTGACCGAATATCGTTGTTATAGCCGTGTTCACCGCAAGGGACAAAGTGCGATTCGTCGTACGGAGAAGTTTTTAAAACGTATTAATAAATGGCATGAGGGCGTTCGTGATGAAATGATACAACATCAACAAAATACCCCTTATTTTCCACATGTTCATTTAAAAAGTGCTAGCACGAATCAACGTTTTATCTTAGCAGTAAAAGTCAATAAAACGGTTACTCCTTATATTGCACCATTTAACAGCTATGGGCTAAGCAATACCGCTACAGTGCCACACTTCTAACCCTATTTATAACCCTTTTTTCTGACTGGTAGAATTTACTAATAAGATCAAAGGGTTATAAATGTCTTAGAGAAAAGGGGTTTTCTTGTATATGTTCTTTAACAAATTGAAGAATAAACTGATTTTGATTATGTTATATAGTTAACCATCGTATAGATGGCTTAGAAATTTTTATATTGACAAAGAGGCAGATTGTTATAGTTAACCATCGTATAGATGGCTTAGAAATTCTTGTGTCATGAAAATGGAGATGTTCAAGTGTTAACCATCGTATAGATGGCTTAGAAAAATTTCAAGTTTTATATTTGTCATCATCTACTGTTAACCATCGTATAGATGGCTTAGAAAAATTCTTCCCGCGTAATTTCCAACATTTTGATGTTAACCATCGTATAGATGGCTTAGAAAAATTAGTAGTTCGCTTTTCATTTTATCTGCTCGTTAACCATCGTATAGATGGCTTAGAAATGCTTTAGCGGAAACAGGTATCAATACTACAAGTTAACCATCGTATAGATGGCTTAGAAATTCCAAGGTACTACTCTTTCGGTTATCAACCAGTTAACCATCGTATAGATGGCTTAGAAATGCATGACTAATGCTGAATCAGTACCTGAGTTGTTAACCATCGTATAGATGGCTTAGAAAGCCATCGGTTTTCTGTTTCTGATCGAGTTTCAGTTAACCATCGTATAGATGGCTTAGAAACATATAGTTATCTTTTCCTTCTATATATACGAGTTAACCATCGTATAGATGGCTTAGAAATATCAGCCTGATAGTCGGCACATCCTTTAGGTGTTAACCATCGTATAGATGGCTTAGAAATTTCTCGCAATCTGTCTGATCGCGTTTGCTGCGTTAACCATCGTATAGATGGCTTAGAAAAACATTAAAACGAGTAAGGTTTGGCAATCTATGTTAACCATCGTATAGATGGCTTAGAAATGAATCAATCAGCTACCTTAAGCGAAATGGTGGTTAACCATCGTATAGATGGCTTAGAAACAATTCAACTGCAATGATACGACTTGCTTGCCGTTAACCATCGTATAGATGGCTTAGAAAAGCGTTAGTAATCTCACCAAACGCTTTAATCCGTTAACCATCGTATAGATGGCTTAGAAAAATTCTTGTTGATACCAATCGCGCACGAAACCGTTAACCATCGTATAGATGGCTTAGAAACCTTTTTTTTAATTGCCTACTGCAACCCAAAAGTTAACCATCGTATAGATGGCTTAGAAACAAACGTGAATCACAACAAAATTTTCTTCTTCGTTAACCATCGTATAGATGGCTTAGAAATCATTTTTTCAAGCAGTGGGGACATTATTCGAGTTAACCATCGTATAGATGGCTTAGAAAAACGATAAGTCGCATCATCTAGGCGTTTTCTAGTTAACCATCGTATAGATGGCTTAGAAAGCCGAATCCGTCTGGCACAAGCTGATCACAATGTTAACCATCGTATAGATGGCAGTGTTATTAAGTTGAGAGACGATCTTGTCTTATCAATACTTTAAATAAAACGCGCTTGTGAGTTGAATGAAGCTTGGATGATATTGATTATTTTTGTCATAAATAATCACCTGACTTTGTTTTAATGGTTGGGGTTGTTGTGCAAACGTCAAGAGTAAACGTTGTGGCGCTTTATCGATTTTAGTCATGATGTCACAACGTTCAATACAAGGAAGTGCGGTTTGTTTTAATAAGATTTCACCTGCATTAAATGGAAGTACTATACTAATTTTACCCAATGGGTTCACACACTTAGCCGCGAAGTTGAGCCAATCTAAATGGCTATGTGATGTTGTATAACGTGCTAAATTACGTTGTTGGCTCCCACAATCGACGCCAGGTATAAAATAAGGTGGATTTGCCACAATTAAGTCAAATTTTTCCACGGTGTGAGTGCAAAAATGGGCAATGTCTTGTTGGTGTAGGTGAATTTTAGTCGCCCATTTGGATTGTTGAATATTCTCTTGAGCTTGTAAAAACGCGGCTGGATCTAATTCTACGGCATGGATTACACTTTTTTCAGTACTACGCTGTGCGAGCATTAGCGCAATGAGTCCTGTGCCAGTACCTAAGTCTAAAATACGTTGAGCCTGACTGATATCAGCCCAAGCGCCTAATAACACACCGTCTGTGCCGACTTTCATGGCACATCTATCGTGGTTAATGTGAAATTGTTTAAACGTGAACCCCGTTTGTTTTGCTGACATAGATTCCCTTAACATGAAGCAGATTATTGTGCATTTTGCCTTGATTTCGCAACGCGTGCAAAGTGCGGTATAATCTGCCACAATTTTTTAATGATAGAAACCCATACTTATGACATCAGCAACTTTTGACGACCTTGATCTTGATCCTGCTCTTTTAAATGCACTTGCAAAAAAAGGCTATACCCGACCGACTGCCATTCAGCAAGAAACCATCCCTGCCGCGATGGAGGCGCGTGATGTGCTTGGGTCAGCGCCAACAGGAACGGGTAAGACTGCCGCTTTTTTGTTACCTGCGATTCAGCATTTATTAGATTATCCACGCCGTAAACCAGGCGCCCCTCGCGTGTTAGTCTTAACGCCGACACGTGAGCTCGCGATGCAGGTCGCAAAGCAAGCAGAAGCCTTGGCAGAATTTACACACTTGAGTATCGCGACAATAACGGGCGGTGTGGCATATCAGAACCATGGGGAAGTCTTTAATAAAAACCAAGATATTGTTGTCGCTACCCCAGGACGTTTATTGCAATACATCAAAGAAGAAAATTTTGATTGTCGTTCTGTTGAGATTTTGATTTTTGATGAAGCGGATCGTATGTTACAGATGGGGTTCGGTCAGGATGCAGAAAAAATTGCGGCAGAAACACGTTGGCGTAAACAAACCTTGTTGTTCTCTGCTACGTTAGAAGGCGAGTTATTGGCGGATTTTGCTGGGCGGTTATTAACAGATCCAGTGAAAATTGAAGCTGAACCAAGTCGACGTGAACGTAAAAAAATCCAACAATGGTTTTACCATGCGGATAGTAATGAACATAAAGTTAAATTATTAGCGCGTTTCATTGATACGGAGCAGGTGACTCGAGGCATTGTTTTTGTTCGTCGTCGTGAAGATGTGCGAGCGCTTTCGGAAACCTTGCGTAAACGTGGTATTCGTTCTACATATTTAGAAGGCGAAATGGCACAAACGCAACGTAATAATGCGATTGATAAGTTGAAAAAGGGCATTGTGACAGTACTTGTTGCAACAGATGTCGCAGCACGAGGAATTGATATTGACGATGTCAGCCATGTCATGAATTTTGATTTGCCATATAGTGCGGATACATATTTACACCGTATTGGACGTACCGCGCGTGCAGGTAAAAAAGGCGTGGCAGTTTCTTTTGTGGAGGCTCATGACTATAAATTACTTGGTAAAATCAAACGTTATACAGAAGAATTATTAAAAGCACGTGTGATTGACGGCTTGGAGCCTCGCACTAAGGCACCTAAAGATGGCGAAGTCAAAACAGTAAGTAAAAAACAAAAAGCACGTATTAAAGCGAAACGTGAAGAGAAACAGAAGCAAACTCAGCAGAAAAAAGTCAAATTACGTCATAAAGATACGAAAAATATTGGTAAGCGACGTCAACCCAGCGGACAAGTTCATCAACTTGAGTCCTAATTTCTATTAAAATAACCCTTTTTTCTTAGGGTCTTTTTAAGTCAATAAGATCAAAGGGTTATGTTTATCTCTGAAAAAAAGAGTTTTGTCTGTAAAATAAGCTAAAACGTGATAGATTAAGGGGGGTGAATGACACTGCTTTACATCACTGCCGTATAGGCAGCTTAGAAATTTTTCACCAACGAGATATGCACGACCACCACCATCACTGCCGTATAGGCAGCTTAGAAAAACTATCACTTGCCTTTTCTTTTACTGCAATGCATCACTGCCGTATAGGCAGCTTAGAAAGAAACCAAAAGCAAAAACACAAGCAGAAAGCGCATCACTGCCGTATAGGCAGCTTAGAAATTACTCGTTCTAATGTTGGTATGACAGCGTATCATCACTGCCGTATAGGCAGCTTAGAAATTGCAGTCTGCTAACGTTTTTGAGCAAGTCGGCATCACTGCCGTATAGGCAGCTTAGAAATAGCCCATCATTGACTACTTTTAAAGGGGTAGCATCACTGCCGTATAGGCAGCTTAGAAAGTTAGTCGATGAGAAAGAAAAAGACAAACAGACATCACTGCCGTATAGGCAGCTTAGAAATCCAGTTTTGACTTTTTCAATCATTATAAATCCATCACTGCCGTATAGGCAGCTTAGAAAAGCCACTCTACCAACTGAGTTAACTATCCTAACATCACTGCCGTATAGGCAGCTTAGAAAAATCCGTGCTGATATGATCAATCAAAGCTCTACATCACTGCCGTATAGGCAGCTTAGAAAACTGTCACCTGCCATTGCTCTCTTATATGCAACATCACTGCCGTATAGGCAGCTTAGAAATTAAATTAAAATCCCTAATCACAAAGCACAGACATCACTGCCGTATAGGCAGCTTAGAAAGTATGCCATTGTTAGACTGAACGATGCAACGCCATCACTGCCGTATAGGCAGCTTAGAAAAACGCCAATTTGTTCTAAATGACCGATTAAATCATCACTGCCGTATAGGCAGCTTAGAAAATATTATGGTCTTGATTTTGGGTTTGCCAAAGCATCACTGCCGTATAGGCAGCTTAGAAAGCTTTTCACGCACACTGGCAGCGGCTATCAGCCATCACTGCCGTATAGATGGCTTAGAAAAGACATCAGGACTTAAAGGATAATCCAGAAAAGTTAACCATCGTATAGGCAGCTTAGAAAGATAAGTCTCGCTCAGAGCACCAAATTAATAGCATCGCTAGCGGTGTTCAGTGAAATACTGTGCAGTGTGTTGCAGGTGTTTTCCCCCTTATGTAATAAGAGGGGGAAATGGGGATTTTATTGAGATATAGTGCTTTCTTTTGGATAAATTGCCCCCAAACTGACCGCACTGGCGCCGGTGACACTTGGCAAATTGGCGGGCAGGTTGTTGAGGCGTTGGTAGGCGAGCCACGCAAAAGCGGCGGCTTCGACATAGTCTGCATCTAAACCGTAGTCATTGGTGGTTTGGACTTGCCATTGAGGTAATAAAGCTGTGAGGCGTTCCATTAATAAGCTGTTTTTTACGCCACCGCCGCACACTAATAAGTGGCGTGCTAAATCCGTTTTAATCTGATTGAGCTGATCCACAATGCTTTGTGCAGTGAGTTCCACAAGGGTGGCTTGCACGTCTTGCGGTAAAAGTGCGGTGTGTTTTTCTAATTTTTTATGAAGCCAAGCTAGGTTAAATAATTCTCGCCCTGTGCTTTTCGGTGGTGGAAGTGCAAAGAAGGGTTCATCGAGTAAATCTGCCAGTAGGTCAGTATTCACTTGACCGGATTTCGCCCATTCAGCGTTTTTATCATAGGCTTTGCCTTGATGTTTTTCGATCCACGCATCTAACAAGGTATTGCCTGGGCCTGTGTCATAACCGAGCACTTCTTCATTCGGTAAAAGACGAGAAATATTGCTGATACCGCCCACATTTAACACCACTGTGGCTTGCTCTGGTTTGAGGAATAGTGCTTGGTGAAACGCTGGCACTAATGGCGCACCTTGCCCGCCAAATGCCATATCTTTACGACGGAAATCCGCCACTGTTGTGATGCCTGTTTTCGCTGCGATTAAGTTGGCATCGCCAATTTGCATTGTGAACGGGTATTGGCTATTTGGGGAATGCCAAACGGTTTGCCCGTGGCAACCAATCGCAGTGATTTGTTCAGGTGAAAGCTGATATTTTTGTAAAAACTGTTTTATACAGTCGGTATAGAGCAAACCAAGCTGATGATCTAACTCGCCTAAGGCTTGCAAGGTAGTTTCGCCCGAATTACATAATGCGGAAATCTGTTGCCGTATTGCGGGTGGCATAGGGTAAAAATCAGAATGGATCAGTTGTGGTTGCTCACAGGAAAAATCCATTAACGCCAAATCTACACCGTCTAAACTTGTGCCAGACATTACACCGATATAGTACATAATCGCTCCTTATTTCAGCTTGCGTGAATTTCATTATAGGGGAAGGGGAAAAAATAGCCAAAGTTTAGTTTTCAGAACAAATAAAAATAGACGCATTATGCGCCTATTTTCACAGTGTAAATCTAGTTAGGATAATTATTTCACCCATTCCACCACATCATCAAAGGGTTGGCGTGTTTTGGCTTTTGGTTCATTTAAACGATACCCAAATGCGATCATGACGCTTAGTTTATAGGTTTTTGGATCATAAAGTCCTTGTTCGACAAACGCACGATCCATTTTTTCTAATGGGAAGCCTTCGATTGGGGTTGAATCTATGCCAATCATCGCTGCGCTAGTGAGCATATTTGCCATTGCAATATAACTTTGACGACACGCCCAGTCATAGAACGCTTTTGGATCTTGCGTTAAAGCGAAATCTTGTTCACTAAAAGTGCGGTAGAAATTTTGACGTATTTTGAGCATATCTTCGGGGATATGGTGCACATCTCGCATAATATGTTGCACATATTCACCATCAGCAAGTAATGTTTCTGGCTGGCGAACTAACATCACTACAAAATGACTACAATCCATCACTTTGTCTTTTGCGCCCCAAGCAGTATCTCGGATCAGTGCTTTGATTTTTGGGTTTTCAATCACCAAAAACTTCCAAGGCTCAAAACCGAAAGAACTTGGCGAAAGGCGACCCGTTTCTAAGATAAAACGAAAATCCTCATCGCTGATTTTCTTTGTTGGATCATACGCCTTACAGGCGTGGCGGTAGTGGAACGCATTGAGAATATCCGTTTTTGTTATCGACATATAGTTCTCTCCTGATTGTTCTTTCTGGTTTTCGGACAAAGTGCGGTGATTTTTTCAAACTTTTTGCTAAATAATTCTTGAGAACTGTTGGCGTTTGGCTTGTTCTCTCGAATAAGTATCGAAACATAAACAAATATTGCGAATTAATAAGCGGCCTTTGGCAGACACTTGGATTTTATCTTCGCCAATTTCCAGTAAGCCGTCTTTTGCCAATGGTTCAAGCAATTTCAAATCTTCGGCAAAATGCGTTTTAAATTGAATGCCATATTGTTGTTCAATCGGTTGGAAATCCAATTTAAAGTTACAAATTAATTGTTTGATCACATCACGGCGTAAGCAGTCTTCTTGGCTCATTACAAAGCCTTTGTGCAATGCAATACCCGTGTTATCCACCGCGGTGTAATAATGTTTTAATTCTTTTTGATTTTGTGCGTAAGTATCGCCTAACAAGCTAATCGCAGACACACCTAAGCCCAATAAATCACATTCTTCTTGTGTGGTGTAACCTTGGAAATTGCGGTGTAAAACGCCGTTTTGTTGTGCGATAGCCAGTTCGTCATCAGGTTTAGCAAAGTGATCCATTCCGATGAAGGTATAACCTGCGTTACCTAAAGTTTCGATCATTTTTTGTAAGATCGTTAATTTGGTTTCTGGTGCTGGCAGTTGTTCATTTTTGATTTTGGCTTGACCTGCAAAGCGGCTTGGCAAGTGGGCGTAGTTAAACACACTTAAACGATCTGGGTTTAACGCGATCACTTTTTGCAACGTGAACATAAAACTGTCCACATTTTGCAACGGTAAGCCATAAATCAGATCCAAGTTGGTAGACTGGAAACCGAGCTCACGCCCACGTTTTAACAAGGCTTCAATAAATTGTTCATCTTGCTCACGATTAACCGCTTTTTGCACGTCTTTATTGAAATCTTGCACGCCCATACTCATTCGGTTAAAACCAAGATGACGTAAATGATCCAGCATTGGTAACTCAATTTCACGTGGGTCAATTTCGATACTGATTTCTGCATCAGGCGCAATGGTAAAATGTTTACGTAGCATTGCCATTAAACGTGCAGATTGTGCTTCGGTGAGATAGGTTGGTGTTCCACCGCCCCAGTGCACTTGCGTTGCGATGCGATCTTTAAACAGTGGCGCACGCATTTCGATTTCTTTTTCTAAAAAGTCGAGATAAATATCCGCTTTGTGCTGGTGGCGTGTGATGACTTTGTTACAGGCACAGAAATAGCAAAGTTTGTGACAGAAGGGGATATGTACATAAAGAGAGAGAGGGCGGTTGGGATAACGTTGCGCCGCTTGCATAAAATCCGCATCGGTGTAATTTTCATTAAATTCCAGTGCGGTTGGATAGGACGTATAACGCGGGCCAGAATAGTTATACTTTTGAATTAGCGCTAAGTCCCAAATAATTTCGGACATTTTCCCCCCTCAATCTCAAGATTAGATTTTTTCAATATCAGCCAATAGCTGATGAATTTCCAATAAGATTTTCTTTTCCAAATCTGCTTCGGCACTTTCACGTTGTAAATCTAAACGCATACGCTCATTTTTCTTTAATTCACGGCGTTTTTCGTGCGTCGGCATATCCATAACCACTTCATAAAGTTGGTACATTGCTTGATAGGTTTTCAATTTATGACCCAAAGGATCAAGCAACATTTTCAAGCGAATAACCCCTTCAGAATGGTTACAATCGCCATTTTGCATCGCTTTAGCGATGATCACGACACTTTCTTTAATGCGTGTTGAACGTGCAGAACGTGCGTTTTCAATAGCTTTGCGCTGTTTTTGCAAAGCGAGTAATAAATAACCCGCATAAACAGCCATTGCAACTACAATGACCATCGCAAAAACGAATAAAATCGTTGTCCACATAACAATTATCTAAATTGGTTAATATCGATTTTTTCAAAAGTGCGGTATAAATCTTCTTCCGTGTCTTCTTCGTCAGAAATACCTAACTCATCCATTAATTGTGCAATGCGATCTAAGCACTCATCAACGAATTTCTGATCGTCTACGCTTAAGGTTTTGCCCGCATCTAACTCATCTAATAATTGGTTTAAGCACTCATTATTTTCAAGTTGTTCTAATTCCAACATTGGATCTAATTTCGGTGCTTTTTCTTCCAATTTCATTGGTGGAATGGTCATTCCTTTCTCAGGTTTGTTCACAAATTCCACAATTAAAGGCACTTTTTTACGGCTACCAATGCGCGGATCTTTTTTCTCTAACGCTTGGTTATTGGCATTGTTTTCAGTTGCGCTATGACGAGAACCTGATGCTAAGCCTTTGTGTTTACGTTTCTTTTTATCTTCACGAGCTTTTGCATCTAATTCATAGCGAGTTAATTTTTTGCTTGGTTTGCCTTTTGGCAATTCCACTTTTTTATCTACCTTGCGCGCAGGCATAATATCGGTAATTCGGCGTGTTTTCTTCTTACGAGCCATATTCTTTTCTCTTAATTAATCATGGGTGCAGATTGTACCATTTAAAATGGGTTTTTACTCCATCAAAACGTGGGTTCAACGTGAAATTGCAGTCGCTCTTGTGTAATAGGATGGCTAAATTCTAAACTCTCTGCGTGCAAGCATAAGCGAGGTGAAAGGGCTTTTGCTTGTGGGTGTGCGTAGAATTTATCGCCTAAAATGGGGTGCCCTAACGCGAGCATATGTAATCTAAGCTGATGTGAACGCCCTGTAATTGGGGTTAATCTTACTCTTGTGGTGTTGTTAGGGTAACGTTCTAAAACTTCATATAATGTGACCGCACTTTTGCCACGTTCAAAACAGATTTTTTGGCGAGGGCGATTTTCCCAATCGCAAATTAGGGGCAGATTGACTTCCCCTTGGTCTTCTTCCAAATGTCCCCAAACGAGTGCTTGATAATGCTTTTTCGGTTCACGTTCGCGGAATTGGCGTTTTAATTCACGATCTGCCGCTTTGCTTAACGCAAACAAAATCAAGCCACTGGTTGACATATCTAAGCGGTGTGCCGGTTCACAGAAACCATATTTTTCTTTCACTCTCGACATTGCACTGTCGTAATATTGCGGTTGATTGCCGGGTACTGAGAGCAAGCCGCTCGGTTTGTTTACCACGACAAAATGATCGTCGTAATGGACGATATCGAGATAAGGTTCTGTGGGTGGGTTGTAGATAATTAAGGCCATTTTAATTTCTGTTTCTAGTTTGTCACTTTCTTTGCTTGTACAAAGAAAGTCACCAAAGAAATACACCCCGACTAAACCGTGTTTCACTCATACAACCTCATTTTTCTTCACGGTAAATAAGTTGTCTTCGCTTTGCTACGCAACCTTATTTAACTAAAAAATGGTGTTGTTCTCGGGCGGTTTACACGGGAACGTTTACTTTCTTGTTTTTGTTAGTTTTGCACTTTTACTAATACTGATTTTGTTGAGTTAAAAGTGCGGTGCTTTTCTTTAACGTTTTATTCTTTATTACTCACCATCACACGTAAGCTGTCTAAACGCCAAGTGGCTTGCTGTAGCTGGGCGAGAGATTGTGTTCTGATGTTTTCCAACGCCTCGACTTCATCTTGGCGGATATTTTTATTCACTGCTTGTAATGCCGTTAAGCGGTTGAGCTCTGCACTGAGGGTTTGATCCGCAAGCTGTTGTGCATTGTGGATAATTTGTTCTGCTTGTGCAACGATTTTTTGTTCGCTCGCTTTGATAAGCTGTTCGATATTCGGGCGCACCATTTTCACTACTTTGTTCGCCATATTTTTACCAATGGGTTTTAATTGCTTTTGTAGTGCATTAAATGCCACTTGGTCTGCCAAGTTATTGCCTTTTTGATCAAGCAATAAGCGGATTGGCGTTGGTGGCAAGAAACGTGTGAGCTGTAAGCCTTTTGGTGCTTGTGCTTCGACCACATAAATCATTTCAAGTAAGAGTGTACCAGCGGGTAATGCTTTATTAATCAATAAACTGACCGCACTTTTGCCGATATCGCCTGACGTAATCAAATCAATACCGTTGCGGATAAGCGGGTGATCCCAGCTGATAAATTCAAGATCTTCACGCGCAAGAGAAAGTTGGCGATCGAAAGTCACCGTTGAGCCATCTTCTTTTAAGCCAGGAAAATCAGGCACAAGCATCGTCCCTGTTGGACTAATGACAATAGATTTTTCATCTAAATCTTCTTGTTCCACACCGATAATATCAAACAGATTTAACGCAAAATTCACTAATTCTGTTGAACCATCTTGTTCGGCAATATCACTAGCAAGTTGTTGTGCTACTTCACCGCCATTTGAATTGAGTTCTAATAAACGGTCACGCCCTTTTTCTAAGACTTGTTTTAGCTCAACTTGCTGTTTGCGAGTTTGTGCAATAAAGTCATCAAAGCCTTCAAGTGCGGTTGGTTTTTGTAACATTTCATCTAATTGTGCACGGTGTTTTTCGAACAAAGTCATCCCCATTGGGCAAGTTTCTTCAAAGGCATTTAAACCTTCGTGATACCAGCGAGCAAGCACCACTTGCGCTGTATCTGCAAAACAAGGCACGTGAATTTGAATGTCACGAGTTTGACCGATACGATCCAAACGTCCGATACATTGCTCCAATAAATCTGGGTTATCTGGTAGATTGAATAGCACTAAATGGCTGGCAAATTGGAAGTTGCGACCTTCCGAACCAATGCTCGAGCTTAATAACACTTGTGCGCCTTCTTCTTGCTGGGCAAAGTAAGCCGCCGCACGGTCACGCTCGACAATAGTCATTTTCTCGTGGAACACTGCCGCACGAATGGCTTCTTTTTCACGTAATGCTTGTTCTAATTGAATCGCCGTATTGGCTTGGCGACAAATCACAAGCACTTTTTCATCACGGTGATTTTTCAAGAATGTGATTAACCATTCTAAACGCGGGTCAAATTCCCACCAGCGTGCATCTGGATTCAGTTTTTGGAACATTTGCTCTGGATAGAACGAATCTTTCTCGCCTTTTTCACCTAACATTGCTAACACGTTTGCCGCATTATTGTATTGTTTTGGTAATTCCAAGGTGATTTGGTTATAAGTACGGCGTGGGAAACCTTTTACCCCTTGACGTGTGTTACGGAATAACACGCGACTGGTGCCGTGGCGGTCAATCAGGTTATCGATAAGCTCTTGGCGTGCTAAGGCTTTTTGTTCTTCATCGGCATTAGAGTCAATCACTTTTAACATTGGCTCAACGTCTTGTTCAGACAAAAGATCCGAAATATGATTTTTTTCTACCGCACTTAATGGCTTATCCGCAAGCAAGCTTTGCACTGCATCGGCAACGGGTTGATATTGTTGCTGTTCTTTTACGAACGCTTGGTAGTCATGGAAACGGTCTGGGTCAAGCAAACTTAAACGTGCAAAGTGGCTTTCTTGCCCAAGTTGTTCTGGGGTTGCTGTCAGTAATAATACTGCTGGAATTTGACGTGCAAGCTGTTCCACTAATTGATATTCCAAACTTGGGTTGTCTTCAGACCACGCAAGGTGATGAGCTTCGTCCACAATCAACATATCAAAGCCCGCTTCGAGTAATTGTTCTACACGTTTTGGTTTTTCACGTAACCAATCTAATGCGCAGATAATTTGGGATTCTGTCGTGAATGGATTGATCCATAAGGCAGATGTTGGATCTTCAAAATCTGCACAACGTTCTTCATCAAACAATGAGAAATGTAAGTTAAAACGGCGCAACATTTCCACTAACCATTGGTGTTGCAATGTTTCAGGCACGATGATTAACACACGTTCCACTTTTTCTGCAAACAACTGTTGTTGCAAGATCATTCCCGCTTCAATGGTTTTTCCTAAACCCACTTCATCGGCTAATAACACACGTGGTGCGGTACGTTGCCCAACTTCTTTTGCAATATGTAATTGGTGTGGAATTAAGCCCGCACGAATGCCACGTAAGCCACGTAATGGCGACTGGAATTGTGCTTGTTGGTGTTTTAATGCGTTATAACGCACCGCAAAATGTTCGTTGCGGTCAATTTGTGCAGTAAATAAACGATCTTGTGGCTTACTGAACGTCATTTGGTGAGCTAAATCCATTTCTTTCATCGTGACTTCTTCGCCATTGTCACTGCGTTTCACCAGATAAAATGCCACACCTTTGTTTTCTAAAATATCTAACACAGTGCCTTTCCAGCCTTCGTGGTGTGTAATTTCATCACCCACTTGAAATAACACACGCGTTAAAGGGGCTGAATCTAACGCATAAATACGTTGTTCCTCTGACGCAGGGAAAAGAATGGTGACGGTGCGCATATCCACACCGACAATTAAACCTAAACCAAGACTATTTTCGCTTTCACTAATCCAACGTTGACCTACTGCAAATGTCATAAAATACTTTCTCTAATCATTGTTTTTATAAAAAATAGCCGGCTATTTTAGCGATCTTGTTTTGAAAAATAAAATGAAATCTTGATTGTGTCTTTTCCATGATTGAATCCACTTATTTTGGTGTATATATTACAAAAGTCATTATATATTTTGTTTTTACTATAAGAATGTAGCCTGTAGTTGACAATTGCTTTTTTAGGGTGTAAAAAAGCACGACTAGTGGCTTTTCGGAGGAGAGAATGATGAATCTCACTACAATTAAAAATGAATTTTTAGGCGGCTGGAAACCGTTTGAAGCAATCTGGTTGTTTATTTTTTTAGCGGCTCAAATCATAGCATACCTTATCGAACCAGATTCTGTCCTTGCTATGATTTCTGGGATTGCCGGTATTTTGTGTGTGGTGTTTGTGAGTAAGGGAAAAATCAGTAATTATTTCTTTGGGTTAATTTTTGCCTATACTTATTTTTATGTGGCATGGGGTGCAAATTACCTTGGTGAAATGAATACCGTACTGTATGTGTATATTCCTGCGCAATTTATTGGCTATTTCTTATGGAAAAATAATTTACATAAAGACGCCAACAACAGTGAAAGCGTGATGACAAAATCCTTAACGTTAACGGGTTGGGCTATTACATTAGGTTCAATTGCCGTGGGAACATTATTATTTGTACAGGCATTAAATGCCGCAGGCGGTAGTTCAACGGGATTAGATGGTTTAACAACAGTAATTGTGGTGGTGGCTCAACTCTTAATGATTCTGCGTTATCGTGAACAATGGTTGTTATGGATTACGTTAAACGTGATTTCTATTGTGTTATGGACGCAAGCATCGGAGGGGTCTTTATCCATGGTGATGATGTATGTTGCTTATTTATTAAACTCTCTTTACGGTTATTATAACTGGCGTAAATTAGAAAAAGCATAGAGATTGTTTTTACGTTCAGTCTACTGCAGCATGTTGATGCTATAAGGATGGAAAGCAAGCCATTTAATCATTGAGCGTATGCTGAAATTAGATCGTTTATCCCCACATGATTGTTGTGGGGATTTTTTATGTCGGTGTGGTAGGCATATGGTTGTTTTTGAACACTAGTCTAGGTTAGTATTTGAACATGTTCAATTATCGTTTAACTTCTTGCTCTTCTTAGTTAAGGAGGCGCTGTGCCTAATACACCTTATATTGCTTCTTCCGATTTGAAGACCATTCTGCATTCTAAACGCGCGAATCTTTATTATTTAGAACATTGCCGTGTGTTGTTAAATGGCGGGCGGGTAGAGTATGTGACCGACGAAGGAAAAGCCTCATTTTATTGGAATATTCCGATTGCAAATACAACTTGTTTGTTGTTAGGCAGTGGGACATCGATTACACAAGCTGCGATGCGCGAATTGTCGAAAGCGGGAGTGATGGTTGGATTTTGTAGTGGTGGCGGCACACCGTTGTTTAATGGAACAGAACCTGAGATCGGGTGTGATTTTTTTAGCCCACAGAGTGAATATCGCCCTGTTATCTATCTGCAACAATGGTGTCGATTTTGGTTTGATGATGAAAAACGTTTAGTTATCGCTAAAGCGTTACAACAACGCCGACTGTCTTTGCTGGAAGTGATTTGGTCAAAATTAGATTGGACTTATCCTACTGAAAAGCTCAGTGCATTGGTGCAACAGTATCAGCAGGAATTTGAGCAAGCGGTGCACAGCCAAGCGTTACTGGCTGCCGAAGGGCGTTTAACCACGAAACTCTATGCTTTGGCAAATCAAGCAACTATAAATGATCCCATTTTTAAACGGAGTGAGCGTGGTCAGAGTGTAGATAGTGTGAACCAGTTTTTAGATCACGGTAACTATTTAGCCTATGGTTTGGGGGCAACAGCTTGTTGGGTATTAGGCTTACCTCATGGTTTGTCTGTATTGCATGGTAAAACTCGACGAGGCGGATTAGTGTTTGATACGGCGGATATTATTAAAGACAGTATGATTTTGCCGCAAGCGTTTATTTCGGCACAAAAAGGCGAATCAGAAAAGGAATTTCGCCAAGCCTGTATTGAAAACCTGCTGCATTTTGGTGCACTTGATATCATGATTGATACCTTGAAACAACTTGCTCAACAAGGAGAGTCGGATGAATATTTTGTTAGTTAGCCAATGCCAGAAAAATGCACTGACAGAAACTCGGCGAATTTTGGATCAATTTGCGGAACGTTGTGGCGATCGCGTCTGGCAGACGGCGATAACCCAAGCAGGTTTAGAGACGTTGTATCGGATGTTGCGTCAAACGGCGCGTAAAAATACGGCGGTAGCGTGTTATTGGACACATCAAAAAAATGCGACCGAGTTGCTATGGATTGTCGGCGATAAACGTCAATTTAATGATCAGGGCCGTGTACCGACGAACTACACTACGCGTAATATTTTACGTGCCGAAGAGGAAGTGTCATGGAAAAACGCCTATTCAATTCAAATTTTGACCGCACTTGCAGCCTTGTTACATGATATTGGAAAATCGAGTATCGGTTTTCAGAACAAGCTCTTGAAAGGTCGTACAGCACTGCCTGTTGCAGATCCGTATCGACATGAATGGATCTCTGCACGCTTATTTGAAGCGATGATTTCAGGGTGTCATACGGATCAGGCATGGTTGGAGCGATTAGCCAATTGGGAGGAATTTGAACAGCAACATCCCCACTGGTTTAATGGTATTATTCAAGATGATGGGAAAAAGGCTTTTTCTGGCTTTGATCAGTTACCACCAATTGCGAAAGTCATGATTTGGTTAATTACCTCTCATCATCGTCTTCCATTTAGTGAAAATTTTTTCGTACCGAATCGCAATTACCTGAGAGATTTACGCCGATATTGTCAGCGTGATTTTAAGACTTTTTTTAGTGATTACCGTCCGATTGCCCGTTGGGTAGTGAATGATTCGTCTCATCCTACGCCTCATCACTTTTGGCAATTTGAGCATGTTGTGACACAAAGTCGAGCTTGGCAAAAAGTGATGGCGCGATGGGCAAAAAAAGCACTCAATCACCCTGCATTATTTTCTTCCTCTTACATGGAAGATCCTTTTGTCCTTTTACTCACTCGTTTATCTTTAGTCGCGGGCGATCATTACTATTCTTCACAAGGCAGCAATACTGAGTTAGGCGATAAAACACGCGTTTTGTATGCCAATACAGATGAGAAAGGCGATGTCAAACAAGCATTGGATGAGCATTTATTAGGTGTTTGTCAAATGGCAAATCGATTTGCTCGTTTATTGCCTAAATTCAGTGGAGAGTTACCGCGTATCGCGCGACATAAACCGTTTGCGAAACCTGCGGAAGGGCGTTTTGCTTGGCAAAATCGCGTGGTGAATCTGGCAAAAAGTATACAGAAAACCAGTGAAACGCATGGATTCTTTGGGGTAAATATGGCGAGTACGGGCTGTGGGAAAACCTTTGCCAATGCGAAAATGATGTATGCGTTAAGTGATCAAAAGAAAGGGGCGAGATTGACAATCGCGCTCGGGTTACGCGTGCTAACGTTACAAACAGGCACAGCATTAAGCCAACGTTTAGCCTTAACACATGCTAAAGAACAAGATTATTTAGCGGTGTTGGTTGGAAGCAGTGCGGTCAGAAAACTGTATGAATTACAGCAAGAACGGGCCGCACAGTTAGCGAACATGGGGAGTGAAAGTGTCGAATCGTGGTTCGAGAATATGGCAGTTGAAGGGGCTGCCTATCTTGAAAGTGCGGTCGAAGATGAAGAGGTTTCAGACTTTTTAACCAAAAAAGATCCTGCAATGAAGAAACTGCTGTATGCCCCGTTGGTGAGTTGTACATTGGATCATATTATTGCGGCATCAGAAAGTGTTCGTGGTGGGCATCATATCATCCCTACATTGCGTTTATTGACCTCAGATTTAATTCTGGATGAACCCGATGATTTTGGGCAAGAGGATCTTCCTGCCTTGAGCCGTTTGGTGCATTTAGCGGGGTTATTTGGTAGTCGTGTGTTGTTGTCTTCTGCTACGTTGACGCCAGACTTTATCACAGGATTATTTCGTGCTTATCAAGCGGGGCGTCAAATTTATAATCAACAACAAGGCATCGCCACAGACTTGCCAGTCTGCTGTGCTTGGGTTGATGAGTTTGAGCAGCAACACTTAGCCTGTCATGATGCACAGATGTTTATGACGACACATCAACAATTTGTTTTGCAGCGTGCGGCTCATTTAGCTAAAAGCCCAGTACGTCGTAAAGCGGAAATTTTGAGCTTACCGCCGTTAAAAGCGAAGGAAAACCAGCCAATTGATTATCATATGTTGGCGGAACAATTATTGAAATATGCCGCAAAATTGCATGAATTTCATGGCGAAATTGACCCGAAAACACAGAAAAAAGTCAGTGTCGGGTTGATTCGTTTTTCGAATATCACACCGATGGTGCCTCTTGCACAAGCACTTTTACAGCTCCCTGAGCAAGATGAGTTATCTGATTATTGTTTCCACTTGTGTTGTTATCATTCTAGACAGCTATTGTTATTGCGTTCGAGTTTAGAAGAAAAACTCGACCGTTTGCTCGATCGGCATCAACCGCAGGCATTATATCAACAACCTGAAATTATCACCGCGCTTGCCAGTCACCCCGCTAAACATCATGTATTTATTGTATTGGGGAGCCCCGTTACTGAAGTGGGACGCGATCATGATTATGACTGGGCAATTGTTGACCCTTCTTCTATGCGTTCGATTATTCAGCTTGCGGGGCGAGTGTGGCGACACCGTGCAGAAAAAATAGCAGAACAACCCAATATTTATTTATTGCCGACTCATTGGCGAGGATTGGCGCCTAATCGCGATCATACTAAACCGATTTATTGGCGTCCTGGTTTTGAAAGTGAGCGCAATACGTTGACGACCCATCAATTAGCGAAATTGATTTCAGAGCAGGAGTTAGCGCATATTCAAGCCACACCACGTATTGTGAAACCTGAAAATTTGCGCCCAAAAGAGAAATTAGCCGATTTAGAGCACGCGGTTATCGCTGAGTTGTTGAATGCTTCTCAGGCAAACCATGTCAATTTATATTGGGATAAAGGCTATACCAATCGCTTGTCAGCCAACTTACCTTTGATGACCCGTTTTAGACAAAGCGTGCCAGAGCAAAACGTGGTGTGTCAATACGATGAAGAATCAGATTGGGGCTTCTCGTTTTATGATGCGGATAGCTTGAAGCGAGATCAATACAGTATGTTGTCTACTATTCGTTATAAAACGATTCCGCCTTGTCCACAAGGTCTTGTTAAACCTTGGTTGCACGCCTCTTTGTCAGATGTGGCGCTACAATTAGCCGAAGCGTTAGGTATTGAGGATATCCAATCTTTGCCTGCGGCTTATTTAAGTGTTTCACTTCAGCGAGAGGTACACGACTGGTATTACCATGAAATGTTTGGTTTTTGGGATAAAAATAAGACACTTCAGATGTAAGGCTTAGCTCTGTTCATTGGATTGTAGCAGAAGTGCGGTGAGTTTTTGCAAAATGTGATCTGTTTGGAATGCTGCCATACTGTCCGCGACCAAATAATGCTGATGTCGCCCATAAGTGCCAATTAAGTTGGGGTCTGTCGCACCATATAAGGTAATGTTGCATTTATCTAATGCTGCCGTTAAATGCGCGAGCCCTGTATCTACTGAGACGACTGCACGCGCATTGACAATCTGTTGGGCAAGTTCTGTTAGTCTAGACTTGGGCAGAATTTTTACCAACGCCAGATCTTGAGCGATCATTTCAGCACGCTGTTTTTCTGATGCATTTGACCAAGGTAAGCGAATTTCTAAACCAAGTGCGGTCACTTTTTCTGCTAATTTTCGCCATTGTTCATCTGGCAAGAATTTATCTTGGCGTGTCGTGCCGTGGAAAAATATCACATAAGGCGTGTCGCTTGCTTCGGTTGGGAAATGGCGAGCAATGCCATAATCGCCTTGTGTTTGTGGTAACGCATAATGAAGACTTTGCGCAAATAGTTGGCGGATACGTTCTACTGCGTGTTGTTGGTAACTAATCGCATATTTTTTATCATAAAAAAAGGAGGCGATTGGCTCACGAATGGAATGGCGATCGTAGCCGTGTTTTGTGCCTTTTGCTAAACGAGTAGCAAAAAATGCACTTTTGAATAGCCCTTGTGCATCAATCACTGCATCATATTGCTCGGCTTGCAATAAAGTGCGGTAGTTTTTCCATTGATTTTGCGTGTCAGCTGTCAAAGGGGATTTTCGCCAACGACGTAACGCAATCGGAATAACCTGATTGACGGCACTGTGCCAATGTGGAATTTCAGCAAAATTTTCCTCAACCACCCAATCCACTTGTAAATTGGGGATCGCATTTTGAGCATCGGTCAGGGCGGGAAGTGTGTGTAAAATATCGCCCATCGATGAGGTTTTGACTAAACAAATTTTCATTAGCGTGTCAGTAATCCTGTGAGTTTTTCCAACACCATTTCTGGCTGAATATCCATTAAACTTTGATGATAACCTTCTGCGCTGTCTTTGCCTTTACGCACTTTGATTAAGCCGCCTTCGATTAAACGAATAATGATCGCTTTATCGGATAATGGCGGCGTATACGTTGGGCTAGTTGGACCATAAAGTGCCACTAATGGGCGTTGTACGGCGGCAGCAATATGCATTAAACCACTGTCGTTGCTGACAACAGCTGCACAATCTGCAATTAAATCCACTGCTTCATTTAACGAGGTTTGCCCTGCTAAATTGACACAATAATTGCGTAACTCTTCTGGTAATGCTTGGCGAATATCTTCACCCACTTCGCTATCTTTTGCTGAACCAAATAAGCGAATGGCATAGCCTTGTTGAATTAACAGTTCTGCGAGTTTTGCGTAATGATAATGTGGCCAACGTTTTGCAGGCCCAAATTCAGCACCTGGACAGAAACCAATACTCGGACGATGCTCTGCAAGTGCGGTCTGTTTTTCGAATTTTTTTAAAGTTTCTGCTTGTTCTTCAGGATTGATCGTCAGATAGGGCACTGGGCATGGTAAATCTGCCGCTTTTGGCACCACACCTTTTTCAAAGCCTAGCGCAATATAGCGTTGCACCATCATCGGATAATCTTTCTTGTTATTGCGAATATCATTTAAGAAAATATAACGGCTTTCGCCTTTCCAACCTCGACGGCGTGGAATTTTGGCAAAAAATGGAATGAAAGCAGATTTTAACGAGTTCGGTAATACAATCGCCATATCATATTGATTGCGTAATGATTTGCCTAAGCGATAGCGTTCACCAAGTGCAAATGCACCGTGTCCGATTGGCATTGTAATCGCATTACGCACTTCAGGCATACGGGCGAGAAGTGGTTTACACCAATTTGGCGCCATTACATCAATTTCACACGCAGGATATTGCTGTTTGAGCACTTGATATAAACTGTGCGACATCATCATATCGCCAACCCAAGAAGGGCCAATAATTAAAATCTTCATACTTATTCCATTAGTTTTCAAAAATGAGAAATAATGTTGTTTATTTTAGCTCATTTTTATGATGATTTATTGGTATTGAATAATTTTTGCATCAATCTTAATGATTTCGCCATTATCAAATAGTAGACGCAGTGGAAATGTTTTGCCGACTTCGAGTTCTTGTTCAACATCAAACACCATAATATGTAGCCCACCTCGTTTGAGTGACGTCATTTTATGGGCGGGAATATTAATGCCATTCACTTCAACCATTTTACCATTTTGCGTGCCGTGCAATGTTAAATGAGCACCGATGTCACTTTGTACCATAGCTAAGCTGACATCTTCCTCACCTTCATTATAAATATTCATAAATATGGCGGTAGGTTCTCCTGCTTTTGCATTAAAGATGAGGGCTTGTTCGACATTGATTTTGGCAAAAAGGGTGGCGGGCAAAAGTGCGGTCAAAATCAAGCAAATTTTAGCTAACTGTTTCATAAAGGATCCTAGACAATAAAAAATAATGACACATAATATGTGGATATAATACGCTTTTGAAAAGAAAAATGCCGTGATTTTTTTGATCACGGCATCTTTTATCTTATGCATCTAAATTGCGTTATTCTGCTTTGAGTTGCGCTCTTTTACCTAAGATGACAGTTAAGGTAAAGGCGATAGAGGCGGAAATCAACATTCCTACGCAATACATCGCTAAGCTGTCAGGTTTAATTGATGGAATACCTGGTAAACCTGCAGCGCCAAGTGCGATGGCTTTCACATTGAATAAGGCGATGACTGCGCTAGAGATACCCGCGCCGATCATTGCAGAAATGAATGGGTAACGATAGCGTAAGTTGACACCAAACATTGCAGGTTCAGTAATACCTAACAAGGCAGAGATACCAGAAGGCACTGCGATACCTCTGACTTTGGCATCTTTCATCACATAAGCTGCACCTAAACAAGCAGCACCTTGCGCAATATTTGACATTGCTGCGATTGGGAAAATAAATGTACCGCCAGTGCGAGCGACTTCAGCAAGCAATTGTGTTTCTACTGCAATGAAAGTTTGATGCATACCTGTGATTACGATTGGGGCATAAAGAGTACCGAAAATTGCACCGCCTACGAAACCGAGAGTATCATATAACCACGTTAACCCTGTGCTAATTAATGAACCCGCTTCACGTCCTAATGGCCCGATGACAGTAAAGGCAAGCAAGCCAGTAATGAATAAGGCGAAAAGTGGCGTAATAAGGTTATCCAAGAATGAAGGAACGATTTTACGTAAGTTTTTCTCTAAAGTGGCTAATACCCAAGAGGCAACTAAAACAGGAATTACCGTGCCTTGATAGCCAACACGCTCAATTTCTAAACCAAAAATATTCCAATATTGAATATTGCCTTTAGCTAGCGTGAGTGCATAGTTCCAACCATCAGAAAGTGCAGGGTGGACTAATAACATGCCAAGTGCCGCACCTAAGAAGGGGTTACCACCAAATTTTCGAGTGGCTGAAAAACCAAGTAAAACAGGTAAAAAGACAAAAGGTGCATTGGCAACGGTATTAATAAAATCCACTAAATCAGCAATGGCAGGGTACAGATCGACAACATTTTTGCCTTCAACGAAGAAGCCTTTTGCTGTCAACATACTGTGAATACCCATTAACAAACCACCAGCAACAATTGCAGGGATAATTGGTACGAAGATGTCAGCTAATCCTTTGACTAAGCGTTGCAACAAGCCTTGTTTTTCGTTACCGGCATTTGCCACTTCAGAGGTCGTCATATCACCGATACCTAAAATTTGGCTTAACTCAGCGTAAACTTTGTTGACCGTGCCTGAGCCGAAAATAATTTGATATTGCCCCGCAACTGAAAATTGCCCTTTAACGCCCTCGATATTTTCGATGCCCTCTTTATCAATGAGCGTTTCATCTTTTACAACGATTCTCAAACGTGTTGCACAATGTGCAGCTGCAGAGATATTGTCTTTACCACCGAGTTTGTCAATCACCTGTTGTGCGATTTGCTGGAAGTTCATAGTCACCGCCTATGTTGAGTTGATGTGTATAAAATAAATTGGTTATATTTTAACTAAATCGTTTTAGTTATGAAAGAGGTGTTAACTAAAACGTTTTAGTTTTGTGGGCTGGATCACATTTTTTCTAAGGAATGAATGAAAATGAGGATTTTTGAACAAGCAAAAATAGAGAAATGGGTAGATTATCAACAGAAAAAGGGGAGCGATAGCATTCCCCATAGTGATACGGATTAATGACGATAGATAATGTCACATTCGATTTTTTCATTATGGCTTTTTTTACCTTCAAAATAGCGCGTAATATGCGAAAAAATATGTTGCGCAATTTGGTGGTGGTTTTGCTTAATCGAATGTATGTGGAAGGGGAGCGCATTTAAAATATCGTGATCATCAAAGGTCGCTAAATGCAACTGACGATTAAGTAATAAATCCATTTTTTGATGTTCAGTTAAATAGCGTAATACGCCTTCTAATAAGGTGTAGGACGCTGTGAAAATGGCTTGGGGTAAACGCCCTAATTTTGCTTCGGTTTCCGCTAGCATTTGATAGCCTGCCTCTGGCTGATAAGTGCGGTGTAAAATCCATTCATTTTGAATCGCAATATTCGCTTGTTCAAGCCCCTGTAAAAAGCCCGCTAAACGGGACTCACTGGGCGAAAGTATACGTTGCCCACCAAAGTATATAAATTCTGTTAATTGATATTGACTCGCAAGCTGAGGAATGAGTGTCGCAATTTTTTCACTGTCATTACTGATCACATAATTCAGTGTTAAGTTTGGCACACAGCGATCTAATTGTAGAATCGGGATTTGTTGGCTAATTTTTTTATAATAAGTGGTATCTTGATGTGTCGGTGCGGTAATTAAAAAATCAATTTGACGATCTAATAGGCGTTCGATCGCTAATTTTTCTTGTTGTGGGTTGTCATCCGAACAAGCAATAATGAGTTGTAAGCCATTTTCACGACATTGCTTTTCCAAGATCTTCGCAGTATAAGCAAAACCATAGTTGGTCAGATCAGGAATGACCAAACCGATCACGTGAGAACGTTGCATTTTAAGGGATTTTGCATAGACATTGGCACGATAGCCTTGTTCTTCTGCAATGGCTTTGACTCGTTGGCAAGTTTCCGCTTTAATTTTAAATTCTTCACCTCGATTATTCAAAATCATACTGACGGTGGTGGTGGACAAGCCACAAAGTTTCGCAATATCGTTGAGAGTAACGCGTTTTTTATTTGTTATCGTCATAGCGTAAATTGAAATCAATAAAAATTAACCAGTAAAAATAATGGGTTTTAATTCTGCCACAGAAACACAGAGCGGGCGAGAGCTATCTAAGGCATTTTCTCGTTCAGGAATAAAGAAACGTGAGGTCATCACTTTTTCCCCGTCATTGAGAAAAATCTCCACAATAGAACGATCAAAGAAAATTTCGACTTTGTTTAATTCGCCTAAAACACAATGACGTTGTTCACCAAATTGCTGCATAAGTGCGGTCTGTTTTGTGTGAGTTCTGTCTAAAGTCAAAATGCCCGCTTGGTAGCGTAAAATCAGCTCTTGTCCAGCTTCGTTAGCGAAAAATCGAAGGGTGAAAGGCTGATTTTCGGCATTAAATTGAAGATAACTTCGATCTAAATGAGCAATCTGTTGCTTGCCTTCAACCTGATATTGTTTCACGGGCAAGCATTGTGTATACACTTGAGCGATTGGGCGTTGATAAAGTTTTCCTTGTTTTATCGAAAATTGACGAGGCAAACTCAACATTGAATGCCATTGATATTCATCTGTCGGGTAAGTTAAATCAGGTAAGCCCACCCACGCATAATAAATGCCTTCAGCCCCTTGAATACTTTGTGGTGCGTAAAAATCAAAGCCATAATCTAGTTCTTCAACGTGTTGTGCGAGAAAGCGTAAATCTTGATATTTGCCTAACGCATAAGTGGCGTGATAGTTATTTTGGAAGGCGTAGTTTTCACGAATTTTGCCTTGAGGCGACCAAATAAACAGATCTTGATTTTGAACTCGCAATAAATCAGGACATTCCCACATAAATACGTGGCTATTATCAAAATCAGAGAGGTTGAGCTCGCCCAACAGTTGTGGCGTAGAGTTAAGATCGGCCATTTCATAGAGTAATGCGGTGCCAGAAAGATTTTCACGTTGGGCACCAACCACAAAACGGATTTTCCCTTCTTTCGTCACAAAGGGTTTGGGATCACGTACGTGCTCGGTATAACCTGCTGGGGCTTGGTTTAACAAACAACGCTTTTCTAACAGTTTGCCGTCTTTCGTGAAAATGGCAATATTTTGGTGCGGAATCCGTTGGTTTTCTGCGTTGCGAGTGTTGCCTGTATAGAACGCCACGATGTGATCTTGCCATAAAAGGGCACCACCAGAATAGCAGCCGTGCGATTCAAATAATTCGTCTGGAATTAAGGGATCTGCTTCTTGGAAATGCTGAAAATCACGGGTGACCAAATGCTTCCAATGCTTCATTCCGTGCATTGCACCATAAGGGAACCATTGATAAAAAATATGGTATTTTTCACCATCAAACACTAATCCATTGGGATCGTTTAATAAACCCGTTTCTGGCGCAAGGTGGTAAGTTGGGCGAAATTCTGTATCTCTTAACACTTGCTGGCGAATGTGTTCAAGCTCACCGGCTTGCTGTGCGTGCAAACTTTTGTATTTACCTTGATTAAAAATATGCATAACGACGTCCCCAAAATAGCAGAAAAATGACCGCACTTTACTCGGCGAGAAAGGCATCCAGTTGTTGTTTATTTGGTAAAGCAGACATTGCCCCTTTTGCCGTTGTAGCTAATGCACCACAGGCATTGGCCTGTTTAATGATCTGCATAAGTGCGGTTGAATTTTTCCAATTTTCCACTTGCGATATCCCAAATAATAAGCCACTGACGAAAGCGTCCCCCGCACCTGTTGTATCAACGGGGATTAACGGTTTGCAGGACACTAATTCACTTTCACCTTGTAAGTAATAGGTAGCGCCTAATTTTCCTAAGGTCACAATGATTAATTTCTCTGGGTAACGTTTGGCGAGTTTCGAGGTGGCTTCTGATAAATCCTTGCTATCAGTTAAGAAAACCAATTCTTCTTCAGAGAATTTTAATACATCTGCTAATGCGGCGACTTGGTTCACCACAGATTTCATTTCTGCGCAGCTTTTCCATAAGGATTCACGTAAATTCGGGTCAAAAGAGAAGAAGCCGCCTTCTGCTTTAATACGGCGAATGGCTTCAAAGGTAGTCGAGCGAGAAGGTTCATTGATCAGTGCAATAGAGCAACAATGTAGCCAATCATTTGAGTTAAAGTGGGGCAAATCGGAAAGGTCTAAAAATTGATCCGCACTTGGGTTGACCATAAATGTGAAACTGCGTTCACCTTCATTGAGCTCAACAATGACCGTTGAAGTGCGTTGTTGTGGATCGAGACTCATATGTTGAGTGCAGACATTTTCTTGTTGCAAGGTTTGTAGCATAAAGCGTCCTAACGGATCATCACCCACTCGCCCAATAAAGCCAGTTGTGCCGCCTAAACGAGCGATACCTACCGCCACATTTGCAGGTGCACCGCCAGCACAACGCAGATAGGCATTTTCCCCTTCAGGAATTAAATCGACAACCGCATCGCCTAAAACCCAAATTTTCCCCATTTTGTTTCTCCCACTTTCATTTGATTTTTACTAATTTCAATCTTAACTAAAACGTTTTAGTTTTACAAATTGCATTTTAATTTTTGAGATCTAGATCAAATTTTCAGCGACGATATCGTTTACTTTAAAAAAATGTTAAAAAGTGCTATATTGTCCACCGATTTTTTAGTCTTAATTTATTCCAATCTTATGGCGAATTATTACGATATTACTTTAGCACTGGCTGGTGTTTGCCAAGCCGCCAAGTTAGTCCAACAGTTTGCAGAAAAAGGCGAAGCCGACCCTGCTGCGTTGGAAGTCAGTTTGAATACCTTGCTACAAATGGCACCAGAAAACACACTTGCGGTTTTTGGTGGTGATGAAAAGAATTTGAAATTAGGTTTAGAAACCTTACTTGAGCAAATGAATGGCAGTGGTTCTGATCTTAGCCGATATTGGATTAGTTTATTAGCGCTTGAAAGCAAACTAAATAAAAACCCTCAAGCGAAAGCCGAATTAGCCCGCCGTATTCAGTATTTACCAACTCAACTTGCGCATTATGATCTGCTAGATGATCAAATGCTTTCGACACTGGCAAGTATCTATGTTGATGTGATTAGCCCATTGGGCAATAAGATCCAAGTCAAAGGTTCAACTTATCATTTACAACAAATTGCAATGCACCACCGTATCCGAGCCTGCTTATTAGCTGGCATTCGTTCTGCGGTGTTATGGCGCCAAGTTGGCGGCACAAAATGGCAAATTTTGTTTTCACGCCGTAAGATTGCAGCAATGGCAAAACAAATTTATTCTTCACTTTAATCATCTTATTTTATGGAGCTAACCTCTATGCAACTTAATGCATTAACTGCACTTTCCCCGATTGATGGCCGTTATCAAGACAAAGTCACTTCACTTCGTTCAATTTTCAGTGAATTTGGTTTGTTAAAATTCCGTGTAACCGTAGAAGTTCGTTGGTTACAAAAATTGGCGGCGACTGATCAAATTCAAGAAGTTTCTTCATTGTCGAAAGAGGCAAACGATTACCTTAACCAAATCGTTGAAAATTTCAGCCTGCAAGATGCAGAACGTATCAAAGAAATTGAACGCACCACGAACCACGATGTGAAAGCGGTGGAGTATTTCTTAAAAGAAAAAAGTGAAGCTTTACCTGAATTAGCGAAAGTGAGCGAATTTATTCACTTTGCTTGTACATCAGAAGATATTAACAATCTTTCTCACGCATTAATGTTAAAAACCGCGCGTGAAGAGGTGATCCTGCCAGAATGGCAGAAATTAATCGCAGACATTACAGCCCTTGCGAACGAGTATAAAACCATTCCATTGCTTTCACGCACACACGGTCAGCCAGCATCACCATCAACAATGGGTAAAGAAATGGCGAACGTGGTGTATCGTTTACAACGCCAATTCAAACAATTGCAACACATTGAAATTCTTGGGAAAATCAATGGTGCAGTAGGTAACTATAATGCACATTTATCGGCTTATCCTGACATTGATTGGCATAAATTCAGTGAAGAGTTTGTAACTTCGTTAGGTTTAACGTGGAACCCGTACACCACGCAAATCGAACCGCACGACTATATTGCTGAGTTTTTTGATAACGTAGCTCGCTTCAATACCATTATTATCGACTTTGACCGTGATTTATGGGGCTACATTGCCTTAAACCACTTTAAACAACGTACCATTGCGGGCGAAATTGGTTCATCAACAATGCCACACAAAGTGAACCCAATCGACTTCGAAAACTCGGAAGGTAACTTAGGATTAGCGAATGCGGTGATGGCACACTTAGGGGCGAAATTACCAATTTCTCGTTGGCAACGTGACTTAACCGACTCAACGGTATTGCGTAACTTAGGTGTGGGTTTAGGCTATTGTTTAATTGCTTATGCGGCAACACGCAAAGGGATCAGCAAATTAGAAGTGAATGAACAACATTTACGTGATGAGCTGGATCAAAACTGGGAAGTGTTAGCAGAACCAATTCAAACGGTAATGCGTCGTTATGGCATTGAAAAACCTTATGAGAAATTAAAAGAGTTAACGCGTGGTAAACGTGTTGATGCAGTCGCAATGCGTGAGTTTATCGAAAAATTAGAAATTCCAGCGGAAGAAAAAGTGCGTTTACAACAAATGACACCTGCAACGTATATTGGTGCTGCCGTAACGTTAGTGGAAAAATTATAATTTAGATTAAATATTAATCTTATTATTAATAAGAATTATGTTTTAAAGAGATTTAATTTTAATCAATGTTAAAAAGGCGATGTAAATAATACATCGCCTTTTTTATTTTTAAACCCATCAAAATGAATATGAGAAAAGATAAATAAAATAATAAGTTAAATTTTGTGCAGTAATTGATTAAAAATAAGATAATTCATTTTATTTATGAATTAAATTGCGTAAAAAGACATATTTTTGAGGTATTTTTTTTGAAATTACTTTAATATAACATCCCATTAACATTTATGGAAAGTTAAGTATGTTATTTGTACATTTAAATTGCTTTATAAATAATATACTCAGAAATAATTATTTACTTTCTCTTTTATTTTAATTAAGGAAAGTATTAATTAAAATAAGGTATTTTATGGTGTTCTTTTTAAGTATCCTTCCTATTGGGTTATTGATTTATTTCATGGTTAAGCGTAATAGCTTACCTTCTTATATTGCCCTTCCTCTTATCGCGCTGTTAACGTATTTTTTACAGGCATTTTACTTTGAAACAGACTTTACTCGTTTAAATGCAAATGTGATTGCAGGATTAATTGCAACACAAACGCCAATTACAATTATTTTTGGGGCGATTTTATTTAATCGCATGATGGAAGTCTCTGGAAGTACGGACATCCTGCGTAAATGGTTAGCCAATATTAATCCTAATCCTGTTGCTCAAATCATGATCATCGGTTGGGCATTTACATTTATGATTGAGGGGGCAAGTGGGTTTGGTACGCCAGCTGCGATTGCGGCCCCTATCCTGATGGGACTCGGTTTTAAACCTTTACAAGTTGCGATGTTAGCTTTAGTCATGAACTCGGTGCCTGTTTCTTTTGGCGCAGTAGGCACACCCACTTGGTTTGGCTTTGGTGCATTAGGATTAAGTGATGATGTGGTACTTGAATTGGGACAGAAAAGTGCGTTCATTCATTTTGTTGCAGCATGGATTATTCCGTTATTCGCATTGCGTTTTTTAGTGACATGGAAACAGATTAAGCAAAATTTAGTGTTTATTTATCTGAGTATCCTGTCTTGTACAATTCCTTATTTCCTGTTGGCGCAAATTAACTATGAATTTCCTGCATTAGTAGGCGGTGCGGTTGGTTTGTTGATTTCCATTGTCTCTGCGAATAAGGGGCTGGGGATCCACCAAGAAGGAAGTCTGGCTTCATCGTCAGAAAATGTTACCTCCCAACATGTGATGAAAGCCCTTTTCCCAACAATGATGTTAATTATGATTTTGATTGTGACCCGTATTCATCAACTTGGCATCAAACAATTATTAAATGATGGTACAACTTGGTTCTCCGTATCGCTCGGTGGGCTAGGGGAGTTTGGTGTCAGCCAGGCACTGATCTTGTCACTCAATAATATTTTGGGACAAGGCATTAATGAGAGCTATAAAACCCTGTATGTACCGTCGCTTATTCCTTTTATTGTGACTGTCATTGTCTCTATTATCGTCTTTAAATTGACTAGTAGACAAACTCAGACAATCGTGTCGACGACTTATCATCAAACTAAGAAACCTTTTTTTGCCCTATTAGGTGCACTAGTGATGGTCAAACTAATGTTAGTCGGTAACGATAACTATGATGCTATGGTGATCACAATCGGTAAAACATTTGCTGATGTAACAGGTGATAAATGGATTTATTTTTCTTCTTATCTTGGCGCAATTGGTGCTTTCTTCTCTGGTTCAAATACGGTTTCCAACTTAACGTTCGGTGGTATTCAACTCTCTATTGCAGAAACAACAGGGATGTCCATTCCTCTTATTCTTGCGCTGCAATCAGTCGGCGGCGCAATGGGAAATATGGTGTGTTTAAACAACATTATTGCGGTATGTACAGTATTAAATGTGAGTCGTCAAGAAGGTTCAATTCTTAAACGTACTGTTCTACCAATGTTTTTGTACGGTGTCATTGCGGCACTGGTCGCGGTTGTTATTTATTAACTTCCCCTTTTTATAGCTTCATACATAGCGAATTGAGCGACTAGCTATGTGTGCTTTATTGGAGTGATAAACATGAATGTGAATTTTTATGTCACTTGTATTGCGGATGCCTTGAAATCAAATGTGGCAAAGCAAACAGTGCTTTTACTTGAACAACTTGGTTGTCAAATTACTTTCCTTGAACAGCAAAGTTGCTGTGGGCAACCAGCAATTAACAGTGGTTATGTGACACAAGCTATTCCTGCGATGAAAAAACTTATCGAAACGTTTGAAGTCAATGATTATCCTATCGTTGCTCCCGCGGGATCTTGTGTTTATGCCATTACCACTTATCCAGAATATTTAAAAGATGAACCCGAATGGGCTGAGCGTGCGCAAAAAATCGCAGATCGTTTTTATGATTTAACGGATTTCATCGTGAATAAATTAGGCGTTGAAAATGTGGGGGCAAAATTAGAGGGTAACGCTGTTTACCACCCATCTTGCAGTTTATTCCGTAAACTTGGCGTGAAAGAAGAACCCGTTAAGTTATTACAACATGTAGAAGGTTTAACCTTATTACCGATTCACAATCAAGAAACCTGTTGTGGTTTCGGGGGAACGTTCTCTGTCAAAATGGCTGAAATTTCAGGTGAAATGGTAAAAGAGAAAGTACAGCATATTATGGCAGTGAAGCCGTTGTATCTGATTGGTGCGGATGTGAGCTGTTTAATGAATATCGGTGGGCGCCTCAAGCGAGAGGGGCATCATGTAAAAGTCATGCATATCGCTGAAGTGTTAATGAGTCGCTAAGGAGAGAAATGATGTCAATTAAAACCAGCCAGCTTCAGTTTAAACCACGTATTCATGAAGAAATCCAAAACGACATTATGCGTAAAGCGGTGGTGATGGCTCAAGAACGTATCGGCGCTAACCGTCAAAAAATGGTGGAAGAATTAGGACATTGGGAAGAATGGCGAGAATTAGCCAAAGTCATTCGTCAGCATGTGATTGAAAACCTTGATGCCTATTTATATCAGTTATCTGAAAAAGTGACGGAAAACGGTGGTCACGTTTATTTCGCAGCAACGGCAGAAGACGCAACAAACTACATTAAAAATGTCGCAAAAGCGAAACATGCAAAAAAAATTGTCAAATCAAAATCGATGGTCACCGAAGAAATCGGAATGAACCACGTGCTTGAAGCGGAAGGCATCAAGGTGATTGAAACTGACCTTGGTGAATATATTTTACAAGTCGCAGAAGATAAGCCATCACATATTGTTGTCCCCGCGATTCACAAAGATCGTCATCAAATTCGCAAAGTGTTAGCAGAAAAATTAGGTTATACCGGCTCTGAAACGCCAGAAGAAATGACTTTATTTATTCGTGAAACGATCCGTAAAGATTTCCTAGAAGCAGATATCGGCGTAAGTGGTTGTAACTTTGCGGTGGCGGAAACGGGCAGCGTGTGTTTAGTGACAAATGAAGGTAACTTACGTTTAGCCACTTCATTACCCAAAACGCATATCGCTGTAATGGGTATGGAACGTTTAGCGCCAACTTTTAAAGAAGTTGATGTGTTAATTACATTGCTTGCACGTAGTGCGGTAGGTGCACGTTTAACGGGTTATAACACTTGGTTAACGGGTCCTCGTCTTCTGGGTGAAACAGACGGTCCTGAAGAATTTCACTTAGTGATTGTGGATAACGGTCGTTCGAAAATGTTGGGGTCCGAATTCCGCGAGGTATTGCGTTGTATTCGTTGTGGTGCGTGCTTAAATACTTGCCCTGCATACCGTCAAATTGGTGGTCATGGTTATGGTTCGATATATCCAGGTCCGATCGGCTCTGTAATTTCACCAATTTTAGGGGGGTATGAGGAATTTAAAGATCTGCCGTCTGCGTGTTCGTTATGTACTGCGTGTAACCAAGTTTGTCCAGTAAAAATTCCATTAGCACATTTATTATTGAAACACCGTCGCAATATCGCAGAAATGAGCATGACCCCATTAGCAGAGCGTCTTTCCGTGAAAGCCTTTACGCTTGCAAATAGTAATCCAGCGTTATGGAAAATTGGGGTGAATCTGGGGGCAAAAGTAGCGAAATTGGCGATCCATAATGGGAAAATGCCTTTACAAGTTGGTGCCGTAGCAGAGTGGACTAAAGCGCGTGACTTACCTGAGGCGGAAGGCGAAAGCTTCCGTTCTTGGTTCAAAAATCGTTAAGAGTGAGGAATTTCTATGTTAGATCAACAAAATAGACAACAGTTTTTAGATAACCTTGCGAAGCAACTAGGGCGTGAATGTCGTACGACTGTGACGAAAAGCTATCCGCAATTGAATCATTATCCCACAACGCGTTTAACTGATTTAGATTGTGATACGCGTTGCGAAGCTTTTGTGGAATTTGCTTCCCAAACAATGTTAGTGAATTGTAAGGTGACCACACCAGCCAATGCCGTCGCAGATTTATTAACACTATGTGAGCAGTATGGTGGTGGTCCAGTTATTGTGAATGATGATGTACGTCTCGTTGAAAGCGGGATGACTCTTGCGGTACAAAAACAATATGAAACACATATTTGGTCAACACATACCGCAGAAATGAACCGCATTTTTGCCAATACAGCAAATATTGGGATTGTTTTTGCTGAGTATGGTTTAACGGAATCTGGTGGAATTGTGTTATTTTCGAATGCACAATCGGGGCGTTCGGTCAGTCTGTTACCAAACGTTTCTATTGTCCTATTGAAAAAAAGTACAATTTTGCCACGCGTTGCACAGCTTGCAGAGATTTTGCACCAAAAAGCACAACGTGGTGAGCGTATGCCATCTTGTGTGAATTTGATCGCAGGTCCGAGTTCGACTGCAGATATTGAGTTGATTAAAGTCGTTGGGGTGCATGGTCCCGTTGCGAAAGCTTACTTGATCATAGATGATACAAAATAATATAGAAAAGGCCGCGAAAGTGCGGTCTTTTTTCATAAGTTTTTATCCTGACGAAACGAATGTTACACACGAATCATCGCGCATATTATAGAATCATTTTCACTAATTTATCAGCTTTTACTCGTGCAAATTTTTTCAACAGCTTTTGAACTGGTGCAGGATATTGTTTCATTTCTTCTAACTCAGAATAATGTTGTAATACTGTAGTATGCTCACGGATGCGATTCAACTCTTGCTCTACTTGTGGACGCAGTTGTTTTTGCGGATCATGAATTAATAAGCCATTCTCTGCATCAAGACGCCATGCGCGAGGATTCAAGTTATTCCCTGTTAACAATATGTAGTGTTGATCAACCCACACACCTTTTAAGTGGTAAGAATTTTCTCCGTCTTTCCAAGTTCGAATTGTTAACAAGCCTTGATTAATTTCATATTCAAATTTTTTGCTAAAACGGCGTAAATTACTTTCATACAAGTAAGGTAATGCGCCCGCCATTTTAAAGGGTTCTGATGGTGGAATATAAAAGTCATTGGCTATTTTATCTCCAACAATAATTTCGACTCTCTTCCCCTTATTCAATAAACGACGAATTTTTTGTTGCAATATACGTGGGAAATTAAAATAAGGTGTACAAATAATTAACTCATGTTCAACAATTTGGAAGAGATCTTCGATGGTTTGGTTTAAGTGATTATTGTATTTGCTTAAGCCAAAAAGTGTAGCAATGCTTAATTGTTCTGGATGCTCTTCTAGTAATGTGCCCCCTTTTAATGCATAGTTGGCTTCAAAAGCTAAGGTTTTTCGGAAAGCTTTAATGGCTGGGCGGATCTCTTTTGTGCTCGGTCGGTTGACCGTATCTAATGGGTATACCGCATTAGGATCTAATAAATAATGTTGAATAAAATTCACCATGGCATCCGCTAATTCAGGATGCGTAATTTTATGGTAGCGGTCATAGCGATATTTATTGAATTGTTGGAGATAGACATTATTAATGCTGGCACCGCTATAAAGTACGGTGTCATCAAAGACAAACCCTTTAATATGTAATACCCCAAATACTTCGCGTGTGTTGACGGGGACACCAAAAAATACATTGGGATCCTGTGCTAACTGATATTTAGTTCGTTCTGTACAATACCAATCTGCATTGGTGGCACTTTTTTCAGCACCTAATAAGTTACGTTGTGCGCGATGCCAGTCGATGAAAATTTTCACATCAAGCGCAGGATTGTTCTGTTTTGCTCGATAAATTTCATCTAAAATTTCTTGCCCCGCTTCATCGTGTTGCCAGTAAAGTGCGGTAACATAAATACGTGATTTCGCGTGTTTAATCAGCTGAATAATTTGGGTCTTAAATTCTGTTGGATGATACAGAAATTCCACTTGTTCAGCCTGCAACGGTAAACAGAATAAACGATTGATATTTTGTTTTGCTCGTTTGGTTTTGTTTATCAACATAAAAAAATCATTCTCTTTAAGTTTGATTAGCTAAGTAGTTTACAATATTTACGACGGAACTTGGTAGAAAAATACGGTTTTTTCGTTATAATGCTCACACTTTATCGCAAAGGAAGGTGATTTTTCACCCAGCTTTGCGCGCTCTTATAATCGAATTGGCATATCAATATGAACAACAAAGCAAAAACCCCTGTCTTTCAACAAGCAACCTCAAAAAAATTTAACGAACGAGTCGTCGGAGACAAAGCAGAGAAAACGAAACCGCACTTTAAGAGCAAATCAGCACAACCTTTTGAACGTGCAGTCAGTGATATGGCGGCTAAATCCGCACGTTTTGTCAAAAAAGACAAGTCACCACAGGCTGAAAAAATCAGTCAACGTCTTGTTGAAACGACTATGCGTACTGCGAGTGGTGAAGAAGGCAAAGTGAAAGTGCTTGTGAAAAGTACGGGAGTGAGCGAATCCGTTCGTGAGAAAAAAACGGGCCCGTTATCTCCTCGCGCACCAGAGAAAATCAAGAAAAATCGTGCAGAAGAAATGAAAATTTATGGCGAAAATGCCTGTGTCGCACTTTTTTCACAACGTCCAGAAAGTATTGTGCGTATTTGGGCAACTGTTGAAATGGCGAAAAAGAGCGGTGAATTATTCCGTTATTTAGCCGCCAATAAAAAAGTTTATCATGTCGTTGATAACGACGAATTAACTTTGGTGAGTGGTACAGAACATCATGGCGGAATTTGTATGTTGGTCAAAAAAACGCGACCATTTACGTTATCAGGCTATTTAGATATTCCTCGTAAACAAGATTGTCTTGTGATGATCGATGCAGTACACAACGCGCATAATTTGGGTGGAGTGCTCCGTACTTGTGCCGTATTTGGTATCAAAGGCGTGATTGTTGAAAGTCAATTTACCGATAATTTGAACTCATCAGCCACTATGCGTGTAGCAGAAGGTGGAATGGAATATATTCGAGTATTAGAGACTGAGCAAATTGATCGTGCCTTGAGACAGTTACGTCAAATGGATTATCAAATTGTTCATCTTTCTCACAGTAAACAAGCCACCCCCCTCAATCAAGTACAGTTTGCGAAGAAAGTCGTTTTTGTAGTGAGTGAAAATAATCAAGCGACCTTCGCAGAAAAAGGTGATGAACATGTTGTCTTGTCTTTAGCGAATCCCTTGAAAGCCGAATTGAATATTGCAGTTGCAACGGGTATCTTATTAGCGCAATGGGATTACCACATGAACTAAGGCAAGTCGATTGATTTTGACTAGTTAAAAAAATCCCCAGCCGATAAGACTGGGGATTTTTGATCCTCGTTTGCTTTGAAAAAGATTACCAACCTTTTACAACACCATCATTAAAGTGCTTAACTGCTTCTTGATAGACTTCTTCACTTTGGAACGCTTTAATGAAGTCTTTGATGACTGCACTGTCTTTGTTATCTTCACGTGCAACCACTAAGTTAACGTATGGTGAGTCTTTATCTTCAACAAAGATACCATCTTTTTCACGTGTTAAGCCATGTTGACCTGCATAAGTGTTATTGATTACAGCAAAATCCACATCATCTAATGCACGAGGTAAAAGTGAGGTTTCTACTTCTTGAATAGTGATATTTTTTGGGTTTTCTACTACATCAATTGATGTTGAGAATAAGTTGTTTGAATCTTTTAACTTGATTACACCTTGTTTTTCTAATAGTAATAATGCACGACCTAAGTTACTTGGATTGTTTGGTACAGCAACAATTGCCCCTTCTCTTAACTCAGAAACATGTTTAATTTTTTTAGAATAAGCTGCGATTGGGAATACAAAAGTATTACCTACAACCGCTAATTTATAGCCACGTTGTTCCACTTCTTTGTCTAAATATGGTTTGTGTTGGAAAGCGTTGATGTCTAAATCACCTTTCGAAAGTGCTTCATTGGGTTGAGTATATTCAGTAAACTCAACCAGTTTTACATCAATATTGTATTTTTCTTTTGCAATACGAGCCGCGACTTCTGCGACTTGTGCTTCTGCACCTGACATCACGCCAAGCGTTAATTTACGTGCAGGTTCTTGAGTTGCTGTGCTGGTAGCGGGTTTATCATCTTTACAACCTGCTAATGCCACTGCCGAGAAAATGGTCGCAAGACCTAAAAGTTTTGTTAATTTCATAAGTAATCCTCTAAAGAAAGATGTTGTGTAAGTTGTATTTTTTAATTAGCGATGATCAAAACGTTCAGCTAAATGGTCACCCAATTTTTGACTTAACATGACGATCAGAACGATAATAATTGTTGCGATCCATTTTACATAGATCATATTACGGTGTTCACCATAGGTAATCGCTAGATTGCCTAATCCACCGCCACCGACAGCTCCCGCCATTGCAGAGTAACCAATTAAAGCAACTAAGGTTAGCGTGATACCGTTGATTAAAATAGGGATTGACTCTGGCAAATAGTATTTGGTCACAATTTGCCAGTTTGTCGCACCCATTGATTTTGCCGCCTCTGTCAGTCCACTAGGGATCTCAAGTAACGCATTCGACGTTAATCGTGCAAAAAAAGGAATCGCGGAGACACTTAATGGTACGATTGCTGCAGTAGTCCCTAGCGTTGTTCCCACGACTAAGCGTGTAAAAGGAAGCAAAATAATTAACAAGATAATAAAAGGAACAGAACGTCCAATATTAATAATGACATTAAGTACTTGGTGGGCACGACGATGTGCCAAAATTTCGCCTTTCCCTGTTAAAAACGCCAGAAACCCTATGGGAAGGCCGACAACAATCGCGAAAAGTGTTGCGACAAAGCCCATATAAAGTGTCTCTAATGTTGAAAGACCAACGAGCTCCCAAATTCTTGGCGTCATTTCTCGGGTAAAATCTGCCCATAATTGATCAAACATAGCCTAACACCTCAACTTTTACATTATGTTCCATTAAATAGGTTTTGGTTTTTGTAATGGCATCATCGTCCCCTTCCATCTCAGCGATAACGAAACCAAATTTTACCCCACCCGCGTAATCAATTTGCGAAGTCAAAATACTGAGATCCACGCCAAACATTTTCGATGCTTGAGATAAAACGGGGGCATCAACAGTGCGGCCTGTAAACTCAAATTTTACAATTGGCCAAGACTGTGAATGTCTTGGTGTCTCAGATAATTTTTCCATATATTCTTCTGGTAAGTTGATATGGAATGTTGAGCGAATAAATTCTTTAGCCAGCTGAGTCTGCGGGTTAGAAAAAATCTCACTCACTGATCCTTGCTCAATTAAACGACCTTTATCAATAACAGCTACTTTATCGCAAATGCGCTTAACAACTTCCATTTCATGCGTAATCAAAAGAATTGTGATTCCTAAAGTGCGGTTGATTTCTTTTAATAATGTTAAAATAGATTGTGTCGTGGCAGGATCCAATGCACTGGTTGCTTCATCGCATAGCAATACTTTCGGCTCGCTTGCTAAGGCGCGTGCAATCGCAACACGCTGCTTTTGTCCACCAGATAAGTTCGAAGGGTAAGCATCTTTTTTATCTGCTAATCCTACTAACGTCAAAAGTTCATTCACTTTTTGGTGGATTTTTTCTTTTGGCGTATTTTCTAACTCTAATGGCAATGCCACATTGCCAAATACCGTACGTGATGTCAGTAAATTAAAGTGTTGGAAAATCATGCCAATATTGCGACGCTCATGGACTAATTCTGCATTTTTTAATTGCGTTAAATCTTTCCCATCCACAATCACAGCACCAGAAGAGGGGGTCTCCAGTAAATTTACACAACGGATCAGTGTACTTTTCCCCGCACCTGATGCACCGATGACACCACAAATTTGCCCCTTAGGAACTTGCAATGACACGTTATCAAGTGCGGTCAATTTTTTGCCAGATACATCAAAAATTTTACTAATATTTTCTAGCTTAATCATATAAGCCCTTTTGTTTTATAGTCGATATTAAGTCACATTGGATTTTATTTTAGACGTCTAGATTTCCATGTCAATATGTAATCAAAATATTTTTATGATAATTGGTTATAAAATAGAAAGAATTAAACGTTTATTTGCGTAGCACGTTAAGAAGAGAGATAATTTGTCTCATCTCTTTGACAGAAGGATGTTTATATGAAAAAAGCCGTTTTTTTAGATCGAGATGGCACATTAAATATTGATCATGGCTATGTGCATGATATTGATCAGTTTGAATTTATCGAAGGTAGTATAGAGGCATTAAAAGCACTCAAGGGGATGGGATACCTGCTTGTCTTAGTCACGAACCAGTCTGGGATTGCTCGAGGATATTTCTCTGAAGCACAATTTTTACAGTTAACAGAATGGATGGATTGGTCATTAGCTGATCGAGGAGTGGATTTGGACGGTATTTATTATTGTCCTCACCACATAGAAGGAATAGGTGAATATCGACAAGCTTGTGATTGTCGTAAACCTAAAGCGGGTATGCTACTGCAAGGCATCAAAGAATTAGGCATCGATCCTAGCCAATCTGTTATGATCGGAGATACTGTCCAAGACATGGTGGCGGGTAAGGCTGCACATATCCAATTAAATGTGTTAGTCAAAACAGGTAAACCGATTACTAAAGAGGGGGAAAATCTCGCCGATTATGTATTAGATTCAATAGCAGAGCTTCCTGCATTATTGAAGCGTCTAAAAAACTGACAAGTGATCAAGGAAAGATCCTATCAAAGTATAAAAAATAATCTTTTGCGAAAAAAAATTACAAAAAGTGTAAAAAAGGGGTTGCACGAGATTTATTTTTGCCTATAATACGCCGCACACAACGACGCGACGTTGTAGAGAAGAGATTACAAAATCGCGTCGTTTTTCTTTGTTCTTTAACAATCTAACAGACAATCTGTGTGGGCACTTGTTGATTGATTTCATTTTAAAAAATTTTAATGATAGAAGTCTTAATAGGTGCTTAAACTAGAAATTCATTATACTTTTGAAGTAGATATGTAAACTTTAGCTAAGCAGTTTATTGAGCGATTGAACTTGAATTGAAGAGTTTGATCATGGCTCAGATTGAACGCTGGCGGCAGGCTTAACACATGCAAGTCGAACGGTAGCAGGAAGAAAGCTTGCTTTCTTTGCTGACGAGTGGCGGACGGGTGAGTAATGCTTGGGAATCTGGCTTATGGAGGGGGATAACTGCGGGAAACTGCAGCTAATACCGCGTATTATCGAGAGATGAAAGGGTGGGACCTTCGGGCCACCTGCCATAAGATGAGCCCAAGTGGGATTAGGTAGTTGGTGGGGTAAAGGCCTACCAAGCCGACGATCTCTAGCTGGTCTGAGAGGATGACCAGCCACACTGGGACTGAGACACGGCCCAGACTCCTACGGGAGGCAGCAGTGGGGAATATTGCGCAATGGGGGGAACCCTGACGCAGCCATGCCGCGTGAATGAAGAAGGCCTTCGGGTTGTAAAGTTCTTTCGGTAATGAGGAAGGGGTATTATTGAATAGATAATATCATTGACGTTAATTACAGAAGAAGCACCGGCTAACTCCGTGCCAGCAGCCGCGGTAATACGGAGGGTGCGAGCGTTAATCGGAATAACTGGGCGTAAAGGGCACGCAGGCGGGCTTTTAAGTGAGATGTGAAATCCCCGAGCTTAACTTGGGAACTGCATTTCAGACTGGGAGTCTAGAGTACTTTAGGGAGGGGTAGAATTCCACGTGTAGCGGTGAAATGCGTAGAGATGTGGAGGAATACCGAAGGCGAAGGCAGCCCCTTGGGAATGTACTGACGCTCATGTGCGAAAGCGTGGGGAGCAAACAGGATTAGATACCCTGGTAGTCCACGCTGTAAACGCTGTCGATTTGGGGATTGGGCTTTATGCTTGGTGCCCGAAGCTAACGTGATAAATCGACCGCCTGGGGAGTACGGCCGCAAGGTTAAAACTCAAATGAATTGACGGGGGCCCGCACAAGCGGTGGAGCATGTGGTTTAATTCGATGCAACGCGAAGAACCTTACCTACTCTTGACATCCTAAGAAGAGCTCAGAGATGAGCTTGTGCCTTCGGGAACTTAGAGACAGGTGCTGCATGGCTGTCGTCAGCTCGTGTTGTGAAATGTTGGGTTAAGTCCCGCAACGAGCGCAACCCTTATCCTTTGTTGCCAGCGATTTGGTCGGGAACTCAAAGGAGACTGCCAGTGACAAACTGGAGGAAGGTGGGGATGACGTCAAGTCATCATGGCCCTTACGAGTAGGGCTACACACGTGCTACAATGGTGCATACAGAGGGCGGCGAGACGGCGACGTTGAGCGAATCTCATAAAGTGCATCTAAGTCCGGATTGGAGTCTGCAACTCGACTCCATGAAGTCGGAATCGCTAGTAATCGCAAATCAGAATGTTGCGGTGAATACGTTCCCGGGCCTTGTACACACCGCCCGTCACACCATGGGAGTGGGTTGTACCAGAAGTGGATAGCTTAACGGAAACGAGGGCGTTCACCACGGTATGATTCATGACTGGGGTGAAGTCGTAACAAGGTAACCGTAGGGGAACCTGCGGTTGGATCACCTCCTTACCTAGATATGAAGCGACAGCAAGTGTTCACACAGATTGTTTGATAGATTGTGTAAATGAAGGAAATGGCAAAGTGGAGAGCATCTTTAAATGTTGTCCCCATCGTCTAGAGGCCTAGGACATCGCCCTTTCACGGCGGTAACCGGGGTTCGAATCCCCGTGGGGACGCCATTTAAAGATGACTTTTGTTGTCTTATTGTTCTTTAAAAAATTGGAAACAAGCTGAAAAACTGAGAGATTTTCGAAAGAAAGTCTGAGTAATGAAGAAAAATCTTGCATGAAAAAAGGCGTGCAAGTGTTTAGACGTTTATCGTATAACCTGTAGAGAAGTATTTTTGTTATTAAGAATACTTGAGGTTGTATAGTTAAGTGACTAAGCGTACACGGTGGATGCCTAGGCAATCAGAGGCGAAGAAGGACGTGCTAATCTGCGAAAAGCTTGGATGAGTTGATAAGAAGCGTTTAATCCAAGATATCCGAATGGGGAAACCCAGTAGATGAAGAATCTACTATCATTAACTGAATCCATAGGTTAATGAGGCGAACCGGGAGAACTGAAACATCTAAGTACCCCGAGGAAAAGAAATCAACCGAGATTCTGTGAGTAGCGGCGAGCGAAAGCGGAGGAGCCTGTTAGTAATAGCGACAAAGACAGAGGAATGAGCTGGGAAGCTCAGCGAGACAGGGTGATAGCCCCGTACTTGAAGTGTTTGTTGTGGTACTGAGCTAACGATAAGTAAGGCGGGACACGAGAAATCCTGTTTGAAGATGGGGGGACCATCCTCCAAGGCTAAATACTCCTGATTGACCGATAGTGAACCAGTACTGTGAAGGAAAGGCGAAAAGAACCCCGGTGAGGGGAGTGAAATAGAACCTGAAACCGTGTACGTACAAGCAGTGGGAGCCTGAAAGGGTGACTGCGTACCTTTTGTATAATGGGTCAGCGACTTATATTTTGTAGCGAGGTTAACTGAATAAGGGAGCCGAAGGGAAACCGAGTCTTAACTGGGCGTTGAGTTGCAAGGTATAGACCCGAAACCCGGTGATCTAGCCATGGGCAGGTTGAAGGTTGGGTAACACTAACTGGAGGACCGAACCGACTAATGTTGAAAAATTAGCGGATGACTTGTGGCTGGGGGTGAAAGGCCAATCAAACCGGGAGATAGCTGGTTCTCCCCGAAATCTATTTAGGTAGAGCCTTGAGCGGACACCTTCGGGGGTAGAGCACTGTTTCGGCTAGGGGTCCATCCCGGATTACCAACCCGATGCAAACTGCGAATACCGAAGAGTGATACTCAGGAGACACACGGCGGGTGCTAACGTTCGTCGTGGAGAGGGAAACAACCCAGACCGCCAGCTAAGGTCCCAAAGTCTATATTAAGTGGGAAACGAAGTGGGAAGGCTTAGACAGCTAGGATGTTGGCTTAGAAGCAGCCATCATTTAAAGAAAGCGTAATAGCTCACTAGTCGAGTCGGCCTGCGCGGAAGATGTAACGGGGCTAAATATAGCACCGAAGCTGCGGCATCAGTAGAAATACTGTTGGGTAGGGGAGCGTTGTGTAAGCGGATGAAGGTGAATCGAGAGGTTTGCTGGACGTATCACAAGTGCGAATGCTGACATAAGTAACGATAAAACGAGTGAAAAACTCGTTCGCCGGAAGACCAAGGGTTCCTGTCCAACGTTAATCGGGGCAGGGTGAGTCGGCCCCTAAGGCGAGGCTGAAAAGCGTAGTCGATGGGAAACGGGTTAATATTCCCGTACTTGGATAAACTGCGATGTGGGGACGGAGAAGGTTAGGTTATCGACCTGTTGGATGGTCGTTTAAGGTGGTAGGTGGAATGTTTAGGCAAATCCGGACATTCATAACACTGAGAGCTGATGACGAGGTGCTACGGCACTGAAGTAACTGATACCCTGCTTCCAGGAAAAGCCACTAAGCTTCAGGTTTATCTAAACCGTACTGAAAACCGACACAGGTGGTCAGGTAGAGAATACTCAGGCGCTTGAGAGAACTCGGGTGAAGGAACTAGGCAAAATAGCACCGTAACTTCGGGAGAAGGTGCGCTTACCGTAATTGTAGTCCCTTGCGGATGAAGGTGAAGTAAGTCGAAGATACCAGCTGGCTGCAACTGTTTATTAAAAACACAGCACTCTGCAAACACGAAAGTGGACGTATAGGGTGTGATGCCTGCCCGGTGCTGGAAGGTTAATTGATGGTGTTATCGAAAGAGAAGCTCCTGATCGAAGCCCCAGTAAACGGCGGCCGTAACTATAACGGTCCTAAGGTAGCGAAATTCCTTGTCGGGTAAGTTCCGACCTGCACGAATGGCATAATGATGGCCAGGCTGTCTCCACCCGAGACTCAGTGAAATTGAAATCGCCGTGAAGATGCGGTGTACCCGCGGCTAGACGGAAAGACCCCGTGAACCTTTACTATAGCTTGACACTGAACATTGAATTTTGATGTGTAGGATAGGTGGGAGACTTTGAAGATGACACGCCAGTGTTGTTGGAGTCGTCCTTGAAATACCACCCTTTAACGTTTGATGTTCTAACGAAGGATGCGAAACGCGTTCTCGGACAGTGTCTGGTGGGTAGTTTGACTGGGGCGGTCTCCTCCCAAAGAGTAACGGAGGAGCACGAAGGTTTGCTAATGACGGTCGGACATCGTCAGGTTAGTGCAATGGTATAAGCAAGCTTAACTGCGAGACAGACAAGTCGAGCAGGTGCGAAAGCAGGTCATAGTGATCCGGTGGTTCTGAATGGAAGGGCCATCGCTCAACGGATAAAAGGTACTCCGGGGATAACAGGCTGATACCGCCCAAGAGTTCATATCGACGGCGGTGTTTGGCACCTCGATGTCGGCTCATCACATCCTGGGGCTGAAGTAGGTCCCAAGGGTATGGCTGTTCGCCATTTAAAGTGGTACGCGAGCTGGGTTTAGAACGTCGTGAGACAGTTCGGTCCCTATCTGCCGTGGGCGTTGGATGATTGAGAGGGGCTGCTCCTAGTACGAGAGGACCGGAGTGGACGCATCACTGGTGTTCCAGTTGTCTCGCCAGAGGCATTGCTGGGTAGCTAAATGCGGAAGAGATAAGTGCTGAAAGCATCTAAGCACGAAACTTGCCTCAAGATGAGTCATCCCTGACTTAGAGTCAGTAAGGGTTGTTGTAGACTACGACGTAGATAGGCTGGATGTGTAAGTGTAGTGATACATTGAGCTAACCAGTACTAATTGCCCGAGAGGCTTAACTATACAACGCTCAAGTATTTTTGGGTGTTATAGATAAACGAAGCGATACGAAGACGAAGAAAACGAAGGTATAATCAGGCAGCTTGTTTCGAATTAAAGAACGAAAAATAGGACAGGACATCAACGGAATATCTTGGCGGCGAGAGTGCAGTGGACCCACCTAAATCCATGCCGAACTTAGAAGTGAAACGCTGTTTACGCCGATGGTAGTGTGGGGTTTCCCCATGTGAGAGTAGGGCACCGCCAGGTTTTTATTTTGTTAGTTTATTTGGAATGAAGTAAGCTAACAAAATAAAAATTTTTTGGTAGCAATAGTGCAGCAGACCCACCTGAATCCATGCCGAACTCAGAAGTGAAATGTTGTAACGCCGATGGTAGTGTGGGGTTTCCCCATGTGAGAGTAGGTCACTACCAAATATTAATTTTGCGGAGCGGTAGTTCAGCTGGTTAGAATACCTGCCTGTCACGCAGGGGGTCGCGGGTTCGAGTCCCGTCCGTTCCGCCACTTATTTGAGCGGATTAAGTTTCGCTTTCTTTCTAGGGGCGTAGTTCAATTGGTAGAGCACCGGTCTCCAAAACCGGGTGTTGGGAGTTCGAGCCTCTCCGCCCCTGCCATTATTTTCTATTTATTGGTGTATTTTTCTTCAAGTAATCTATCCTGCAGGTCTCTCTCTTTTCTTTAGATCTTTAGATAAGTATACCAATACGTCCTAGCTTAAAATAAAGCGCTTTGTTTTTGATATTTCTGTTAGCTAGATATTTTGCAATCCTAGAGCTTGTTTCATTAGTTCTGTTTTTACAAATTCTAATTGATTTGTTGTGCTTAGACCGATACCTCGAATCAATTTTTTTACTGGGTTTTCTCCTGCAAAAAGATCTTTTAAACCTTGCATGGCGATGAGCATTTTGATTGCCTCGGTTTTTTGTTTTCGTTCATAACTACGTAAATAACGATATGCCCCAATATCTACCCCAAGGGACAAATTATGCTCGATAGTCTGTGTGAGTGTCATGACATCTTGAAAACCGAGATTTATTCCCAAACCAGCTAAAGGGTGAATAGTGTGTGTGGCATCACCTATTAAGGCAATACGATTTTGAGCAAAATCACGTGCATAGCGTGCAGTGAGTGGGATTGTTTGACGTTCGCTTTGTAACTTACATAAACCAAGTCGCATGTCGAAAGCGACGGATAGGGTTCGATTAAATTCTTCTTCATCACATTTGCTCAGATAGTTAGCTTGTTCATCAGGCAGGGACCAGACAATTGAGTTTAAATGTGTTCTATGTAAGGGGAGGAAGGCAAGAATACTATCTTTTGCGAAAATTTGTCGTGCACATTGTTGATGTGGTTCAGCTGTTTCTACGTTGCAGACTAAAGCATGATGACCATAATCACGAAAAATGAGAGGAATATCCGTTTGTTTTCGTACCCAAGAATTTGCGCCATCTGCACCGACAATCAGTTTTGTGGAAAGAAGTTGACCATTATTTAACGTGATAATGGCATTACTCTCAGTGATGCCTAAGTGTTGTGGAAGTGCGGTTAATATTTCAACATTTTTTTGTTGTTTCACTTTTTCCCATAAACAATGTTGAATCAGATGATTTTCGACAATATGACCTAAATGTGAGATTCCCAAACCTTGTGTATTAAATTGGATATTCGCAAAGCTATCTTTTTCCCACACAGACATTGAATGGTATTCTGTTGCTCGCAGTTGAATAAGTGATTGCCAGACATTAAGCGAAGTCAGTAGCTTTTCACTGGCGAGATTTAATGCGCTCACGCGGTTTGTCACTGTATTGATATCTGTTTCTATTGGAAATCCTTCAATAATGACAAGGCGCAGTGATTGTTTTTCTAAACTGGCTGCGAGAGCTAAGCCTGCCATTCCACCGCCAATAATCGCAAGATCAAATGTTTTCATGTTATTTCCATCCTAATGTTGGTTTGGCAAAATGTTGGCGTAATAAACTTGATTGTGAAAGTGCCATTAACCCAAGTGTTCGTCCCAGTTGAAAAGGAAGTAAATTATTCGCAAAAATAGATAATAAACTGTCAGTTAGGTTTATCATGCGCTGTTGGTCTTGTTGTCTTTCGCGTTCGTATTGTTGTAAGTTTTGGTAATGACCAATATCATCTTGCTGTAAATAGTGTTTGGCGACGACTTTAGCCAATTGCATTACGTCACAAATACCAAGATTAAACCCTTGTCCTGCAATTGGGTGAAGGGTTTGAGCGGCATTGCCGATTAAGGCGATACGGTGCTGTATATGTTGTTCTGCCTGATATAAATGTAATGGATAAGAGGCGCGGTGTCCGCATTGCTGTAATTTCCCCAATCGCCAACCAAAACGATCTTGTAGTTGAGTAAGAAAGTGTTGTTGACTACATTGCATTAAGGATTCTGGATTGTTAACACACCAAACCAATGACATGAGGTTATGTTGCATTGGCAATAAGGCAAGCGGTCCTTCATCAGTAAAACGTTCAAATGCACGGTATTGATGGGGCTGCTGTGGCAAGACATTTGTGATAATTGCGGTTTGTTGATAATCACGCAGCAAATGTTGTGAAATCTTTGCTGCGTCTGCGACCAAAGACTGTGAACCGTCGGCACCTACGAGTAATTGTGCGGTGAATGTGCAGTCATGTTTCAATGTTACTTTTACTTGCGTTTCATGACGCGTAATTTGTGCGATGTCGACAGGGGCGTAATAATCAACATTGGGATAATGTTTGAGTGAGTCTAATAGAATTTGTCCAACTAAGTGTAGTTCAATGACTGCACCAAGCTGAGTGAGATTAAATTCTTCCGCCTTGAATTGTGTTAGTCCACTATGCCCTTTATCAGAAACATGGATCGTTTTGATGGGGGTAATGATGGGATGTAGACATTGCCATAATGTTTGTCCATTAGGTAGGCTAATTTGCTCGAAACGTCGACAACTACCATCGGATAAGGCAATGCAGCGAGCATCAAAACCGTGTTGTTGGTGATGCTGTGTTTGCTGTTTTTCTAATACAGCAATCTTGATACGACCTGCAGTTTGGCTACTGAGTGCTAGGGCGAGTGTGACACCCGTCATGGCACCACCAACAATGATTACATCGTAGTCTGTTTTTTGCCGCATTGCATTATCCTATTACTTACTTGCCATTAATCGCTCGATCTCTTCAATTTCTTTCGGTACAGCGCTGGTGAGGTTTTTATTGCCATATTCTGTAATGAGTAAGTTATCTTCAATGCGTACGCCGATTCCTTTGTATTGCTCTGGCACATCAGATTTTTCTGAAATATAGAGACCTGGTTCGACCGTGAGGACCATACCTACTTCAAGTGGACGATCTCGAACTTTACTATTACGGTTGTTATTGTTTTCGCCTTTACTGTAACTGCCTACATCATGTACATCTAGTCCTAACCAATGTCCTAAGCCGTGCATATAAAACTCGCGATAGGCCTCTGTTTTAATCAGTTCCTCTACATCACCTTTTAAAATCCCTAATCGGACTAATCCTTCTACTTTAATTCGCACCACTTCATCATTTGCTTGTTGAATTGATTGACCTGGTACTAACAATTCAATCGCTCTTTTTTGTGCGCGTAATACGATGTCATAGATGTCTTTTTGTGCTTGGCTAAATTTCCCATTGACTGGAAAAGTACGAGTAATATCCCCCGCATACATTGCAAACTCGCATCCTGCATCAATAAGAACTAAATCCCCGTCTTTAAGTGGCATATCATTTTCAGTGTAGTGAAGAATGCAGGCATTTTCACCTCCTGCAATAATGGAGTTATAAGAAGGGCTACGTGCACCAAAACGACTAAATTCATGCAAAATTTCATGCTCAATTTCATATTCTAAACGGTTTGGACGCGTTTTCTGCATCGCTCGGATATGAGCAAGTGCACTAATCTGGCCTGCTTGTTGTAATAAGGCAATTTCATTTTCCGATTTGAACAAGCGCATCTCGTCTAGGATGGGCTTCCAAGATAATACTGTTGATAAATCTACCGCACTTTCAGTTAAAAGTGCGTCACCCCAAGGATGTAAGTCTGTGACGTGATAGAGAGCGGTCGTATTTTCTAAAATATGAGTGAATGTTGATGTAAAATCCTCGATCGAAAATGCGTGATCTAAGTCCAATTTAGCCGGTGCATTTTGCACACCTAAACGACGTCCATCCCATGTTTCTCGTAAAGGATCAGAAGGGCGAACAAAAATAAACGTTTCTGCTTTCCCCGCTTTCTTGGTTAACAAAAATACCGAGTTTGGCTCATTAAATCCTGTTAAATACCAAAAATAGCTATCTTGACGAAATGGATAAGTGCAGTCATTACTACGACGTTTTTCAATTTCTGAAAAAACGATTAATGCGGTATTATCCTGCATTTGTGCGAATAATTGATGACGACGTTGTGCAAATTCTTCTTGGGGAAGGGCTGCCATATAAGCTAAATCCATCTTTGTTCTCCTTATAATCGGATTAGTGTAATACGGGTTTGTGTTCTGTTTGTTGGGGCTGGAAATGTGTGAATAATAAGCAAGCGATAGTGCGGACATATTCAATAATTTCTTCTAAGGCTTCGCTGAGCTCTTCTTTATCCTCATTTTCATCATACCCTAGTTGGCAGATGTCATGTAAATCGTCTAATGCCTCGCCAATATCGCCTTTTTCTTTATCGAGTTTAGGTTGCGCTAAACCAAGTCCCAAGAGGAAGTGATTCGCCCATTCAGATAAGCTATCCGCGCGTGCAAAAATATCTTCTTCATCTTCAGGTAGCAAAAGAGCAAAATCAAAGCCATCAATATCGGCGAGTTTTTCACTAATTTGTTGATATAACTGCGTCACTTGTTGTAAAAGTGCGGTAGGATAAGCGTGATTTTCATTGGTGAATTGAAATAACAATGGTTGCCAACTTTGATCGGTGATCCCTCCACACACTAATCCACTTAAAAAACCATGTAATTCAGCAGGTGAAAGGGCAATATTGGCTGTTTTGAGTTGTTGTGAAACGTCGCTGTAAGACAACATCGATTTTGTCCTTTTTAGTCTAGTTAAATGTTTGCAAGCAGTTTACCACTCTCACGTCACGCAACCAATAATTAGACGGATTTTTTTAGCTATGGCATAATAATACATAAAATAATTAAGCTGAATGGAGGCGAGATGTCGTCTAAAAGTATTGAATTGCCTGTGCTTGGACAGGTTTTGCGTTTGAATTGTCCAGAAGAGCAGCATGATTCTTTAAGACAGGCTGCAAAGGCGCTTGATTTACGTGTATCAGAGATGAAAGAACGCACTGGTATTTTACAGTTAGAGCGTGTTTTATCGATTGTTGCATTAAATTTGAGCTATGAGCTATTACAAGAACAGCAGAAAAATACTTCAATTGAGGATTTACTTAAAACACGCATTCAGCAACTTGATCATTCACTTGATCATATTTTGGCACAAAAATCGAACAATTAGGGGATGGTTCGCTGAATCTGTAATCAGAATGGCGAATTATCGCTAGTCAATAGGGCTAAATTACGTTAGTATAAAATAAAGATTACCTGGGGTGTTTGCCAGTGGGTTATGTCCCTGAGCCGATACTTTTATATTATGAATTAGTTTCTAATTGTTGGTGAGCATGCTTAGTTTTACTAAGAAGCCTAAAGACGATTACAACTGATTCCCTTGAACCGTTGGATTCAAGGACTGGCGCCTACAGCGGCATCTCGGGTTCTCTTTCTTAGCATTTCAATGGATACACTTTCTTTTTCTCGTCAACACATTCGTCGCCAAATCCGACAGGCTCGTCAAAAACTCACCGCACTTGAACAAGCTCAAGCAGAACAAGCGATTACAAAGCAAGCATTGCAATTAATTGAAACACAACACGCTCAAAATATTGCGCTGTATTTGTCTTTTGATGGTGAGATCTCTACAACATTATTAATTAAACAATTGTGGTTACAAGGCAAGCGGGTTTATTTGCCTGTGTTACACCCATTTTGTTCAGGGCATTTACTTTTTTTGGCTTATCAGGCAGATACTGCTATGGAACAAAATACATTTGGGATTTGGCAACCCAAATTAAATGTTCAGCGGGTATTGCCTCTTGATGAATTAGATATTATTTTTACACCATTAGTTGCCTTTGATCTACAGGGAAATCGGCTTGGTATGGGGGGGGGATTTTATGATCGTACTTTGCAGAATTGGCAACAGAAACATTTTATCCCTGTTGGGCTAGCACATAAATGTCAACAAGTTGAGTCCTTACCTTGTGAGAGCTGGGACATACCATTAGAACGGATCTTAGTTGGTTAAGTGTGGTGTAAAAGAAGAGAATAAAAAAAGAGGGCGAGTAAAATTCGTCCTCTTTTTTCTGTTTTTAGGTGCTATTATTGTTTTAAGAGCCCATCGGGTTCAGCAGGTTTTTCAATTTCAGCAAATGTCCGACCTTTGTTTGCTTCGATAATCGTAGCAGTTTGTGCAGCTAACTCTTTTAAGTTCATTTTTTCATAAGCTTCTTGCATGAGCGGAAGGGCTTCATAAGTTGCTTGCGCATCTGGATATTGTTGTAGCATGCCAACAATGCGATTTGCAACAGCGACATGAGCATCACGTTTAGCATAGAATTTCGCGATAGATAGTTCATGTCTTGCTAAACTTGCTTTAATGTATGCCATACGTGCTAACGCATCTTGAGCATAAGGGCTGTTTGGAAAATGTTGTACTAAAGTTTGGAAATTAGCAAAAGCTGCTTTGATCGAGGTGCTTTCACGTGTCGCACGATCAACACGGAATAAATCTTGGATATAATTATCACTTAATGCGGAATTTGTGAGACCTGCCATATAGAGTGCATAATCTAAATCGCTACTCGTTGGATAAAGTTGTAAAAAACGATCAACTAAAGTAAGCGTTTGAGTGTAATCTTGCGTTTTGTAATTCGCGTAGATTAAATTTAATAAGGTTTGCTCACTATAATGGCTTCCTGGAAAACGCGTATGAACAGCATTCAAATAACGAATAGCTTGTGAATAATCACCATCTTGTAAGTAAGTTTGACCAGCATTATAAAGCTCTTGTTCAGGGCGTTGTTCAACATCTTTAGAGCCTGAACATGCTGTCACAGCAAATGCAGTTAAAGCAATAAGCGTGAACGATTTTAATTTACGCATTGGATAATCCTTATTTTTACGAGCAATGATAAATGAGTTACAATGACTCAATATTGTATATAACATTATTAAATAAGCAAACTTCATTAACGGATTTTTTTATTTATGGCACAAATTACCCTGTCGGCTGAAGTTCAGCTATCTCAAATGGGACAACGCTTAGACCAAACTTTAGCTGAATTGTTCCCTGACTATTCTCGTTCTCGTTTAAAAACGTGGATTGAAGACGGATTGGTGTGCGTCAATGGGCAAGTGGAAGCTGTGCCACGCATGAAAGTCTATGGTGGCGAACAAATTGATATTACTGTTGAGCTTGAGGATGACACCCGATTTGAGCCAGAAAACTTACCGCTCAATATTGTTTATGAGGATGAGGATATTTTAGTGATCAACAAGCCAAAGGATTTTGTTGTTCATCCAGGTGCAGGGAATACATCGGGTACAGTATTAAATGCCCTTTTATATCACTATCCGTCTATTGCAGAAGTGCCTCGCGCGGGAATTGTCCATCGCTTAGATAAGGATACGACAGGACTCATGGTTGTTGCGAAAACAATTCCTGCACAGACTAAATTAGTACGAGATCTGCAAAAACGCAAAATTACGCGTGAATATGAAGCGATTGCCTGCGGGATTATGACCAAAGGGGGCGTTGTAGATCAGCCAATGGCTCGTCATCCAACAAAACGTACGCATATGGCGGTGCATCCAATGGGTAAACCCGCCGTCACACATTATCGGATCATGGAGCGTTTTCGTAATTATACTCGTTTACGGTTACGTCTTGAAACAGGGCGTACTCATCAAATTCGTGTGCATATGGCACATCTTGCTCATCCATTATTAGGTGATCAGACGTATGGTGGTCGCCCTCGTCCGCCTAAAAATGTCAGTGAAGAATTGATGACGGTGTTACGTGAATTTAAACGCCAAGCATTGCATGCGATTATGCTTCGATTAGCCCATCCGATTACTGGTGAGTTAATGGAATGGCAGGCCCCATTACCCGAAGATTTTGTTGAACTTGTTGAGGCGCTGAAAATTGATTATCAATTACATAAAGACGAACTTGATTATTAAGTAGGCAATACGATGAATGTCATTAAACCTAATTGGTGTGTACCAAAGCATGTTTTTGCGTATAGTACGTTAAGACAGGGTGGAGTCAGTGTGGCACCTTATGAGAGCTTTAATTTGGGTGATCATGTTGGAGATGATGAAAAGGCAGTCAATAAGAACCGCACATTATTAGTTGAAGCATTATCGTTACCCCAAATGCCCACATTTTTAAACCAAGTCCATGGTACGTACGTGGCGACCCTACCTGTAGAAGACAAACGAGTTGAAGCTGATGCGGTATATACTGATCGGGCGAACCAAGTCTGTTTAGTGATGACCGCAGATTGTTTACCTGTGCTCTTTACTAGCCAACAAGGCAATGAGGTCGCAGCTGCACATGCAGGTTGGCGAGGTTTGTGTGAGGGGATTTTGGAACAGACTGTTGCAAAATTTCGTTGTCCAACTGAACAGATTAATGTGTGGTTAGGTCCAGCCATTGGTCCCACTCAGTTTCAGGTGGGGCGAGAAATAGTGGAACAATTTTGTTTACAAGATGAACAGGCTGCGTTGGCTTTCACACCTGATCTTAGCGCACCCGATAAATATTTGGCTAATTTGTATTTATTAGCGACACAACGTTTAAACAAGCTGGGGATTTCGCAGATTACAGGCGGAGAACACTGTACTTTTCTCGAACAAGATAAGTTTTTTTCTTATCGGCGAGAGAAGCAAACAGGACGAATGGCGACGTTAGTTTGGTTTACAGAATAAGATTGAGAAAAAGCGCGGCAGATAGTGTAAATTTTCTACCGCGCTTTTTTATTGATGAGTCAGCTTTTGATTAGAAAAGTACTTTGATTCCTAAATTAAGCTGATTTTCTTTAAAGTCATGTTGACCACGACGGTGGGTCGTATCTAGCCAGAATTGAACGTAATGGCTTACCTGTGATTCTAAACCTGCTTTATATTCCATCAAGTTATGGGTGCCTTGAATGTAGTTTTCGATGCCATTTATTGATGCCCCATAAGCATTACTGTTATGTAACCAGTTGAATTCAAAGTAAGGTTTAATATTGAATTGTTGAGTACTTAAGTGGCTATCTAAGCTTAACTTGATACCTAAGCGTGTTTGTACATTGTTGTTACCTAAGCTCTCAATAAGGGTGCCTTGTTGATCGCGATGCTGTTTTGTACGAACTCCTTGCCACATCAGTTGTGCTTGCGGTTGAATCGTGAAACGATGTTCCCAATCGTTTACACGGTACTGGCTGACAGGATAAGTATAACCCGTTTCAATTGATGCATTAAAACCACGAGAATAGTAGTTTTCCTGAGTTAATACAGGATTAATGACTTGGTTTTTAAACCATTGATGCTGTAGCCAACCATCAACATAGAAGCCCGTATCTTGTTCTATATTTTGATACCAAGTGGCGTAAATTCCAGCCGCATAACCTTGTACTTTGGCACGAGAAACATTCGCGTATCGTGCTTGGATCTTAGTATTTTGTTTTCCATAGCCAAACATTACACCTAGTTTGTAATGAGGCGCTGTGATGATATTTTTACCGAGCTGAATCATATACTTATGTGCTTCAGTTTTATTCTGCAGATCTGCCATTTGATTGCGTGTTGTTCCTTTTACTAAACGTAACCAAAAGGTTTGCTCTGGTGCTTGAGACAGAAAATTATGACGCATTAAACGATCTTCAAGTCTTAAATTGAACAGATGATTCGCTGCATATAAGTTATTAGCATATCCCGCCATTTCAGGTCGATAATTGAGGGCTTGGTGGATGTAATTCGTTAAATACCAATTCTCTTGATGATTTTCCTGACGTTTTTCTAGGTTATAAAGCCATGCGTCTTTGACAAGATAGCGATCGAGCATAAATGCCTGAGGTGCGGAATGCGCTGTTTCAATCACTTTAACATCTACGATTGGTGTTTCCTCATGACTTTCCAGCTGGTCAATGACAACCTGTGTTGAGCCCGTTGCCTTACCTTTAATCAGTAATCTGTCTGTTTCATTCGTACCATTACCTAAGGTTGTAAGGAGGTGAAGTGACCCGTCTTGTCCTTGATAGTCACCTTGAATCGTAACGGTTTTGAACGTTAACGTTGGATCTTGATGGACAAAATTGAAGGAGCCTTGGTTTTCAACATGACCTTTTAACACGTAGTCTGTTGTGAAATCCAATGCGGTATTTTCTTGTAATAGTAGGTTTGGTGCAGTGAGACTTCCATCTTTTAAAATGAACTTGCCTGTCGCAATATTGATCATACGGCTAAATTCAAAGGCATCAGACAATGTCCAAATGTCACCACGCATGATAAGGTGATTAAAGTTGGCAAATTTGCTTTGAGCATGAATGGTGCCATTTTTTTCGCCACTCTTTTCTAAAATCAGATGGCTATTATTGGGATTCGCTTTTACGATACCGCCAATTTTGGATCCCGTACTGAGCGTCAAGTTTGATTCTTTACTGCCATTCAAAGTGAGAGCTAGGTTACGTTTTGTAGTGTCTTCACCAGTAAAAAGTAGTTCTCCTTTGTTGGTAAAAGAAACATGATCACCATGCAATAAAACGAGGGTTTTATCTGGATTACCACTTTCTAGTCTTCCTGTGTTATGCACATCAATTTGCGTTGTGTTATGAATAAGTAAAGCTTGATTATCGCTTGATTTGATTGTGCCACGATTTTCTACATAAGCTTGCGCTGTATAGTTAATATCTATTACAGCTTCTTTTAAACTTTTAGACGCAATCATCCCTTCGTTGTAGATTTGTGCAGATTTACCATTTTCTAACCATATCGTCGATCCCTGATTAGCAGAGATTAGCCCTGCATTACCGAGATTATTGATTTCATAAATCACTTCTGTTGGTGTTTTGATCGTATTACCTGCTGGGCTACGTTTAAAATAACGTGAACAGATAGCACACTCGTTCCTGCCTTCGCCTTCTGTGCGGATTTCACCAGAATTAGTGACATGCAATTTTCCAAGAATATTTCCCCATTGCGCATCAATACTGCTAGTAGGGTCTGTTCCTTCTGCAATGAGTTTTCCTGCATTGAAAACTTCAATATTTAACGCATTTCGTCCTTCTGCTACGTAAATATTATAGGCGTTAGTTCTGTGGATATTGGCGTGGTTGATAATTTTATAGTTTTGAGTAATTTTTGAGCCCATTACATCGATGTTGTATTTCTTATCACGATTACCATGTATTGTAATCTGGTTTGTGTTTGTGGTGGTATCAAAGATTTCTTCTTTAGTACATCCATCGTCACAGCTAGTTGCACTGCCAGCAGAGAAAGCCGAGGTTGTATAGAACGAACTTAATATCGCTATTGAGATAAGAGAGAGTATTTTTCATCATATTTATTTTATTAAAAGTGAAACGTTAAAAATGAAATAAGTCTTTATTTTACATAGCCTTATTAATAGGCTTGATAATTTTAAGTCTTTTTTGGTTGAAAAATAAACACAAAAGAGAAAAAAGTATGATATTACGTGTGATACGAGATGGATGTTGGCAATAGATAGGTTGAAATCAAAAAATATTGTAGAATTGTATTCCATTATTTAGCACATTCAGTGCGGTCATTTTTATCAGGATTTTGTATGACAGAACATATTCAGCTTGAATTAGAAAAATTGCGTCACATCTTACGTCATCATGAATATCAATATCATGTATTAGATACTCCCCAAATTCCCGATGCAGAATATGATCGCTTGTTTCAGCAGCTAAAACAGCTCGAGAACCAATATCCCCACTTGATTACCGCGGATTCGCCCACAAGACGAGTTGGTGCAAAACCATTGGCAGGCTTTGCGGAAGTCAAACATGAAATCCCTATGTTATCGTTAGATAATGCGTTTTCTGATGAAGAGTTTAAAGCTTTTGTAAAACGTATTGAGGATCGTTTAGTTTTTTCACCAGAACAACTGACGTTTTGCTGTGAACCCAAATTGGATGGATTAGCCGTCAGTATTTTGTATGTAGACGGTAAGCTGGTCCAAGCCGCGACGCGTGGTGATGGCACGACTGGGGAAGATATTACGTCGAATATTCGCACGATTCGGAATATTCCTCTCCAGTTGTTAATGGAGAATCCTCCAGCGCGTTTAGAGATTCGCGGGGAAGTGTTTATGCCACAAGCAGGATTTGATGCTTTAAATGAGAAAGCATTAGCAAAAGGCGAAAAAACGTTTGCCAATCCACGTAATGCGGCGGCAGGTTCTCTACGTCAGCTTGATCCTCGTATTACTAGTCAACGCCCATTAGTGTTAAACGCCTATGGCATCGGTATTGCAGAAGGTGTGGAATTGCCTACAACCCATTTTGCTCGTTTGCAATGGCTAAAATCTATTGGTATTCCAGTGAATAATGAAATTCAGCTTTGTGATGGCATTGAAAATGTCCTGAATTTCTATCGTACGATGATGCAAAAACGCAGCCACTTAGGTTATGACATTGATGGAACGGTCATTAAAGTGAATGATATTGCATTGCAAGAAGAGCTTGGTTTTATTTCTAAAGCGCCACGTTGGGCAATTGCTTATAAGTTTCCTGCGCAAGAAGAGTTAACGATCTTAAAAGGTGTGGAGTTTCAAGTAGGCAGAACAGGAGCGATTACGCCTGTTGCAAAACTTGAGCCTGTCTTTGTGGCGGGAGTGACGGTGAGCAATGCGACGTTGCATAATGGTGATGAAATTGCGCGCTTAGATATTGCGATCGGTGATACAGTGATCATTCGTCGTGCAGGTGATGTGATCCCACAAATTATTGGTGTGGTACATGATAAGCGTCCAATAGATGCGCAAAAAATTGAATTTCCACCGACTTGCCCAGTGTGCGATTCTGTCATTGTGCGTATCGAGGGGGAAGCAGTTGCGCGTTGTACGGGGGGGTTATTCTGTGCGGCACAACGTAAAGAGGCGTTAAAACATTTTGTTTCACGTAAAGCGATGGATATTGACGGAGTCGGAGAAAAATTAATCGAGCAGTTAGTAGATCGTGAGCAAATTCATACACCAGCGGATTTATTTAAACTGGATCTCACCACATTAATGCGTTTAGAGCGAATGGGACCAAAATCAGCACAAAATGCCTTAGACAGTTTAGAAAAAGCGAAAAAAACCACGTTAGCGCGTTTTATTTTTGCTTTAGGCATTCGAGAAGTGGGAGAAGCTACAGCATTAAATCTTGCGAATCATTTTAGAACTCTTGAGGCATTACAAGCGGCCAGTTTAGCACAGTTGCAAGCGGTGCAAGATGTTGGTGAAGTGGTCGCTAATCGTATTTTTGTATTTTGGCGTGAGCCACATAATGTGGCAGTGGTGGAGGACTTATTGGCACAAGGCATTCATTGGGAAACCGTTGAAGTGAAAGCTGTGGAGGATAATCCTTTTAAAGAAAAAACTGTCGTGTTAACAGGAACGCTAACCCAAATGGGACGCACAGAGGCAAAAGCGTTATTACAAAGTTTGGGGGCGAAAGTCAGTGGTAGTGTATCGGCAAAAACGGATTTGGTGGTGGCAGGCGACAGTGCGGGTTCAAAACTGAGTAAAGCGAATGAGTTAGGGGTGCAAGTCATTGATGAACAAACCTTTCTAGCTTGGGCACAACCTTATCTTTAAGACAAATAAAAAACCGCTGAAGTTATGAACTAAAGCGGTTTTTGCTTATTAAACCGCACAGACAGCTGTCAAGTGCGGTCGATTTTAAGAAAATTAAGAAAGGTATTTAGCTTTTAATTCTTTTGCAAATGCCACTTTTTCTGGGCTTAATTCTTTTGTCATTGGTTCACGGCAGTAGCCAGACTCAACGCCATCTAGTTTTAATAACTCTTTAATCGTTAAGTATAAACCGTTAGATAAGATGCCTTCGATTAAATCGTTAGTCACATGTTGAATTTCAAGCGCTTCTTTTAATTTGCCCGCTTGGGTTAATTCAAAGATTTGACGTGCACGTACACCATTCACGTTGAAAGTACTACCGATAGCGCCATCCACACCTAAGGCAGCAGCTGGTAACATCATTTCATCGAAACCCGCCCAGATTAAATGATTTGGATAAGCTTTTTTCAAGCGCTCTAACAGATAGAAATCACCTGCGGTGAATTTTACACCCAATACTTTCGGGTTTTTATACAATTCACCAAATTGTTCTACACCGATGTTCACGCCAGTTAAGAATGGGATAGAGTAAACAATCATGTAGTTGCCAGTCGCTTCAATAATACTGTCGTAGTAATGTTTGATTTCAGGGAAGCTGAATTTGTAGTAGAACGGTGTGACAGCAGATAAGCTATCGTAGCCTAATTCTGTTGCATATTTACCTAATTCAATTGCTTCTTGTAAGTTTACGCTACCTACTTGTGCAATTAAGGCAATTTGATCTTTAGCTTCATCTTTTGCAATACGGAAGATTTCTTTTTTCTCTTCAGTAGAAAGCATGAAGTTTTCACCTGTACTCCCCCCTACGTAAAGTCCGTCTACTTTCATCTTATCAATGTTGTAGCGAATGATTTCACGTAAGCCTTTTTCGTTGATTGAACCATCAGCGTTGAAAGAAACTAACAGCGCACTGAAGATACCTTTTAAGTTTTTCATTGGATACTCCTATAAATGTGTTATTTAACACGTTGTTCTAAAATAACGTTAACTGTTTTCTGCTTCGTTTTAGTTGCTTTATCTTCAGTCGCTTGGACGATTAAAGTGTAAATCAAATCTAAGACAAAAAGCTGAGCAATTTTTGTTCCCATTGAATCACCTTGTAGTTGCCCTTGACGGTTGCCATTGATTAAAACATGGTCCGCAGCATGCGTAATAGGTGAACGTAGGTTATGTGTGATAGCGATTGTTGTCGCATCATTCTTTTTTGCAATATTCAAGGCTTGGATCACTTCTTTCGAGTAGCCAGAGTGACTGATCCCTACAACAACATCCCCTTCTTGCATTAATGCGGCTTGCATATACATGAAGTGATTGTTAGAAGTTGAGTCAACTTGTAAGCCGATACGCATGAATTTATTTTTAGCATCTTCAGCTGTAATTCCCGAAGAACCGACACCAAAGAGGAAAATCCGTTTGGCTTTCATCATGATATTGACAACGTTTTCTAATTCATTGAAATCCAGTAAATTCACGGTTTCGGAAATCACGTTTGTTACTGCACTTTGTAATTTTGCTGCAATACTTTTCGGATCATCTGAAGAAGAAATATCCGTATCAAGTAAAGAATGGTATTGTTTTTCTCGGGTAGCTAACTCAATAGCAAGCTCTAATTTGAAGTCAGTGAACCCTCTAAAACCTAAGGTACGACAGAAGCGAATAAACGTCGCCTCGCCTACATCAAGATGCTTTGCAATATCAGAAAGCGACGACTGACTGAGCAAATCGGGCGAGGCAAGAATCGTGGCGGCAATTCTTTTTTCTGTTTTGGTTAAGCTATCGTGTAGCGCACCAATTGTATCTAAAATTTTTCCACTGACTAGCATAGCGAGCTCCTTCAAAGTGCGGTCTGAATTACAGTAATTCGACAGGTACTTTCACCACAAGTTTTTTCAGACTAACAACATGGTGATTGACATGACAGCCCGGTTTATGTGGTTCATATGGCAAGAACACCGCAAACATATTCGGTTTCAGTGTTAATGTACTTTTATGCTCAATTTCTGGGGTTAATTGATAGTCATCTTTTTCGTCGTACTCAGTATAGTGAGCAAGTGTTGGATAAACGACACTGTACTCAATATTTTCTTGACCAGAAATCAGGACTTGCACATCAATATATTGACGATGTAGCTCAGCTTGTTTACTTTCTGGCGCAGCTGTATCGAATGCCATGACATTCATATAAATTTGGTCGGTAAGGTCGTGACGCCCCGTTTCTAGTGCAGCTAAGTCTAACGTTTTTAAATGCTCACAAACATCAACGATGACTTTAGGCAAACCTAATTTAAAGTCATCTCGAGTTAAATCACCAATAAACATATTGTTCTCCTATTTCAAATGGATACCTTGTTGTAAACAGTCTGCTACCCACCAAGCTGCGCCAATTAACCCCGCATCTTGACCATAGCGTGCTTGTTCGACGGAACAATGATAGAAATGTGGCATTTCATGTAAGTATTGTTTAACTAATGGTAAATAGCCATCAGCTAAACCAACACTGCCACCTACAACAACTTTTTGTACATCTAAACCAATCACTAAATCTGCAATGAGGTGTGAAATGGCTTTCGCGGAACGTTGAATCAGTGCGGTAGCTTTTTCATCATTTTTTCTAAATAATTCAAAAGCTTGTTTGGGAGTGCAAGGAGGGTTCCATTGACTTGATACTGCTTCAATTGCACGACCTGCTGCAACTGCTTCGACACAACCTACACGGCCACAGCCACATACTGGACCATTTGGATCCGCTAAGGTGTGCCCAATATGACCTGCCACACCATTAGGTTCAGTGAGTAGGCGACGTTCTAAAATAATGCCGCCACCGACACCCGTTGAAACGGTAATAAAGACAAAGTTTTGTATAGTGTTTTTGTCTTCATCTTTATACTCCGCACAAGCCGCCGCTTGTACATCGTTGAGTAAACCAATCGGTTTATCGGTATGACGTGCAATGCTTTCTTTTAGTGGAAATTCCGCTAATCCACCTAAATTTTTAGGATTCAGTGCGGTTAAAATACCATGGTTAATAATGCCTGTTGATGCCACGGCAACATAATCGAATTGTCCTGCGTAATGTTGTAAAATTTCGGCTAGCGTATCATGCATTGCTGTTGCCGCATCTGCTTGAGGCGTAGAGATTTGTTGACGTTGTGTAATTTCACCCGCCACTACGATCGCTGAAGCAATTTTTGTACCGCCAATATCTAGTGCTAAACAACGCATAGTTTCTCCTTTATTCCATCTGCTTATTTGGCTGATTTCACCGCATCAGCGAACCAACTTACAATATGTTCTAAACGGGTCAATGCGGAACCAACAGTAACAGAATAGGCACCAATTTCGATCGCCACTTTAGCGAGCTCAGGGGTATTGTAACGACCTTCAGCCATAACACGACAGCCTGCGGCATTGAGATCTTTCACCAATTGATAATCTGGCTCAGCAGGGATTTCTCCTCCTGTGTAACCTGACATCGTGCTACCAATGATTTCAACGCCTAAATTTTGGCAATACATCCCTTCTTCAAAATTAGAACAATCTGCCATCGCTAAACAGCCCAATTCTTTGATGCGTTTCACAATGGCATCACGAGTCGTTGGACGTGCGCGATCCGTACCATCAAATGCAATAATGTCCGCGCCAGCTGCGGCTAAATCATCAATATCTTGTAAAAATGGGCTGATACGCACAGGGCTATCATTGAGATCGCGCTTGACAATGCCAATAATTGGTACATCGACGACTTTACGTACTGCTTTTAAATTTTCAATGCCTTCAATCCGTAAGCCTGCGGCACCACCAATCACCGAGGCTTGAGCCATAGCCGCAACAATTTCTGGTGAGTCCATCGGACCATTATCGACAGGTTGGCAAGAGGCAATAAGACCATATTTGATTTGTTCTAAAACGTGTTGATGTGATAATTTTGACATGTTAACTCCAGTCTAATTTTGTCAAAAGAAGATTGACTCCAATTTGTATAGATTAATCGTAGAATTAAAAAATAACAACTAAAATAATGAAAATTTGAGATCTCTGTCGCATATTTACTCGCACTAATATTGTGGTTTTAAGATTGACTCAAATCAGCATTTTTTAGGCATTATGTTATAAATATGTTTCTAATAATGTTTTCAATACTTGATACCCTTCAGCATTAAAATGTAATCCATCTGTGCATAAAGCTAAATCGAGTTCACCTGCTGGATTACAAAAGTGCAGCAGCGTCTCAATGTAAGTCACATATACTGGGCAATGTGTTTTTAAATAACGATTCAATATGTTTATTTGAGCGTTGTTGACCGTTGAAATATGATTTACTGGTGTGGCTTCCAGTAAGTAATACTGTGAGTGCGGCGAACGTGTGTGAAGATGCTGTAGGATCTGACTCAACCACGCCATGACTTGAGAGGGGGAATAGTCGGGCTCTTTACAAATATCATTGACACCTAAAAAGAGGAAAACGGATTCTCCTATATGTTGGATACGCTGCGGTTTGATGATGACATCAAGATATTGTCTTGTACTCACACCTGAAAGCCCTAAGTTTGCGACAGTTTTGCCTGATAAGGTTGGGGTACCTGTAGGTAAATCATCCCACATGTCAAACAGTGAGTGACCAATTAATGTAATATCTGCCTTTTTACTAAACTCATGAACTTTGCTCTGATAGCGATGAAAAATATCTTGATCACTTAACATATGTGCCTCAATTTAGTGACATAAAACGTCATGCATTATATAAAAGGTAGGTTTTTGGTAAACATTTTATGGAGTTTGATGATGGAAAAGATTCAATTTTGTGACGCACCTATCATTTATGAAATAAAACTTCATTTTCTCTATAAAAAATAGTTTTTTCACTTTAGAATGCAAGCGTGTGAAATTTATTTCATCATCATTTTAACGTAATCCCAATGTAACCAATAGAGGAGAACTCATAATGAAATTTAAAAAACTACTACTTGCATCTTTATGTTTAGGCGTTTCCGCTTCTGTATTTGCAGCAGATTACGATCTTAAATTCGGTATGGTTGCGGGTCCAAGCTCAAACGAATATAAAGCAGTAGAATTTTTTGCTAAAGAAGTGAAAGAAAAATCTAATGGCAAAATTGAAGTGGCGATTTTCCCTAGTGCGCAATTAGGCGATGACCGTGTGATGATCAAACAATTAAAAGACGGTGCGTTAGATTTCACATTAGGTGAGTCAGCACGTTTCCAAATTTACTTCCCAGAAGCAGAAGTATTTGCGTTACCTTACATGATTCCAAACTTTGAAACATCGAAAAAAGCGTTATTAGACACAAAATTCGGTCAAGGTTTATTGAAAAAAATTGATAAAGAATTGAACGTAAACGTATTATCTGTTGCTTACAATGGTACTCGTCAAACAACATCTAACCGTGCAATTAACAGTATCGAAGATATGAAAGGGTTAAAATTACGTGTACCTAACGCAGCAACAAACTTAGCATATGCAAAATATGTAGGTGCTGCACCAACACCAATGGCGTTCTCTGAAGTGTATTTAGCACTACAAACTAACTCTGTTGATGGTCAAGAAAACCCATTACCAACGATTCAAGCGCAAAAGTTCTATGAAGTACAAAAATACTTAGCGTTAACAAACCATATCTTAAACGACCAATTATATCTTGTAAGTAATGAAACAATGGCAGATTTACCTGCGGACTTACAAAAAGTCGTGAAAGATGCTGCGTCTAAAGCGGCAGAATACCACACTAAATTGTTCGTTGATGGTGAGAATAGCCTTGTTGAGTTCTTCAAAGGTCAAGGCGTAACAGTTACTATGCCAGACTTGAAACCATTCAAAGCCGCACTGACTCCATACTATGATGAGTATCTCAAGAAAAATGGTGAAGTAGGTAAATTAGCAGTAGAAGAAATTTCTAATTTAACTAAATAAATAGTAGCAACCTTATCCCTGTTATTTGAGGGATAAGGTTTCTTTTTATTCAGTTGTTGAGGTATCTATGAAAATAATAAATAAATTAGAAGAATGGATTGGTGGCGTGATGTTTATTGGAATCTTTTTGATTCTTTTAGCACAAATCGTGGCCCGTCAAATTTTTCATTCCCCATTTATTTGGAGTGAAGAGCTAGCAAGATTGCTATTCATCTATGTGGGTCTACTCGGTATTAGTATGGGTATCCGTAGCCAACAGCATGTTTATATTGATTTTTTAACTAACTTTATGCCAGAAAAAGTGAGAAGATTGTCGAACTCTTTTGTTCAAATCCTCATCTTTGTCTCTATTATTATTTTTATTCATTTAGGTTTTAAAGTCTGGTTAGACTCCAGCTTTAAAATGGAAGCTCTAACCGCTTTTGTTTCTGATTTAGTGGGTAGCGAGACGATCGTTTCTGAGAAGTGGATGTACGCTGCGTTGCCATTTATTTCTTGTTTAATGCTATTCCGTTTCCTCCAAGCACAAGTTGAAAACTATAGAAATAAATTAAGCCATATTCCTGCGATAGTTTTCATTATCAGTGCGGTCATTCTTTTTGCAATTTTATTTATTGAGCCTGATTGGTATAAAGCGCTGCGTATTTCAAATTATGTCAAATTTGGTAGCGATGCGGTATACCTGACATTGATCATTTGGCTTGTCATTATGTTCTTAGGAACGCCTGTAGGCTGGTCATTATTTATTGCAACTTTGCTTTATTTCTCAATGACACGCTGGAACATTGTTAACTCGGCGTCATCAAAATTAACTGATAGTCTCAATAGCTTCCCATTATTAAGTGTACCGTTCTTTATTTTAACGGGTATCTTAATGAATACGGGAGGAATTACCGAACGTATCTTTAATTTCGCACGTGCATTACTTGGTCATTATCGTGGTGGTATGGGTCATGTAAATATTGGTGCGAGTTTAATTTTCTCAGGTATGTCTGGTTCTGCTTTAGCGGACGCAGGTGGTTTAGGTCAGTTAGAAATTAAAGCGATGCGTGATGCGGGCTATGATGATGATATTTGTGGTGGTATTACTGCCGCGTCTTGTATCATCGGTCCACTCGTTCCACCAAGCATTGCGATGATCATTTACGGTGTTATTGCTAACCAATCTATTGCGAAATTGTTTATTGCGGGTTTTGTACCTGGTGTATTAGTGACAATTGCATTGATGGTCATGAACTACTATGTAGCAAAAAAACGTGGCTATCCAAGAACACCAAAAGCGACACTAGAACAGCGTTGCCAAGCATTTAAAAAAGCGATTTGGGCTGTACTCACCCCGATCTTGATCATTGGTGGTATTTTCTCTGGTCTCTTTACACCAACAGAAGCAGCTGTAATTGCAGCATTCTACTCAATTGTTGTTGGTATGTTTGTGTATAAAGAGCTTAACTTCAAAATGCTATTCAAGAGCTGTATTGAAGCGATGGCGATTACAGGGGTAACCGCATTAATGGTGATGACCGTTACCTTCTTTGGTGACATGATTGCACGTGAACAAGTTGCGATGAAAATTGCAGAAGTGTTTGTTGCAGTAGCTGACTCCCCGACAACAGTGTTGGTGATGATCAACTTATTGTTGCTATTCCTTGGTATGTTCATTGACGCACTAGCATTACAATTCCTTGTGTTACCAATGTTAATTCCAATCGCAGTACATTTTGGTATTGACCTGATCTTCTTTGGTGTGATGACGACATTAAACATGATGATTGGTATTTTAACACCGCCAATGGGAATGGCATTATTCGTTGTGGCACGAGTGGGTAATATGCCAGTGAGTACAGTCGCAAAAGGTGTACTACCATTCTTAGTGCCGATTTTTGTGACACTCGTATTGATTACGATTTTCCCACAAATTATCACCTTTATACCAAATCTTTTAATGCCTTAGTGGCATGAAGAAATGGGGAATTTAAGCCAGCTGAGTTTGGCTGGCTTTAACTAAAACTGAAAACTTGCCATTCAATGTTGTATCTGAATCGGTGTTCATTCTTACTAACCTAACTAATTGAGGTAATAAAATGAAATTTACAAAAACAGCTTTATTTGCAGCTTTAGCCGCAACCGCTTTCGCCGCTCAAGCAGGACAATATCCAGATCTACCAGAAGGAATCAAAGCGGGTGCTGGCGCATTAGTAGGTGATACTGTTTATGTGGGTTTAGGTGGCACAGGAACAACCAAATTCTATGCATTAAACCTTAAAGATCCAAAAGAGTGGAAAGAAATTGCAGAGTTTCCAGGCGGTAAACGTAACCAACCTGTTGCTGCAGGTGTCAATGGTAAACTTTATGTTTTTGGTGGTTTCCAAGATACTGATGTGGCGAAAAACCAAATCATCAATGATGCTTATGAATATAATCCAGCAGACAATACTTGGGTGAAATTACCAACTCGTTCACCACGTTCTACCTCTGTTGGTGCCAGTGTAGCGGCTAATGGTGACAAAATTTATTTCGTTGGTGGGGTAAACCATGAAATTTGGAATGGCTTATTCCAAGATGTAAAAGCTGCGGGTGGTGATAAAGAAAAAGAAAAAGCGATCTTTGATCCATACTTCAATTTACGCGCACAAGATTTCTTCTTCTCACCAGAAATTTTAAGTTATGAGCCAGCTAATAATGTATGGCGTAATGAAGGTTATTTCCCATACGCTGGTCGTGCAGGCGCGGCTGTTGCAATTAAAGATGGTAAATTATTAGTTGTAAATGGTGAAGTGAAAGCGGGGCTACGTTCACCAGGTACTGCGGTGGGGACTATTGGTAAAGATGGTGTGACCTGGAAAAAACTCGGTGATTTACCTGCACCAAAAGGTTATGACAAACAAGATGGTATCGCGGGTGGTATGGGTGGCTACACAAATGGTCACTACATTGTGACAGGTGGGGCAAACTTCCCAGGCGCATTAGCGAACTATGAAAAAGGCATTATGGATGCACACCGTACTGGCGGTTTGAAAAAAACTTATCATAAAGCGGTTTATGCTTTAGATGGTAAAACAGGTAAGTGGAAAGTGGTTGGTGAGCTTCCAGCCAATATTGGTTATGGTTTAGCTGTTTCTTACAATAACAAAGTGTTATTAATCGGTGGTGAAACAGATGGAGGTAAACCATTAACTGCTGTTCAAACTATGAGCTTTGATGGTAAGAAATTAACTGTTGAATAAGGTGTGCTTGAACAGAGTAATGATTAAGGCGAACGGAAGTTCGCCTTTTTTATCGTTAGTGTGATTGCACTTGACGTCGTGTTAGAAACGAGTGGTTAAATCGGTCAGCCATTCTGGGCTTAATTGCACTAACCAAATTTCAATTTGTTTATCGAAACCCGTTAAGACTAATAAGCCAACAATTAATAAACTCCAGCCCATGACTTTACGCCCTTTTTGCCCTGTATCAGCTAATTTCTCACGTTTTTCACGGAAGAACTGGCGAGACAATAATCCAATCGCAATAAGTGGAATGACTGCGCCTAAGCTGAAAATTACCATCACCAATGCAACGCTAGCTAAGGCTTCACCTTGGCTGGCAAGGGCAATGGCTGCTCCCAATGTTGGCCCGATACAAGGCGCCCAAACAATGCCAAGCAATAAACCTACGAAAAATTGCCCTGTGGCAGATTCAGGATTAAAGCCACTTAACCAGGCTTCGCCTTTCCCTGTTAGAGCGGATGTATAGCGACTAAAAATGGCTTGTAAGCGTGAACTCAGCAACCAGAACGCGACAAACAACATTAAGATTGCCGCGGCATAACGTAAATATTCACTACTTAACCCTAACACCAAGCCAATTGAAGCAATGACCGTTCCAACCAAAGTAAAAGATATGGCCATGCCCAAAGCGAATGTAAATAAGCCAATCTTGCGTTTTGCCATTGCCGAAGAAGCGACGATAGGCAAGATCGGCAAGACACAAGGGGAAAGGGTAGTGAGCAATCCCGCCAATAAACTTAGCCCTAAAACAGTGATACTAATGTCCATATTATGTTCCTGTTTGTATCCTTATGGTAATGTGACGAAACGACGTAAACCTTCTTCGCTGGTTTCCGCAATGCTACGGCGAACTTCTTTGCCTTCGTTAAATAAAATTAACGTGCTTTGACGTGTGACTTTGAAGTTTTTTAAGGCGTCTTTGTGTTCATCATAGTCCACTTTAAATACTGTGTAATCTTTAAACTGTTCTTCTTTTAACATCGGCTCGAGCACTCTTACTTGGCGTTTGCAAGTCGGGCACCAATCTGCATAAACATCGATTAAAACGGGTTTATTGGTTTGCACTGCTGCATCAAATGCTGCTTGTTCAAACGGTTTGAAATCGACCGCAAAAACTTGCACTGAAACAAATAAGGTTGCAAGGAAGGCAAAAAGTTTTTTCATAAGATTCTCCTAAAGAATATTAAAAATTAATTGGTGTGATTTACCGATTTAGACGAAAGATTATACAAGTTATTACAAAAATTTTGCAAAAAATGACCGGCACTGCATAAAAAAGCCCAACGCATCGGCATTGGGCTTAAGTATTCAGTGAATAACTTATTGGTTCGCTACCACTTTTCCATCGACATAATCAATTGTCACTAATTGATTTGGTAACAATTTACCTGACAGAATTTGTTGTGCTAATGGGTTTTCAATTTCTTGTTGAATTGCACGTTTCAATGGTCTTGCACCGTAAATTGGGTCATAACCCACTTCACCAATAAAGTCTAAACACGCATCAGTAAAGTGTAATTGATAGCCGTGGCTTTCCATTCGTTTGATTAAGCGTTGTAACTGAATTGTCGCAATCGCACGAATGTTTTCTTTACCTAATGGATGGAACACAACGGTTTCATCAATACGGTTGATAAATTCTGGACGGAAATGTTGTCCCACCACTGACATTACCAAGGCTTTCATACTGTCGTAATCCGCATCTTTATTTTCTTGGATTAAATGTGAACCCAAGTTCGATGTCATAATGACCACGGTATTGCGGAAGTCCACAGTGCGTCCTTGACCATCGGTTAAACGCCCGTCATCTAACACTTGTAATAAAATGTTGAACACATCTTGGTGCGCTTTTTCCACTTCATCAAGCAAGATGACAGAATATGGGCGACGGCGTACAGCTTCAGTTAAGTAACCGCCTTCCTCATAACCAACGTAGCCTGGAGGTGCCCCCACTAATCGAGATACGCTATGTTTTTCCATAAACTCTGACATATCAATACGCACCATTGCGTTTTCATCGTCAAACAAGAAGTTTGCCAACGTTTTACACAATTCGGTTTTACCCACGCCAGTTGGCCCTAAGAATAAGAAGGAACCAATTGGGCGGTTTGGATCGGATAAGCCCGCACGACTACGACGAATCGCATTCGCCACCGCTTCAATTGCTTCGTGCTGACCAATCACACGTTTGTGCAATTCGTCTTCCATACGCAAGAGTTTTTCTTTCTCACCTTCCATCATTTTCGCCACAGGAATCCCTGTTGCACGAGAAAGTACTTCTGCGATTTCTTCATCGGTAACACGATGGCGGAGTAACGTCATTTCTTTGCCTTCTGCGGATTCAGCTTGGGCTAATTGTTTTTCTAACGCAGGAATGACACCATATTGTAATTCTGACATTTTCGCGAAATCACTCGCACGACGTGCTTGTTCCATTTGGGTTTTCGCATTGTCTAATTCCGCTTTAATATGTTGCGTACCAGAAAGTGCGGCTTTTTCTGCTTTCCAAACCTCTTCTAGTTCGGCATATTCACGCTCTTTTTCGCTCAACTCTTGTTCAAGCATCTCTAAACGTTTACGGCTTGCTTCGTCACCTTCTTTTTGTAACGCTTGTTGTTCCAATTTTAATTGGATAATACGGCGCTCTAAACGATCCAACGGTTGCGGTTTTGAGTCAATTTCCATACGAATGCTTGATGCCGCTTCGTCGATCAAGTCAATGGCTTTGTCTGGCAATTGACGATCGGAAACATAACGGTGCGAAAGTGTTGCGGCTGCCACAATTGCTGGGTCAGTAATTTGTACGTGGTGGTGAATCTCATAACGCTCTTTCAAACCACGTAAAATCGCAATGGTATCTTCCACTGTTGGCTCACCAACGAACACTTTTTGGAAACGGCGCTCAAGTGCGGCATCTTTTTCAATATATTGACGATATTCATCTAAGGTTGTCGCACCCACACAATGCAATTCCCCTCGCGCTAAACTTGGTTTGAGCAAGTTACCCGCATCCATTGCACCATCAGTTTTACCTGCACCAACCATTGTGTGAATTTCGTCGATGAATAAAATCACACGACCTTCTTCTTTCGCCAGTTCATTTAAAACCGCTTTTAAACGTTCTTCAAATTCACCACGATATTTCGCACCGGCAATTAAAGCCCCCATATCTAAAGAAAGTACACGTTTGTTTTTCAAGCCTTCCGGCACTTCACCATTGACAATACGTTGTGCAAGACCTTCGACAATCGCCGTTTTCCCTACACCCGGTTCACCAATTAGCACAGGGTTATTTTTGGTACGACGTTGCAACACTTGAATCGCACGACGAATTTCTTCATCACGCCCAATCACTGGGTCAAGCTTGCCGCTTTCTGCACGAGCGGTTAAATCAATGGTATATTTATCTAATGCTTGGCGATTTTCTTCCGCATTTTGATCATTCACATTTTGCCCGCCACGTACTTTATCGATCGCCTGTTGTAAATTTTCTTTTTTTACACCGCTCTTTTTAAAAATCTCGCCGAGAGTTTTGTCTTCAAATGCGGCTAATAAGAATAATTCAGATGAAATAAATTTATCATTGCGTTGCTGTGCCAATTTGTCACACAGATTTAATGCATTGACTAAGTTGTTTGACACTTGCACATTGCCACCGTTGCCAGACACTTGTGGCAAATTGTTCAATGCAACTTGCAATTCATTACGTAATACAGATAAGTTCGCACCACTTGCCGTTAAAATTGGTGCGATTGAACCGTCTTGCTGATTTAATAATGCACTTAATAGATGCACCGGTTCGATAAATTGGTTGTCTTTGCCAATGGCTAAAGACTGGGCTTCAGCAATGGCTTGTTGGAATTTTGTCGTAAATTTTTCGATATTCATATTTGCTCTCCTATATATTCAATTTCATTAGGGATTGGCAAAATATCCCCTCGAATTACAAGGGTTAAATAAGCCCCTTTTTGGCATTTTCAAGAGCGATCCTGAGATATATTTGCATCAACATCTATTAGATCCTCACTTTTCAATAAGTTAGCGTGAAGAAAGTGCGGTCATTTTTTATAAGTTTTTGTGAGAGCTATCACGCTCTAATGATTTACTGATTTTTCTCGCCTGTTATAATGCCAGTCATTCAGCGTTTTTATGAAAGGACAGGAAATGCAATTTTCCAAAATGCACGGTTTAGGTAATGATTTTGTGGTGGTGGATGCCATTACGCAAAACCTTTATTTCTCGCCAGAAACGATCAAACGTCTTGCCGATCGACATCGTGGCATCGGTTTTGATCAAATGTTGGTGGTTGAACCGCCTTACGATCCCGATCTTGATTTCCATTATCGTATTTTTAATGCAGACGGTAGCGAAGTTGCACAATGTGGCAACGGCGCCCGTTGTTTTGCTCGTTTTGTGACCTTAAAAGGGCTGACCGACAAGAAAGAAATCACAGTCAGCACGCAAAAAGGCAGAATGACGTTGTCGCTTAAAGATGATGATATGGTTTGCATTAATATGGGCGAACCTATTTGGGAACCGTCAAAAATTCCATTTACTGCGAATAAATTTGAAAAAAACTATATTCTCCGCACCGATATTCAAACCGTTTTGTGTGGTGTGGTGTCAATGGGCAACCCACATTGTGTGGTGCAAGTAGACGATATTAAAAAAGCGAATGTAGAACAATTAGGCCCATTACTTGAAAGCCACGAACGTTTTCCAGAACGTGTGAATGCTGGATTTATGCAAGTCGTTAATCGCCGTCATATTAAATTACGTGTTTATGAACGAGGCGCTGGCGAAACCCAAGCTTGTGGCAGTGGTGCTTGTGCTGCGGTTGCCGTGGGCGTTATGCAAGGGCTGTTAGATAGTAAAGTGCAAGTGGATTTGCCGGGCGGTAGTTTAACAATTGAATGGGAAGGTGCTGGTAAGCCGTTATTTATGACGGGTGATGCGACACACGTGTATGATGGGGTGATAAGATTATAGTTTTCTGTGACTTTTCTTTGCTTCGCCAAAGAAAAGTAACCAAAAGAAAGGCGACCCAGAAGTGTTGCTATTTCCTCAGGTAAAGTAAAATTTCTTAACACCAAGTTAGCTGTCTTCGCACAAGTGCTACGCAGCCTAACTTGGCTAAAATTTTCCTTTCCCTTCGGGCAACACTAATGGGAATGTAATGCTAAGCCCTTTGTGAGTTTTACCTTCATCATTAAAATAATGCTCTAATAACTGTGCCCCGTGTAAGCTACCCGAATGCTGTACTTATTTTTAGGAAAGTTAGGCTGCGTAGCACTTGTGCGAAGACAGCTAATTTTCCGTTAAGAAAATAAGTGCAGAATGAGGATAAGTAGCTTAGTCGGGGTGTGTTTCTTTTGCTTACTTTGCTTTGCACAAGCAAAGAAAAGTAAGTTACGCCCAAAGCAAAAATCAAACAACGAGTAAGTAAACATGATGCAAAATTTAACCCACGATCAAATAACGGATTACCTTACACAACATCCGGATTTTTTTCTTGATCATCCAGAACTGCTCGATCATCTCAATCTTCATTGTTCTCAAAAAAATACGCTTTCCCTTGTCGAATTACAACTTGAACGTCAACGCCATCGCATCAAAGAGCTTGAAGCAGAATTAGAAAAATTCACGCAACTGGCGATTCAAAACAGTGATATTTTTCTTGGCTTGTTGCCTTTACAGCAACAGCTTTCGCAAGCACATAACCTTGCCGAAGGGATTCAGAAATTAGATAAATGGGTAAAACGATTTGAATTGCAACAGGCGAAAATTTTGTTGTTTACGGATGAATGGGAAAAACGCGCTAGTTTAGGTGAAGAAGTATGGTTGGATCGCAAAGCTTTTGAAATTGTGCGTTTGGAACGATTTGGTTTACGTCGTTTTTATCTTGGTCAAATGACACATAAAGAAAAAACGATGTTGTTTTTGCCAGAAGAATTTCCGATTGGTTCGGTAGCGTGTTGTTTATTAGGGAGAAAAACAGCACAAAAACCGACCGCAATTTTACTCTTTTCTGCCAGAGACGAGCGCCATTTCCATAATGGACAAGATACCGAATTTTTAAAACATTTGGTGGATATTGTCGAATTGCATTTAGGGCGTTGGGTGGATAATTTTAAACGATAGGGAAAAGGATAACGAGCAATATGCAAACACAGCTTGAAAACTATTGGAATTATTTGCGTATTGAGCGCCAAGTTAGCCCCCATACGTTGAGTAATTATCAACGCCAGCTTAAGCGAATTGTTGAAATCTTAGGTGAGAATGGTATCACAAGTTGGTCAGCGATTACACCGAGTGTGGTGCGTTTTATGCTGGCGCAGAGTAAAAAAGACGGTTTGCATGAAAAGAGTCTGGCTTTGCGCTTATCAGCATTGCGTCAATTTTTATCTTATTTAGTACAACAAGGTGAGCTCAATGTGAATGCCGCAATTGGTATTACCACGCCTAAACAAAGTCGGCATTTACCAAAAAATATTGATGCAGAACAAGTGCAAAAATTGTTATCTAATGACAGTAAAGAGCCGATTGACATTCGTGATCGGGCGATTTTGGAATTGCTTTATAGTTCGGGCTTGCGTTTGTCGGAATTACAAGCCCTTAACTTAAGCAGTATCAATACTCGCGTGCGTGAAGTACGTGTGATTGGTAAAGGGAACAAAGAACGTATCGTGCCTTTTGGGCGCTATGCGTCGAATGCGATTCAGCAGTGGCTTAAAGTGCGGTTGCTTTTTAATCCAAAAGATGATGCGCTGTTTGTGAGCCAGCTTGGTAACCGTTTAACCCATCGTGCGATTCAAAAACGCCTAGAAGTTTGGGGCATTAAGCAAGGTTTAAACAGCCATTTGAACCCGCACAAATTACGCCATTCTTTTGCCACTCATATGCTAGAGGCAAGTTCAGATCTTCGTGCAGTACAAGAATTATTAGGGCATAGCAATGTGTCCACCACACAAATTTATACCCATTTAAACTTTCAACATTTAGCAGAAGTGTATGATGCAGCACACCCTCGTGCGAAGCGTAAAAAATAGGAAAACGGAATGAAATTTTACCGCACTTTACAACCTGTTAAACTGCTCAGCTTTGATTTGGACGATACGCTTTATGACAATACTGAAGTGATCCGCTTGGCAGAGCAACACTTTCTTGCGCAATTAAAACAAGAAAGCCAACTCGACGATCTCACGACTGATATTTGGCGTGATTGGAAAAATAAAGTGGCGGAGCAAAATCCGATTTTGAGCGAAGATGTGGTGGAGTGGCGTATAGAAAGTATGCGACAACTTTTGGTGCATCATCAAAAAAGTGCGACCGATATTACCCGAATTGTGCAAGCTGTGATGGAGGTGTTTGTGGAATGGCGCCATAAAATTGAGGTGCCAAAGCAAAGCCAACAAGTGTTGAACGCGTTAAAAGCAAAATATCCACTGGTGGCGATTACTAACGGCAATGTTGAACCACAACGCATTGGCTTGCCACAGTTTGATTTAGTCTTACGAGGTGGCGAACAGGGCAGAGCGAAGCCACATCAAGATTTATTTCATCAAACAGCGCAGCGGTTCGGCGTGCAACCACAAGAGATTTTACACGTGGGGGATAATTTAATTACAGATGTACAAGGTGCGCTTCAAGCCAATTGCCAAGCGGTCTGGATTAATTTATCAGGCAAAACCTTACGTGATTTCCCTGAAGCTACACTCATGCCCACTTTAGAAATTACGGATTTGAAACAGTTGTTGATGCTGTTGTGAGGTATCGCCTTGAGGTGATAGGTAGGCTAAAGAAAAATCCTCGCATGTCATCTGTTGAGTTCAACATCAGCGTATTCATTGTCTGCGTCATGATTTTCTATTACACAACCATAATCCAATTATGATCAGACAAGCACTAATCAGATGGTACGAATGTAAGGGTTCATGCAGAATGAGAATGCCGAATATAGCGGCAAACAGTGGTGTAGCATTGGTGAACGCGGCGCCTTTTGCCCCTCCCACAATCGAAATGCCATAATTCCAGAACGCGTAAGATAAAATAGACGGACCAATAATTAAGTAAACAATAATCCAATAATGTGTGGCATTCAGTGTTGTGAAAACATCGCGGTCAAGTTGGATGTATTGCCAGAGAAAGACAGGCGTAAACAGGAATATCGCAATGCCGACTTGTGCTGTTAATAAGATGGTATTTGGCAACGTCGTAGGCTTAAAGCGAATAATACAACAATAAATTGCCCAACTCATCGACGAACCAATTGCCCAAAGATCCCCTTGATTAATTTCCAGTTGGTATAAGCGATGTAATTGACCGTGGCTTAATAGCCAAAGCACACCGATCAAACTCATTATTGCCCCCAATAACGCACTTGGTTTAATAGGATCGCCAAATACTACGCGATTGAGTAACAGGACGAGAATCGGCACAACCGCGAGGTAAATACTGGCATTGAGTGAGGTTGTCGTTTGTAATCCTTGATAGAGAAACACTGGGAAAATGACCACACCTAATAATGCAAGTGCAGTCAGAACTGCCCAATGTTGAAGAATTGTCGATAAAAAAGAGAGAGTACGTTTGCCAAAGAGCAACAATAAGATTAGCGCAGCGGGCAGCCAACGCGAGTAGTTTAAAATAATCGGGGCGATGTCATGGCTTAACATTTTGCCAAAAAGGTAATTTCCGCCCCAAAACAATGTGGCTAAAATTAAGCAAAAGTAGCCGTAACCTTGTTTTTGTATCATAGTGAACCACGTTGAATGATAATGCCCACATTTTTAGCTTGTGCAACCGCTCTTGGCTTGCTGAGTTTTAAACGTAATGCTTGAATGCCAAAGCGCTGTTGTAATTGATCCGCTACTTCATAAGCAACTCGCTCAATGAGTAAAAAGGGTTTTGATTGAACATAATCAAGAATAAATTCACTCACTTCGGCGTAGTTCAAACAATATTGTACATCGTCAGTTTCAGCGGCTTTGCTGCTATCCCAAACCATTTCAATATCGAACACTAACTTTTGTTTAATTTGCTGTTCCCAATCATACACTCCAATTTGAGCGAAAACGGTCAGTTCTTCAATGAAAATGTGATCAATCATTCATTTATTCCTTCTCATCTGAAATTTCATTAGGCTTATGCTACCAAGTTTATGTACAATAGACGAACATATTTTTCTTCTTTGCCACCTCTAAGGACGAACTGATGAGCCTCTTCGCGATTTTTTATATGGTGATTGCCTATTTATTAGGGTCTATTTCAAGTGCGATTCTGTTATGTCGTTTAGCAGGATTGCCTGATCCAAGAAAAACGGGATCGAATAACCCAGGGGCAACCAATGTACTACGTATTGGTGGACGTTGGGTGGCATTGAGTGTATTGATTTTCGATATGTTGAAAGGGATGTTACCTGTTTGGTTAGGTTATTACTTAGGGCTTACTCATTTTGAATTAGGTATGGTGGCATTAGGCGCTTGTTTGGGACACATTTTCCCGATTTTCTTTCACTTTAAAGGGGGAAAAGGCGTAGCAACGGCGTTTGGCGCGATCGCACCAATCTCTTGGGGGGTAGCAGGCACCATGCTTGGCACGTGGTTGCTTGTGTTTCTTGTTTCAGGCTATTCCTCATTAAGTGCGGTTTTAACGGCGATTGTTGTGCCTTTTTATGTCTGGTGGTTTAAACCTGAGTTTACGTTCCCAGTAGCATTAGTGTGTTGTTTGCTGATTTATCGTCATCACAACAACATTCAGCGTTTATGGCGCGGAGAAGAAGATAAAGTATGGGACAAATTCAAGAAAAAATCAGATTGAAGCATAAAAAATACCGCATTGAGTGCGGTATTTTTGTATCTATTTTTATCAGTGTTTCACTTTTGCTAAATAGGCTTGCTCGGCTTGCTCATCGAAAATTTCTTGTTTATCCGTTAAGACAAAGCCCTCCAGTTCTTCTGCGATACTCTTCGCCGCACGAATCATCATGCGTAAATTCATCAAATCATTACCTTCGGATGGCAGCTGCATAAATAACGCGATACCAACAGTAGAAAAATCATTCATGTTGTAATCAAATGTACCAGGCTGTTGAATGTTAGCCACACTGAATAGCACAGGACTGTTTACACTTAAATCCGCATGACGATGGTAAATGTGGTGTTCGCCAAATAAAAAGCCTAATTCATCTAAAATTTTGGCTAATTTGGCGCCTTGGAACTGGTAGTTTTCTGGTGCAACGACATACATCATTAAAAAAGCAGGTGATTCCGTTGAGTCAGCTTCTGTGTGGACTTCCGCTTTCACAGCAGGGACCTCACGGCTTTTTTGTTCGGCTAAACGGGTTTCTTCTTCAGCCAAGCGACTTTCTTCTCGTAACGAGGCGAGTGTGATAGAAGGGGATTGTTGCGCTAATTCCGCTAACTGTTGACGTAATTCGTCGGAATGGGTATCAATCCCATCATGTTGTGTTGCAAAGACCTCTGCTTCAGCGAGTGTCGTGAAGGCGGGGGAGGGAGTTGGATTAGCAGGCGGTTCAACACTTGCTTGATAGAGAGGTTGATCGGTATTAGGCAAACTAATTTTAATATTTTCTACCGCCCGTTCGACACTTGCACGTTCTTGTGCCAGTTGTTGCTCAGCTTCGAAGGTGAAAGTGTGTTGTTCTGGTGCAGGCTCAGTTGGTTGGGTTTCACTAGCTAGGGTATCCGTGGTAAGTGTTTCACTGTTTGCTTCGGTTAATGTTGAGGAGACTGGCGTCGAAGAGGGGTCTTTTAAACGTGAATCACGCGTAAAGGTATTGGCGTTTTTAAAATATTGTGATTTTTCGCGGCGATTTGCCCACAGTCCATGCACGACTAAGATTACTAAAGCGATAATGCCTAAAATAATTAAAATTGTATTCAAATCCATTACCCATTCCTCGCCATTATTAAAAGGATAAAACAGGCATAAGCTTATCATATTTTCTTACGCTTGTTGAACATTTGTTGGGGCAACTTAACGTGGAAAAAACGTGAAAAATTGATTTTTTTTAAGACACTTTGTATGCTAGCCATCTTGCTTATTTATCAGGAGTGGTAATGTTACAACAATCTGAATTAAAACAAGCCTTTCATTATTTCATGATGGGATGGCATCTGATTAAACAAAAAGGGTTGCGTCGTTTTGTCGTGATGCCTATTTTACTTAATGTCGTGTTATTAAGTGGATTATTCTGGCTTTTTATGACACAAATTGAACGCATGATTGACTATGTCATGAACTATATTCCAGAATGGTTGAGCTGGTTAAGTGCCATTTTATTGGTGCTTTCCATTTTGATGATTTTGATCTTTTTCTATTTTATTTTTACCGCACTTTCTGGTTTTATTGCCGCGCCATTCAATGGATTACTGGCGGAAAAAGTTGAAAAAATGTTGACGGGTGAAAACGTGATTGAAGGCAGTGCGTGGGATTTTGTAAAAGATATTCCACGTATGTTAGGGCGTGAATGGCAAAAATTGCTATACAGTCTACCTAAATTAATTGCACTATTTTTGCTCGGGTTTGTGCCATTTTTAGGACAAAGTATTATACCTGTAATCACCACATTATTTACGGCTTGGATGATGGCAATTCAATATTGTGATTATCCGTTTGATAATCATAAAGTCCCTTTTCCTGTGATGAAAACAGAATTGGCAAATAAACGTACGTTAAGTTTGACATTTGGCGGATTGGTTATGCTGTGTACTTTTATTCCACTCGTGAATCTCGTCGTGATTCCTGTTGCCGTATGTGGCGCGACAGCCATGTGGGTGGAACACTATCGTGATAGACTGGCACTCAATAAACAACGTGAGGAAACTGGCAAAGGAACGGCATTACACACAGTGGGAACATCGATTGTGAAATAGTATTTTGTTATAAAATATAGCAAATCGCTATTTTTGGTCTTCGATCAGTTATGTTAAAAAATAAATTATTTTAACCAGTCATCTTCAACGGATTGAACGAAAGGAAAGCAACTATGACAATTTATGCAGATAATTCTTATTCGATAGGGAATACCCCATTGGTTCGTCTTAACCATTTTGGACACAATGGCAATATTGTGGCAAAAATTGAAGGACGAAATCCGAGTTTTAGCGTTAAATGCCGTATTGGTGCCAACATGGTTTGGCAAGCGGAAAAAGATGGGATTCTGACAAAAGAAAAAGAGATTGTTGATGCAACCAGTGGTAATACGGGAATTGCGTTAGCTTATGTGGCAGCGGCACGAGGTTATCGCATTACGCTCACTATGCCTGAAACCATGAGTGCAGAACGTAAACGTTTATTGCGCGGTTTAGGTGTCAATCTGGTTTTGACCGAGGGGGCGAAAGGCATGAAAGGGGCAATTGAGAAAGCGGAAGAAATTGTTGCTTCTGATCCTCATCGTTATGTCATGTTAAAACAGTTTGAAAATCCAGCTAACCCAGCGATTCACGAGCAAACAACAGGACCAGAAATTTGGCGTGATACTGAGGGGAAAGTGGATGTGTTAGTCGCAGGGGTAGGTACGGGAGGTACAATTACGGGGACAACACGTTACTTGAAATTAGAACAAGGTAAAGCAATTACCGCTGTAGCAGTTGAACCTGCTGAATCCCCCGTGATCACGCAAACTTTAGCAGGTGAAGCGCCTCAACCTGCGCCACATAAAATACAGGGGATTGGCGCGGGATTTATTCCAAAAAATTTAGATCTCACGTTAATCGATCGTGTTGAAACAGTTACCAGTGATGAGGCCATTGAAACTGCTCGTCGTTTGATGGCTAAAGAAGGGATTCTGGGAGGAATTTCTTCTGGTGCCGCTGTTGCCGTCGCAGATCGGTTGGCAAAACAGCCAGCATTTGCAGATAAATTGATTGTTGTTATCTTGCCTTCTGCTTCAGAGCGTTATTTAAGCACCGCGATGTTTGAAGGTATTGACGCATAATCGGTTTTCTCTCAATTTATGATTAAAAAGCCCAAGCCGCAAACTTGGGCTTTGTTGTTATTTTCCTGAAGTTGTTGTAGGGGTGTCTTGTTTTTCTGCGGCAAGTATGCCTCTCCAGTTTTTACCTGCACCACGACCCGTAATATATTTTCTATCGTCTTGTCCTTTTGCAGAATCATAGAAGTGCATAAAGAAGAGTGCGCTATCTCCTTTAAGAATATCTTGAACATTACCAGTTGATGTAATCATTAATTTAGGAAGAAAAGGATTTGGAGTTACATCACTAATATTAAAAAGAACAGTGTTAGTATTATTAGATTTAGTTATTTGACCACTTGCTTTATTATCTTGATAAGTAATAGATACATCGGCATATTTAGGTTGTTGTATGTATACTGCCATCTGTTTTAAATGTTGTATATAAGAAGCCAGTTTGTTTTTTGTAAGTTGCAGTATATTTTTTGGTCATTCGTTTTCATTAATGAAGTTAATATTTCCCCCATCTAGGAGTTCATATTTATTGTTTGGGGAATGCATATTATGCCCATAATAAAATACTCCAATCCCTTTTTCGCCTAATAGCATAAGTTTATAATTCTTTTTTCATCCTCATTTTCACCAAATTTTAGAGACAGAGTATTCATCTGTGCGTGATTTTGTGAGTTTTTATTAATGACCAGCATTGGAGTATCTTCGCTCTCAGGGCAATGAGCCCAAGAGGTACATTTTTCACCTAACCAGCGAGAATTGAGAGAATGTTCTGTTAATAGAATTAAATCAGAGTTTTTATCTTGTATTTTTTCTTTTTGTCCTTCGAGTTTGTCTACCGTATTATTTTCTTTTTAGATTCTATCTGATTAGTGTCAGTATTGATATTAGAGCTATCTTCTGTTTGAGGCTTATTTTCTTCATTTGATAGTGAAGATTGTCCTGCTATATCAGGTGGTATTGGTATAGTTGAGTCTTCTTTTGGGGAGGCATTGGAGAAGGCATTTCTTGTTTGTTCCCCCCGCTATTATTGTGCATTTGTTCGTTCTTAGGCGGTGTATTCGGTAGATTGCTTTGAGGCGCTGATTGGGGTTGAGACGTTGGGGTATGATTGCTACCGCAGGCAGTAAATAAAGTCGACAGCCCAATTAAAAGGCTGGTCTTCACGATTGATTTTTTCATGTTAATATCCTTTTAAAAATGTAAAACAACACATCAGGATTCCTTGATGATGTTACGCTATTTTACCTATCCTCGAACCCATTTTCTTTTCATTTTTCGCTTTTCAGATTTATTTTCTTTTAATTTAACCCGATGTTGCATGCGATTTAATCGGCTGGATTTTAATAGCGAAGTGTTTGATTTTTTAATGTTTAGCGTGAAGGAAACAAGATAAAAGAGGGGGATGGTTGTTGCTAGTACGATATTATGCGGTGCTATAGAAGGTGTTTGGTGACAAGATTGTGACAAAAGTGCGGTCAATTTCGTTATGAAATGGCCGCACATTATTTAAGGGGGGCTTTATTGTTGTTTTTCTAAATAAAGCCATTCTGCCACTTGTTTCGCATAGTAAGTTAAGATACCGTCGGCACCAGCACGTTTAAAACATAATAAGGATTCGAGGATACATTCTTTTTCGTTGAGCCAGCCATGTTGAATAGCCGCTTGATGCATCGCATATTCGCCTGAAACTTGATAAGCAAAAGTCGGGACTCCAAAGTGTGTTTTGACTCGATAGACTAGGTCTAAATAGGGCATCCCCGGTTTGACCATCACCATATCTGCACCTTCTTGTAAATCCAGTGCGACTTCTTGTAATCCTTCATCACTATTTGCGGGATCAAGTTGGTAAGTTTTTTTATCCCCACCTTTTAAGTTCGAGGCTGAACCAACAGCATCGCGGAATGGACCATAGTAATTTGACGCATATTTGGCAGAATAAGCCATAATCAGCGTATTGATGAATCCAGCCTGTTCAAGGGCAAGACGAATTTTGCCGATGCGACCGTCCATCATATCGCTTGGAGCAACGATATCCGCCCCAGCCTGTGCATGTGATAGGGCTTGTTTAACTAAAATATCACTTGTGAGGTCATTTAATACATAACCCGTTTCATCGATGATGCCATCTTGACCGTGGAGCGTATAAGGATCAAGCGCAATATCCGTTAAGATGCCCAATTGGTGTGGAAATTTCGCTTTTAGGGCTTTTATTGCACGTTGTACTAAACCGTCAGGATTATAAGCTTCCTCTGCCATCAATGATTTTTTAGACTGATCGATAACAGGGAAAAGTGCGATAACTGGTACGCCATATTTCACCAATAATTCTGCTTCAATTAACAATTGGTCGATAGTTAAACGTTCTACGCCTGGCATGGAGGGGACTGGCTCACGTAGGTTTTCCCCTGCCAAAATAAATACAGGATAGATCAAATCATCGGCAGTCAAAGTATTTTCTGCCATTAAACGACGACTGAAGTCGTGTTTACGCATGCGGCGTAAACGACGTTGTGGAAAACCAGTAAAAATTTGTTGAGTCATATTCGTTCCTTTTTAATGAGCAAAAGGGGCAATGTAGCCCCTTTTATTGATTTGTCTCTTGACTGTTTTCATCCTCTTTTGGACGATAAAAACGCGCAACGATGACGCCTAATTCAAATAAGAACCACATTGGAATTGCCAATAAAGTTTGGGAGAAAATATCAGGTGGCGTGAGGAGCATACCAATGACAAAGGCGGCCACAATAATGTAAGGGCGTTTTTCTTTTAAACTTTCAGGGGTCGTTACGCCAGTCCAACAAAGCAAGATAATCGCAACAGGGACTTCAAAACACACACCGAAAGCTAAGAAAATAGTGAGAACAAAGTCTAAATAGCTGCTGATATCGGTTGCAATGGCAACGCCAGTAGGTGCAGTTTTCGTTAAAAAACCAAAGACTAAGGGGAATACTACATAATAAGCAAACGCGACGCCGAGATAGAACAGCACAGTACTAGAAAACAGTAATGGGTAAATCAGGCGTTTTTCATGTTGATATAATGCTGGAGCCACGAATGCCCAGACTTGATAGAGCAAATAGGGCACAGATAAAAAGACAGCAACGACCGCAGTTAATTTGATTGGTGTAAAAAAGGGCGTCGCAATATTTGTGGCGATCATGCTTGCCCCTGAAGGTAACACATTAATTAAGGGGGAGGCCACAAAGTTGTAAATATCATTTGCAAAATACACTAATCCACAAAAGACAATGGCAACAAAGATGATCGCGCGTAATAAACGATCACGTAATTCCATTAAGTGACTGATTAGGGGTTGAGATTCTTCAACACTCATTATGCTTTCTTATCTTGAGTTTTAGGTTGAGGTTCTAACGTCGGAGCAAGCACAGGTTCCGCCTCATAGTCGTCAGTATAATATTGTTGAATATGTGCCATTTCATCCTGTTCTTCAGCAAGCTCTGCTAAATCAGCAGGAGAAAGCTCAGCTTGTTCTGTGGTTTCATGAGGCAAGGCATGATCCGCAAGCTGTTCATTTGACGGTTCTGATGTAGGCGTAGTTGGCTCTACAGCCGCTTTCATTTCTTTGATTTGTTGTTCAATTGTTGTATTCGTCTCGGCTGCTTTTTGTTCCAGCTCTGTACGGATTTTTTCAGCAGATGCTTTGAGATCTTCGACAGTTTGAGATAAATCAGGCGAAAGTTGTTTTAAATTGAATTCTTCTGCTTTTTTAATGCTTTCTTGGAGTTCTTGCAATTTGAGCTCTTGTTTTAACTCATTTTGTACATTTGAGGCTAAACCACGAACCGTTGCAACCCAGCCCATGACAGTACGAATTGCAACAGGAAGACGTTTAGGTCCTAATACAATTAGCCCTATCACTAAAATCAGAAATAATTCAGAAAAACCAATATCAAACATTATGCCTGTTCTTTATCTTTTGCTTTTTCAGTCGATTGTGCTGTTGTTTCAGTTTCATCTTTTAATGATTTAAACTCAGCATCTTTCGGTTCGTCTGCCATCGCTTTTTTGAAACCTTTTACGGATTCACCTAAATCGGATCCTAACGTTCTTAATTTTTTCGTTCCGAATAATAATACGACGATTGCAACAATGATAAGTAGTTGCCAAATACTGATGCCACCCATATTTTTTCCTTCTTTTGTTATTAAAAAATAAACGTTCGTGAATATAGCTTTTTTAACCGTTTTGAACAATAGCCAATTCACATTATTTTCTATTTTGTTGCGCTTGATCAGCTCAACATGGTTGAAAATAACCAACAGGTAAGTCCACACGCTAACCCCAACAGAAACGCTTTTAACCCGTGATGTCGCGGTTTGTGGGTAAATGTACGGTTTAATTTTTCTAATTCTTGTGCAATCACTTTTTGCTGTGCTAGGGCCTCCATGACGTGTGCCGGCAAATCGATCACATTTTCGCGCCAATAAGGCAATTTTTGTCTTACTGACTTAGTAAACGCTTTGAGCCCCATTTGCTCATCTAGCCATTTTTGTAGGAAGGGTTTCGCGGTATCCCATAAATCCAATTGCGGATACAATTGTCTCCCGAGTCCTTCAATATACAGTAAGGTTTTTTGCAGTAAAACCAATTGTGGTTGTACTTCCATGTTGTATTCACGCGCTACATTGAAAAGATTTAATAACACATGACCAAAGGAAATTTCGGATAATGGTTTTGCAAAAATCGGTTCGCAGACTTCTCTGAAAGCTTGTTCAAAATCATCAATATTCGTATCTTTTGGTGTCCAGCCAGATTCAACGTGCATTTCTGCGACACGACGATAATCTCGATTAAAAAAGGCAACAAAACTTTCTGCCAAATAGCGTTTATCATGATCATTCAAACGTCCTACGATACCGCAGTCAATACCGATGTATTGTGGGTCATCGGGATGATTGGGATTCACAAAGATATTGCCAGGGTGCATATCAGCATGGAACAAACTGTCACGAAATACTTGTGTGAAGAAAACTTGTACGCCACGTTCAGCAAGTAATTTCATGTTGGTACCATTGGCTTCTAATTCCGCAATGTTGGAGACGGGGATACCGTAAATTCGCTCCATCACAATCACATTTTTATGACAAAATTGTTGATACATTTCAGGAATATACAGCATCGGGCTGTTTTCAAAATTAGCACGCAGCTGGATCGCATTTGCCATTTCACGTCGTAAATCCAGCTCATCTCGTAATGTTTTTTCGTATTCGCGAACCACTTCGACGGGGCGTAAGCGACGTCCTTCTGTGTTTAAACGCGGAATCCAGCTCGCCACCTTGTACATTAAACTCAGATCTGAGTCGATCATTTGTTGGATGTTGGGGCGTAATACTTTGAGTACGACCTCTTTGCCCGCTAAATGTGTCGTTAAGTGCGGTCCATTTTGTTTGAATTTCGCGGTATGCACTTGAGCAATCGACGCCGAGGCAAGTGCGGTCTCATCAAAGTCTTTAAACCAAGTCTCAAGTGGTGCCCCGAGTGCTTGTTCAATTTGTTGACGTGCTATGTTGCCATCAAACGCATCGACCTGATCCTGTAGTAAAGCCAGTTGATCTGCAATGTCAGCAGGAAACAGATCTCGGCGAGTAGAGAGCATTTGTCCTAGCTTGATCCAAACAGGTCCCAGTTCTTGTAAAGCAAGGCGTAATCGTAAACCAAATGGTTTATCATGATGTTGATTACGTAGCCAAAATAGGCTTTTACGCCAACAACGAATTAGTCGAGTATAGCGGTTTGTTGGCAAAGCCTCATCGATGCCATAAACGAGAAAAGTTTTGATGATTTTATATAAGTGTTTAATATCGTTTAAATGCATGCATTATTCCGTATGTGAGGAGCGGTGGGGGCATAGGTTGTTAATTTTTTGTTCTAAACGTGCTGTCTCTTTTTCTAACGTATTGACTTGCTCACAAAAATCAGCAATAGCTAAACTCGGTGAAACGACTTGCCATTCTTCTGTTAAACGTTCTCCCCAAAATTGTTGGCTTTGTGAGAGGTGCTGTTTGAATGTTTGCGTTAATTTTCGTAAAACATTGACCGCACTTTGTGCTGGAACATCGCCGATGTAACGTGAAAGCAACTCTGCTGGGTCATTTTCTAAAAATTCAAACAGAGCAACGACATCTTGTAACACCTGCAAATCACCTTGTAATAAAATAGATTTGTCATTAAGAAATTGGCTTAATTGAGATTTTTTCGGCAAATGAAACAATAAGTTGGGGGCAATCTCAATGGAACAATCAGGCTCCCCCTCATATTGACTTAGTAAGTCAAGGTGTTGTATTGAAAAAATGAAATACAGCGGAAGATTCAGTTTTTGAATGTTAACGTGAAGTACTTTGTTGTTCAGTTTACGTAAATAAGGCTCACAATGTTCTGTGTGCTGAATTAAGTGATTAATTATTCTTTCTAATGCTCCGTTGAGTAATTGAGGCAGCATGAGTTGTTGGAAAAAAGACGAGTTTTTCATATCCGTTACTCACTCACTAAAGAATTTTTTGGGGCAGACTTGGGGAAATCAGACGTCGTTGATGCAACATATTTATTTTGTATTCCATCGATTTGTAGCACGATGAGTAAGACAATGCCAGATAATAAAAGTGAGAGTACACTGGCGGTTGTTGTGATAAAGGTCATTTCTTGAATGAGCGTTAAAGTGTGATATTCGTGCCAAACTAGCACGATCATGAGTGCAAAATTAATATAGAGCAACCAGAGAATCCACCAGACGACGAGCGTGATTGGTGTCGGCTGGTTGCGCCAGGAGTCAGGGTGCTCACTGGCTAGCCAAGTTTCTTTCATCGCTTTATAAGGCATGAATAAATTTGCAATTGGAATAAAGAAATAGACGACACAGGCAGCATCAGTAAATTTGATATTCGTTGCATTGACGGTCGTATGCACGAAACGATGAGCACGAAAGATCCAAGTTAAAATCGCGATACCTAACAGAAGAAAACTGACGATTTTGGTGTAATATAGTACATGATTAAACTGAATTAATTGCTCGACATAGTGACGCGATGCTGGATCGTTGGTTTGTTGTGTCAGCAAATCAATGGCAGCCTCTAGCTTTACATTTAATCCTATTTGTACTGCTTGAATAAGAATATCGAGTCCTAATAATACCAAGACAAGTGTAGAATGCTTTTTTGCTCGATAATTCATCATCGTCACCATCCTTCCGTTATGTTTAGAATTTATATCCCCGATGTAATGCAACAATCCCAGCACTTAAATTATAGTAACCCACTTGTTCAAAGCCAGCGTCCACCATCATTTGTTTCAGAATATCCTGTTCTGGGTGCATTCGGATCGATTCGGCTAAATAACGGTAACTGTCGCCATCATTCACGACGACTTCGCCAATTTTGGGTAAGATATTGAACGAATAAAAATTATAGATTTTGCTTAATGGATCTAAAATAGGTTTGGAGAACTCCAAGACCAGTAGGCGTCCGCCTGGTTTTAATACACGGAACATCGAACGTAGCGCTTTATCTTTGTCCGTGACGTTACGTAAACCAAAACTAATAATGACGCAATCAAAAGTATTATCAGGAAAAGGCAGGGCTTCGGCATTCGCTTGAACATAGTTGACGTTACCTACGACGCCTAGATTACGTAATTTTTCCCGTCCAACACGCAGCATCGAATCATTGATGTCAGCAAGAATCACTTCACCTGTTTGCCCCACAATCCGTGAAAATTTAGCGGTAAAATCGCCTGTGCCACCAGCAAGGTCAAGGACTTTTTGTCCCTTGCGTACGCCGCTACAGTCAATGGTAAATCGCTTCCATACACGGTGAATACCGAACGATAATAAATCGTTCATTAAGTCATATTTACCTGCAACAGAATGAAAAACATTGGCAACCATTTTTTGTTTTTCTGATTTTGCCACGGTTTTAAAACCAAAATGGGTGGTTTCTTCATTGTGAGCTCTGTGCATCTGTTCCGTGTGAGATGGAGGTAGATTGTGTTGATTTGTCATAAAGATTGTCCATAACGCTCAAAGTTATAGTAAGGATAACAAAAAAAAGCATAAAGTTCTGCTATTTTCTCAATCTTATCGGATGGGGCTGAAAAAAGAAACCGCCATTAGCTGTTGTAATGGCGGTAGATTTAATTGAGTCAAATTAGTATGGGTTACGCGTCGGTTTCTATATGTCCGCGAGTACAAATTTTTAGTAAGAAATAACCTAAAATAGCAGAGAGACCCGAACCCATTAGGATACCTAGTCGTGCTAATGCAGTGACATCTTCATTTGAGGTTTCTCCACCAAAGGCAAGACCTGCGAGGAACATAGACATCGTAAATCCAATTCCACAAAGCACGGATATCGCAAAGATTTGCTTAAAATTAATCCCTTCTGAAAGCTTTGCAATACCGAGTTTCACTGCGATAAAACAGAATGAGAAGATACCAAGTGGTTTGCCTAGTAATAAACCGAGAGCAATACCGATTGGTAAAGTTGATGTGAGGTTGTCCATTCCCATGCCTAAAAGGGATACTCCAGCATTACAGAAAGCAAAGAGCGGTAAAATAGCAAATGCACTCCAAGGAGAGAGGGTATGCTCAAAGTCATCTAATGGGCGTTCTCCTTTTTTACCATTGAGAGGAATACAAAAACCGATGATCACACCCGCTAAGGTGGCGTGGACCCCTGATTTTAATACGGATGCCCAAAGAATAATCCCGACAATCCCATAAGCGGATAAAGCCGTAATTTTTAGGCGATTCATGGTGATAAGGATTGCAATGGCGATGCCTGCGAAAACAAAGGCTTGGGGACTTAAATCATGTGAGAAAAAGAGTGCAATGACGACAATCGCGCCTAAGTCATCAATAATCGCTAAGGCAAGTAGAAAAATTTTGAGCGCCAATGGGACTCGTTTACCTAACAGTGCAACAACCCCTAAAGCAAAGGCAATATCGGTTGCCATCGGGATTGCCCAACCCTGTTGGTATTCAGGATGTTCTGAGTTGAACAAGACAAAAATGACGGCAGGAATCACCATTCCCCCCACTGCTGCGATAGCAGGGAAAATTGCACGCTGATAGCTTGAAAGTGACCCTTCTAATAATTCACGTTTGACTTCCATTCCAACCAGCATGAAGAAGACTGCCATTAAGCCATCATTTACCCACATGAGTAAAGGTTTATTAATAATGAATGTGCCGATTTGGACACTGACAGGCGTTTGTAAGAAACTAAAGTAAAGATCACTAAAAGGTGTGTTGGCTAAAACAATTGCTAACGTTGCAAAGATAAAAAGTAAGATGCCGCCCGCAGCTTCTTGTTTTAAAAAATTATGAATTGGTGTTAACATTTTTCCCCTCTTATTTTATTTATATTCTCTCTATTTATATCACTTTTTGTGATGAAAAATGAAATAAAATAATGATTAATTGCATATTTCTTTATCCTTATTAGTAATAGTATTACGTTTTTTAAGCAAAATTGGCATGGCAACTGAAATTCCGTTGTTTGCAATGCCGAATTTCGTTTACTTTGTATCCTCGGATTTATATAACCGATTTTTATATAAATAGCTACCTAATAGAGCATGAGCCAGAGCTTCTTGTTTGAGGGCATCAGGTAACGCTTTTTCAGTCAATTTGTCAGTTTGACGATCATAATGGTAACTACGTGGTGCCACTTTAGGTGTTAAAATGACGACATCAGATCCTTTCATCATAGCTTGTGTTTGGTCATATTGCATAAAAGCACGGTTTGGATTGACATCTTGTGTTAAATCGTAACCAATCATCGGATAATTCCCGCTAATTCCAGCTAATGAGAGCAGCGTCGTTGGCATATCGATTTGACTAACTAAGCGTGGATCACGTTTCGCTTCGATACCTTCACCAATAAACAATGCCGGGATATGGAAGTGCTTAATCGGTACTAATGTAGCTCCACCTACGCGTGAATCATGATCGGCGATGACTAAAAAGAGCGTGTCTTGCCAATAAGTTGACTGTTTAGCCAATTTAAAGAAATGCCCTATAGCATAATCGGCGTATTTCGCGGCATTATGGCGTGTTTGTTTGGGCTGCTCATACAATTCAATTTTTCCCTCTGGAAATTCGAAAGGATCATGATTACTTGAACTGAAGACTAAGCTAAAAAAGGGCTTGCCTTCGGCGTGTAGTTTGGTAAACGTTTCGTGTGCTTTATCAAACAGATCTTCGTCGCTGACTCCCCATGTTGCGTGGAATTTGGGATTCACATAATCTTTTTCATCAATAATTTCTTGGAAACCATTGCCATAGAAGAAGCTTGCCATGTTGTCGAAATGTTTTTCGCCACCATAAATGAAAGAGGTATGGTAGCCCTGTTTAGCAAGGAGTTCAGCAATAGTAAAGAAACCATGTTGACTATTGCTGAGTTTCACGACTGCTCGTGCTGGAGTGGGAGTGAAGCCTGCAGTCACCGCTTCAATACCTCGTACGGAGCGTGTGCCTGTCGCATATAAATTTTCGAATAACCAGCCTTCTTGTGCCAGTTTGTCAAACTCTGGTGAAAGTGGTAATCCACCTAAGCTACCAATAAATTGTGCGCCAAGGCTTTCTTCTAGGACGATTACAATATTTTTAGGTTTACCTTGATAACTCGCTTGGTTTGCGGTCAATGTAGGAATATGTGATGAAATATAATCACTTTCCGGGCGTCCACGGCTCTGTTTGACAATGCGTAACATTTCTTCTGTTTCCATCTTGCCATACAGCGCAGATGAATTGTCTTCATCTTTAAATTGCTGTGCTGCATAAATCACAGAATAGCCTGAATTTAACACTAAGGAATTGACGAGGGCATCGGAAGAGAATGCCACCATTGCAGGATTGATACCACGATGTGCAAAAGTCGATCTCGCTCCAATAAAGGCGACAATGATAACCAGTACCGCGAGGAGCGGTCGGAATTTCCAACTTGGTGAAGCAAGATGTTGTACTGCCCAACCCGCAAGTTTCCAATACACTCCTGTTGCGATTACTGTGAGTGTGATGGTGAGGAACATGGCAAGTAAATGTCCCTCTATTAACATACTAAAGACTTCTTTCGGGTAGATTAAGTATTCAATAAACAAGCGGTTTGGTCGGAAATCATAGGTATCAATAAAAGCTGGGGTAGCTATTTCCATAAATAAAATAAATACGCTGCCTAATGTTAACCAGACACGTAGTATTTTTTGCCATATTGTGCCAAGGAGATTGTGATGATACAGCAGGATACTTAACAAGGCAGGAACGCCAAATAAGTAGCAAAGAGAGACGATATCAATACGTATTCCTTGTAAAAAGAGTTCTAACCAACCATCAACAGCCTTGATCCGCTCTGATTGCCATAAGGCTAATCCTAAACGAGATAGATTAAAAATGAATAAGTTTATGATAGTAAAGAAAAAGATTGGAAAGAGTAAAGTGCGGTGAGTTTTTGAGAAGTTTGAATACATAACGCTTCGCCTACTTGTAAATATAAAGATAAATTCATTCATTAGACCGTATGTCGAAAGAATGGTGTCGTATTATCTGTTTTTTCATGGCTTTTGTCTGTAAGTTTTATCGAGTTGAGGAAGGAAAAAAGAAGAGGGCAGATGCCCTCTTAAGTTGTTTGTTGCTCTATATCTTTACGTAAAGATACCAAGAGTTGATCAATTTTGAAGTTTTCCGTATCAATAATTTCAAATTTGTATTTGTCGTATAAAACAAAATCTGTTTTCTTTGGAATTTTGCGTAACATATACATCATAAAACCACCGATCGTTTCATAATTTTCTTGACCTGGGAAATCACTTAAATTTAAAGCTCGCATTACGTCTTCTAATGGGGTCGCACCATCTATTAACCATGAGTCTTCATCGCGACGTACAATTTGTTCTTCTTCATTAGACACTAATTCCCCCATTACAATACTCATGACATCATTTAGCGTGATGATACCTACAACCAGAGCATATTCATTAACAATCACGGCAAAGTCTTCGCCTGTTGACTTAAATAGCTCTAATACTTCAAAAAGTGATAAGGTATCAGGTACAAACAAGGCTTTGCGTAGGAGTCGACTATCTGTGAGCGACACGCCTTTTTCGATTTGCAAGTACATGGTCAATAAGGTGTGAGATTCGACATAACCTAAGATACGATCTAAGCCATTATCACAAATTAATAATTTGGAATGCGAGTTTTTGGTCAGGGTATCTAATACCGCTTGGCGATCAAAAGAGCGGTCTAAAAAGACAATATTTTCACGTGTTGTCATGGTTGACGTCACGGTCCTTTCTTGCATATCAAAGATGTTTTCAATGAGGTAATGTTCTTGTGCATTGACTACACCTGCTTCTGCACCGGCTCCTACAATTGCGACAATATCTTCAGGCGTCATATTTTCTTCACGAATCGTAGAGATTCGGAATAATTTGAAAAAACCATTTGCAATGGAATCAAAAATCCAAACGAGCGGTTTTAAGACAAAAATACAAAAGGTCATAATGTGAACAGTACGCAGTGCAACGTTTTCTGGATTGATCATCGCTAAACGTTTAGGCACCAGATCGGCGAATAAAATAAAAGCCGACGTGACAAAGGCAAATGCTAACCAAGATGCGATATTATCTAGCCATTCAATTGTAATATGGTTTGCTAACGCAATTTCTAAGTAAGGGCGAATCGCACTTTCACCGATTATCCCACCTAAGATCGCGACCATATTTAAGCCGATTTGCACCACAGTAATAAAACGGCCAGGCTGCGATTGTAATTCTAGAACTAGTGCAGCACGCTCATCCCCTTCATTAACTAAATTTTGTAATTTGAGTTTGCGTGCGCCCGCTAAAGACATTTCTGCAGCAGAAATAATTGAACTAATAATAATCAATACGCTTAAGCTTAAGATTGCTTCAAATAAAGTCATATCTTGTCTCTAATTTGGAATATTAAAACATACATTAGGGTGGGCGGTTTAATCCTTGATTAAACCGCATAAAGAAAGGCGGAAGTTAGTTTTCGCTATCGAACCAGCCACGTACAAACTGGATAGAAAAGAAAAGCGTCATGACTAAGAAAAAGTATAAAAGATAAGCGAGAATGGGGTGACTTGCGGTTTCCCCTTCATTGACCGCTTTAATACTGACTGCATTGCGAAATTCATCAAACATCACTAAACGCCAGCCGTAATATTTAATTTGAACCGTTTTTTCTTCTTTGCCGAGAGCCTCTGCTTCAGCGTGCACATTGGCTGAACCAAATTTAAAATAGAACGGGAAGCCCCATCGTGTATCTTCATTTCGGTACACCATGATTTTCCCATCTTGATGTTGTGTATTAATGAAATACACATCGCGTGTTGGACCATCTGCTGGATTAGCTTTAGTAATTGGACCATCTTTATCCACGCGTTTAACTTCTACCCCAGTGACTTTTGTTACATCATAACTTGGTGTCACAAAATTTACTGCTGCAGCTAAAAATAGATGAAATAAGAAAATCACCGTGAGAAAAAAGAATTTAAAAAACTTGCGCATCATCCCTTCCTTAAAGAGTAATTAGACTATTTATTGTACATTAATTTTGAATAAACGTTCAAAGTTTTGCGTCGTTATTTCGGCAAATTGTTCAAACGACACACCTTTTAACGTGGCAAGGTATTCACACACCTCACGCGCATAAGCGGGTTGGTTTTGTTTTCCTCGATAAGGCACGGGTGCTAAATAAGGTGAGTCTGTTTCAACTAATAAGCGATCAAGCGGGACTTGACGTACCACTTCGCGCAATGCTTCCGCATTTTTAAAAGTGATGATGCCAGAAATCGAGATATATAAACCTAAGTCTAAGCCTTGTTTTGCCATCTCCCAATTTTCAGTAAAGCAATGCAGTACGCCACCGCACTTATCTGCCTGTTGTTCGGTTAAAATGGCAATGGTGTCTTCCCTTGCACTACGTGTATGGACAATCACTGGCTTATTTAATTGGTTAGCAATTTGAATTTGTTCAGCAAAAACTTGCTGTTGTAACGCTTTATTTTCTGCGCTGTAATAATAGTCTAGTCCCGTTTCACCAATTGCGATCACTTTGGCATCTTGAGCCAAATGTAATAAGCGTTCGCGGTTAAACGTTTCTTCATCTAAATTGAGTGGATGTACCCCACAAGCAAGCGATACATTATCAAATTGTTTCAGCGTATCATAAACTTGTTCGAAACGACTTAACGTCACCCCAACAGCCAGAAGATGTTTTACTTCTCGTGCTTTGGCTTTGGCGACGACATCTGCCACATTGTTGTGTAAGTTTTCATAATCTAAGGCATCTAAGTGGCAATGTGAATCAACAATAAACATCTTGTTTTTATCCTTCAAATACTTCTGTAATTAATCGAGTTAAGCCATCTAATAAGATTAATTCTTGATTAACGGCGTTAATTTGAGTCAGATCAGTGCGTACTTTTTGCATAATTTTTGTTGCTTTCAATAACTGTTGTGCACTGTACTGACTACTAAATTGTGAGACACCAGCAGCGAGATCTTGGCAAAGCCAACCTTGTTGAATGTGTAATTTGGCTTTTAAGGCGTCCGATAAGAACGCTAAGAGCCAATCAAGTTGGTGGAAAAGGAGTGTTTTATCAAAGTGGGGAAGTAGCTCAAGTGGCGAACGTTTACGATAAAATAACCAAAATTGGCGCAAAAAGTCTCGGCGGTTTTCTAATAGACCTTGAGTGAGTACCATTTTGGCAAGCAGTGGGCGTCCGTAACTGATACGAAGGGCAGTTTCTATTTCGGTTAATTCAGCCATGCACTGTTGCTGTAGCCAGTCAAGTGCCATTGCTATGTCAGGCGTCTTGATAATTGTCACTTGGCATCGACTGTAAATGGTTGGCATGATTGTTGAGGAGGCATCAGCCTGTAATAAAAAATACGTGTGAGGGCGCGGTTCTTCCAATGTCTTTAATAAGGCGTTAGCCGCTGCTTCAGTTAAACGTTCTACACCTTGTATATACACCACTTTATTGCCATGTTGTTGAGCATGCTGGTGAATTTTATTGTTAATTTCACGGACTTGATCTACACCAATATCTTTGTTTTCAAGCGGGGCGAGGGTATACACATCTGGGTGATGATGGGCGACAAATAAATGACAACTGTGGCATTGACCACATGGTTGGTGTGCTTGAGGTTGCTGACACATGAGCCAGTGCCCGATTTGTTCAAGTAAGTGCGTTGTGCCGAGTCCTGGTTCTGTTTTAAACAGTAAGGCATGATGACCGCGCTGCTGTTGAAATGCGTGGAGAGTTTGTTGGTAATAAAGATCAAGCCAAGGGTAGTGTCGCATAGGATTTCTCTACTTTATTACTTAAGTGTATTGAGCCAGTTTTTCACAGCCTGTTGTACTGCCGAACCTACTTGTTCCATGCTTTGTGACGCGTCAATACATTTTGCTTTAGGGTTATGATGTACTAAGTCTAAATAGCGTTGACGCGTACGGTGAAAAAAATCGAGATGTTGTTGTTCTATACGATCAAGCTCACCACGTCCTTTGGCACGGCGCAACCCAAGTTCAGGATCAATATCTAAATAAAGGGTTAAGTCGGGTTCAAACTCACCTAATACCGTTTGTTTTAGAGTAGTCAGCAGACGTTGATCCAATTGACGTCCCCCCACCTTGGTAGGCTTGTGAGGACATATCGTGACGATCGCCAATGACCCATTTCCCTGCAGCAAGAGCAGGCTTGATCACATTTTCTACTAATTGAATACGTGCAGCATAGAGCATTAATAATTCGGCTTTGTCTGTGACGGGCTCTTCCGTCTCATGTTTGATTAACTGACGTAATTTTTCCGCTAAAGGCGTGCCACCAGGTTCACGTGTAAACACAATGTCATAAATCCCCTGTTCGTTTAGTGCACGTACAATACTATTACGGGCTGTGGTTTTTCCAGCCCCTTCAATCCCTTCTAAGACGATAAATTTACCTGTTTTCATGTTATTTTCCGTTTTGTTGAGTACGATACCACTGTAAGTATTGTTGCACAGCACGATTATGCTCAGCTAAGGTTTTACTGAATGTATGTCCGCCAGAACCATCCGCAACAAAGTATAAAAAGTCCGTTTTTTCTGGCTTGGCTACTGCCATTAAGGCACTCTCGCTTGGCATAGCGATCGGTGTGGGAGGAAGACCATCAATGAGATAGGTATTATAGGGCGTCATCGTTTCGAGGTCTTTTTTACGAATATTACCATTGTATTTTTCTCCCATACCGTAAATCACAGTTGGATCCGTTTGTAAACGCATTTTCTTATTCAGACGATTAATAAAAACGGAAGCAATTTTGCCTCGTTCTGCGGCGACAGCGCTTTCTTTTTCGACAATAGAAGCAAGAATAAGCATGTCATAGGGGGTGTTTAAGGGCAAATCTTTATCCCGTTGTTGCCAAGCAGATGTTAATGTATTTTTCATGCGTTCAACGGCGCGTTTTAATAAAGCGAGATCCGTTGAGTGAGCGGTGTAGTGATAGGTATCTGGATATAACCATCCCTCTAATTTCGAGACTCCGCTACGTGTTTGGTCGACATAAGGGATATCCAGTAAGGCGAAGATTTCTTGTTCTGTTTTTTGTTGTAAAGTTTGGTGTAAGTGCGGTGCGTTTTCTAGTGTTTTTCGCCATGTTTTGAACGTATCACCTTCAATGAATTGAATACTAAATTGCGCTTCTTTACTTGAATTTAATCGCTGTAATAAGCTTTCAACCGTCGTGATCCCCGCTAATGAATACGTTCCCGCTTTGATTTTGTTCAGTTCGGGCGTGAGTTTTAATAAATAAGGGAGTAACGTTGCGTTATCGAGCAATTTTTCTTGTTCAAAGAGATGAGCAAGTTTTTGTCCTGTTGTGCCCCGTTGGATTGTGAGTAATTGGTCACTGCTGGTCACATGGATTGGCTGGGTTTTGAATTGTTGAATTTGAGTATAGATGAACAGTATTGTACCTATACCGATTATCACCACAAAAGAGAAGAAGCCGAATAGTTTTTTCATTAAGAAACGTGTCTCACTCGTTCGTCACACTAAAATAGTTGCGATTATAGCATAAGAAATACCAATATTGAGACACAGAGAAAGGCAAAAGTGAGGTGAAATCTCAAGAGATTTCACCTCACTTGTTGTTTTCATATTATGTGTTAGAACAACACACGTGTACGAATGGTTCCATCAATTTCTTTTAATTGATTGAGCAGAGTATGCGCATTGTCAGTTTCAACATCAATCACGACGTAACCAATAGTTGGCTCGGTTTGTAAATATTGTGCAGCAATATTCACATTGGCTTCTACAAAGACTTGGTTAATTTTATTCAATACACCTGGTTTATTGTGGTGAATATGCAGTAAACGTTTTGTACCACTGTGTTCTGGTAATGATACTTCTGGGAAATTGACCGCAGAAAGTGTTGAACCATTATCAGAATATTTAACAAATTTGCCTGCCACTTCTGAGCCAATATTTTCTTGAGCTTCAGAAGTCGAGCCACCAATATGAGGGGTTAAAATGACATTATCGAAAGCACGCAATGGTGAAACGAACTCCTCTTGGATAGAGGCGGGTTCTTCTGGGAACACATCGAATGCCGCACCACGAATTTTACCTGATTCGAGCGCTTGAGCTAAAGCGTCTATATCGACAACGGTTCCGCGTGCTGCATTAATTAAAATCGCACTGTCTTTTAATTGAGCAAGACGTTCCGCACTCATTAAGTTTTTTGTCGACGCATTTTCTGGCACATGTAACGAGACCACATCGCTCATCGAAAGCAGTTCCTCTAATGTACGTACTTGTTGAGCATTACCGAGTGGAAGTTTGTTTTCAATGTCATAGAAGTACACATGCATACCTAGTGACTCGGCAATTACACTCAATTGTGAACCGATATGACCATAACCAATGATGCCCAATTTTTTACCACGCACTTCATGTGAACCTGCAGCAGATTTGTTCCAAATACCACGATGCACTTCCGCATTGGCTTGTGGCACATTACGCATTAAGAGTAAAATTTCACCTAATACTAATTCTGCAACAGAACGAGTATTGGAGAAAGGTGCATTGAAGACAGGAATACCACGCTGTTTTGCAGCATTTAGATCGACTTGGTTTGTGCCAATACAAAAACAGCCAATAGCAATTAATTTTTGAGCGTGTTCTAAGACGTCAGCCGTTAAGAACGTACGAGAACGAATCCCAACAAAATGTGCATCTTTGATGGCTTCTTTTAATTCTTCATCATCAAGGGCTTTTTTATGGTATTCAATATTCGTGTAGCCAGCGGCTTGTAGCACTTCAATCGCACTTTGGTGGACACCTTCTAAGAGTAAAAATTTGATCTTCGCTTTATCAAGAGAAACCTTGGTTGTCATATCTGCTTTTTTCCTTCGTATTGATGTTATTATTCGATCGTTTGCACGCCGTCTGGAGTTCCGACAATAAGGAGGTCGGCGGGACGAAGCGCAAAAATACCATTTGTCACCACTCCTGCGACATTATTGAGTTCTTTTTCGATTTCCATTGGGCTCATAATTAAAAAATTATGGACATCTAGAATCACGTTACCATTATCAGTGACCACACCCTCACGGTATTCTGGCGAACCGCCTAGCGCAACAAGTTTACGAGCAACTTGTGAGCGTGCCATTGGAATGACTTCAACAGGGAGTGGAAAAGTCGCCCCTAGGATATCGACTTGTTTACTTTCATCGATAATACAAATAAATTTTTTCGCGAGTGCTGCAATGATTTTTTCACGAGTCAGCGCCGCACCGCCGCCCTTGATCATCATTTTTTGTGGGTTCACTTCATCTGCACCATCAACATAAATGTCCAAACTTGATACATCATTTGCACTCAATACTTCAATACCTTGTTTTCTGAGTAATTCTTCTGATGCTTTTGAAGCCGCAACAGCGCCTTTAATTTGATCTTTCATGGAGCCTAACGCTTCAATAAAACAATTGACAGTCGAGCCACTTCCTACGCCTACGATCGTATCGGGTTTAACGTATTGTAAGGCTGTTTTTGCCGCTTGCTTTTTCATTTCAAGTTGATTCATTTTTAGTCCTTTTACTCGCTTAATGAGAAATAATGTTTTATTGCCAATATGAGCATGGCACTTTATCAAAAGAAAATGTTACGTAATCGTTTGCGTATCTTGTAATCACGCCATACTTTAATCCTATTCACGTGGATTAACAAGCTTATTGTGGTAAAAATTGTTCTAACAATTCATTTAAAAAGAGTTTGCCTCGTTCTGTCGCTTGCCAATATTCTGCCTGTTGCACAATATATTGTTTAGATAATGCCCACTGGAGTGGTTTTTCAACGTCAGCGAACTGCAGTCCAGTATATTGTTCAAATTCGGCTTTGGGGACAGGTTCTAACAAACGAAAACGATTCATAAAAAATTCAAAGGCGCGATCCGCCGCATCAACGGGTTTTTCTTCGTATAAGTATTCGCCTCGCAAATAACCTTTAGGATGTTTCGTTTTGCTATAACGAAGGATCTCGCCTGATTCGTTGCTGACTTTGCCGTGGGCACCACAGCCAATGGCGAGATAATCACCAAAGCGCCAATAATTCAAATTATGTTGGCATTGGTAATCTGGTTTAGCATAAGCGGAGGTCTCATACTGTTTATAACCTGCTTGGGTAAGTAATTGATGACCTTGTTCAAAAATATCCCAGAGTGCATCGTCATCAGGTAATGTCGGTGGGCGATATGCAAAGAGTGTATTGGGTTCAATTGTCAGCTGGTACCAAGAAAGGTGTGGCGGATTCAGGGCAATAGCTTGTTTTAAATCGTCTAATGCTTCTTCGAGGGTTTGATTAGGTAACCCGTGCATTAAATCAAGATTGAAACTTTTGAGTCCTGAAACTTGTGCAAATTCGACCGCTCTTTTCGCTTCTGCTGCAGTGTGAATACGTCCTAATCGTTTTAATTTATCGTCATTGAAACTTTGTATCCCCATTGAAATGCGCGTGACTCCAGCGTTGACATAACCACGAAAACGTTCTGCTTCCACTGTTCCTGGATTAGCCTCTAACGTAATTTCAATGCCTGGCTCAAATGGAATAAGCTGTTTTATTTCACTAAGCAAACGGTGTATCGTGTCTGGTGAAAAGAGACTAGGTGTTCCACCACCGATAAAAATCGTGTGGAGCTGACGTCCCGCTATGCTGTGAGAAAAACGCTGTAAATCCTGTCTTAGATCAGCCAATAAATGTTTAGCATACTCTTGTTCGGGAATTTTCCCTTTTTGTGCATGCGAATTAAAATCGCAATAGGGACATTTTTGCACGCACCAAGGGATATGAATATACAAACTTAATGGAGGGAGAGTGAGCTTCACTTAACGTACCACCACTGCGGTCCCGCTTGCCACAATCATAAACATACTTTTTCCGTCACCGTTAATTGATGTGTAGTTGACTTCGACTCCCACAATCGCGTTTGCACCTAAGCGTTGTGCATTTTTTTGCATTTCTTCAAGGGCTTCTTGACGAGCTCGTGTAATTTTGGATTCATAGGCTCCAGAACGTCCGCCAAGGATATCCGTGATACCTGCAAAAAAATCGCGAATAAAGTTTGACCCTGCGACGACCTCACCAAAAACCACTTGTTTATATTCAGCAATCTGTTTACCTTCTACATTTGGAGTTGTCGTAATAATCATCTTATTTCCTTTTTATTATGTCTAATATTGAACATCTTTGTGTAATTTTTCTAATCTTCCGCCAGAGTACAGCCTGTTATTCATATCAGTGGTATGAGCTCCCCTGATTAACCGCTTTTAGCGGTTAATTTGTTTTTTAAGACTGACAGCGCTTTTGCTCGATGTGAAATTTTTTTCTTTTCAGCGGTTTCAAGTTCAGCAAAGGTACAATTCACCTCTGGGCTGAAAAATAAACTATCATAACCAAACCCATTTTCGCCTTTTTCACTGAAAGCAATTTCACCAAAACATTCCCCTTCGGCAATAATCGGAGAAGGATCGGTTTCATGTTGTAACATGACGATACAACTCACAAATTTTGCTTGGCGTTTATCTTGTGTGACATGGGCTAATTCCGCGAGCAGTTTACAACGATTTTGTGCGTCAGCGGTGTCATCGTCAACCCCTGCATAACGCGCAGAATATAAGCCAGGAGCCCCCCCTAATGCCTCAACAACGAGACCTGAGTCATCAGCAATTGCAGGTAAACCTGACATTTTGCTCGCATAACGTGCTTTTAATAACGCGTTTTCCACAAAAGTTAATCCTGTTTCTTCGGGACTTTCGATGCCTAAATCCGTTTGTGCAATGACATCAAAACCGAAATCCGCTAGGACATCTGACATTTCTTTGACTTTGCCTTTATTGCCTGTTGCTAATACGACTTTTTGTTTCATGTAAACATTCTCATGGTGAATAAAACGTGAAGAAATTATACGCTTTTCTGCTCAAGAAACCAAAAAACAAAAAAGCGGAATTGTGTAGGATTCCGCTCATGCTATAAGGAAAAGTTAAGACCGTTATAATGTGATACGGGCTTTGTTTTTTTCTAGCGTCGCTGGACCAATTCCTGGTATCTCAAGTAATTGTTCTAACATCGTAAAGGGCCCCTGAGCTTCCCGATATTCAACAATGGCTTCCGCTTTTTTCGCACCAATACCGACTAACGCAGCCTGAATTTCGTTTGCAGTTGCTTGATTAATATTGATTTTATTGATAGTTGTCTCAGGTGTGACGGAAGGGGCTGTGCCTGATGTCTGGGCTAGGGGGGAGTGAGTTGAAGGAACGGTTGCAGCGTAAGTCGGGAGACTGCTAGAGAGCATGACAAAAGTGAGGCAAGAGAGAATCAGTGAGGTTAATTTCATACGATTTCCTTTAATGTAATAGAATTAATCATAAATGTGTTGAATTTCAACAAAAAGGAATCTTACTGAAAAAGTCAAAATTGGCTAAATATGCCATGTATTTTTGCGATCTCGATCGTAGAAAAAAATGAGAAAGAAAAAAGCGAGAAGGTTATTCTCGCTTTACTTTTGATTGCTTTATTCCGTGACTTCTGTAATTCGCAATTCTTTTGGCACTTCAAATACCGTATTTTCCTCACAACCTCGTAATTCTTCCACTTCAGTGACACCTAATTGTTGAAGGCGTTTTACAACAGATTGAACGAGTACTTCTGGTGCAGAGGCGCCTGCTGTGATACCAATTGTCTTCACGTTTTCTAGCCATTGTGGGTCAATATCATCCGCTTCATCAATGAGTTTTGACATGACGCCCATGCGAGAAGCTAATTCGGCTAAACGATTTGAGTTAGAGGAGTTCTTGGATCCCACAACAATGACCAAATCAGATTGTTGTGCGAGTTCTCGTACTGCCTGCTGACGGTTTGTGGTCGCATAACAAATATCATTTTTACGTGGTCCTTGAATAGCTGGATATTTTTGCTTTAATGCTTCTATGACTTCACTGGTGTCATCAATGGATAACGTTGTTTGTGTCATAAAAGTTAAATCTTCTTCTTTTTTTAAACCAAGTTTTGCAATATCTTCGACGCTTTCGATTAAGAAAATGCCTCCTTCAGGATTATCATATTGTCCCATCGTCCCTTCTACTTCTGGGTGCCCTTCGTGACCAATTAAAATCGCTTTGGTTCCTTTTCGGCTGGCACGAGCCACTTGCATATGGACTTTAGTGACAAGAGGGCAAGTCGCATCAAACACTTTCAAATTACGTTTTTTTGCTTCTTGACGAACTGCTTGTGATACACCATGCGCGGAGAAAATCACAATTGCGCCATCTGGCACTTCATCTAATTCTTCAACAAAAACCGCGCCACGCTCACGCAGTCCATTCACAACAAAACGATTGTGCACGACTTCGTGACGAACATAGATAGGTGAACCGTGAATCTCTAAAGCAGATTCAACAATACTAATCGCACGGTCAACACCTGCGCAGAAACCACGTGGATTGGCTAAAATAATTTTCATTATTTTCCTCTATTTTGTTGATTCGGATGGGGGCTCAGACTCATGACGGTTTTTGATCGCATCTAGAATTAAAAGCCCAGCTCCAATTGAAATTGCAATATCTGCGACATTAAAAACTGGGTAATGATAAATATCCCAATAAAAGTCTAAAAAATCTACAACAAAACCATGGTAAGTTCGATCAACCATATTGCCCAATGCACCACCGATAATTAGGGCATAGGCATAATTTTGCAGTTTTTGTGATGCTTTATTCTTATACAGAAAATATACAAGCATCATAGAAATAACACTTGCGAGAACAATGAAAAGATGTTTTTGCCAGCCACCATGTTCTGCTAAGAAACTGAATGCCGCACCGTAGTTACGCACATACGTTAAGCTAAAAAAAGGGAGAATATTGACACTTTCATATAAAGCAAAGTGTTGCACAATGAGGTATTTTGTTCCTAAATCAAGTACAAAAGCAACAAGACTTAGCCATAGAAATGAGAGCCCTGTTTTAGTTTGTGTCATCAGCACTGATAAAAATCCTTAAAATTGCAGAGGCGAACTGTTAGGTTCGCCCTGATATAAATGTCCTTGCTATGTTGGGCAAGTCAGTTTCACTGCCCCATGTTCAACTTAAGCAAAATGTCTTACTTCACCATTGCCCTCAACATTTTCAACACAGCGTGCACAAAGCGTTGGGTGAGTTGAGTTGACACCAATGGTATCCGAATAATGCCAGCAACGTGGACATTTTTCGGCTGCAGAACGAATGACGTTAACGGCTAATCCTTTCACTTCACCTTCGGAAACGTCGGCGTGAGTAAGAGGTTTGACTTCCGCTTTAGATGTCATTAATACAAAACGTAATTCATTTTGTAATTGGTTTAATACTTCAGCATGTTTTTCATCGGCGTAAATCGTAAGTTCTGCTTCTAACGCCGCCCCAATGATTTTATCATTACGCGCCTGTTCTAATACTCGGTTCACTTCGTTACGTAATGTAATCACTTGTTGCCAATAAGCATCATTCATTGTTTCATCGGCATCTAATGCAAATAACCCTGAGTAAAATTCTTCAGTGAAAACAAATTCCGCACGCTCACCAGGTAAGTATTGCCAAATTTCATCTGCAGTAAAGGATAAAACAGGGGCAATCCAACGGACTAACGCTTCAGCAATGTGCCATAACGCAGTTTGGCAGCTACGACGTGCAAGACTGTCAGCTTTCGTCGTATATTGACGATCTTTGATGATATCTAAATAGAATGAACCCATTTCAACAGAACAGAATTTCATCAAACGCTGAATAACAGTATGGAATTGGTAGTTATCGTAAGCGTCTTTAATTTCATTTTGCGCTTGTAATGCACAGTCGACAGCCCAACGGTCTAAAACCATCATTTGCTCAGGTTTCACTAAGTCACGTTTAGGATCAAATCCATTTAAATTAGCTAATAAGAAACGTGCTGTATTACGAATACGGCGATAAGTATCACCCGCACTATTTAAGATATTATGTGATACGGCGATTTCCCCCGTATAGTCTGTTGAAGCAACCCACAAACGTAAAATATCCGCGCCATTTTTGTTCCATACTTCACTTGGTAAAATCACATTACCAAGTGACTTAGACATTTTGTAGCCTTTCTCATCCACAGTAAAACCGTGAGTCAGAACTTGTTTATAAGGTGCTTTATTATCGGTTGCAGTAGAGAGCATGAGGGAAGACATAAACCAACCACGGTGTTGGTCAGACCCCTCTAGATACATGTCCGCTTCATTCCCATTAAATTCTGGGCGATCTTTTACCACGGAGAAATAGGTTGAACCAGAGTCAAACCAAACATCTAGGGTATCTGGTACTTTGATGTATTGCTCTGCCTCGTCACCAAGTAATGTTTTAGGTTCAAGATCCCACCATGCTTGAATACCTTTTTCTTCAACGCGTTTAGCAACCTCTTCGACTAATTCCACTGTGCGTGGGTGAAGTTCTTCAGTTTCTTTGTGGATAAAGAGTGCGACAGGGACACCCCAGGTACGTTGACGAGAAATACACCAGTCTGGGCGATTTTCAACCATTTTTTCAATGCGTGCTTGTCCCCAGCTTGGAATCCAACGTACTTTTTGGATTTCACGTAAGGCTTGTTGGCGTAAACCTTGTTTTTCCATGCCAATGAACCATTGTGGTGTCGCACGGAAAATGATTGGGGTTTTATGACGCCAACAGTGTGGGTAGCTGTGTTTTATCTTAGTGAATTTTAATAATGCTCCAACCTCTTGTAGTTTTGCTACAACCAGATCATTGGATTCAAACACGCCTTTACCCGCAAAGAAAGGAACATCAGCTTTGAATAAACCGTCATTACCAATTAAACCCGCCATCTCGATCCCATTTTTCATCGCGATGATATAGTCATCATGACCATGATCAGGGGCAGTATGGACAAGACCTGTACCACCATCAGTTGTCACATGATCGCCTAAAATAAATGGAACATCATATTCATAGAACGGGTGGTTGAAGCGCAACCAATTTAGATCCGCCCCTTTGGCTTCACCTAATACATCAAATTGTTCAATATTCGCTGCCTTTGCAACATCTTCAACGAGATCTTTCGCTAAAATGACACGTTCTGTTCCAAATTGGACGAGTTGATAATCCAAATTTTCGTGGAGGGCAATCGCGCGGTTAGATGGAATGGTCCATGGTGTTGTTGTCCAGATCACTGCTGAAATAGTACCTGTACCTTTCCCGACGGCTTGAAATTTTTGTTCCACTGTTGTTGGAGCGACTGCATTAAAGCGCACATAGATGGAGGGGGAAACACGATCTTCATATTCCACTTCCGCTTCTGCTAAAGAAGACGCACAGTCTAAACACCAATGTACTGGTTTGGAACCTTTGTAGAGGTGACCATTTTCGACGGCTTTACCAAAGGCACGGATAATGTTTGCTTCAGTATGGAAATTCATAGTGAGATACGGATTATCCCAGTCACCTAATACACCCATACGGATAAAATCAGCTTTCTGTCCTTCTACTTGTTCTGCAGCATAGCGACGGCAGGCTTCACGAAATTCTGCTGCTGAGATTTTTTCATTAGGTTTACCCACAATACTTTCTACTTTTAATTCGATCGGTAACCCGTGGCAGTCCCAACCAGGAATATAAGGTGAATCATAGCCTAATGCTGTTTTTGACTTGATAATAATATCTTTAAGAATTTTATTAACGGCGTGACCTAGATGGAGTGAACCATTTGCGTAAGGAGGACCATCATGCAAAATAAATGATTTTTTGCCTTTCGAGGCTTCACGGATTTTTTGGTAGAGGTTGTTTTCATACCAATGTTGTAACATTTGTGGTTCACGCTTCGCGAGATCACCACGCATAGGGAAACCTGTTTCTGGTAGGTTTAAGGTATTTTTATAATCAACTGTCATTGTGATATCCCAATTAATAAAATTAACTAATCTGTTACTGATTGCTGTAGGCTGAAAAATTGTTTTGCTGTGTCCACATCCTTGGCAATTTGTTGTTTTAATGCCTCAAAAGTGGGAAATTTAAATTCGTTACGGATTTTATGGCAAAATTCTACTTCAATACACTGACCATAAATATCATCTTTAAAATTAAATAGATGAGTTTCTAATAGCTGTACCGCACCATTGATCGTCGGTCGACTTCCAATGTTTGCCACGCCCAGATAAATCATATTATTTTTTAATCGTACTTTGACGGCGTAGACACCTTTAACGGGATTAACTTGACGGTGTAGTGGTATATTGGCAGTAGGAAAACCGATTGTGCGACCAAGCTTATTACCATGTGCAACACGTCCAAAAATACGATAAGGTTTGCCTAGCATTTTGGCCGCATGTAACAAGTCATCCTGAGCTAATGCTTCACGAATTGCAGTGCTACTAATACGTAGTTGTTCAACACAAAAGCTATGATTATCTTCAACGATAAAACCAAATGCTTCGCTGGCTTGTTGTAATAACGTAAAATCACCCTGTCGTTTGGCACCAAAACGGAAATCGTCCCCAATACTTAAAAATTTCACGTTTAATTTAGTGATTAACCAATCTTTGATGAAAGTTTGTGCATCTTGTTCAGCAAAGTGTTGGTTAAAACGAATACAAATCACATAATCGACTTCTGCTTTGGCAAGATAATGTAATTTATCACGTAACCGCATTAAACGTGCGGGTACTGCCTCACCAGTAAAATATTCGCGTGGTTGTGGCTCAAATAACATCACCACAACGGGTAGGTTTAACGCATCAGCTTTTTGGCGTAAGTGCTTTAAAATCGCTTGATGACCTAAATGGACACCATCGAAATTGCCGATAGTTAGCGCGCAGCCAGATAAATTTTTAGGTAAATTATGGATGCCACGAATGAGTCGCATTGGAATTGTTATCCGTTCGAAATTTATAAGCCAAAATAATCCGAACATTATAAGCATAAATTAAGCAAATAGGCGATATTTTTTTATGCTTATCCTTTGCTCATTACATGTCGTTTTCGTATGCCAACTAATATCAACATACCAAAATAAGCAATCACAGCTAAACCGATTAACCATAAGAGCCAATGTACACGGCTTAAGAAACTCATTGCATGCCATTCAAGCAACGTTGGCGTGTGATACCAAACGAGCCCCCCCATAACCGATGCAGAGAGCAACACCTTCCCTAAAAAGACCGCACTTTTCTGACTAAAATGGTAAACGTCAGCCCGAGCTAGCCCACGGTATAATAAATACGCATTAAGCGTTGCCGATAAGGCAGATGCCATAGCCAGTCCTACATAACTAAATGGAATGGCAAGTAAGTTGAATCCCATGTTGCTGATCATCGCGATGATGCCAATTTTTACCGGTGTTTTCGTATCTTGGCGAGCATAATAGCCATTTGCTAAAATTTTAATCAGCATGAAACTGAGCAGCCCTGCATTAAATGCCCATAACGAAAGAGACGCCGCTTGTACGTCACTTAACCCAAAATGCCCACGCATGAACAGTACAAGTAGAAGTGGTTGGGCTAAAATTGCGATCCCCACCATTGCTGGCACACCAAGGAGTAAGATCATACGAACTCCCCAATCCATTGTATGACGAAAATAGACCGCACTTTGTGCGGCATTCTCATTACGGTTTACATGGTGACGTGCCAAGGTGGGTAAAATGACAGTTGAGATAGCGATACCAAATAGACCGAGTGGAAATTCTAATAGGCGATCAGAGTAATAAAGCCAGCTGATTGATCCTGTCATTAAAAAACTCGCGATTAGAGTATCAAGTAGTAAGTTAATTTGACTGACGGATACACCAAATAATGCGGGGATCATCAACGTTCGAATTTTTTTGACGCCTTCATCGTGCCAAGCCCATTTGGGTTTGACCAATAAGCCCGCTTTTTTCAAAAATGGAATTTGGAATAAAAATTGTAATAGACCGCCCACAAAAATACCAATTGCGAGCGCAAGATCAGGATTGTCCATTCGTGGCGCGAGGAAAAGTGCGGTACAAATCATCGCAATATTGAGTAACACAGGCGAAAAAGACATGACACCAAACTTACCAATCGTATTCAGAATTGCACCAGAGAGTGCAACAAACGTCACGAACCAGAGATAAGGAAACGTGATTTTTAGCAGCAAAGATGCTTGCTCAAATTTGACTGCATTCGGTCCATCATTGAGCCAATCGAGAAACCACCCTGTACCAAAAATCGCAGCCACAATAGGTGAAAAAATCATAGCCAGCACAGTCACAATAGAGACCAATCCGCCTAAGGTTCCAGATACTTTGCCAATAAATTCACGTGTTTTATCAAGGTCACCTGATTTTTGATACTCGGCAAGAACGGGAACAAAGGCTTGTGAAAATGCGCCTTCGGCAAATAAGCGTCGTAAGAAGTTAGGGATCTTATTTGCGAACAAGAAAACATCTGCTGCCACACCAGCACCGAGTAAGTTGGCGATAACGATATCTCGTATTAACCCTAAAATACGTGATAGTAAGGTCATGGTACTGACAACGATGCCAGATTTTAATAATCCTTTGCTCAAAATAATGTACTCAAGGTGATGGTCTGAAGAAAATTTATGTAATTGTATAGAAATTTTGTTTTTACGCTATATTCTAAGTGAAAAAACTGCTAAAATCTCGCCCACATCGTTTGGTGAGCCATATTGAGAGTGCTTGATTGATATAACGATGCAAAAACTTTCGGTTGTGTCTCACCGAAACCAACAACAAATTTTCAGTGATAAAGGCAATTTGTCATTGACAAAAGCATAGAAAATAGGCATATTTTACGCCTTTAATTTATCTCGTTTACTAACACATAATTTTAGGAGTTTGACCTTGGCTAATATCAAGTCAGCTAAAAAACGTGCGATTCAATCAGAAAAACGCCGTCAGCACAATGCAAGTCAACGCTCAATGATGCGTACTTACATTAAAAAAGTTTACGCAGCAGTAGCAGCAGGTGATAAATCAGTAGCAGAAGCAGCATTTGTAGAAATGCAAAAAGTTGTAGACAGAATGGCTTCTAAAGGTTTAATCCACGCAAACAAAGCAGCTAACCACAAAGCGAAATTATCTGCACAAATCAAAAAATTAGCGTAATTTTTTGATTTTTAGTAAAAATAAAACCGCGCCTTATCAAAGGGGCGGTTTTTTATTTTGCGTAAAATATGTTCTGCTGAGTTTATTAGATTATTTATTAAAGCGTTTACGTCGACGGTGATATTGCAATGTATTGCTCACGGTTCTTAGCACTTTTGTTGGTTTGGTTTCCATCGGCTTGCGATAGGTTCTACGGTAATGACTGAGGAAATAATGTACTGAACTGGCGAGTAGAATCCCTGCTAAAAAGACGATAATTAGCTCCCCATATAATTGGTGAAAAATTTGATCGATTTTATTTTGCGTGGTTTTACCATACTTGGCATCAAAAGTGACACGCAAAAAACCTTCTATGCCGTGAGAGGAATAAATGGGTTCCACAATTTGTTGTGTATTATTCTCGTTGTCCTCTACTGTTGTATCATTCAATCCCAACGTTGCTCGTAAGCTTTTAGAATGATTGGTTTGAGCTAATAATTCCCCATTATTGGCATAGATCGATGCATCAAGTACAAATTCTTCTTTAGCAAACGCATTGAGATTTTCTGTAAGTTTTTCTGTAGTGGCGTTATTGACCAGCAACATAGAAAATAGATTCGCCTGCTGCCTCACTAATAGATGCGATAAGTTAGACACTTGGTTTACGCTGGCTAATTGCGAGCCAATTTTGAATTGTTGAACGCCAAACAAAATGACCGCCATCGTAGCGCAACAAAATAAGATGATCGATGTGATCATCGTGAGTTTAATCAGTTTTTCTTTCGTTAAATGCAACTTCTTTTTTCCTAAACGTCAGTAAATAGGCTAGAATACCAGCACATTATTTTCATCACAATTTACAGGATTTCCTATGCAAACACAAAACCTTGCAATGATAAGGCAACGTTTTCCTACTTTTCCTCATGCGCTGATTGCAGATCAAAAATTGACTGATGGTGAAACAAAATTCATTCTGTATGGCAGTCAGCTCAATGATGAGCGCTTGCTACAATTTCAGCAAAAGTGCGGTGAGAATTTTGTTATTTTAGATGGCTGGACAGTTTTACACAATACCGTCGTATTATTGCAAGGAACATGGCAAGTAAAATGGTTGACCAATGCGCATGACTTGGCATTAGATGCCGCGAAAATGGATTTTTCTCCTCGTTTGCAACAGCCAGGTTTATTGGTTATGGACATGGATTCTACTGCTATTCAAATCGAATGTATTGATGAAATTGCTAAATTAGCTGGTACAGGGGAATTAGTGTCAGCGATTACGGCACAAGCCATGCGTGGTGAATTAGATTTTGAGCAAGGTTTGCGTCGTCGCGTGGCCACTTTACAAGGCGCGCCAGAAGAGATTCTTACTCAGGTTCGAGATCGTTTACCCTTAATGCCTGGTCTTGTCGAGACGATTCAGGTGCTGCAACAGTATGGTTGGAAAACTGCGATTGCATCAGGGGGATTTACGTATTTTACCGACTATTTGAAGACATTATTAAAGCTTGATTACACTGTCTCAAATCAGTTTGATATTCAAAATGGAATCTTGACAGGGAAAGTGAAAGGTGAAGTAGTGGATGCTCAGTATAAAGCACGGACTTTGCAACAGTTAGCACAACAATATGGGATTGCTCTAGAAAATACGGTGGCGATTGGGGATGGTGCAAATGACTTAGCGATGCTTGCGGTTGCAGGTTTAGGGGTAGCATTGCATGCCAAACCAAAAGTACAACAGCAGGCGCAAATTGTGGTAAACTTTGCTGACTTTAGCGGGCTTTTATGCTTATTGAGTGCGGCCCAGAGATTAATTAAGGAGTAAACTATGCCTTCTTTTGATATTGTGTCTGAAATTACGTTACATGAGGTACGTAATGCAGTGGAAAATGCGAACCGTGATTTAACAAATCGTTGGGATTTCCGTAATGTACAAGCCTCTATTGAATTAAATGAAAAAAATGAAACGATTAAAGTATCGAGTGAGTCAGATTTCCAAGTTGAGCAACTTGTCGATATTTTACGTAATGCCTGCATTAAACGTGGTATTGATTCCAGTTCGCTAGATATTCCAACAGAGTATGAACATAGTGGTAAAACATACAGTAAGGAAATCAAGCTAAAACAAGGCATTGAAACTGAAATGGCGAAGAAAATTACTAAATTAATTAAAGATGCTAAGTTAAAAGTACAAACGCAAATTCAAGGTGAACAAGTGCGCGTAACTGGAAAATCTCGCGATGATTTACAGGCAACGATTCAGCTAGTAAAAAATGCGGAACTTGGCCAACCTTTCCAATTTAATAATTTTAGAGATTAATCAAGAAAAAAAGGCACAGTTACCAAGAATGGGCGAGCAAGCTGGCGAGTTCATTGCTTTTAATAATGGTGTATTAAATCGTAATACACTAGTTTTTGAGCCGCACAACCGTAATCACTGGTTAACTTCTTATATTCCTCATAACTATGATGAAAATGCGCAAAATACACCGCACTTTGATGATTGGCTATCCTTTGTTGCTAATGGTTGTGAAAAGAAACAGCGTAATATTTTAGCCGCACTTTAAGCATTTTATTAATTGTTTGGCTACTCATTGGTTGGTTAGACTTAATCCAACTTTGGAAAACGTATTCACTTTTTGGAGAAATGCTTTTCATTTTGTCCAAAATAGCGATTGCTTGAGAGGAAAGAGGAATCACAAAAGGATTTCTTTTCTTCATTCTTTTAGCTGGGATTGTCCACAATGCTTTTTCTAAATCAATCTCAGACCAAGTTGCATTACTTGCCTCAGATGGTCGTACCATGGTTAATAATTGGAATTGGAATAATAGTTTTGTTTGAATAGCCACGCTGGAATACATTACCGTTTTGATTAATTCTGGTAACTCTTTAGGGCTGATTGCGGGATTGTTGTTTGATTTCCCAAAACTAAATACCTCATTAATTTGTAAGCACGGATTAAAAGGAATTAGCCCGTAGTTTACGGCAAAGTTTAATACTTCATTGAGTAACCTAATTACTCGTCTTAATGTATCTCCTTTACTTTGATTATAAAGTGGTTCTAACGCTTCAATAGCTATCTTAGGCACAATTTCATTAATAGGCATATTCCCCATGGAAGAGAACAAATAAGTTTCCATACGTCGCCAATTTTTCTTTAGCGTTAATGCCTCTACTTCTTGCGCTTTCTTGGCTTTCCAGCGTTCAGCAATAAACAGTAAACTATTTTCTATTTTGGTTATTGCTGCCTTTTGTTCTTGTTCTTTGTGTTCCTGTGGATCTATTCCTTGTGCGAGTAGTGCTCTATATTCTTCTCGTTTAGCACGAGCTTGGGCTAAAGATACCGCTGGATAAATTCCTAAAGAAATTTTAGTGCGTTTTTGAGTGATAGGACGGGCATAATTAAAACGCCATGATTTAATACCACTAGGTAGAATAAGTAAAAACAATCCATATCCATCTGTAAGTGTGTATTCTTTGGATTGAGGTTTAGCTTTTTCTACTTCTGTATTTGTTAAAGGTCTAGTGATTTTAGGCATATTTAGTAACCATCTATATCATTTTATGTAACCACGAAAATTAGATATTATCACGTGGTTACTATAATGGTTACTAAAATATCTGATTAGATGCGTTTTAACGCGTTTAGTTACGAATGGCAGAATATAGGAAAAGTGGCTTTGTATCTAGTGTTTAAAGGGTTTTTCGTTTAGTTTTGATGAGGTATGAAAGATTTTTTGGTGCCCCCAACAGGACTTGAACCTGTGACCAATCGATTATGAGTCGACTGCTCTGACCGACTGAGCTATAGGGGCGGTCTTATAGAACTGAAAACTTGGGAATTATAGATAAATCCTTGAATAAAGTCTAGGATTTGGTTTCTGTATGTTTCAAATTTAAACAAAAAAGCTGTTAATACTATTAACAGCTTTTTGGCCTCTCATAGATTATTCATCTAAGAAGCTTCTGAGGGTTTCTGAACGACTTGGGTGACGTAGTTTACGTAAGGCTTTTGCTTCAATTTGGCGAATACGTTCACGTGTGACATCGAACTGTTTCCCCACTTCTTCTAAGGTATGGTCAGTATTCATATCGATACCAAAACGCATTCGTAGGACTTTTGCTTCACGAGGCGTTAGCCCTTCTAATACTTCGTGTGTAGCGACTTTTAAGCTTTGTGCTGTTGCAGAGTCTAATGGAAGCTCAAGTGTTGAGTCCTCGATGAAGTCGCCTAAATGTGAATCATCGTCATCACCAATTGGGGTCTCCATTGAAATAGGCTCTTTGGCAATTTTAAGGACTTTGCGAATCTTGTCTTCTGGCATTCCCATGCGTTCAGCAAGTTCCTCTGGTGAGGCCTCACGACCCATTTCCTGCAACATTTGACGTGAAATACGATTTAATTTATTAATCGTTTCGATCATATGTACAGGAATACGAATTGTTCTCGCTTGATCCGCAATAGAGCGTGTGATTGCTTGGCGAATCCACCACGTTGCGTAAGTTGAGAATTTGTAGCCACGACGGTATTCGAATTTATCTACCGCTTTCATTAAGCCAATATTCCCTTCTTGAATTAGGTCTAAGAATTGTAGACCACGGTTAGTGTATTTCTTCGCAATAGAAATGACTAAACGTAAGTTCGCTTCTACCATTTCTTTTTTAGCACGTCGTGCTTTTAATTCACCAGCAGAAATACGTTCACACACTTCACGAATCTGTTGTGCGGTGAGGTTAGTTTGGCGTTCAATTTCTAAGATGTTATCAATGTGCTGACGAATTTCGTCTTCGTGTTTAGCTAATTTCTCTGACCAACTTTTACCTGATGACACGGCTTTGATTAACCAAGCATCTTGATTCTCATGCCCAATGAACACTTTTTGGAATTGTTCTTTTGGCATTTTGGCTTTATCAACAACAATTTTTTGGATGCTACGTTCTTGTTGACGGACCGAACGCATCATATTGCTCATTAAGTTGACTAGCGTATCAAATTGTTTTGGTACTAAGCGGAATTGTGTGAACACATCTGCTAATGCTTGAATTTGATCTTTTGATTTTTTACTCGTACGACCATGTTTCTCAATGATAGCAACGGTTTTTTCATGTTGCGTTCTTAATTCTAAGAATTTTTCACGCGCGACTTCAGGATCGATAGAGTTATCTGAATCACTATCATCGCTGCTGTTTTCTTCTTCGCTCTCTTCTTCCTCTTCTTCATCGTTCAATGGAACCGCAACAGAATCAGATTCTTCATCTTCATCAAAAGATTCTTCTATTTCTGCGACATCACCTTCTGTGATGGCATTAGGATCAACAAAGCCCGTAATCAAATCCGCTAAGCGAACCCCACCTTCTTCAACTAAATCATACTGTTCGAGTAGATAGGTGATGGCTTCAGGATAGAATGCAATAGCACTTTGTACTTCGTTGATGCCTTCTTCAATGCGTTTTGCAATATCAATTTCGCCTTCACGTGTTAAGAGTTCAACACTACCCATTTCACGCATGTACATACGAACAGGATCCGTAGTGCGCCCAATTTCTGCTTCAACACTTGATAGAACTTGGGTCGCTTCTTCAACGGCATCTTCATCTGCAATCGCTTCATTCAGCATAAGATCATCGGCATCAGGTGCAGTCTCTAGCACTTGGATACCCATATCGTTAATCATCTGAATAATATCTTCAATTTGTTCAGCATCGACTAATTCTTCTGGAAGATGATCGTTGACTTCCGCGTAAGTGAGATAGCCTTGCTCTTTGCCCTGTGCGATTAACAATTTCAATTGAGATTGTGGATTTTGATCCATAATAATATATCCGCCTTGATTGAGTAGTTATGAAGATAAAATACAGTTAATTTTATCATTGTTATCATAGATTAACTATGCTTTTTGTTGTTTTTTCATTAATAATTGTGTTAGCTTTTGTCGTTCACTTGTATTTAATCCCTCCGCACGATCTTTAGCAATGAGGGCATCGATTTCTTGTTCTATGAGCTGGAAATAAAAGTAACGCAATGTATCTTTGAATGTTTCTTCAATTTTTTCATCTTCAACAAGATGATCCCAAATCGCTAAAATTTCAAGAGCCTTACAGTGTTCTGTATCACGCCAATATTCCAGAATCTGTCCTGTGGTGATGCCGACTCGCTCTCGACAAAGTGCGGTCAGTTTTTCGAATAAATCGAGTCCTGATTCATTCAGTATTCGCAATGGCGTCAAATCAGGAACGAGTTGCGCAAGCTCTGGATTTTGCAGTAATAATCCGATTAATAAGCGCATTGGTGTTCTTTTGACAGCTTGCGGAGGAAGATTAATTTTCACCTCGGAATATGTGGGGATCAGGCTTTCTAGCTGAGCTTGATCCAAAATACCGAGTTTTTGAGCTAGGGTATTGCGTAGGGATAAACGTAGCATTTCACCTGGAATTTTTTTGATTAATGGGACAGCTAACGCCGCTAATTTCGTTTTCCCTTCTTTGCTAGTAAAGTCCACTTGTGGTGATAAACTTGAGAATAAAAAATCACTGAGCGATTGTGCTTTTTGAATGTAGTTTTCGAATCCAGCTTTACCGTGTTGACGAATAAAGGAATCGGGGTCTTCTCCCTCGGGTAGAAAAATAAATTTTAGCTGTCTACCATCTTCTAAATAAGGTAAAGCATTTTCAAATGCACGCCACGCAGCTTCTCTGCCCGCACGGTCACCGTCATAGCAACAAATCGCTTGCTCTGTTGAGCGAAAAAGTAGCTGGATTTGTTCTGCTGTTGTTGCAGTACCGAGAGAGGCAACTGCATAATCAATGCCAAATTGAGCTAACGCCACCACGTCCATATAACCTTCAACGACCAGTAACATTTCAGGTGTTTCATTTGCCTGTAAGGCTTCGTACAAACCGTAAAGTTCGTTCCCTTTGTGATAAGTTGCGGTTTCTGGAGAGTTTAAATATTTCGGTTTTTCATCACCTAATACGCGTCCACCAAATGCAATGGTGCGTCCACGACGATCCCGAATTGGGAACATAATACGATGACGAAAACGATCGTAGATTTTCCCTTGTTCGTTACGTGAAAGCATACCGAGATCGAATAGTTTTTGTTGATCTTCATTGGTTCTACCAAAGCGTTGTAACACTGCATCAAAACGATTCGGCACAAAACCAATTTGAAAACGTGTGATGATTTCAGGTGAAAGCCCACGTTGTTGCAGATAGCTTTGTGCTGGGATATGTTGCAGCAACTGTTGTTGATAGAACTGTGCAATGTCTTGCATGAGCTCATACAAGTTGCGCTTGGTTTGGTAATTGATTTGCTTACCATTAAAGTGCGGTTTATTTTCACGCGGAATTTCTAAACCGAGCATACCAGCAAGCTCTTCAATGGCTTCGATAAATTCTAATTTATCGTATTCCATTAAGAACGAAATCGCATTACCATGCGCACCACAGCCAAAGCAATGATAAAACTGTTTTTTTTGGCTAACAGTGAATGAAGGTGTTTTTTCGTGATGAAACGGGCAGCAGGCTTGGTAGTCTCGGCCCGCTTTTTTGAGCTTAACTCTTGAGTTGACAAGATCCACAATATCTGTTTTTGCTAACAGATCATCAATAAATGTGCGTGGAATTGAGCCTTTCATCAAGTTTATGCCCTTTAGTTAGAAAGTAAAGTGGAGCGTATTGAATGAAACAAAACCGTGATACCTCGTCGGTTTCACGGTTTGTATAACTCGAGTTTTAAATACGTTATATCGTATTAGTATAAACGTGTGTTACGTGCATTTTCACGAGCAACGCGTTTTGCGTGACGTTTAGCACGCGTTGCGTTTTCACGTTTACGGATAGTAGTTGGTTTTTCATAAAATTCACGGCTGCGAACTTCTGCTAAGATACCAGCTTTTTCGCAAGAGCGTTTAAAACGACGTAATGCAACGTCAAATGATTCGTTTTCACGTACTTTAATTACAGGCATAAGCCAATCACCTCAATGGAATTAATTTTGCAATTGCTAATTTATTTTACCGTTTGGAATAAACGGCTTATTCAATAAAGGTCGCAATTTTAATCTACTTTTCACTTAAAAGCAAAGGGAAGTTTGATCTTTTGCGTAAAAATCATTGTAAACTGGTGAAAGGACAATAAACAAGGTAAAATTCCATCATTCATTAAACGGTAAAGGAATAACAAATGCGAGTATTAGGCATTGAAACATCATGCGATGAAACAGGCGTAGCAATTTATGATGAAGAAAAAGGGTTAGTCGCGAATCAGCTTTATACCCAAATTGCGTTGCATGCTGATTACGGTGGTGTGGTGCCTGAATTAGCCTCGCGTGATCATATTCGTAAGACGGCTCCTCTTATCCAAGCGGCATTAGCTGAAGCAAATTTAACACCTGAAGATATTGATGGCATTGCTTATACGTCAGGTCCAGGACTCGTAGGGGCATTATTAGTGGGATCCACGATCGCAAGATCCTTAGCTTATGCTTGGAATGTGCCAGCGATCGGCGTACATCATATGGAAGGACATCTACTTGCACCAATGCTTGAAGATAATCCGCCTGAATTTCCTTTTGTTGCGTTGTTAGTTTCTGGTGGACATACACAGTTAGTGCGTGTGGATGGCGTGGGTCAATATGCGCTATTAGGCGAGTCAATTGATGATGCGGCGGGTGAGGCATTTGATAAAACAGCGAAATTATTGGGGCTAGATTACCCAGGTGGCGCAGCACTTTCACGTTTAGCTGAAAAAGGCGATCCAGATCGTTTTACGTTCCCACGACCAATGACGGATCGTCCGGGATTAGATTTTAGTTTCTCAGGTTTAAAAACCTTTGCAGCCAATACGATCCATCAAGCGATCAAAGAAGAAGGCGAGCTAACCGAGCAAACTAAAGCAGATATCGCTTATGCTTTCCAGCAAGCCGTGGTGGAAACCTTGGCAATTAAATGTCGTCGTGCATTAAAAGAAACGGGCTTTAAACGTTTAGTGATTGCAGGTGGAGTGAGTGCCAATAAACAACTTCGCCACGATCTTGCGCAGTTAATGCAACAATTAAAAGGGGAAGTGTTTTATCCTCAACCGCAATTTTGTACTGATAATGGTGCAATGATTGCCTATACGGGTTTCTTACGTTTAAAACAAGGCGAAAGCCAATCACTTTCTATTCAAGTGAAACCACGTTGGGCGATGACAGAACTTTCTGCGATTAGCCAGAATTAAAAGGAAGAACAAATGAGTGACCAACTAAAAATTAAAGCAATGCGTGCAGCAGGCGTTGGCTGTGTATTAATGTTAATTGCGATTGCTATTTTTGTTTTTATGCTGCCCACAGAGGAATTAATTGACCATTTGACACAGGCAGGCGGTTTAGTTGGTGGTGGTACAACATTTGGGATTTTGATGTTAGCGGCATTACCGCCATTGATAGGGGGAATTTTTTATTATTTTTGGAAATGGGTGCTGAAATAATATGGCAAAACTTTATTTTTATTATTCAACAATGAACGCAGGGAAGTCGACCACCTTATTGCAATCTTCCTATAATTATCAAGAACGTCATATGAACACCTTGGTTTATACTGCCGCCATTGATGATCGCTTTGGGGTAGGGAAGGTGACATCGCGTATTGGGATCAGCCAAGATGCCCATCTTTTCCATAAAGAAACCAACTTATTTGATGCCATTTCTGAACATATTAAGCAGCAAACCTTACATTGTATTTTAGTTGATGAAGCACAATTTCTCACTAAAGAGCAAGTTTATCAATTGAGTGAAGTTGTGGATAAATTACATATTCCGGTGTTGTGTTATGGTTTACGCACTGATTTCCAAGCAGAACTTTTTGAAGGCAGTAAGTACTTACTTGCTTGGGCAGATCAATTGGAAGAACTCAAAACGATTTGTTATTGCGGGCGTAAAGCTAACTTCGTTTTACGTTTAAATGAAAATGGTGACGTGGTGCGAGATGGGGCGCAAATTCAAATTGGGGGTAACGACACTTATATGTCGGTATGTCGCTTACATTATAAAGAGAAAATTGCCCCTTAAGTTGAAGATAGACTGCACAAAAGTGCGGTCAATTTTTGAAAAGTTTTAATGAGAAAAGGCGGTGTTTGAAACCGCCTTTTTTGTTGTTACGACTAACGCATTGTTACAAATTCTTCAGAACCTGTTGGGTGGATTGCAACAGTATTATCAAAATCCGCTTTTGTTGCGCCCATTTTGATCGCAACTGCAAAGCCTTGGATCATTTCATCTACACCAAAACCAATGCCGTGTAAACCCACGATTTTCTCTTCTTTGCCAACACAAACGAGTTTCATACGGCAAGGTTGACGATGTTGCGTTACCGCACTGTACATTGGCGTGAAAGACGATTTATACACTTTCACATTTTCTTCGCCATATTGCTCAATCGCTTTTGGTTCAGTTAAGCCGATCGTACCGATTGGTGGGTGGCTGAATACTACTGTTGGTACTAAGTTGTAGTCTAAATGCTCGTTTGGCTTATTGTTAAATAAACGTTCAGAAAGACGACGACCTGCCGCAACTGCCACTGGCGTTAATTCAATACCACCTTCAATGATATCACCTACTGCATAAATGCCTTTCACGTTAGTGTTTTGGTATTTATCCACTTTGATGAAACCACGCTCATTCGTTTTCACGCCTGTCGCAGCAAGATTGATAACATCAGTAGCCGGCTCACGACCAATTGCCCAAATCAAGCAATCCACTTCTTGAGTGCGGCCATCTTCCAATTTAATGGTTAATGAACCATCTGCATTTTTGACCACTTCTTGTGGAATGGCTTTTGTGTGTAATTGAATACCGTCTTGTTGGATCACTTCTAATAATGTATCAACGATCAATGGATCAAAATTACGTAATGGTGCGTGTTGGCGTACAAATAAATGTGTTTCAACGCCAAAGCTATTCATTACACCGGCAAGCTCAACCGCAATATAGCCAGCACCCACTACGGCAACGCGTTTTGGCAATTCAGTTAATGCAAATACGCCATTAGAGTCAATACCATATTCTGCACCTGGAATAGAAGGACGGCTTGGACGACCACCAGTCGCAATTAAAATATGATCTGCTGTAATCTGTTCACCGTTGACTTCAACCGTATTTTCATTCACGAATTTCGCAAAACCTTGGATTACATCTACATTATTTTTTGCGAGCACGTTGTTATAAGAGGTGTGGATACGGCTGATATAAGCTTGTCGGCTTTCCACTAATTTGGCGAAATCAAATTTATTTACACTGATGTCAAAACCATAATCTGGCGCATAAAGGTGAATTGCTTCTGCAATTTGAGCACCGTGCCACATCACTTTTTTCGGTACACAACCGACATTTACGCAAGTTCCACCTAAGTGTTTTGCTTCAATAATAGCGCATTTTTTGCCGTAGCTTGCCGCACGGTTAATGGAGGCGATACCACCGCTTCCGCCCCCGATAGCAATATAATCATAATGTTTTGTCATCATTGATTCCTTCTCAGTTCATGTTGTTCGATAAATGTGCCTATTTTGCAGCATAACAAATTGAAAGCAAAAGGCATGGCGAATTAATGTAATTGGTAATAACTTATTCTGGTGTAATCCAACGTACTGACCAACTGCCTGTTCCTTCGGGAACCAGTGTGTTGGTCAAATAAGGTAGGATTTTTTTCATTTGTGATTCCAATGTCCAAGGTGGATTAATCACAATCATTCCACTTGCGGTCATACCCCGTTGATCTGAATCTGGGCGCACGGCCAATTCGATTTGTAATATTCTGCGGATCCCTGTATTTTCTAAATTTCTCACCATACGTTTAATTTGTTGGCGTAATACAACAGGATACCAAATCGCATAAACACCCGTTGCAAAGCGTTTGTAGCCTTCTTCGATCGCACTAACCACTAAATCATAATCTTCTTTGAGTTCGTAAGGCGGATCGATAAGCACTAAACCACGGCGTTCTTTCGGTGGAAGAGTTGCTTTCACTTGCATAAAGCCGTTATCACGTTTCGTCGTGACATTCTCAAATTCCTTAAAATTATTACGCAATAAAGGGAAGTCGCTTGGGTGTAATTCTGTCAGCAATGCACGATCTTGTGGGCGTAACATTGTCGCAGCAATGAGTGGAGAACCTGCATAATAACGAAGCTCTTTGCCGTCATAATTGAGTTTTTTAATGAGTTTAATATAACGAGCGACTTCTTCTGGTAAATCATCACGCTCCCAAAGGCGTCCAATACCTTCCTCAAATTCGGCTGTTTTTTCTGCTTCTTCACTGAACAAGCGATAACGTCCAACGCCAGCGTGTGTGTCTAAATAATAAAAGCCTTTCTCTTTTTGCTGGAGGCTTTCAATAATTAACATTAATACGATGTGTTTGATCACATCTGCGTGGTTGCCAGCATGGAAGCTATGACGATAACTGAGCATAAATATTTGCCTTTAATATAAGCGAGTAGAGTCTTTACCGACATTATAAAGCAAATTAACGTGATCACCACTACTCCTTTTTCAACAGAGGGGATTTTGTCTTTTCGTAACGATATGATGAAGTGCGGTATAGGGAAGTTGTGGTCATATCGATGTTGATAACACATACAAGATGTTCAATCAATTCATCGTGAGGGTTTGTGATCAGATTCTCAAAATGACATGGTAGAATTTTACTTTATGGTGACGTATTGTTACATTTTGCCTATTGTTATCCATATTGAGAAAGTGAATATGAAGAAAAAGGCATTGGCGTTCATGATGTTTGCCTTATTCGTTTTCCCCATTATTCGTGCAACAGCAGCGGCTTCCCCCATACAGCCTCACGCTGAGCAAGCAGTAAGTCCTGTTGTACGTGATACCACTACTCTTTTTCAAAAAGGGCAAAATGGGGCTCAAAAGTATCGCATTCCTGTCTTATTTACCACAAAAAATCATGTGGTGATTGCGGCTATCGATAAACGCCATCAACATGCGGAAGATTGGGGAAATATTGATACTGTCATTCGTCGTAGCTTAGATGGTGGTAAAACCTGGTTAGGTGAACAAGTCATTTTAGACTTACCTAGCCAACATTATGGGCAAGAAAACGCCGCTTTTTCTATTGATCCTCTTATGGTTCAAGATAAAAAAACGGGACGTTTGTTTTTGTTTGTCGATATGTTCCCTGAAACAAAAGGTTTTTTTGGTATTAACCAGCATCCTTCAGCGGAAGGAACAGGGTATAAAAAGATTAACGGACGATTTTACCGCGAGTTAACGGATCAGGCGGGTAATTATTATACTGTACGAGAGAAAGGTATCGTCTTTAATTCGAAGAATAAACCAACCAATTATCGTGTTGTTATTGAAGGGCGTCGTGAGATTGGATTCAATGATTTAGGGGATTTATACCAAGGCAAAAAATGGCTTGGTAATATTTTTTTTACAAACGGATGCCGCTACGTCCAAAGCCGCGCCACTAAAAACGAAAATAACCAGTTATTTATGGATGATGTACAGTGATGATGACGGTCAAACATGGTCTAATCCACGCGATCTGACTGCGTATGTGAAAGCAGATTGGATGCGTTTTTTAGGGACGGGACCTGGTAATGGGATTCAATTGAAAGATGGTTCATTAGTCATGCCGATTTATTATACGAACCAACAGAATAAACAATCAGCAGCCGTGATCATTAGTCAAGATGGTGGAAACACCTGGGTTCGTGGTGAGTCGCCAACAGATCGTATTTTGCATGCAGCAGGTGGGTCTCGTTTATTAAATAATAGTCATTATGAATTAACTGAATCCCAACTCATTCAGTTGGATAATGGTGATTTGAAAATGTTTTCACGTAATTTGAATGGCAAAGTACATATTGCGACCAGTAAAGATGGTGGATATACGTGGCTAAATAAACGAGAGTTTGATGAAGTTTTATTAGATCCTTACTCACAAATGTCGGTGATTAAATATTCTAAACGTATCGCTGGAAAAGAATATGTGCTGTTTGCAAATCCTCATTCCACAAACCGCATTCGCGCCAATGGTAAAGTTTGGCTAGGTGAAGTGAAGCAAGATAGTTCGATTAAATGGCTCAATTCAACGACAATTAGTACAGGTTATTATGCCTATAACAGTTTAACGGAATTACCGAATGGCGATATTGGTTTGCTTTATGAGGAAAGCGCAGAGAAGATACAATTTGTGCGTTTAAGTTTGCAAGCATTATTGCACCAAAGTCAGAAATAAGCAGCGATAATGAGAGAAAAGAAAGCCACTTCGTTGAAGTGGCTTTCATGTGCGGTCTATTTTAGAAAAGTTCTTGCCGTTCATTGCCCGTAGGAAGATGGCTTGGCGTCGTCACATTAGGGGGAATGTAATAGCCTTGTTCTTCTACATACGTCCGTTTCGGCTCCGTTCCCTGAATAAAGTATTCTATTTGTCCACCACTGCTTGTTAACAATCCCGAACCAGTATCAATGCGTTTCTCGATAATGTTTGGTGGTGGTGCTAATTTACGTTCAGGGATATCAGATAAACTGACTTGCATATAGGCTTGCCACGCGGGCATTGCTGTTTTTGCTCCTGTTTCACCGCGACCTAAATTACGTTTATTATCATCAAACCCAACATAGACCGCGGTTGTAAGATTCGCTCCAAATCCTGCATACCAGGCTACTTTGGAATTATTGGTTGTTCCCGTTTTGCCGCCAATGTCTTGTCGTTTAAACGCTTTTGAAAGTCGCCAACTTGTGCCGACCCAACTTTTACCTGGTTCACCATAAATTGCCGAGGTCAATGCGCTACGCACAAGAAAGGCTAATTCACCACTAATCACTCGTGGTGCATATTGTGTTTCAGACTGTTCTGTTTTGGCATCTGCCATAAAGTGCAGATTATTTTCATCAATACTTTGGTTAGCAAGTGGTTGTAAATCAGGTATATCTGGAATGATCTCGCCAGCACCATCTTCGCCACCTTCATCGGATACATCAATATTCAAATTCTCGGTTAAACTCAGATCATAGTTTTTAAACGCGTCCAGTTTCTCTGTTTCACCATATAAGACAGGAATATCATGACAAGTTACACAAGCAATTTTAGGATTGGCTAAGAAAATTTCTTTACCTGTGTTGTCTAAGATGCGATTAATGATAAATGGTTCAATTAAGTAGCCTCCATTGTCAAATACAGCATAACCACGCGCCATTTCTAATGGCGTAAAAGAGGCCGCCCCTAATGCCAATGCTTCACTGACAAAGAACTGATCTTTTTTGAAGCCAAAACGCTGTAAAAATTCGGCAGTAAAATCAACGCCTGCCATTTGCATGGCGCGAATAGCAATCATATTTTTCGATAGGCCTAATCCTACGCGTAAACGCATTGGACCATCGAAGCGATTTGGGGAGTTTTTTGGTGCCCAAGGTTTTTGTCCCGCTTTTTTCAATATCAATGGAGAGTCTTGGAGTACGCTTGATAACGTCAGACCTTTCTCTAATGCGGCTGCATAAATAAAGGGTTTGATAGAGGAACCAACTTGTACTAAGGACTGTGTTGCACGGTTGAATTTACTTTGTTCAAAACTGAATCCACCAACCAACGCTTCAATTGCTCCGTTATCGCTATTTAAAGAGACCAATGCAGAATTGACCTCTGGAACCTGTGCCAGAATCCACTCACCGTTATCACGTTGACGGATCCAAATTTGATCTGCGACTTGAGGTGTTTTTTTACCCGCCCAACGCATGGCACTGTTTGGTAAGTTCATTTTTTCGCCAGAGGCGAGCAACAGTTCGAGACCAGATTTATTGGTTGCTAACACGGCAGCAGGTAAGAGCGGTTCTGTATTGGGGAGTTTTTTTAAGAAACCCAATATGCGCTCTGCTTCCCAAGGGGTCTCATCTTTTTTCCAAAGTGGTGCACCGCCACGGTAACCATGACGCATATCATAGTCAATTAAATTATCGCGTAAGGCTTTTTGTGCTTGAGCTTGATCTTTGGATAGTACGGTTGTGTAAACTTTAAAACCACTTGTATAGGCTTTTTCTTCGCCGAAACGTCTTACCATTTCTTGACGCGCCATCTCTGTCACATAATCTGCACGAAAGTCAATTTGTGCACCATGATAACGAGCTACAATTGGTTCTTTGAGTGCCGCATCATATTCCTGTTGAGTGATATATTTCGTTGTGAGCATACGCCCCAATACTACATTGCGTCGCTCTGTTGCACGTTTTAATGAGTAGATAGGGTTCATGGTAGAAGGGGCTTTGGGTAACCCAGCAATAATTGCGATTTCTGATAATGTCAGTTGATCCAATTCTTTACCAAAATAGGTTTTAGCGGCAGCGGCAACACCATAAGAGCGGTAACCTAAATAAATTTTGTTTAAGTACAACTCTAAGATTTCATTTTTGCTGAGGGTATTTTCGATATCGATCGCTAAAACTGCTTCTTTAGCTTTACGCTCAATGGATTTTTCTGGTGTTAAAAAGAAATTACGCGCCAATTGTTGTGTAATGGTACTCGCACCTTGTGATGCCCCCCCTTTTGTGATGGCGACTGTCACTGCGCGTGCAATACCAATCGGGTCTAAACCATGGTGTTCATAAAAGCGTGCATCTTCTGTTGCCAGAACAGCGTTGATCAATTGCTGGGGAATACGCGCTAAAGGAACTGGAATACGACGTTGTTCTCCTACTTCACCAATGAGTTTCCCATCTGCCGTGTAGATTTGCATGGGTTGTTGTAGTTCAACTGTTTTTAAACTTTCTACATCTGGTAAATCTGCCTTTAAATAGACATATACCGCGCCTACCGCGACACAGCCTAATACGAACAACGTTAATAGGGTGCTTAATATTAATTTTGCGATCCGCATCGAAAGATTCTCTCTTGGTTAGTGCTTGCTTCTCAAAAAGCTTAAAAAATTACTGACAGTATAAAGATAAGCAGGCTAAATCCAAAGCTAAAAGTTCTGCAAAAATGTAAATAATCCGTAAAGAGAAGGAGGAAATGATGTGGCGAAATAAAACTATTATTATCAAAGTTGGTGTATGGAAAAGTGGGCAATCTCTTGAGTGTGTTTGGTTTGATTTAGCGCATCATGCACAGGTTTTTTATTCAACTGTTGAGCATCTGTCTGAAATAGAAAAACATATTCTAAGTCATTTTCCCCCAAAAACATCTATTCAATTAATGTTTATTAGTGCTATTTCACCTCATCAAATTTGGACGAAAAACATACTGCTCCCTCAATCATTGTCCAGCTTAGAATGCGAACAGCAATGTTGTTTTTTGTTAGCACAGGAGCTTGATATCCCACTCTCTGAACTTTGGTTTGATTACAGTCAGAAGACAGTTAAACAAGGTTGTCAATTAACTGTGTTTGCGATTCAAAAAGCGATTGCACAGCAATATTTAGCCCCGTTGTCTAAATTAAATATCGAAGTATTAGATAATCTAGCACACGCTATTCTACGAGGATTACAGTTTTTAGCCTATGAGATAGAACAACAGAGTCAACTTTTTTTATATCAAGATGAATCTGGCTGCATTGCTCTTTTAGAAAAAAGACAACAACTGTATGTTTTACAACAACGTTCTTCAAATTTGATGACACTCTATGAACAATTTTGTACGCGTTTTAACGAAGAACCAGACTGCGTTTTTGTTTATCAGCGTACTCCTACTGTATCTATGTTGCCAGGCAACTGGCGTGAAATTCACTCTGATTTACCTGTGATTGCTTTAGGCAATGCGTTATGGGGGCAAGATACGGCATCGTTAATGAAAGAATAAATTGAGAGAAGAGAGGAAAAATGTGGCATATCAAATCAATTTGTTACCGTGGCGACAGAAGTATTATCGACATCAGCTCCGTTTATTCGTATTGCATACTGGATTGGCTTTACTGTGTTTTTTGAGTGGCTATGTTGCGTTTTCTTTTTTGTCAGAGACATTGACAAAAAAGCAAACAGAGTATTTGACTCGTTTGCAACAGATTGATGACACTTTACAAAGTGTGTCACATCATGTTGAGCAACTCCGTCAGCGTTATCGAGTCAATGAGACATCAATTCTAGTCAATGAAAACCTGTTAACACATGTATTAAATGCGCTAGCTCGATTACCTTTAGAAGAGGGGGAGTTGATTGAATTACGTTTATCCGAAGGTATTTTAGACGTGCAAGGTTATGTCGCTAACCAAACTGAATTTGAGCATGTACACCAGTTTTTCTTAAATCACCCGTTATTTCAAAAAACGGAATTAACTCATTTTCAGCCTGAACCGACACAAATTTCATTTCAGTTTGAACTATTGATTATGGAGCAATGACATTGAAGTATTTTGTTCATTCGGATAAATGGTTAATCAAGCTATTACAGTTACCCACTATAAAACGTTTTTTGTTATTAATGTCCTGTGTGATCTGTGGATGGAGCGTTCTTGTATTCCAATTAACGATGCAATATCAACACACTAAGCAAATAGAGCGTATGGTATTGCAGCGACAAGAAGAGTTACAACATCAACAGCGGATTTTAGCTACATTAAAGCAAAATACACAGGAATCCGTCCTGACTCCTGAGTTAACGAATGAGATCAGCTTGATCAACCAGCGTATTCAACGTATTTCAGAACCCATTAAACTTCAGTCATTACAGTGGTCATTTCAATCTACGCCTCAATTACATATGCAAATTGAAAGTAATTTTGAGGATTTTCAGGATTTTTTTAGGACGCTTTTACGGGATGTTCCACGGCTTATGCTGTTTTCGTTGGAGCTTAGGAAAGCAGAAGATAACCCAGACGTTTCAATATACTGTGAAGTGTTATTACAATTACAGCAAGGATAAAAATAAAAATGAAAAAACTTACCGCACTTTTGTTCCTCATCGTGCCATGTCAGCTCTACGCTGATCCCTTTGATAAAACAACACGGCAGGAGACAGCGATTTCTAATCAAAAGCGGGAGCTTGTCGTTTCGTCTTCCTGTGAAGACGCGTTATCTCCCTTTTTTGCAGACAATCCTATGCATGAGCTGAAATTAGTGGGTGTGTTACAGCAGAACGAGGAATGGCAAGCCCTTTTTATCAATCCAGATAAACAACTGCATTCGATGTTTGTCAATCAATGGTTCAGTAAAGACAAGATGCAAATAATAAACATAGAGCCCAAAGGGGTGACTCTATCTTATTGGAAAAATAAGCAATATTGTACTGACAAAGCAATATTATTCATTAAATTATAAGGACAGTATGGGATTTATGAAACATTGGATTAAGTGTGGTTTAGGGCTAAGTGTTGCTTTTGTTGTTGAGGCACACGACAGCACGTCTAGATTCTCGATTCGTTTAATGCAGGCACCTTTGGTTGAAACATTGCAACAACTTGCGTTACAACAGGATAAAAACTAGTTGTAGATGATGAGCTTGATGGCGCCTTGTCAATGAAATTAGACAATACGACATTTGAACAATTTTTACATTCAGTTGCTAAAATTAAACAGCTTACGTTACAAAAAGAAGGCGAGTTATATTATTTGAGCAAGTCTCTCCGTTCGAGCATGAGCCCCATAGAACAAACATCTCCCTTATATGCTGCTCAGATTGTGGCAGAATCAATTAAATTACACTATGCCAAAGCAGAAGAAGTGATGAAGTCCTTAACTTCAGGAAGTGGTACCTTATTATCTGCACAGGGGAGTATCAGTGTTGATGCGCGTAGTAATGCGTTATTGATTCAAGACAATATGACTTCATTGCGTAATATTAAGAAGTTAGTTGCAGAAATGGATAAACCTGTTGAGCAAATTGTTATTGAGGCACGTATTGTGACGATGACAGATGAAAGTTTAAAAGAGCTTGGTGTACGCTGGGGGATGTTTAATCCTGTAGAGCACGCACACCATGTTGCAGGAAGTTTAGAGGGGCAGGGATTTCATACTCTCAGTGATCAATTGAATGTGAATTTCGCGACTAATACTACTCCAGCTGGTTCAATTGCCTTGCAACTGGCTAAAATTAATGCACGATTACTTGATTTAGAGTTAACGGCTTTGGAACGAGAAAATAATGTTGAAATTATTGCTAGTCCTCGTTTACTGACGACAAATAAAAAAAGTGCCAGTATTAAGCAAGGTACAGAAATCCCGTATGTGTTAACTTCAGGTAAACATAATACGCAATCTGTTGAGTTTCGAGAAGCCGTATTAGGACTGGATGTCACACCTCAAATATCAAAAGATAATACTATCTTGTTGGATTTAGTCGTCAGCCAGAATGCATTAGGACCTCGCGTTGCCTATGAGAAAGGTGAAATTGTCTCCATTGACAAACAAGAAATTAATACACAAGTTTTTGCTAAAGATGGTGAAACAATCGTTTTAGGTGGCGTGTTTCATGATACGATAACTAAAGGCGTAGATAAAGTTCCTGTGCTTGGTGATATACCAGTACTAAAACATTTGTTTAGTAAAGAAAGTGAACGCCATCAAAAACGAGAATTAGTGATTTTTGTCACCCCCCACATTTTAAGACAATCAATCGTAAATGTTGAACATGAGCACAAGGGAAAAGAGGGGAAACACTTATAATCGTGAATAAATTACACTTTCTCGTGAAGCGAGTGAATTGAACAAATAAATCACCCATTAAGGTTGAAAAAGAGGGTGATTTATTGCGATAATCTCAATTATTTTTTGGGTGATCTTTCTGCGACCAATTTAGGTCGTCTCTCTATTTTGTAAAAGATCATAATTATCAATGTTTTAATGAAAAAGAAGAAAAATTAGAGATGGCAGAAAAGCGTAATATTTTCTTAATCGGACCAATGGGCGCAGGCAAAAGCACGATTGGTCGACAACTTGCACAATTATTAAATATGGATTTCGTCGATTCAGATGGTGAAATCGAACAACGTGCTGGCGCAGATATCAGCTGGATATTTGACGTTGAAGGCGAAGCAGGTTTTCGCAAACGCGAAGAACGTATCATTAATGAATTAACGCAAAGACAAGGTATTGTACTTTCTACTGGCGGTGGAGCCGTATTATCAAAAGAAAATCGTAATCATTTATCGGCACGCGGCATTGTTATTTATTTAGAAACAACAGTTGAAAAACAATATCAACGTACACAGCGTGATAAAAAGCGCCCTTTATTGCAAGAAGTAGACGATCCTCGCCAGGTGTTGGAAGACTTAGCGAAAATTCGCAATCCTTTATATGAAGAAATTGCTGATATTACGTTGCCAACAGATGAGCAAAGCGCAAAAGTGATGGCGACACAAATTATGGATCTAATTGATAATCTTAACGGCTAAGTAAGCAAAATAGGGCAGAAAATGTTAAGTGTGAATGTTGAGTTAAAAGAACGTCGTTATCCAATTTACATTGGAGCGGGTTTGTTGTCTGATGAAAATTGTTATCCGCTACATGCGGGTGAGAAAGTCATGATCGTGACTAACCCAACTATCGCACGATATTATCTTACCGAAGTGACTCATACTTTAGAAAAAAAAGGATGTCACGTTGAACATGTCCTATTGCCTGATGGGGAGCAATATAAAACACTTGATTCTCTTAACCTTATTTTTACGGCACTTTTGAAAGCAAATCATGGACGTGATACAACTATCATTGCTTTAGGGGGAGGGGTGATTGGTGACGTTGCAGGCTATGCTGCGGCAAGTTATCAACGTGGTGTGCGATTTATCCAAATTCCGACAACCTTACTTGCACAGGTAGATTCTTCTGTTGGTGGAAAAACTGCTGTCAATCATGAGTTAGGTAAAAACATGATTGGGGCGTTTTATCAACCTTGTACGGTTATTGTGGATACCTTGACATTGCAAAGTTTACCGAAACGTGAAGTCAATGCTGGTCTTGCTGAAGTGATTAAATATGGCGCAATTTTGGATGCTGAGTTTTTTTCATGGTTGGAACAACATATTGATCGTTTAGTGGCGTTGGAACAAGAATATTTGCAATACTGTATTGCACGTTGTTGCCAAATAAAAGCGGATGTTGTAGCACGTGATGAAACAGAAAAAGGTGATCGTGCCTTACTTAATTTAGGTCATACATTTGGTCATGCTATTGAGACTCATTTGGGCTATGGGAACTGGTTACATGGTGAAGCAGTAGCAGTAGGGATGATGATGGCAGCAGTGCTATCAGAGCAGTTAGGTCATTTAGCACATGAAGATGTGGCACGTATTGAGAAATTATTAGTTCGTGCAAATTTACCTACTGTCTCACCAGATACCATGCAAGCTGAAGACTATTTACCACATATGCTGCGTGATAAGAAAGTATTAGCGGGTAAATTACGTCTTGTTTTATTGAAAGTATTAGGGCAAGCCTATGTAGCAAAAGATATAGACAATGCACGTGTGTTAGATGCTATTCGTCGTTGCTCACAGGTTGATTAACGCATGCCGCCTTGCCGAAAACAGCCTATTAAAGCAAAACGCTTAGGTTTCAAAAAAAATATTTCATTACCGACAATAAAATACCGTCCATTTTTAAAATGGGCGGGGGGAAAATATCGTTTAGCGGATGAAATCAATAAAGTTTTACCCAAAAAAAATCAATGTTTAATTGAGCCTTTTGTTGGTGCGGGGGCTGTGTTTTTAAATACCAATTTTGAACGATATATCTTGGCGGATATTAATCCTGATTTAATCCATTTGTTTAATTTTGTTAAAGCAGATGTTGAAGGTTATATCACATCATGTAAGGCTATTTTTTTTCACCCTGATGCGAATACAAGTGCGTATTATTATGCACGAAGAGCACAATTTAATGCTTCGCAAGATGCCTTTGAACGTGCAGTGATCTTTTTGTATTTAAACCGATTCTGTTTTAATGGGTTATGTCGTTATAACTCAAAAAATGAGTTTAATGTGCCTTTTGGTGCTTATAAAAGGCATTATTTCCCAGAAAGTGAATTACGTTATTTTGCAGAAAAAGCGCAGAAAGCCGAGTTCATTTGTGCTGATTTTCAGCATACGTTTTCTTTAGCGGATGATAAATCTGTGATCTATTGTGATCCCCCTTATGCGCCACTTATCCAAGAAAGTAATTTTACAAACTATGCAGGTAATGAATTTTCATTTCAACATCAAAAACAGCTTGCAGAGCTCGCACATAAAACCGCAACAGAACGTCATATCCCAGTCGTGATTTCAAATCATGATACGAAATTTACACGTGAAATCTACCAGGCGGCTAAATTGAAAGCGATTAAAGTTCAACGTTCAATCAGCTATCAATCCGAGAGGCGTGTCAAAGTCGCAGAATTAATTGCTGTTTTTCAGACGATGGTAAAATAGCTTCCTATTGTTTGAATACATACACATAAGTCTTCTTTATCTGTGTTTATTTAGTCGAAGATAGGTTAGGATTGATTGTGAATTTGAGTGTTCTTACTTCAGGATAATTGACGTTAACCATTGCTAATAAATGGTTTTGCTGAAACATTAATGCTTGTCGCACCATTGCATTTGCAACTTCTATGTACAACGTTTCTTGTTCTAAATTGGCAACGTGATATAAGCCTTGATAGTGTTTGGGGAAGTGTTGTTGTAAATGTAAGTTTAATTCATTGAGAAATAAACCTTTTTTCATAATTTTAGCTAAATTTGAGTTTTCTAGTAGTTCAGTGACCTTCACTGGTTTTTCATATCTCATGGGCTTGTTTTCTCACTTTTTTACCTCAATCTTTATGACATTGTAGCGAATTTCCGCTACAATACGAGAGATTTTTGGCGAGTAGGTATCATGATGATTTTAATGAAAGGTAAGCATAATTTTTGGTCGCAATTACTTTTAAGTATGATTGCGATTTTAGCTTTACCGCAGGCTCAGGGGCTACTGAGTCAAGCCAGTGTCACAAATGAAAATTATCAAAATACACAACTTGTTCAGCATCAGAACGTGCGTTCTGTCGCGATAGTACAACATGTTCAGCTACAGCAAAGAAAGGCGGTAGTAGCACCTCAATCTCCGAGACATATCCTAAAAAATGAGCCGCACTTTGAGGCTATACTTGCGCATTCACTCCCACCAATTCGTGCTGGTCCTACTTTTTCTTCATAACATGACACTGATATGGGCTGTTTTTTTAAACGGCTGATAATTTTATTCATTTATATTTAACTAGAAGAAAAAGATTATGTTTAGAAGTATTCTCACAAAAGTTTTTGGTAGCCGTAACGATCGTATTTTACGTCGTTTAAATAAAATTGTTATTAAGATTAATAAGTTAGAAACTGAATTTGAAGCGTTAGATGATGAGGCATTAAAAGCAAAAACGGCAGAGTTTAAAGCTCGTTTAACGCAAGGCGAAACGTTAGAACAGCTTTTACCAGAAGCCTTTGCTACGGTGCGTGAAGCCAGTAAACGTGTTTTAGGTATGCGACATTTCGATGTGCAATTATTAGGTGGTATGGTGTTGACTAATCGTTGTATTGCAGAGATGCGTACAGGGGAAGGGAAAACGCTCACAGCAACTTTACCTTGCTATCTTAATGCGTTGACAGGTAAAGGTGTACATGTTGTGACTGTGAATGATTACCTTGCGCGTCGCGATGCTGAAACAAACCGTCCACTCTTTGAGTTTTTAGGTATGACTGTTGGGGTTAATGTACCTGGCTTATCGCCTGAACAAAAGCGTGAGGCGTATGCTGCCGACGTGACTTATGCAACGAACAGTGAATTAGGTTTCGATTATTTACGTGATAATTTAGCACATAGTGCAGAAGAACGTTTTCAGCGTCATTTACATTATGCATTGGTGGATGAAGTTGACTCGATTTTAATTGATGAAGCACGTACGCCATTGATTATTTCTGGACAAGCGGAAGACAGTTCAGAATTGTATATGACAGTAGATAAACTGATTCCTAATTTAGTCAAACAAGATAAAGAAGACAGCGAGGAATACCAAGGAGAAGGTGACTTCACGTTAGACTTAAAAACTAAGCAGGCACATTTAACAGAGCGTGGACAAGAGAAAGTAGAAAATTGGCTAACAGCACAAGGTTTAATGACGGAGCAAGAATCACTTTATTCTCCTTCTAAGATTTCATTATTGCATCATGTTTATGCCGCATTACGTGCACACACTTTATTTGAACGAGATGTGGATTACATTGTGAAAGACGGTGAGATCGTGATCGTTGATGAGCACACTGGACGTACGATGGCGGGACGCCGTTGGTCTGATGGATTACACCAAGCGATTGAGGCAAAAGAAGGAGTGCGTATTCAGAGTGAAAACCAAACCGTTGCCTCGATTACTTACCAGAACTATTTCCGTTTGTATGAAAAATTAGCGGGAATGACAGGGACAGCCGATACTGAGGCTTTTGAATTTCAACAAATTTATGGTTTGGAAACCATTGTAGTACCGACTAATCGACCAATGATCCGTGATGATCGCACGGATATTATGTTCGAAAATGAAGAATATAAGTTTAATGCGATTATTGACGATATCAAAGACTGTGTTGCACGTAACCAACCTGTTTTAGTGGGAACGATATCGATTGAAAAATCGGAGTTATTATCTAATGCGCTGAAAAAAGCGGGGATTAAACACAATGTGTTGAATGCAAAATTCCACGCACAAGAAGCAGAAATTGTAGCAAACGCGGGTTATCCTGGTGCAGTAACAATCGCCACGAATATGGCAGGGCGTGGTACAGATATCGTGTTAGGTGGTAACTGGAAGGCTGAAGTTGCGAAGTTAGATAATCCTACTCAAGAACAAATTGATGCGATTCATTCTGCTTGGCAAGCACGCCATGATATTGTGAAAGCCGCAGGTGGATTACACATTATTGGGACTGAGCGTCATGAATCTCGTCGTATTGATAATCAGTTACGTGGTCGTTCTGGCCGTCAGGGGGACCCAGGTTCTTCTCGTTTTTATTTATCTTTAGATGATGCGTTGATGCGTATTTATTTGAATGAGGGGAAATTAAACTTAATGCGTAAAGCATTCAGTACAGCAGGCGAAGCGATGGAGTCTAAAATGCTCACGAAAGTGATCGCTTCTGCACAAGCAAAAGTTGAAGCGCATAACTTTGATGGGCGTAAAAACTTATTAGAATTTGATGATGTAGCCAATGACCAACGTCATGCGATTTATGCGCAACGCAACACACTGCTCGATAATGAAAATATTTCGGATACGATTGATGTTATTCGTGAAGATGTCTTTAATCAAGTGATTGATCAATATATTCCGCCACAGTCATTAGAAGAAATGTGGGATGTGGCAGGGTTGGAACAACGATTAAAACAAGATTTTGCGTTAGATTTACCTTTAGCTAAATGGTTAGAAGAAGATAATCATTTTGATGAAGATGCATTACGTCAGCGCGTACTCGAGACAGCTGTCGCGGAATACAAACAAAAAGAAGCGATTGTGGGTGAACAAACTATGCGTCATTTTGAGAAAGGGGTGATGCTACAAACACTGGATGAGCTTTGGAAGGAGCACTTGTCTGCTATGGACCATTTACGTCGCGGTATTCACTTACGTGGCTATGCACAGAAAGATCCAAAGCAAGAGTATAAAAAAGAGTGTTTCCAAATGTTTACTGATATGCTTGATGCCTTGAAATTAAGTGTCGTGACCACACTAAGCCGCGTTCAAGTACGCACACAAGAAGAAGTCGAGCAGGCAGAGCGTATGCGTCAAGAAACGGCTCGTCGTGAAAATGCAGCGATGCATTATAGTGGCGATAGTGATGAACAACATGAAGATCTTTCAAACGAACGCCGCGTTGGACGTAATGAACTTTGTCCTTGTGGTTCGGGCAAAAAATATAAGCACTGCCATGGCAGCAAAGCGAAATATTAATTTGCTTTTGTATATCAGTTGAGTTGAAAAGTGCGGTGTTTTTTACAATTTTGATTGAAAATCATGCCGCATTTTTTACGATTAGGATGTAATGTATGACAAAACCTTTAGTTCAAGTTGCCGCAGGGATTATTCGTAACGAGTTTGGTCAAATTTATTTAACACAACGTTTAGAAGGTCAAGACTTTGCACAGGCTTTAGAATTTCCTGGTGGTAAGGTCGATGCTGGTGAAACGCCTGAGCAAGCATTAAAACGCGAATTGGAAGAGGAAATAGGGATTCATATTTTGCATGCGACCTTGTATGAACGTTTTCAATTTGAGTATCCAACGAAGCGCATTTCCTTTTATTTTTATTTAGTGGATGAATGGTTTGGTGAGCCTTTTGGACGTGAAGGACAAGAAGGTTTTTGGCTAGCACAAAGTGAATTGGATGCGGGGCAATTTCCGCCTGCGAATGCGAAACTTATTCAACGTTTGCTTGCAGAAAGTACGATGGAATAGTTAACCGATTTGATTTAATCCACCCGAAAGAAAGACATAAACCCTGCAATTGCAGGGTTTATTATTTACTGTATTGGATTATTTTTGACCCATTGCAGCTTTCATTTGTTTAAGCTGTTCGGTTGCTTGGTTACAGCTTTGTTCTTGCATTTGTTTTGGCATAGCAGCAAATTGTTGTTTCGCTGCATCATATTGTTGTTTGATCATAGCAGCTTGTTCTGCTGGAACATTTTTAAGATATCCTTCATATTCTGTGAAATATTTTTCACAAGCTGGTGATAAATCTGCTGCTGATGCAGTCATAGCGATGCCAGATAAAGTGATTACTGCGAATAATTTTTTCATAAATGAATCCTTAATAAATGATTTTATGTTATAGATAAAAATTTGCCAAAGGCGATTTATTATACTATTTGGGTATAGTTAAATATACCGTTTTTTTGAAATTTTGACCAAATTGAATGAAGTAAAGTCGCGATAAAGGAAAGTTATGCTTATAACTGCACATCAATTAATTAGGGATGTGGGAGAGAAATCATGATACTTAATTCAGCGATTTTTTCCCAAAGATCTGTACTGAAATCCTGTTTTGCTAAACGTTCTAACTCGGCGAGCTGCTGGAAAATAAGGTAAAGTTGTTTATAGGTTAAACGTTGGAATGCCTGTGTAAAAAGCGGACGGCGGGTTTGCCACACTTTTAAATAGTCGAATTGTTCACGAAGTTGTTGAGTTGGTAAGTGTGCTTCAATTGCGATGCGATGTGTCGGTTTAGCGAGTTCTAATAATGTCATGAGATCGCGTTGTAACGTGCGTAGGAGAATAATCGGTTGGATGTCTTCGCCCTTTAATTCTTCTAAGATACGCTGAGCACGTTTTGTTTTCCCTTCTAATAAAGCATCAACCCATTGGAAAGGGGTGAATACAGAGGCTTGTTCAACAGTTGTTTGTACACGTTGATAAGTTAATTTATTGTCAGGGTAGAGCAAAGCCAGTAATTGTAGGCTTTGTTTTAAGGCTAGTAAATTATTTTCATGGTTATAACAGAGCAATTGTACCGCTTGTTCTTCAATGTTAAGCCCCATTGTTGCTGCCCGGTTATGAATCCAACGTGGAAGTTGTTCAATATTTGGTGTTTGGCAATTTACTGAAATGGCGTGTGGTTCGTAGTGATTAAGCTCAATAAACCATTTTTGCTTTTCTGTTGCTTTAGCGAGTTTCGGGAATTGTAATACCAGTAGCACATCTTCGTTGAGTAAACTGACTAATTCTTGCAAATACTGTTGTACGGATGCGGTGAGGTTTTCTGGTAAATTGAGAAACAGGATTTGTTTATTAAAAAATAATCCTATCGATTGGCAACGCTCAAAAATATCATTCCAATTTGTGTTGGTATCAATTTGAATGATGTTTTTTTCATCAAATCCTTGGCTTAGCGCAGATTGACTGATCAAATCTTGGCTTTCATTGAGCAATAATGGATCTTGTCCCACTAAATAATAGACTTTTGCCAGTCGATTTGCGAGCGAAGATCCGAGTTGTTCAGTAAAAATACGGTTCATTTTTATTTTTGAACTTGGTGTTGCAGCGCAACCATTTTGGTGATGAGCTGACGTGCTGCTTGTTCACGCATATCATGCCAAATCACCTCTTTTTCAGCTGATTTTGCTAAGGCTGCACGTGAGTTATCAAAGAAAGTGCGGTTCACTTTTGCTGAAATTGGGAAGGTTGCGTTATTTGGTAGTTTAACGCTTGCTTCAACTTCTAACAACAACACTTTTTCTGCTTCACGCCCGTGTTTAAAAATCGATGCTACTTGGTCATGAGTACTAATTTTATTTAAACGTAATACTGGAACCTGTGCTTCAGTGTTGACCAGCGCAATATTATTTAATTGCAGTTGTTTCCTTAAAACAATAGCCATTTCACTATAAGGATCACTACTTTCTAATGTTAAGGTACGCAATTCTTTTGGAATTAAACCACCATTTTGAAATTGGAAGCCACAGGCGGTTAAGATACCAATGCTACTAATGAGTAACAGGCGTTTAAGTTGTTTTAACATAGTTCAATCCTCAATTTCCCTCTTAAACAGAGGGAAATATTAAGATAAATAAGACATTATTTCGCAACGAAGCTCAATAATTTGCCTGGTACATAGATGGCTTTCACAATGTTTAAACCTTCTAAGTGTTTACTTACGTTGCTGTCAGCTAATGCCACTTGCTTGATATCGTCTTCAGACATATCCGCAGGTACAGTCACTTTAGCACGTACTTTACCGTTTACTTGTACAATAACCAATTTTTCATCATCAACCATTGCTGCTGCATCTGCTTCCACCCAAGGGGCGAAGTCGATCGCTTCTGCGTTGCCTAATTCTTTCCATAATTGGAAACAAATGTGTGGTGTGATTGGGTAAAGCATACGTACGACTGCACTTAACGCTTCTGCCATAATCGCACGATCTTGTGCTTCTGTTAATGGTGCACGCGTTAATTTGTTCATTAGCTCCATAATGGCTGCGATTGCCGTGTTGAAGGTTTGACGACGGCCAATGTCATCGCTCACTTTAGCGATAGTTTTATGTACATCACGACGTAATGCTTTTTGGCTCGCTGAAAGTGCGGTCGGTTCTACTGCAGTTTCTGCTGGATTTTTGTTGTATTCAAACACTAAATTCCATAAACGGCCTAAGAAGCGTTTTGCTCCTTCTACACCAGACTCTTGCCATTCAAGGGTCATTTCTGCTGGTGAAGCAAACATCATAAATAAACGTACGGTATCTGCACCGTATTTTTCCACCATTTCTTGTGGGTCAATACCGTTATTTTTTGATTTTGACATTTTGGTCATACCGGAATGAACAAGCTCACGACCTTCTTTATCGAAGGCTTTTAAGATACGACCTTTTTCATCACGCTCAAGGGTGACTTCCGTTGGCGACACCCAAATACGCTCATTGGTTGGTGAGGTGTAATAGAACGCATCCGCTAACACCATACCTTGACACAATAATTTGTCTGCTGGCTCATCGCTTGTGACAAAACCCGCATCACGCAATAATTTGTGGAAGAAACGGAAATACAATAAGTGCATTGTGGCGTGTTCAATACCACCGATATATTGATCCACCGGTAACCAGTAATTGGCTTCTTCTTTGTCTAATATTGCTTCTGCAAATGTTGGTGAGGTGTAACGTGCGTAGTACCAAGAAGATTCCATAAAGGTATCAAACGTATCCGTTTCTTTTAATGCTGGCTGACCGTTATAAGTGGTTTTTGCCCATTCAGGATCGGCTTTGATTGGGCTTTTTACGCCGTCCATTACCACATCTTCAGGCAATACGATTGGTAAATCTTGTAATGGCGCTGGCACCACATCGCCATTTTCTAAAGTAAGCATTGGAATTGGCGCACCCCAGTAACGTTGACGAGAAACACCCCAGTCACGTAAGCGGTAGTTAGTTTGTTTTTTACCCACGCCAATTTGGGCAAGTTTTTCTGAAATGCCGTTAAATGCGCCATCGAAATCTAAGCCATCATATTCATTAGAGTTGATCACTTTACCATATTCAGTGAATGCGGCTTTGTTGAAATCCCACGCTGAGCCGTCTAATGGCTCGATCACTTGTTTGATTGGTAAATCATATTTCAACGCAAACTCGTGATCACGCTCATCGTGACCTGGTACAGCCATTACCGCGCCTGTACCATAATGCATTAACACAAAGTTAGCGACCCAAACAGGTAATTTCTCGCCCGTTAATGGGTGAACAACATATAAACCTGTTGCCATCCCTTTCTTTTCCATCGTCGCAAGTTCAGCTTCTGCCACTTTGGTGTTTTTACATTCTTGAATGAATTTCGCTAATTCAGAGTTATTTTCCGCTGCTTTTTCGGCTAAAGGATGTGCTGCCGCCACTGCAACATAAGACACACCAAAGAAGGTATCTGGGCGAGTGGTATAAACCGTTAAGCTATCTTCTGAATTGTCTAATTTAAACGTGATTTCAACCCCTTCAGAACGACCGATCCAGTTACGTTGCATTGTTTTTACTTGATCTGGCCATAATGGAAGGTTGTCTAAGTCACCTAATAATTGTTCTGCGTAATCGGTGATTTTAATAAACCATTGTGGAATTTCTTTTTGTTCCACAGGGGTATCACAACGCCAGCAGCAGCCTTCGTGTACTTGTTCGTTCGCCAATACAGTTTCATCGTTTGGACACCAGTTCACCGTAGAGGTTTTTTTGTACACTAAGCCTTTTTTGTATAACTCAGTGAAGAACCATTGTTCCCATTTGTAGTATTCAGGTTTACAGGTGGTGACTTCACGATCCCAGTCAAAACCAAAGCCCAAAATTTTGAGTTGGTTTTTCATATAATCAATATTTTCGTAAGTCCATTTCGCAGGTGCAGTTTTATTCTTGATTGCCGCACCTTCAGCTGGCAAACCGAACGCATCCCAACCCATTGGTTGTAAAACGTTTTTTCCGTTCATACGTTGATAGCGTGAAACCACATCACCAATGGTGTAGTTACGCACGTGACCCATATGCAGACGACCTGATGGGTAAGGGAACATAGAGAGACAGTAATATTTCGGTTTATTGGTATCTTTAATCGCTTTAAATGTTTTATTTTGAGCCCAGTATTGTTGAACTTCTGGTTCAATCAAATCGGGACGGTACTGTTCTTGCATAATTTTACCTTTGATTTTAACCGCACTTTTGCGGACGAATTTACTTAAGAAAATGTGATATAGGATAGCGTAAAACGGGGAAAATTGACACAAAGTGCGGTGGATTTTTTTGATTTTTCTCTAAGATAATGAGCGTTTATTTGAATTTTTCAACTTTAGCGATGGCAGCGCTCATATAATGGCTGTAATTCACGAATGGTTTCGCTGATAAACTCAACAATATTGATGTTATCTAGCTCGGTTTGCTCAATATTTTTGCCAATACACCAAAAATTCTCTGAGTGGCGTAAATTCAGCTCTTGGATTTGAAATTCAGAGGCTTTTTGGAAATCAGCATATTCACTTTCATCGCCTCGCCACAGCTCAAAATCCCGATATTTTTCAATGTCAAACTTTTCTAGCCATTGATTGTATTGCTCAACTTGGATTAGTGAGCGATCTGCACGGTAGCAGTGCCAATCTAAGCTCACTGACAGGCGACGGCGATTTAAAATCACGGACAAAATCGCGGCAGAATTTTGTTGATATTCATATTTAAAGTAAGCAAAAAAATGTGCTCGAACTTGCCAGCCATTCGTCCAACTTTCGATATGTGGCTTGGCAAAAGGTGAACCAAGTGCGGTAGAAATTTGTAAAATTGTCTGTTTCCACTTTTCCCATTCTTGTTTGTAGTTTTGCTTAATTTTATCAATATCTTCAGGGCAAAATTTTTTCATTTGCGCAAATTGATAAAAGGGAATTTTAAATACGTCACAAGAAGTTGAGTTTATCAAAGCTGTATTTTGCATAAAATTTCACGTATTTTGACCGCACTTTTGTGCTCTATTGTGCCTGTATAATTTCAGGCGTGTATTTCAATTTTTCAATGGCTTGCACGAAACGTTGATTATCCACCTCCTTTTTTGCCACGATATTGACAATACGATCTTTAAAGTTCGCTTTGGTGGAAATCACGCCATCAATATCACGCAATTCTTTATTCACTAAATACACACAGAGCTGGCAAGTCATTTCTTTAATATGAATAGACACCTGCTTTTCATCGGCATTGACGCTCGGTGTTGTGGCGTAGCTCATATTAAACAAAGAGAAAAAGAGGAAAAATGCACAGAGAATTTTTTTCATAACACACCCGTTATTCAAGAAAATAAGGTAACAGAGTTGGATAGAGTAAGAAAAATAACATCACAACGAACACTATGGCATATAAAACAATCAGGCTTTTACGTGATAGATATTTTGTGCAGATGATTTTTTTGGAAAACGTGAGCAACCAAAAACCATAACCAAAGGCAACTAACGAAATCACCAGCATTGGGATTCGCAAATAATCGTATTCGTGTAAGCTGACTAGCCAAGTTGAGGATACGCCAAAAGCCAAATAGACCAATGGCGCAATGCAACATAGCGTTGAGGTGACAGCGGCAACAACCGCTGTCACACAAGTGGCAATAAAGCTTTTGTTATAGTTCTTTTGAAGTGAATTCATAGCTGAACTCTTTTGGATCAAAGAAGTTTAACGGATCGCCACCGATCTCAGCATACGGATAACCAAAGTTATTTAATGGTGCGACTTCTGGCAGTGGATATAGCTCGAAATCACGTGCGTGGTTGTAGCCCACCCAGTTCATTTCCCAGTTACCAAATAAATAGTTTGATACGGCTTGTGTATCAGGATCATTCACCGCTTTTTTCTCAGCTAAACGCATTTTGGTTACGTCTGCAGAATCCACAGGCACCCAGCCAAAGCCCGCTAAATAAAATTCCGCACGGCAATGTTGCCCACCACTCACATTGGCGAATTTATTTGCATTAGCACTGCCAAATGCTCCTTTAGAGTATTTGCCCATTTTCACGGCTTGACCTAAGCGTAAGCCGAAAATTTCACGTGCTGGGATATCTGAGGCACGAGCTAAGGCGACAAACACCGAGTTAATGTCCGTACATTTTCCTTTTAACACGCCAGCAGTTAAGATTTTTTCCACATCGCCATCACCACAGCCTAACACCGAGTTATCACGCTCCATATTGTTGACGATCCATTGGTGGATTAATTCGGCTTTTTTCAGTGGATTGGTTTCTTTACCCACAATTTTGTCTGCATATTCTTTCACAATGCCGTTAGTTTTGATATGCGTTGTCGGTTTTAAATATTCCAAAACATCAACAGAATACCGAATTTTATTTGGCACTTGATAGTCTTTTAATGCACCTTGCAGCATCGGTTCACGATCTTTGGTTTGGCTCACCAATTGGATTTTTAAATCACGTTTATCTGCATTTTCGTCCCAATTGGCAAATAAGGTTTTTGCACCGTATTGGTTATTTTCAGTGATATAAGCGGATTTGTAATTGCCTTCAAATTTCACTGATTTCACTTCTTGATATTCGTTATTGAACGGCAAGGGCACCCATAAATTGGTTTCACCTTTCGAGCCTTTGGGTACAGCTAAATCAAAAGACTTAGTTAGCTCGTAAGTATGTGTGTCAGTGAGTGTATTTGGAATTGAAGTGGCAAATGCGACAGTAGAGCAGCCTGCAAGCAGGGCGGTGAGTAATTTTTTCATTAGATTGTCCTGTGTAGATAAATAAACATAACATGTTATATGCATCCCTATTCATTGCTTTCGATAGGGGCAATGAATAGGTCACAGACTACCTGAAAATGAACAGAAAAGAAACAGGTTAATTAAAAATCACTGTAATTTTTTACCGCACTTTGCGTGAAGTATTGTTTGTCTTCCCAGCGTAACATTGTCATACGATTATTCCACACACAGCCCGTATCTAGCGCATAGATATTGGCAGGCGTTGGCGTATCAACAAGACTTGCCCAGTGACCAAACACGATCGGCGTGTTTTGATAGAGTGGATTATCTAAATTAAACCAAGGGGTGAGTGCTTCTGGTGCAGATTCAGGCGGTTGTTTGCAATCGAAATCCAAACGATGATCCCAATAACAAAAACGCATACGCGTGAATACGTTAATGCTGTAACGTAGGCGATCTAAACCTTGCAGATTGTTATCCCAACGATCAGGATGATTTTGGTACATATTTTCGATTAAGTGACGATAATCGCCGTTGCGTAACACGTTTTCCACTTCGTTGGCACATTGTTTTGCAGTCGCAAGATCCCAATCAGGCGAGATACCTGCGTGCACCATCACAAAATTATGTTGTTTATTATGAACGAGCAACGGCTGATGACGTAACCAATCGATTAATTCCTCAAAATCAGGGGCATTGAAAATGGCATCGACACGATCACGCGGTTTCACACGTTTAATGCCAAGTGCGGTGGAAATTAAGTGTAAGTCGTGATTACCTAATACCGTTTTGGCGGATTGACCAAGAGATTTGACAAAGCGTAAGCACTCGAGAGATTTATCCCCACGAGCCACTAAATCACCGACTAAATAAAGCTGATCTTTTGTTGGATCAAACTGCACTTTTTCGAGTAAAAGCTGTAATTCGTCGTAGCATCCTTGTAAATCACCCACCAAATATGTCGCCATTTTGCACCGCACTTATTCCATTAATCGTCTAAATTTTCAATTATTTCGTCTTTGTTTACATCTGCTGGTGGATTGTCTGCTAACCAGTTTGCTAAGCGAGCATAATCCGCAATCGATAAGTTTTCTGCACGAGCTGTTAAATCAATACCTAATTCAGTCAGTTGTTCTGCAGTGAATAAAGTCGATAACGCATTGCGTAAGGTTTTACGGCGTTGATTGAACGCTTGGCTACATACGCGATTTAACCAATATAAATCTTTTACTGGGTGTGGCAATTCTTTGTGTGGCACTAAACGCACCACGGCAGAGTCCACTTTCGGTGCAGGTTTAAATGCGGTCGGTCGCACTTCAAGCACCGGCATTACCTGACAGAAATATTGCGCCATAATGGTTAAACGACCGTAAGCTTTGCTATTTGGACCTGCACATAAACGTTTTACCACTTCTTTTTGTAGCATAAAGTGCATATCTTGAATGCAATCGTGATACTTAAATAAGTGGAACATTAATGGTGTAGAAATGTTGTAAGGTAAGTTGCCAAACACACGCATTTTTTGATTTTTTTCAGCAAGTTTAGCGTCTTGATACAACTGACCAAAATCAAATTGCATTGCATCCGTTTCAATCACCGTAATTTTGTGATGTAAAAAAGGGTGGTGGCGTAAACGCTCTGCTAAGTCGCGGTCTAATTCCACCACAGTTAAGTGATCGACTAAATCACCGACTGGCTCAGTTAATGCCCCTAAACCAGGGCCGATCTCAACTAAAAATTGCTCTTTTTGGGGATAAATTGCCGCAACAATACTTTGAATGACATTATCATCATGTAAAAAGTTTTGCCCAAAACGCTTACGGGCGGTATGTCCTAAATGTTTTTTTGAATTCATATTTTCTCAATTGTGTAGAGTGATCACGATTAGCAAAATTGTGATCTATTATAAAGCAAAATCCCAGCGAATGTGCTGGGATTTCTCAATTAATTCAGGCGTTATTTTAAGTAACGAATCTCGGCGTGTTTACGTAGCGCTTTGACCCAATCTCTTTCTACATCTTTTACTTGTTCATTGACCAATTGCTCATACGCTTTTTGGCGATATGCATCAATTGTGCGGTCGCTATCACGCACGGAGGTTACTTCTAAAATATGCCAACCAAATTCAGTTTTAAATGGGGCGGAAATGGTTCCTGTTTTAGTTTGGAGTACGGCTTTTTGGAACGGACCCACGTAAGTTTCAGGAAAAGCAAATCCTAAACTTCCACCATTTGCACCAGAAAGGTAGTCTTTTGAATACTGTAAGGCCGCATCTGCAAAACTGGTTTTGCCCGCTAAAATATCAGCACGAATTTGTGTCAATTGTGCTTTAGCTTGTGCATCATTTAATAATGGATTTAATTTCAATAAGATATGACGCACTTCGTATTGTTTACCAGAGATTTTTTTCTCTGTCCCTTTTGCTTTAGCTTGTTGCAAAAGTTGTTGGCTTAACGCTTCTACCTGTTCTCTTTTTACGTCGATGCTTTGCCCGATCGCTTGGTTGCGTACTTCGCCCATCACCATTTGATTTGCAATTTGTTGACGATACGCGTTATAGCTAATACCTTGATAATCCAAGGCATCTAATAATTGACCAAAAGTAAGACCGTTTTGAGCAGCAATGCCTTCGATAATTTGGTCTACTTGAGCATAATTCACTTTAATTCCCGCGTTCTCGATAGCTTGTTGCACAAGAATGTCGTCAATCACTTTATCTACTGCTGCTCTGTGATCGCCTTTTTTACCGAGATGTTTTTTAACTTGGCTTTCTAAAACGGGAACACCATTTACGGTAGCTACCACACGCTCAGCGGCTTGTGTTGTTGAAATAGCAAACAATCCGATGACAGCGACAAAAATAGATTTGATGTGAATGGTTTTCATGCGTTATTCCATTATTTTAAATAAGTTAAAGATGACAGTGATTAGAGTATCAATTTTATAAAAGGTTCACAAACTTTATTTAGTCGGTGACAACAATGCAACTTCATAGCAATGATCAAATTTCATGGTACGGACTTGTACAGCTTCATTACGGCTGGTAGGAACATTTTTACCCACATAATCGGCTCGGATAGGCAATTCACGATGACCACGATCAACAAAGATAACTAACTCAATTTTGGCGGCACGGCCGAAATCAACCAAGGCATCTAATGCGGCACGGATAGTTCTGCCTGTGTAGAGCACATCATCAACCAAAATGACTTCTTTATTTTGAATACTGATGAAATTTGAGGCGCCGCTGTAGGTTGGCGTTTGGGAATCGGGTTCGGCATATTCAAGATCATCACGATAAAAGGTAATATCCAAATCAATAGAGGGTAAGTCAACTTTGGCTAAATCTCCGATTTTTTTCTTTATAAGTTCCGCAATTTCAGCACCGCGTCGTTTAATGCCGACGATGACGACATTGTCTAAGTTTTGATGTTTTTCAATGATTTCGTGTGAGATACGGGAAATGGTACGGAGAAATTGGTTTTCATCAATAATGATTTTTTCCATAGTAATCGACCTAATTAAATAAGAAAATTTGGGCTCTAAAATAGCATAAAAGAAGTCAATATCCTATAGGGAAATAAAGTGAGGAAGGCGTAAACTTTTGAAGAAATCACCGCATTTTTCGCTTATTTGCGATAAAGTGCGGTGAATTTTCTGATTATTTTGAATGACGTTCTTTGAGTTTGCCTATCACGTCTGCCCAACTTAAATCGGCATCTTGTAATAAAACAGTCAAGTGATAAGCCAAATCCGCCGCTTCACAAATGGTTTCATTACGATCTTTAACTGTTGCCGCAAGCGCTGTTTCCACGCCTTCTTCCCCAACTTTCTGCGCAATACGTTTTGTGCCTTTGGCATAAAGTTGAGCGGTGTAAGAGCTTGCAGGATCAGCACCTTTACGCTCCGCAATCAAACGTTCTAACTTACTAAAGAAAATCCAATCTGGCTGGGTTGCATTGTCAAACTGATAAAAACAGCTTTCTGCACCTGTGTGGCAAGTTTCACCAATTGGATTGACCAAAATCAGCAACGTATCGTTATCACAATCTAGGCTCATATCCACAACATTTAAAAAATGCCCAGAGGTTTCACCTTTTGTCCATAAACGGTTTTTCGTACGTGAAAAAAAAGTCACACGTTTTTCCGCGAGCGTTTTTTCTAATGCCTCTTGGTTCATATAGCCCAACATTAACACTTCGCAAGTGGTTGCGTTTTGGATAATGACAGGCAGTAGGTTATCGACTTTTTGCCAGTTGATTTGTTCTCTATTTAACATGACGCTCTCACCTCAATCTTTTCTTGTCTCAAATATTCCTTCAACTCCCCAATATCAATAATGCGTTTATGGAACACGCTGGCTGCGAGTGCGCCATCAACATTGGCTTCGATAAATGCATCTCGGAAATGTACCATTTCGCCTGCACCGCCAGAAGCGATTAGAGGAATGTGGCAAACTTCACGCACTAATTTTAATTGGGCAATGTCGTAGCCTTGGCGGACGCCGTCTTGGTTCATCATATTTAATACGATTTCGCCTGCACCCCGTTGTTGCACTTCTTTTACCCAGTCGAGTAATTGCCAATTTGTTTGGCGAGTGCGGCTTTCATCGCCTGTATATTGATTAACCCAATATTTGCCTGTTTCTTTTTCAAACCAGCTGTCGATGCCCACCACAATGGCTTGCACGCCAAAGCGATCGGCTAAACGGTTGATTAAATCAGGATCGGCAAGTGCGGGGGAATTTATGGAAATTTTATCTGCACCAAAAGCAAACAGTTTTTCGGCATCTTCGACACTTTTAATCCCACCAGCCACGCAAAACGGAATATCAATCACTTGTGCCACACGTTCCACCCAGCTTTTATCAATGGTTCTGCCATCCGAAGAGGCGGTAATATCGTAGAAAACTAGCTCATCTGCACCTTCTTCAGCATAGCGTTGTGCAAGTGGCACAATATCGCCAATAATTTCGTGATTGCGGAACTGGACACCTTTCACTACTTGCCCATCACGCACATCTAAGCAAGGAATTATGCGTTTTGCCAACATTCGATCGCCTCCCGCACATTAAATTTGCCTTCTAATAAGGCACGACCAACGATTACACCAGCCACGCCAGTGCCTTTTAATGCTTCCACATCTGCTAGAGAACCAATGCCACCTGATGATTGGAATTGAATAGTTGGGAATTGAGCACAGATTTCTTGATAAAGTGCGACATTTGAACCTTGCAACGTGCCGTCTTTGGAAATATCCGTACATAACACGTGTTGTAAGCCTACTTCACTGAAATCCGCAATGAGCGCTTCTAGCGAAACTCCGCTATTTTCTTGCCAACCGCTTACTGCAATTTGTTTCTCACCTTGTGCATTAATGTTCACATCTAACGCCAATACAAATTTTTCGGCGCCATATTTTTTAAACCATTGTTTGACCATTTCAGGCTGTTTAACGGCAGTTGAGCCAATGACGACACGATTTGCGCCAACGGCTAATAAATCGGCGACATCTTGTTCGGTACGAATGCCTCCGCCCACTTGAATCGGGCAATTCACCGCGTTGATAATCTCGCCAATCAGTTGTGTTTGACGTTTATTCGGATCTTTTGCACCGGTGAGATCCACCAAATGTAATTGCTTTGCCCCTTGCTCAACATAGGTTTGGAATTGGGCAATCGGGTTATCGGAATAAAGGGTTTTCTGCCCGTAATCACCTTGATACAGGCGCACCACCTGACCGTCGATCAGATCAAGTGCGGGGATAATTTGTGATGTTTTCATTGTGTTTCCTGTGTTTGCAAAATTTTCTTAAAATTGACCGCACTTATTTAATATTTTCGACAAAGTTACGCAAAAATAATGCGCCAGCCTTGCCTGAACGCTCAGGGTGGAATTGTGCGCCGTAAAAATTGTTATGTTGTATTACTGCAGAAAATGGCACGCCGTAATCGCAAGTGGCAACGGTATGCGAGTTCGGCAATACGCTATAGCTATGTACAAAATAAAAATAGCTATCTTGTTCTATATCTGCAAATAACGGGTGATCAGCGACATAATGCACTTTATTCCAGCCCATATGTGGCAACGGCAACTGACAATCAGGCAATTTTTCGGTTTTGCCTGACATCAGTTTTAATAAATCCAAATTGCCTTCTTCGGAATATTTAGTCATTAATTGCATGCCCAAACAGATCCCTAAAACAGGCTGAGTTAAGTTTTGAATAACCTCGATCAAGCCTAAATCTGTCAGATTTTGCATAGCTGCTTTGGCTGTTCCCACACCAGGTAGAATCAATTTATCAGCAGAGCGGATTTGCTCAATATTATCGGTAATTTCTGCGTGATAACCTAAACGATCAAAGGCAAATTTGACTGAAGAAAGGTTAGCGCAACGGGTATTTATAATGGTGATCATGTATTATTCCAATTTATTTGAAACGTTCTAAAGATAAACCAAAATAGGGTTCTAAAATTAGTTTCTCGAATAATTCTTCTTCAGATTCTGGTATTCTCACAAAAGTTGAAGGATGATTTGGTGTCCACCATTTTTTTTGATCTTCATATGATCTGATTATCGTTGCAGTTTTAATTAACTTAAATGGTCGCTCCATCCAATCCTCATCTTCATATTTTGTAAAATAATTGACAGAACCAATGAATTGCCCTAATAAATAGATTCCCTCATTACCATGGGTTAGGTAGAAATAATCACCGATAGGTGCATTAACAAAGTCCTCGGCTTGAGAAGTTAAGGATGTCCCTTTAGATCCTGTTTGACGGTGTACATATACTAGTTTTTCATCAATACTTGATAACATATCTTCAAATGCAAAATTAGTATCATTTGCAATACCTTGAGATAGTTTCCAAAAAGTAGGTTTTAGCTTTTGATTCATATTAATCTCCTTATTTGAATTTATATCTATAATCTAAATACACAAACTACCACTAACAATTCTTACAAAACCCCTTTCGAACTCGGCAATTCATTCCCTTCCACTTTTATACACTGTCTTAACGTGCGTCCAAATACTTTAAACAGGCTTTCGATTTTGTGGTGGTCGTTGTCGCCTTTGGTTTTTAAGTGCAAGGTTGCCATTAAAGTATAAGCGATAGATTGGAAAAAATGCTCCGTCATTTCGGTGCTGAAATCGCCCACTTTGTCGCGTTTAAATTTGGCTTTGAATTTGAAATAAGGGCGGCCTGATAAGTCCATCGTACATTCTGCTTTGCATTCGTCCATTGGCAACACAAAGCCGAAGCGTTGGATTCCTCGTTTGTCGCCAAGGGCTTGTTTTAATGCCGTGCCGAGCGCAAGCGCGGTGTCTTCAACGGTGTGGTGTTCGTCAATCCATAAGTCACCTTTGCAGCTCACGTTCATTCTAAAGCCACCGTGAGTTGCGATTTGATCGAGCATATGATCAAAGAAACCTACGCCAGTTTTGATCTTATTTACGCCAGTTTCATCGAGCCAAACTTGCACTTTAATGTCCGTTTCTTTGGTGGTGCGAACTACTTCCGCATAGCGTGGTGTGCGGTCTACAAGTGCGGTTTGTTTTGGCAAAAGTTTTTCAACAATCAGATCCCAATTGAGTTTTTCGCGATCATATTGCAACGCACGGATACCAAGATTTTCCGCCAGTTGCACATCGGTGTATCGGTCGCCAATCACAAAGCTAGTGGCTGGGTTGAACAGTTTTTTCTCAATATATTTTTTCAATAATTTGACTTTTGGCTTACGGCAATCGCAGTTATCTTCTGGTTTGTGTGGACAAATTAACACTTCATCAAATTCAATACCTTGTGACTTAAATAATGCCATCATTGCATTGTGCGGTTTGTCAAAATTCTCTTGTGGGAAAGATGGCGTGCCTAAGCCGTCTTGGTTGCTGACCATCACAAAACGGTAAAAAGGTTTGAGCTTCAACAGTGCTGGAATGACGTTCGGCTCAAATTGTAATTTTTCTAAACTGTCGATTTGAAAATCGGTTTTCGGCTCATCAATTAAGGTGCCGTCGCGGTCGATAAAAAGAATAGATTGTTGTGTCATATTGTGATCCTGTTTGTCTTTTGTTCTGTTTGTATCTTATGCAATTTGACGAATAGCTTCAATCACTTGGCGGTTTTCTTCTGCAGTACCAACAGTGATACGAATGCAGTTTTCTAACATCAATGCGCTGTGTTGATTACGCAAGATAATGCCTTGATCCCAAAGGGTTTTAAATACTTTTTGCCCATCTTTAAATTTCACTAAGACATAGTTGCCGTCGCTTGCAAAGATGTTTTTAACGCAAGGCAATGTGCGAAGCTCGGCTTCAAGTGCGGTGCGATTTTGCAAAATTTCTTGCACTCGTTGTGTCATCATTTGTAAACCGCCTTTTTGCAAAGCTTGAGCGGCAATATCCGCCACAGGCACAGGTAATGGATAAGGGGCAATAACTTTTTGTAGCACGTCGATTAACTCTTTGTTGGCAAGGGTGAAACCACAACGCAAGCCTGCTAAAGCAAAGGCTTTGGATAATGTGCGGATAATCGCCAAGTGCGGGTAACTTTTTAGCTCGGTGAGCATTGTCGCTTGTGGGCAGAATTCAATGTAAGCCTCGTCCACCACCACAATGGCTTTCTCTCTTGTCATTTCTAGTAAGGCTAATAAATCTTCACGATTCACTAACGTACCCGTTGGATTATTCGGGCTACACACAAACACCACTTTCACACCTGAAAGATTGCGTTCGATTTCCAGTAAATTCAGCTGAAAATCGGCGGTTAAAGGCACAGTTTTCAATGCAATGCCACAGGTTTCAGCACTCACTGAATACATTCCATAGGTTGGAGGGCAGTAAAGCACGCTATCTTGCGCCTCACAGAAAGCACGGATAATCAGTTCAATACTTTCATCACCGCCTCGACTGACTAATACATTTTCAGGTTTTACTCCAGCATAGTTGGCATAGCCTTCAATCACTGCTTGCGGTTGAGGCTCGGGATAGCGGTTAAAAGTGTGGTTGGTTAAATCAAAATTTGGCGAAGTCGGGTATTCATTCGCATTCAACCAAATATCGCCTTTCCCACCCAAACGGCGTGCGGATTGATAGGGCGTTAAGGACTGAATATTTTTACGTGAAAGTGAGGCAATAGACATAATTACTCCTGTTCCAATTTAGCTAGGCGGATAGCCACCGCTTGTTTGTGCGCTTCTAATTGTTCTGCTTCTGCCATTAACATCACAGTATTGGCGAGATTTTTAAAACCTTGTGGACTAAGTTCTTGTACCGTCATTCGTTTGCTGAAATCGGCTAAACCTAAACTTGAATGGGTGCGGGTGTAGCCATAAGTTGGTAGCACGTGGTTGGTACCACTTGCATAATCGCCCATACTTTCAGGGGAATAAGCGCCCAAAAAGATCGAACCTGCGTTATCAAGCAATGGCAGTAAATTGCGGGCGTTTTCCACTTGTACGACTAAATGTTCAGGTGCGTAAGCATTGCTGATTGCGACACATTGTTGCAGATCCTCTGCGATAAAGGTGCGGCTGTGTGCAAGGGCTTTGCGTGCGGTTTCCGCTCTTGGTAAGCGTGCAAGTTGTTGTTCAATGGCAAGTGCGGTCTGTTTTGCTAAAGTTTCGCAATTCGTCACTAAAATCACTTGGCTGTCAGAGCCGTGTTCTGCTTGGGATAGCAAATCGCTCGCGACAAAATCAGGATCGGCAAATTCATCGGCAATCACTAACACTTCAGAAGGTCCAGCAGGCATATCAATGGCGGTGCCTTGTTGTAAAACTTGGCGTTTAGCTTCGGTAACAAAGGCGTTGCCTGGTCCGAAAATCTTATCCACTTTTTGCACGCTCTCTGTGCCGTTTGCCATTGCAAATATCGCTTGAGCGCCACCAACAGCATAAATGGTTTCAACACCACATAAGTTTGCGGTATAGAGAATTTCATCGGCAATCGGTGGTGGCGAGCAAAGTACAATGGTTTTGCAGCCTGCGATTTTGGCAGGCACTGCGAGCATCAATACAGTGGAAAAGAGCGGTGCAGAGCCACCCGGAATATACAACCCCACTTTTTGAATAGGGCGAGTTAACACTTGGCAACGAACACCTTCTTGGGTTTCGATATCGACTCGTTCATTTTTTTGTGCTTGGTGAAAACGCTCAATATTGCCTTTTGCCGTTTGAATAGCTTGTTTCAGTTCATCAGAAATTCGGCCACTTGCTTGCTCAATTTGTGCTTTGGAGATAACTAGGCTTTCCAATTTCACTTTATCGAATTTTTCCGACAGCTCAAATAACGCCTGATCGCCATTTTTGAGCACATTCGCCTTAATTTCATTGACCGCTTGTGTAATTTGCTCACCAATCGCTTGAGCTGGGCGTGAAAGTGCGGTTTGTTTTTCGTCATTATTTAACTTATTCCAAATCAATGTTTGCATGTTTTCTCTCTTCTAATTGCTCTATTTATGGAATTATTGTTTATTGGTTAATTGTGCTTGGGCCCAATTTATTGCGGTTTCAATTGCTTTGCGTGCTTGAGGGCTGTTACGCCAACAGCTTGAGCCAGTGATCTCTGATCCGCGAGCTAAAATAAAATTGGCATTAGTTTTTGCGAGTAGTTCGACATCATCTAAGCCCATTTCCTGCAAGCGCTTAAGAATTGTATTACCAATACCTTTTTGTGCTAATAGTGATTGTTCTTGTAAGGGAGTGAATGCCATCTTTTACTCCATCATTTTCTCAATTGGTAAAACTAAAATTGAGCTTGCTCCAATCTCTTTCAGTTGCTCCATCGTTTCCCAGAATAGTGCTTCTTGGCTAACAACGTGCATGGCGACTTTTGAGTCATCGTGTGCCAATGGCAAGATGGTTGGGTTTTCTACGCCCGGTAAAAGTGCGGTAATTTCTTCCAATTTTTCTTTTGGTGCGTGGAGCATAATGTATTTGGATTCTGCGGCTTGCTGTACGCCTTGGATACGGGTAAGTAGCTTATTCACTAATGCTTGTTTTTCTGGGCTCAGTTCTGCTGCACGTTGAATTAAGCAGGATTTTGAACGGTAAATGACTTCCACTTCTTTTAAGCCATTAGCTTCAAGCGTAGCGCCTGAAGACACTAAATCACAAATGGCATCGGCAAGCCCTGCTCGAGGGGCAACTTCCACTGAACCAGTGAGTGAACAGGTTTTGAAATCTACGCCTTGTTGTTGCATATAGCGTTTGAGTAAGTTTGGATAAGAGGTCGCAATGCGAGCATCTTTGAGATCGTTTACACCGTTGTAGTTTTCATCTTGTGGAATGGCGATGGATAAACGGCAGCCACCAAAATCTAAACGACGTAATTTCTTATAATTGACGCTTTCGCCAGCGGCTTGACGAGCCAATTCCTCTTCTTCTAAAACATTCTCACCGATAATGCCAAGATCCACGACGCCATCAAAGACTAAACCGGGGATATCATCATCACGGACACGTAAAATATCAATAGGCATATTTTCAGCGTAAGCAATTAAGCGCTGTTCTTGTAAATTTATTTTTACACCACATTGTTTTAGTAGCGCTTGAGATTCTTGGCTTAAACGCCCTGATTTTTGCATCGCAATACGTAGTCTTTTACTTTCGATCATAATGTTATCCTGTGTTTGATGTTGTGAATTTTAGTTATAAAAAAAGCCTCTCGAGTGGTTCCGAGAGGCTGTATTGTTGGTTCTATCGCACTGCTCGGAAGATTTTCTATCTTCCAAGCACCACTAAACGCCCGAAAGATAATCAGGAGTGATTGTGGTGATGATGAGCAATGCGGTTAAAATTCATTTTGTCTTCCTTATTGGTTAATTGCCATCCAAATTACTGTAAAAAAAATGAACTGGCAAGTGTTTTTTACAAAAAAGTTAAATTTTTTTTGCTTTAATAAATAGTAATACGGGACGGTGTTGCAGATCTTTAAATTCGTTTTGCCATTCAGGCTGATCGGCAAGCATCGGTTCTGCCATTTGTTCAATTTGGAAACTGGCTTGAATTAAATTATTGATGAGGGTGGCAGTGGTGCGGTGATAGGTTTTAAACGGTTGTTTAAACCAATTGCGATCACGTTCGCCTTCGTCACGATAATAATTTAAGCGGTATGCTACTTGCTGTTTGTTTTCATTTTTTTCCCAGCGATCGCCGCCTTGGTAACAAGTTACAATCGGGTGCTCTTGTGAGAAAATCAAATAACCATTTGGATTTAATTTTTGATGAATATCGGATAACAACTGAGGAAAATTTTGCACATAATGAAACGCAAATGAGCTTGTGATGACATCAAACTGGCTTTCAGGTAACTCACTGAGTTGTTCCATTGAAAGCTGATGTAAAGCAAAGTACGGTGCATTTTGGGAAAATTTTGCTAAGTCTGTTTCTGCCTGTTTGAGCATATTTTCAGACAGATCAATGCCCACAACAAAGCGGGCATTGCGTTGTAAATAAAGTTGTAGGTGACCGCCACAACCACAACCCAAATCTAACAGTTTTTTGCCTGTTAAATCGGGTAGTAAGGACAACATTGTCGGTTTTTCTACAACTTCATTTAAGCTGATCGGATTTTCCCGCAATTTTAAATAAAGCTCAAAAAATTGTGGGGCATCATAGACGCTTTTCTTGGTCATCTTATTTGAAGATGATGTCGTCTTTTGGATCGTATTTCGATGCGTCTAATACTTTGTTTTCTTCAAAGTATTTTTTCAACATTTCAGCATCGATAAAACCAGTATTTACATAGCTTGGGTGTTTTTTCAATACTGGGTAGCCATCACCACCGCCTGCACAGTAATCTGGTACAGACACTTTATATTTTTTGTTTAAATCAAGTGCTTTACCGCCCACTTTTACATCAGACACTTTTTGTGCAGTACGGTCAACGACCATTGAAATACCTGCAAATTGTGGGTATGCACCACTATCAACTTGTTTCATTGCAACAATGTTGAGGTAGTCTAAAAGCTCTTGTCCAGTGAAATCCACTGTTGCGATCATATTACCGAACGGTTGAACAGTAAGAAGATCTTTATAAGTGGTTTCGCCTTCGTTGATATCAGCGCGGATACCACCTGAGTTCATAATACCAACATCAGCTTTCACACGTTCCATTTGAGATTGTGCGATTAAGCGACCAAGGTTAGTTTGGTGGAAACGAATAATTTTACGATCGCCCACAAATTTACCTTTCACTTCACCCACTGTTACGCCTAATAAACGGTCACCTTCGTCTTGGTAAGTTTTTAGGTGTGCAAATACCGCTGGATCTTCAGCGATTTCAGGTTGATAGAGTTTGTATTCAGATTTGCCGTCTTCTAATTTGATTTTTTGTTTTAAGTTAACTGGGATTAACTCATATTTCACCAATTTCGTTTCGCCATTTTTAAATTCAAAATCCGCACGACCAATGAATTTACCCCATTCGCCTGCTTGAACAATCCAAGTGCCGTTTTGGAAGTCTGGTTTACATGCTTCACCTGGGGTGTATTTCGCTTTGAATTGACCTTGTTCATCAATACAAACGGTGTCGTGTGTGTGTCCGCCAATGATTAAATCAAATGCGCCTTTATCAAGTGTGCGAGCCATCGTAACATCGCCCGGTGCATTTTGACCGTGTTTACCGTCAAAATAGTAGCCCATATGCGTTAATGCAATGCGCATATCGGGTTTTTCGGTTTTATTGATTTCAGCTAATGTGGTTTTTGCTGTTTCAATTGGATTTTTGAAGATAACGTGATCAACCACATCTGGGTTACCTAATTTCGCGGTATCTTCAGTAGTTAAACCCACCACTGCAATGTTTAAATCTTCTTTTTTCAACATCACATAAGGTTGTACCAATGATTTGTTGGTTTTTTTGTTGATCACGTTAGCTGAAATGAGTGGGAATTTAGCCCATTTTTCTTGCATTTCAAGAAGTTGGATTGGGAAGTCAAATTCGTGGTTACCTAGTACTGCCACGTCGTAACCAATCATATTCATCCCTTCGATATCAGGTTTTGCGTTTTGCATATCAGACTCTGGCACACCGGTGTTGAAGTCACCCGCGTGAAGCAAGACAACAGATCCACCTTTGCCTTCTACTTCTTTACGAATACTGTCGATTAACGTTTTGTGTGCGGCAAAACCATATTCACCCTTGCTGTTTTTCCAGAAGTGACCGTGCGTATCGTTCACGTGTAATACGGTGATGTTATAGGTTTTGTCTTGTGTGTAAGCATGTGCTTGGCTGATTAACCCTAATGACAATGCGACTGCGCTAAATTTAATTAATTTTTTCATTGTAAACCTCTTGAGATTGAAAATCCGCTAACTATATACTCAAAATTTTGTATCAAGCCAAGCTTTTTCCATGAAATTTGTGATGTTTAACCTAAAAATGTCGGTAAGATGCCAAATTGTGCAGCCACTTGTGCCACAATATTGAGGACACCAAAAAAAATCACAAAGTAAATCATAAAGTTACCGCCGTAAACACGATATGTACTGTCTTTAAAACGTTGACGAGTGGCTTTTGCCAATAACGCTGGCACAATTGCTGCCCAAATCGTTGCCGCCAAACCTGCATAGCCAATAGCGATCACAAAGCCATAAGGGAATTGTAAGCTTAGTAATAGTGGCGGTAAAAATGTGATTAAAGTTGCTTTGGTTCTGCCTGATAAGCTGTCATCTAATTTGAATAGGTCAGAAATATAGTCAAATAAACCTAAACTTACCCCTAAGAATGAGCTCGCAATCGCCATATAAGCAAAGAAATTCAGTACCACGCCAATGTAATCGGTTTGGATATATTGTGACAGTGCGCCAAGCAGTGCTGCGATGTCGCCCCCTTTTTCAATAACTGGTGCAAATTCAGCGCGTGGCAAGTTTCCTTGCACCGCTAGCTGCCATAAGATGTAAATCACTAATGCAATGCCTGTACCTAAGAAGATCGCTTTCATCACACGTTTGCCATCGCGATCGTAATATTTCACTAAACTTGGCACGTTACCGTGGAAACCAAACGATACTAAGCAGACAGGAAGTGCGGTCAAAATATAAGGTAAATAGTGTTGTTCACTTTGTGCGATTTGATTGAATAACACGTCTGTTCTGACTGAGCTAATTAAATCGCTGGTGGAAAGAAAGAATGCCACAACCATACCTGCAATCAGCACAGTGGTAAAACGATCGACTGCTTTCGTGGATAACCATACAAAAGAAGCGAGTACAATACAGAAAATTAGCGAGCCAGAACTACGCCCAATATCGACCGCACTTTCTGGTGAACTGAAGACCTGATTGAGTAAGTTTTGTGTAATCCCCCCGCCTGAGGTGATGTAAGCATAGGTTAAGATATAAAGTACAAAGGCGACAGAAAGCCCGTTGATCACATTCCAACCGTTGCCTAATAAGTCTTTCACAATGGTGTCAAAGCTCGCACCTGTTGGGTAATGTAAGTTGGCTTCGAGGATCATTAAGCCCGAAGTAGTCATACAAAACCAAGTGTAAGCTAAAAGAAGAATCGAACCGATAAACCAAACCCCAGCAGTCGCTGTTGGGTTTGCTAACATACCAGCACCAATCGCTGTGCCTGCAATAATCATTGCGCCGCCCACTAAAGAAGGCTGTTTTTTTATTGTTGTCATATAAAGTACCACTTAAGTTGTTATTATAATTTAGAAAACCTTGCACTATTTTAATAGTGCAAAAATAAAAATCAAATGCTTTTTTCGCTTTTTGTGGATTTCTTTTTTCATCCTCTCATTCAACCAACGATAACCCGCACTATCTCGACAAATTGAGTCAATTAAGGCTATAATTGACTGCTTTTATTTATAATTAACTTGAAATAAGGAATAAAAAATGGGTTTAGAAAACGTACCAGCAGGTAAAGAATTACCAGATGATATCTATGTTGTAATTGAAATCCCTGCAAACTCAGATCCAATCAAATATGAAGTGGATAAAGAAAGCGGTTCATTATTCGTGGATCGTTTTATGGCAACAGCAATGTTCTATCCAGCAAACTACGGTTATGTAAACCACACTCTTTCTTCTGATGGTGACCCAGTGGACGTGTTAGTTCCAACACCATACCCATTACAACCGGGTTCTGTTATTCGTTGTCGTCCAGTTGGCGTATTAAAAATGACTGACGAAGCAGGTGGCGATGCGAAAGTGGTTGCAGTTCCACACAGCAAATTAACGAAAGAATACGATCACATCAAAGACGTTGGTGATTTACCGGCACTATTAAAAGCACAAATCCAACACTTCTTCGAAAGCTACAAAGCATTAGAAGCTGGCAAATGGGTGAAAGTTGAAGGCTGGGAAGGTGTTGAAGCTGCTCGTCAAGAAATTTTAGAATCATTTGAACGTGCGAAAAAGTAATATTGATGCGATAAATACCGCTGTAAAGAGCGGTATTTTTTTATTTAATTGATTGTAAGTGAGGACTTTATGACTAAATTTATCAAGCAAATCGCGATGGTTTCTTCTATTGCTTTGCTATTAAATGCTTGTGCCGATTCTGCCAGTATTAATCAACAGTCGGCATCGTCTTATTTACAAGCGGTAAATAAAGCACGCAGTGAAGGGGTATTAGATACAACTTCGCCTACCGCAAAACGGATCCACGCAGTGTTTAAGAAAATGGTTCCTTATGCGAATGCAGAAAATCACACGGGACAAGTATTTAACTGGCAAATTAGTGTGATTAAATCGAAAGAGTTAAATGCTTGGGCAATGCCTGGCGGTAAAATGGCATTTTATACTGGGTTAGTTGATAGTTTGAAATTAACCAATGATGAAATTGCAACGGTTATGGGGCACGAGATGGCACATGCGTTGAAAGAACATGGTAAGAAAAAAGTCAACATGGGACAATTTACCAATGTCTTAGCGCAAGTGAGTCATGTTGCCTTGTCAACTGTGATTGGTACAGATGGCAGTGCGGTCGTTGTTGGGTTAACGAAAGATTGGGCATTGGATAAACCCTATTCGCGTAGTAATGAAACGGAGGCGGATGAAGTTGGATTGATGTTGATGGCAAAATCAGGTTTTAACCCCGAAGCTGCACCACGTGTTTGGCAAAAAATGCAAGCCGCGAGTTCCAGTTCAAAAGGGGTATTGGCTGCCTTATCTTCGACACACCCTAATGATGCAGATCGCCAACAGAATTTATTACGCTTGATGCCACAAGCGGTGGCGTTATACAGACAATCGAAATAATCAGTGGAGAGCAATTTGCTTGATATAAAAAATCCACCTTCTGGTAAGGTGGATTTTTTGTTTAGTTGGTGATTCTAAAGCTAACAGGTACGCTCACTTCATTCGCCATCCCCGCGGGCAGTGGACCAATTGGGCGTGCATTATTTACAGCAGTCAGTGCAGCTTGATCAAGTTCTTCTGACCCCGATGATTTAACAATGCGAGCATGACTAATTGCACCACTATTACTAATGTGGAATGAAACTGTCGCAACACCTTGTTTACGCATCATTTTAGCGCGATTTGGATAACGTTTATGTTTTTCAATCTCGCGGCGTAATGCTGAACGATAAGCATTAATTTCGTTTGTTGTACTTCCCGTTCCAACTAAATTAGGATTCGTGCTAGTCACTTTACCTGTCGTGGTCGCTTGCTGATTAATTGAGGAATCTGAATTAATCTCACGATCCGATTTAGGTAAGTCTTTACGTTCTGGTTTGGTTTTTTTCGGTTTTTCCTTTGGCTTTTCTTTCGGCTTTTCCTTTGGTTTTTCTGGTTCTTTAGGTTTTTCTGGTTCTTTTGGTGGCTCAGGTTTTACCGTTGGATCGGCTACCTCTTCTTTCGGAAGCTCTGGCTCGACGACTGGCTCGGGCACAGGTTCTGGCTCAGGTTCTTCCAGCACAGTAGCCGCTAACATTTCCATGGAAATGTGAGTACTTACAATGTCTGCAGAGAATCCATTTGCACTTTCATCATCTTTTTGTACCGACCAGTATAAAAATACGACAAAGCTCACGTGAAAAAGCAAAGAAACGACAAATCCAACCAATGAGCGATTTGTTTTTATCATTGCGCAGCCTTTTCTTTGATGGTGACAATCGCCACATTGCGAATTTCATTTTTTGCCATGATATCCGTAATAGAGACAAAATCTTGGAAGCTTGATTTCGCATCTACTTTCAGCGTTACTTTCTGATCTTTAGCCCATGTGCTGATTTCTTGTTCTAATGCTTCTTTTGTAATCGGTTTATCATTAAAAAAGATGTCACCCGTTTCTGTTACGGTTAATAATTTAGCTAAATCATCCGATCTAAATGCGACAGTTGAACTGGCTTTGGGAACATTCACTTGTATTTTGCCTTGAGAAATGAAGGAAGCCGTAATCAAGACAATGGCTAACAATACCAACATAATGTCGATAAACGGAATGATGTTGATTTCATCAAATTTTTTCACGATATCACCTATGCTTGTTTGGTTTTTTTCTCATTTAAGGCAAACCATTTCAAACGATTTACTTCGATTTTACGACCTAATCCGTTGTAAAAAACCATAGAAGGAATCGCCACTAAAATCCCCACAGCAGTGGCTTTTAGTGCAAGAGACAAGTGCACCATGATGGCAGCAGCATCGATTTCACCACCAGAATGTCCAAGCTCAAAGAAAGTGAGAAGAATCCCAATAACCGTTCCCAATAAACCGACATAAGGTGCGTTGGAGCCGATAATTGAAATTGCGGTGAGATTACGTTGCAAATCAATATCAAGTTCATGCACGTTGTCATAATCTTCAACATTTACTTTATTTAAGAAGATAAAACGTTCAACAACAAGCCATACCATGATAAAGCTCATCAGAGCAAGTAAGCCTAAAATGATGTAGTCAATATAGTTTTGTAAGAATTGAAAGAGCTGTGGCATAACAAAGTCCTTTAATTTGCAACGAAAAATAAGTTGTGCATTATACGCTATTGAGAATTAATTTCAATTGCGAAATTCTAGCAAAAAGCAAGGTAAAAGGTAAATAAAAAAGAGACAATTTTTTGATATAAATCAGCGCATGTTTTATAGAAAAATATTGAGGAAACGAAAGAGGATGGCGATGGGATTGTGCCATCGCCATAATAAAAAATGGTTAGAGTTTGACGACTTTTGCTTGTTTAATCATGTTGTCAGCGACTTCTAAAATAGTAATCTGTAGGCCATTAATCTCGCAGACTGTCCCCTCTTCAGGGATTTCCTCCAGATGTTCGAGGATTAAACCATTAAAGGTTCGTGCTTCTTCCGTATCTAAGTTCCAATCAAATAGTTTATTCAAATCACGTAAATTGGTTGAGCCTTCGATAATCATAGAACCATCAGATTGTGGGATGACTTCTTCTTCGATCGATGGTGCAGTTGAGGTGGTAAATTCACCGACAATTTCTTCAAGAATATCTTCTAGTGTGACGAGTCCCTTGATGTCACCGTATTCATCTACCACTAATCCAATGCGCTCTTTATTATTACGGAAATTTAGTAATTGTGCATTTAGTGCGGTGCCTTCAGGAATAAAATAGACTTCATCTGCGGCGCGAATTAGCGTTTCTTTGCTAAATTCATTTTTATCCAGCATTAAACGGTAGGCTTCTCGTACGCGAAGCATCCCGAGGATATTTTCATCCATACTGCCTTTATAAAGAACCACGCGACCATGTGCTGCATGGTTGAGTTGGCGCATGATAGATTTCCAATCATCGTCTATATCAATACCACCAATATCGTTACGCGGTACCATGATGTCATCTACTGTGACTTCTTCCAGATCTAAAATAGAAAGTAGCATTTCTTGGTGGGCGGAAGGGATGAATTTACCCGATTCATTCACAATAGAACGCAACTCTTCTGGACTGAGGGATTGTGATTTATTTTCTGATTTGAGTCGGAGTAATGCCAGAATGCCTTGGATGATTAAATTCATCAAGTACACTAATGGGGTAAATAAACGTAAAAAGATAGCGAGTAAATGGCTTGATGTAAACGCGACTTTTTCGGGGTAACGTGCAGCTATCGTTTTAGGTAAAATTTCTGCGAAAATCAGCATGACAAAAGTCAATGCCCCTGTAGCAATCGCTACTCCTGCATCACCATATAAACGCATACCGATGATTGTAGTAATAGCAGAGGCGGTAATATTGACGAGGTTGTTACAAATCAGAATTAAACTTAATAAGACATCGGTTTTTTTTAATAATTTCTCAGCTTTTTTGGCGCCTTTATGACCTTTTTCGGCTAAGTGGCGAAGACGATAACGGTTTGCAGATAACAGACCTGTTTCTGAACCTGAAAAATAGGCTGAGGTGATAAGTAGAACAATAAGAATGATAAATAGGGTACTAAGGGGAATACTGTCCAAAATGCATCCTTTTATGAGTTAATCAAAATTGAAAAGTGCGGCCATTTTTTTCACTGTTTGAACCGCACTTTTGCTAGGTATAAGGATAAATAAATATTGTTTATATTTCAAGCATTACACGACTGCCAAAATAGGCAATGCTGAGTAATGACATACCTAGAATGGCATAGTATACCATCTTTTTCCCACGCCAATGTTGTTTCCAATGACCAATCAGTGCGCGACCAAACACAAGCCAAGCGAGAAAAGAAAACACGGCTTTTTGAATATCTTGTGGCGCAAATGCCTTCGCTAAATGATATGATCCTGAGATTAGAACCACACTCAGTAATACTTGACCAGTAAGCATTAAACGGAAAAAATGCCGTTCAACAGCCATTAAAGGTGGAATAATAGGCGAAAGTGTAAGGGTTTTATTTTTAAGATTACGATCGATCCATAGTAGTTGGATGGAATAAAGTGATGCCATGAAGTAAATCGAGTACGTAAATAAAGATAGCCCGACATGGATAAATAGTGAAATATCTTGGCTTAAATGATAGACAAAATGCGTGGGCAATAATGTGGTTAAAAGTAAATTAATGATAGAGAACGCATAGATAATCGGTAAGAGAAACCAGAGCGTACGAATTTGAAATAATAAAGCGAAAGTTGCGAGCGTTGCTGTGATAACACTGATAAGTGAGCTAATTTCCATAACTGTGAAATTTTGTCCACCCGTTAGACGAAGTAAGAGCGGAGTGAGATTGATGACATGAAAAACCAGTGCTAAAACTGTACTCATGACAAAAAAGAAGGTATTCGGTTTTGATGTGGGTTCACCTGATTGCGTTTTTAGTAGCATTGGCGTTATCAGTAATACACTCAACAAATAAAAAAGCACAGCAAAAATTGCAAACCACATGTCGATTTCCTCACCTAAAAATGTAATTTATTCTAATTTTCTCCGCGTTAAACGGCTATTAATTTATTTCATAGGGTGAAAATTTAACAGATTTCAGTATAATTGACACAATTTTTGTTGTGTAAATAGGAATAACACATGTTTGAGAATTTATCAGATCGTCTGTCTAAAACGTTGCGTAATATCAGTGGACGTGGGCGTTTAACTGAAGACAATATTAAAGAGACGCTGCGTGAAGTTCGGATGGCATTGCTTGAAGCGGATGTCGCATTACCAGTAGTACGTGATTTCATTAATAACGTTAAAGCACGTGCGATTGGTGTCGAAGTCAATAAAAGCCTGACACCAGGTCAAGAGTTCGTCAAAATTGTACAAGCTGAGCTTGAAGCCGCGATGGGCGAAGCGAACGAAAGTTTAAACCTTGCCACGCAGCCTCCTGCAGTCATTTTAATGGCGGGTTTACAAGGTGCGGGTAAAACGACGAGTGTTGGTAAATTAGCCAAATTCTTAAAAGAACGCCATAAGAAAAAAGTGCTTGTTGTGTCTGCTGACGTTTATCGCCCAGCTGCGATCAAACAGTTAGAAACCCTGGCAAAAGCGGTTGGCGTGGCATTTTTCCCTTCTGATGTCTCACAAAGTCCTGTTGCTATTGCACAAGCAGCCCTAGCCGAAGCAAAATTGAAATTTTATGATGTATTAATTGTGGATACTGCTGGTCGCCTCCATGTTGATGGCGAAATGATGGAAGAGATTAAGCAAATTCATACCGCGCTTAAGCCAATCGAAACACTTTTCACAGTGGATGCAATGACAGGGCAAGACGCCGCGAATACCGCGAAAGCGTTCAATGAAGCCTTGCCATTAACGGGGGTTGTATTGACTAAAGTTGATGGAGATGCACGTGGAGGGGCGGCCTTATCGATTCGTCAAATTACAGGCAAACCGATTAAGTTCTTAGGGGTAGGTGAAAAAACGGATGCGCTTGAGCCTTTCCACCCAGAACGTGTCGCTTCGCGTATTTTGGGCATGGGTGATGTTTTGTCATTAATTGAAGATCTTGAGCGTTCTGTTGACCGCGAAAAAGCGGAAAAAATGGCACAGAAATTCAAAAAAGGCGACAATTTCACATTAGAAGATTTTCGTGAACAGTTAATTGAGATGAAAAAAATGGGTGGGATGATGTCGATGTTAGACAAATTACCTGGCGCGAAAAATTTACCAGACCATGTTAAGAACCAAGTTGATGATAAAATGTTTAATAAAATGGAGGCAATTATTAACTCCATGACATTTAAAGAGCGTGCTAATCCCGATATTATCAAAGGATCCCGTCGTCGTCGTATTGCAATGGGGTCTGGGACACAAGTGCAGGACGTCAATAAATTGCTCAAACAGTTTGACGAAATGCAACGAATGATGAAAAAAATGCGTAAAGGCGGCATGGCAAAAATGATGCGTGGTATGCAAGGTATGATGGGTGGACTTGGTGGTCTAGGCGGGATGTTTAGACGGTAAATGCTTCGTGAATACAGCATAAAAAAGAGCGGCTCAAATTTTTACTTTTACGCCGCTCTTTTTTATATCGCAAGATTTATTCTTCTTCAATCTTGGCAATAGCACCTTTGATAGTTAAGGTGACTTCTGTTGAAATGACATGATTTAGAATCTCTATGATTTCATTGAGTTTTGTTGTATTGGCAATGCCTTCCTCATTGAAATAGCCTTCTTGTTTTAAGCTGGCGATAAAGGCAGAGAAAACCGCTTTATCAAAGAACTCTGGTGCATTGATGCCGTGTAATACGGACAAACGTTGCGCAACAGATTGACTGTCTTTTTCTAAATTTGTACGAGGTGTAGCAGGATCTTTTTCTAAAATACTTACCGTAATGTAATAACGTTGTAATATTTCACGCACACCCGAAGACCACAGTTGTAACATTCTGACGCGAGGTTTATTAATCGACAGCATGTTGGCATTACATTTAACCACTTGCTGACCTTCAAACTCAGCAATGATCTGATTGATACGCTCTTGTAGTTCTTCCTGTGAAAATGATAAAAATAATTCATTCTTCAAAAAAGGGTAAATTTTGCTGACTGCTTCTAACACTAAAGGTTTTTGAATCGCTTCATAGTGCAAGACAATGCTAGCAACTAAAGATGGTAATACAAATAAATGCTGAATATTGTTTCGATAGTAAGTCATTAATACTGCAGCATTGCGTTCTAAACGCACAATTTCACCAAAATTGTCTTTTTCAATAATGATACCAACACGTTCTAATGTTAGAATATGCTCAAGCATTTTTTCTGGAGATTCTTGTGGAACCACAATGTCTTGTGAATAAGGCACATTTTGTAAGAATTGTTGGTAGCTTTCTAATTGTTCGAGTAGTTGCTCTTTTGAAAGGGCGCGCTGACGTGAAGATAATAAGGCGGTACCCGTTAAATTCATGGCATTAACCGCTGCAGCTTTATTAATGTTAATCATCACTTGATGTGACACACTATCAACAGCTTGGTTAAACCATTGTGGTCGCTCTTCATGTTGAATGTTTTCTTTCCATTCTGGATAATGTAGATTCAAAAAGTTACTTAACGTAATTGGCTCACCAAAATTCACATAAGCTTGACCTAAATTACGTAATTTTTTGATCACTCTTAAAACCAGTCCTGCGTTTTCTTTCTCTTTTGCTGCTCCGCGCAGTTCTTTCGCATAGGTATCAACTTCTAAAACGTGCTCATAACCCACGTAAACAGGAACAACAGAAATCGGGCGAGTTTGACGCTGTAACAGTGCCTGTAAGGTCATTGACATCATCCCTGTTTTAGGTGCGAGCAAGCGACCAGTCCGAGAACGTCCGCCTTCAATAAAGTATTCAACAGGATAACCACGGTGGAAAAGCTCCGCTAAATATTCACGGAAAATTGTTGAGTACAGGCGGTTTCCTTTAAAGGTACGACGGATAAAGAAGGCACCGCCTCGACGGAACATTGCCCCCACGGGCCAAAAGTTAAGGTTAATGCCTGCTGCGATATGAGGAGGGACTAATCCTTGATGATAAAGCAAGTAAGACAGCAATAGGTAGTCAATGTGACTGCGATGGCAAGGGACATAGACAATTTCATGTCCTTCTAATGCTAATTTACGTACGCGATCTGCATTTTGTACATCGATACCTTGATAAAGTTTATTCCATAACCAACGTAAGAAACGATCCGCAACACGTAACCCTTCATAATTGACGTTAGCTGCAATCTCATTCAGTATTTTTTCTGCTTCTTGTGCCGCTTTTTCTTCACTGATATTTTTTGATTTTGCTTCATCTTTTATGGCTTCCAAAATGCTTGGCAGTTCAAGTAATTTATTGAACATTGCTTGACGATTTGGTAAGCGTGGTCCTGTTGCCGACATACGTTGTTTTGAAAAGTGTATTTTGGCGACACGGGCAAGTTTGTGTGCAATTGCCTCGTCTGCACCATGTTCATTAACCATGTAACGTAGTGATACAGCTTGTGAAAAGCGCACAAATGTGTCACGTCCAAACCAAATGGCAGCGATGACTTTTTGAATGCCACTTAATAGACGAAGCTGCGGCAGGCCTGATTGATTCTCGTGACCAGGAGAACGCCCCCATAATACTGAGCATGGGATTAATTGCACATCCAGCTCAGGTAAGGCGTGGTGTAAGGCTAAGTATTTATTGAAGACTTGAATCGTTTCTTGCTTAGCACCTTTTGATTTGAAAAAACGACGTCCTTCATCAAGAAACACGAAACGTGGCAACACATGATCGGCAATTTCATTATTTTCAAATGGATCTGGTAACCCCACACTGAGGCAGTTTTTACGGAAAATAACTAAATCGGTCTGTGAAGTATAGGGTAAAACGTAAACAACAGGCTGTGTGGTATCAAGTTTTAATTCATCGATAGGATGATGTGGAATTGGATTATTTTTAACTAAAAAGGATAAAGGCAATTCCAATATTTTGCGATACATATTTAGAAAACTAAACATAGTGAATTTCCATTTTTATAGGTTTATTAGAAAATTTTCGATTAGTTTACCATAAAATTATCAGAAGTGAGTTGTTGAATAAAAGAACTACTGTGGGTTTTGATCTCGTGGGGGGATTTTCGTGTTCTTGCTTTGCTACGATAAGAACGGAAAAGATTGCAATATCAATAAGTATGTATATAATGACAGTTATTCTGTATATAAAAACAGGGGTGTTTATGAAACCATTCAAAGCACTGACAGCGCGTCAGCAAGAAGTATACGATTTTCTAAAGCGTCATTTAGAGACAACAGGCATGCCGCCTACTCGTGCGGAAATTTCAAAAGAATTAGGTTTCCGTTCGCCTAATGCGGCAGAAGAACACCTTAAAGCTCTAGCAAGAAAAGGCGTCATTGAGATTCTTTCGGGCACATCGCGTGGGATTCGGCTCTTACTAGAAGAGGCTTCTTCTCATGATGATGCTGATGATGAAGGTTTACCACTTATTGGACGGGTTGCAGCAGGAGAACCAATTTTAGCGGAACAACATATTGAAGGGACATATAAAGTCGATGTCAATATGTTCAAGCCACAAGCCGATTTTTTATTAAAAGTTTATGGTCAATCGATGAAAGACATCGGCATTTTAGATGGTGATTTATTAGCGGTACATAGTACCAAAGATGTACGTAATGGACAGGTAGTCGTAGCGAGGATTGAAGATGAAGTGACAGTAAAGCGTTTGGAACGTAAAGGATCTGTCATTTATTTGCATGCAGAAAATGAAGAATTTGAGCCGATTGTCGTCGATTTGAATCAACAACCAAATTTTGAAATTGAAGGGATTGCAGTTGGGATTATTCGCAATAATGCGTGGATGTAATCCAAAAAAGTAAAATGGGAACCGTAAAAATGCGGTTCTTTTTTATTCTTTTTCGAGAGAAAGAAAAACATAAAATTCTTGTAAAAATGACCGCGCTTTATCTTGCAAAAAGCATGATTATCTGTATAATTCACGACCTTACAGCTACATTGAATTTTCGTTCCTTGCTTCTGCAGATTGGTAGCTGGTCTAACAGTCAGAGGCTGATTAACCCGTAAGGAGCAGTAATGCGACACTACGAAATCGTGTTTATGGTTCACCCGGACCAAAGCGAACAAGTACCTGGCATGATTGAACGTTACACAGGTTCTGTAAAAGAAGCTGGCGGTCAAATCCATCGCCTAGAAGATTGGGGTCGTCGCCAATTAGCGTACCCAATCAATAAATTACACAAAGCACACTATGTGTTAATGAATGTAGAAGCGCCTCAAGAAGTCATCGACGAGCTAGAAACAACTTTCCGTTACAACGACGCAGTTCTTCGTAACGTAATCATTCGTACTAAGCACGCCGTAACAGAAGCGTCCCCAATGGTTAAAGCAAAAGACGATCGTAAAGCTTTAGCTGAAGTTGAAAACAACGATTTTGAGGATGCTGAAGAGTAATTTAAAAATTGATAATCGTTTTTCGTTGATAGGTCAGGTCGCCAGTCAACCAAAACGAATGCAAAGCCCAAGCGGAATTGCGCATTGCCAATTTTTGTTAGAACATCGTTCTACACAAGAGGAGGCGGGATTAAGCCGACAGGCTTGGTGTAAAATGCCAATTCAAATTAGCGGCAATCAATTAATAGAAAAAACTCAAAGCATTACGGTCGGCAGTCAGCTTTTGGTGGTGGGATTTATTAGTTCTCACAAAACTGCAAATGGTTTAAGCCAATTAGTATTACATGCCGAGCAAATCGAATTTATAGATTAGGAGACTAGCCAAATGGCACGTTATTTCCGTCGTCGTAAGTTCTGCCGTTTCACAGCGGAAAATGTAGTTGAAATTGATTATAAAGATGTTGCTACATTAAAGAACTATATCACAGAGAGCGGCAAAATTGTTCCAAGCCGTATTACCGGTACTCGTGCGAAGTATCAACGTCAATTAGCTCGTGCTATTAAACGTGCACGTTATTTAGCGTTACTTCCGTACACTGACAATCATCAGTAATTAAAGAGAGGATACGGTAATGCAAGTAATTCTTTTAGACAAAGTGGTTCACCTTGGTAACATTGGTGATCAAGTAAATGTTAAATCAGGTTTCGCGCGTAACTTCTTAATCCCACAAGGTAAAGCAGTTATGGCAACGAAAGCAAATATTGAACATTTTGAGGCTCGCCGCGCAGAATTAGAAGCGAAAGCAGCAGAGGTATTAGCAGTTGCTCAAGCTCGTGCAGCGAAATTAGCAGAATTAGGTTCGGTAACTATCGCATCTAAAGCAGGTGATGAGGGTCGTTTATTTGGTTCTATTACAACTCGCGATGTGGCTGAAGCTGTAACAGCAGCTGGCGTTGAAATTGCGAAAAGTGAAGTTCGTTTATCAACAGGTCCTATCCGTACTTTAGGTGATCACGAAGTGAAATTCCAACTTCATGGTGAAGTATTTGCAACAGTTAACGTTATCGTTGTTGCTGAATAATTCTTGAAGTATGAATATGAAAAACCCAGCGTATGCTGGGTTTTTTATTGCCCAAAATGTGATGTGTCATCTGGATATTTTGCAAAAATAGACCGTACTTTGTCATGAAGTTTGAGTGGGTTGAATGGGAATAAAAAATTGCTGGTACATCAAAACGTATCAGCAATTTTTGTTATTGGTATTGATCAGTTTGAATTAATATTTTTGACAAACTGTGGTTAATAATTGACGACTGGTGCGATAATCTGGCGCTGGGTAAGTCAATGTGCCTGATGCGTGATGATCTTCCCATTTCAATGTATTTTGGTTATTCACATAAGTCGCTTTTGTGCCTGGTACTGTCATGAGGTAATTGGCATAGCGGTTTTTATTGTTGTCTCTAAATACAAGGCTTATTGCGCCTTTTGCTTGGTGTTTAATTGAACCTTTGTAGCCATTTTCACAACGGAATTGGATAAGGCTAGAATCAGTAGTTTGGTTATTAAACCCGCCCATTTCAATATCGCCAAGTTGAACACAAGCTGTAGTACAGCAAGCGACTGCAACAGGGATTAATTTTTTTAAAATATGCATAAAAGCTCCTAGTGAGAGGTTAGCTAAATTAATATCAAAAATAAAAAATTGATAAATAGAATGCAGTAAAGACTGCATTCTGAAAATTAAGCATAATACATTTCAAATTCCACTGGATGTGGGGTCATATTTAAACGCTCCACTTCTTTACGTTTGATGCTAATAAAGGCATCAATAAACTCTTTTGTGAATACGTTCCCTTTCGTCAAAAACGCATTGTCTTGTTCAAGTGAATTTAATGCTTCTTCTAATGAAGTCGCAACAGCGGGGATATTTTTTAATTCTTCTGGCGGTAGATCATACAAGTTTTTATCCATTGCATCACCAGGGTGAAGCTTATTCAAGATACCATCTAAACCAGCCATGAGTAATGAAGCAAAGGCAAGATAAGGATTTGCTAGCGCATCAGGGAAACGCGCTTCAATACGAATTGCTTTAGGATTGGTGACTGCGGGGATTCGAATTGAAGCTGTACGGTTACTTGCAGAATAGGCTAATAGCACTGGGGCTTCGAAGCCAGGCACAAGACGTTTATAGGAGTTGGTTGTTGGATTAGTAAAGGCATTTAATGCTTTGGCATGTTTAATAATTCCGCCGATAAAATACAGTGCGGTATCAGATAAGCCAGCATATTTATCACCTTGAAACATATTTTTACCTTGTTTACTTAAAGAGATGTTGCAATGCATCCCAGAACCATTATCACCTGTGATGGGTTTGGGCATGAAACATGCGGTTTTACCATGTTCATAAGCCACATTTTGAACAACATATTTGTAAATTTGTGTTTCATCTGCCTTTTTAGTTAGCGAATTAAATTTTGTTGCAATTTCATTTTGTCCTGCCGTTGCAACTTCATGATGATGTGCTTCGATGACTAAGCCCATTTCTTCTAAAATAAGGCACATTTCTGAACGAATATCGTGTGCGCTATCTACTGGCGCTACAGCACAATATCCGCCTTTTTTCAGTGGGCGATAGGCGTTATTGCCATTTTCGTAGCGTTTATTGGTATTCCAGCTTGCTTCGATGTCGTCTACAGAGTATGAATTTGTATTCATTGATACATCGAAACGTACATCATCAAACAGGAAAAACTCAGGTTCAGGTCCTAAAAATGCTTCGTCAGCTACCCCTGTTGAACGCATATAGTTTTCTGCACGTATCGCGATAGAACGAGGATCACGATCATAGCTTTGCATCGTAGTAGGTTCGTAAATGCTGCAGCGAAGCGATAGGGTTGGAATTTGTGCGAAAGGATCAACGACGGCCGTTTCAGGCATTGGCATCAGTAACATATCTGCTTTGTTAATTGCTTTCCATCCTTCGACAGAGGAACCATCAAACATTTTTCCATCTTCAAATAAATCTTCGTCAACGAGACTAACAGGAAGTGATACACCATGTTCTTTTCCTTTAATGTCCGTAAAACGAAGTAAAACAAATTTGATATCATATTCTTCAATCAGTTTGAAGACATCAGCGATGGCAGCAGCGTTTGACATATTATCAATCCTCTAAAATGTGATTTTTTTAAATAAGCTTACATTATAAAACAGCCGCCCTAAAATAGCATAATTTTTATCTGTTTTTTTCTGCGATTATTTGATAGCTCATTACTTCAAAAAGTTGTATAATCTTGCCCCTTTCGCACGTTTTTAGCTTAAGTGCGGTCAGAACACAGAACTTTTCATATTTCAAGACATAAGATTTTCTCAATGACAGATAAAATAGATATCAATAAATTGCGTAATATCGCAATTATCGCTCACGTTGACCACGGTAAGACCACCCTTGTTGACAAACTTTTACAACAGTCAGGTACATTAGAAGCATCACGTAGTGAAGGTGATGAACGCGTCATGGACTCAAATGACATAGAAAAAGAGCGCGGTATTACCATTTTAGCCAAAAATACAGCAATTAACTGGAACGATTACCGTATTAATATCGTCGATACGCCAGGACACGCAGATTTCGGTGGTGAAGTAGAACGTGTCATGTCAATGGTGGATTGTGTGTTATTAATTGTTGATGCGTTTGATGGCCCGATGCCACAAACACGTTTCGTGACACAAAAAGCCTTCGCTCACGGTTTAAAACCTATCGTTGTTATCAATAAAGTTGACCGCCCAGGTGCGCGTCCTGATTGGGTTGTGGATCAAGTATTCGATCTTTTCGTCAACCTAGGTGCAACTGACGAACAATTAGATTTCCCAATCATCTATGCATCAGCATTAAATGGTGTTGCTGGTTTAGAACATGATGATTTAGCGGAAGATATGACGCCGTTATTTGAAGCGATCGTGAAATATGTTGAGCCACCCAAAGTTGAACTCGATCAGCCTTTTCAAATGCAAATTTCCCAATTAGATTATAATAATTATGTCGGGGTAATCGGTATTGGACGGATTAAACGTGGTTCAGTCAAACCTAACCAAACTGTTACGATTGTTGACACAGAGGGTAAAACCCGTACAGGTAAAATTGGTCAAGTATTAGGACATTTAGGTTTACAACGTTATGAAACAGAACGTGCCTATGCTGGTGATATTATTGCGTTAACAGGATTAGGTGAACTGAATATTTCAGATACAATCTGTGACATTAACAATGTGGAAGCGCTTGCGCCGTTAAGCGTAGATGAGCCTACAGTGACAATGTTCTTCTGTGTAAATACTTCCCCATTCTGTGGTAAGGAAGGGAAATATGTGACTTCTCGTCAAATCCTTGAGCGTTTAAATAAAGAGCTTGTTCACAATGTTGCACTACGTGTGGAAGAAACACCAGACCCAGACGCTTTCCGTGTTTCTGGTCGTGGTGAATTACATCTTTCAGTTTTAATTGAAAATATGCGTCGTGAAGGTTATGAACTTGCGGTTTCTCGTCCACGTGTTATTTACAAAGACGTAGATGGTCGCAAGCAAGAACCGTTTGAACAAGTGACGATTGATATTGAAGAACAGCATCAAGGTGCCGTGATGGAAGCGCTGGGTATTCGTAAAGGGGAAGTGCGTGATATGGTGCCAGATGGCAAAGGTCGTACACGTTTAGAATACATTATTCCAAGTCGTGGCTTAATTGGCTTCCGTGGTGAATTTATGACAATGACTTCCGGTACAGGTTTACTTTACTCGAGTTTCAGCCATTATGATGATGTGAAGTCAGGTGAAATCGGTCAGCGTAAAAATGGTGTGTTGATTTCTAATGCAACAGGTAAAGCATTAGCTTATGCGCTCTTTGGTTTACAAGAACGCGGTAAGCTTATGATCGATCATGGTACGGAGGTGTACGAAGGACAAATTATCGGCATTCATAGCCGTTCAAATGATTTGACGGTAAACTGTTTACAAGGTAAAAAACTCACCAATATGCGTGCTTCAGGTAAAGACGAAGCTGTGGTATTAGTCCCACCAGTGCGTTTTAGTCTTGAACAAGCAATTGAGTTTATTGATGATGACGAGTTAGTAGAAGTGACACCAAGCTCAATTCGAATCCGTAAGAAATTATTAACTGAAACGGACCGTAAACGTGCAGGGCGCACTACAACGAGTACGAGTACTTACTAAATCGTGAGCCTGTTCGAGAAAGATCGCACCTTATAGGGCGATCTTTTTTTATATTTTAGTTAGCCTAAAACATTTATTTTTTGTTGTTAAGCTTTTCTTAATATTTCTGGTGTGTAATAGATTCATCAAAAGCGAGGTAGGCTTTTGAGTAAAGTATGTTAACTTATAATGATTATTGAGGAAGGAATTATGAAAAAACTGATGACATTTATTTCAATTTTAGCACTTTCTGGTGTTGCGGTAGCACAAGACGGTTTTGGACCTAAACAGGAAGGAAAGCCTTATCATAAAGGGGGATTTTATGATAGTGCGGCGGTAGTCAAAACAGTGAAAGAGGCTCTAAATTCGGCAGATAAAACGCCAATTATCATTGAAGGGTATATGACGAAGCAAATCGATGATGATGAGTTTATTTTTCGTGATGTAGCAGGTTCAGAAGTACAGATTGATGTTAGTCATCGCGCCTGGAAAGGACAAACAATTCAGCCGACAGATAAGATTACTATACAAGGTCATGTCGACAAGGAATGGAATAAAATCGAAATTGATGTAAGAGACATCACAAAATAATCTGATAATAGGCGGTCAACTTTTAAAGGTTGACCGCATTTTTTTGAATATCATTCCACTTCTTCTATTTCGAATATGATGGCTTGTGTTGAGTTTGCAGCGATTTGCCAACGGATATTAAAGTCATCGAGTCGGCAGCCATAGATCCGATCGTTTGAACGATTTTGTTGATATGCTGGGCGTGGGTCTTGAGCGATGACATCTGTAATAAAACGGGTAAAGTGCGGCCGTTTTTGTTCAATTTTTTGTAACATATTGATGACAGATTCGCTTAATATAACCTGCAGCTTGCGTTCAGGTTTGTCTTGTGCGAAGCCAGAGCAAGCGTTGGGTTCACTATCGGCGTACGCAAGATAAGGTTTAATATCAAAAATTGGAGTGCCATCAACGAGATCCACAGGTCCAACGTGAAGTAACACTTTTCCATGTCGACATTCAATATGTCGTAAGGCTACTTTTGATAATCCCAATGGATTGGGTCTATGTGTTGCACGTGACGCAAATACACCAATGCGTTGATTTCCACCTAAACGAGGTGGACGTACGGTTGGATGCCATTTGCCCGTAGGGACGTGGTTAAATTGGAAAATGATCCAAATATGGCTAAATTTTTCAAGCCCACGAACACTTTCAGGTTGATTATAAGGTGGAAGCAATTCAATGATTCCTGTTCCATCTTGCACTAATTCTGCTTGACGAGGAACAGAAAACTTTTCTTTATATGGGGTATGGATGAACGCAATCGGGGTTAATGCAAGCGACAAGTCAGACATATTTTCCTTAATATTGTGATTTCGTGTAGAATAAGTACAAATTATAAGTATTTTACGCAAAAGTGCGTTAGAAATCGTACTTTTTCTTTGTATAAGTGATTTTTATGACAAAAAATACATTAAAGATGTGGGTAGAAACGGCACGACCAAAAACGTTGCCTCTTGCGATTGCTTCAATTATTACGGGGGCCGCATTGGCAGCATGGTCTGGTCAATTTAATTGGATAATTACTTTACTCTGTTTAATCACAACCATCTTATTGCAGATTTTATCTAATTTTGCAAATGATTATGGTGATCACCAAAAAGGATCGGATACGGCGGAGCGAATTGGACCATTACGTGGGATTCAACAGGGGGCAATTAATGCTGCACAATTGAAAAAAGGCTTGGTAATTGTTGCAGGGGCAAGCCTAGTTTGTGGGGCGTTGTTACTTGTCGTTTCTTATCAAAATCTAGCCGATTTATTCGCGTTTAGTGTATTAGGGATATTGGCAGTGATCGCGGCAATTACTTATACCGTGGGAGCAAAACCTTATGGGTATATGGGGTTGGGGGATGTGTCGGTATTGCTCTTTTTTGGAATTTTAGGTGTAGGCGGAACCTATTATTTACAAACGCAACAGCTTAATTTTGCAGTGTTGTTGCCTGCTTTTGCTACAGGCTTATTAGCAAGTGCGGTATTAAATATCAATAATTTACGTGATATTGAACAAGACAAAAAAGCAGGAAAAAATACGTTGGCTGTGCGTTTGGGCGCAGAGAACGGACGTATTTATCATGTTTTACTGCTTACTCTTGCGATGTTAAGCTACATGCTGTTTAGCGTATATTATGTCCAAAAAGGAACGGGTTTTTTATTTATTTTAGCAATGCCTTTGCTAATAAAACATGCTGTTTTTGTTTGGCAACATAAAGAGCCGATTACATTACGTCCAATGTTAGCGCAAATGTCGTTGATTGCGTTAATTATCAACGGCTTGTTTAGTTTAGGCTTGCTTATAAGCGGATAATAGGCATATACTAAGTGAACTCATTTTCTTCAAAATAAGGTAGTGTTATGTACGTTGATACTTCTGAACTTTGTGATATTTATCTTGATCAAGTTGATGTGGTTGAACCAATTTTTTCAAGTTTTGGTGGTGTAAGCAGTTTTTATGGCAAGGTCACAACGGTGAAATGCTTTGAAAATAATGGACTGATTGCTGAAATTTTGGAAGAAAACGGTGCGGGTCGCGTTTTGTTGATCGATGGTGGCGGGGCGGTCCGTCGAGCTTTAATTGATGCGGAATTAGCACAGCTTGCTGCAGATAATGAATGGGAAGGTATCATTGTATATGGTGCAGTACGCCAAATTCAGCAATTAGAAAATATTGATATTGGTATTCATGCGTTAGCACCTATTCCTGTCGGAGCGGATAATCATAATACTGGTGAAACTGATATACCAGTTAATTTTGGTGGTGTAACCTTCTTTCCAGAAGACTACGTTTATGTGGATCTGACGGGTATTATTTTATCTCAAGAGCCTTTAGAGCTTGATGAATTTAATGAAGAATAAAGCGTTTCTTTTTCTAAGTTAAGCAAAAAGTGCGGTTAAAAAAATGTTAAAATTTTAACCGCACTTTTTTATTCTACGCTGATTTTTATGCGTTTGTTCACAAATCCACAAGAAATGTATTGCTTTTTATTAACATGATGATAGCTTGCCCTTTAACTTGTTTATAAGTTAAACATGCTTTCCCCCTTTTTGTTGTTTATTTAGAAGGATAACATTATGAATGTCGCAGACACGCCCGTGCAAAATGGTTTAAATAAGAATGCCATTATTTTTCTCTTAGATATTGTTGTTTTCTTTGTGTTACTTAAGGCATTGCCTTTTGACCCAAAAGCAAATAAAGGTTTAGCCTTACTGGTCTTTATTGCAGTCTTATGGTTAACTGAAGCATTACATGTGACGGTAACGGCACTACTTGTACCGATTTTGGCGATTAGTTTAGGACTAGTGGCGACGAAAAGTGCATTAGCTGAGTTTGCTAACCCAACCATTTTTCTATTCTTTGGTGGTTTTGCTTTAGCAACCGCATTACATATTCAAAAACTGGATCGTATGATTGCTAATAAGATAATGGCACTTGCAAAAGGTAATCTCTTTCTAGCCAGCATTTATTTGTTCTCAATTACTGCGTTTCTCTCAATGTGGATGAGTAATACGGCGACCGCTGCTATGATGCTACCTTTGGCAATGGGGGTGTTAAGCCAAATGGACAGAGAGACCAACCACAATACCTATGTATTTATTTTATTAGGTATTGCATATAGTGCGAATATCGGAGGAATGGGGACGGTTGTCGGTAGCCCGCCAAATGCGATTGTTGCTTCCCAGTTAAACTTGACGTTTTCTGACTGGCTGGCTTACGGTTTACCTGTCATGCTGATTTTAATGCCAATTATGATTGGTACGTTATATCTTGTCTTTAAGCCAAGACTCAATGTTCGTTTTGAGAAAACGTTTGATAAAGTGGAAATGAATAAACAACGTATTATTACGTTGGTCATTTTTATTACTATTGCATTATGTTGGGTATTCAGCAGTAAAATTAATCCACTTGTATCGAACCTGTTTGGATTGGAAAAGAAAATTGCTAGTTTTGATAGTGTCATCGCGTTATTTGCAGCAGCTGTAATTTGTATTACTGGGGTAGCAACATGGAAACAAATCCAAGAAAATACAGACTGGGGCGTCTTAATGTTATTTGGTGGTGGTTTAACACTAAGTGCAGTTTTAAAAGACTCTGGTGCGAGCAAGGTTTTAGCCGATGGCATTGTCTTCTTAATTGATGGTGGTCATTTCTATTTAATTGGTTTGATCGTTGCTGCATTTATTATTTTCTTAACTGAATTTACGTCAAATACAGCCAGTGCTGCATTATTAGTGCCAATTTTCATTTCGATTGCCCAATCATTGGGTATGCCAGAACTTGGTTTAGCCTTGATTATTGGTCTCGGTGCATCGTGTGCCTTTATGTTACCAGTTGCCACACCGCCAAATGCGATTGTTTTCGGTACGGGTGATATTAAACAAAGTGAAATGATTAAGGCTGGGGTCGTATTGAATATTATTTGTATCTTTGTGATTGCGACTATCGGTTATTATTTCTGGCTAAATTAAACCTAGATATTGGTTCAGCATGTTTTGCAGAGCGTTAAGTTAACATAGAAAAAATGCGGTCAACATTAAGGGAATGTTGACCGCATTTTTTTAGTAACACAACATTATTTACCAATACAGAAAGAGCTAAAAATATTGCCGAGTAAGTCATCAGAGGTAAATTGCCCTGTGATTTCGCTTAGATGGTTTTGTACCATACGAAGTTCCTCCGCAAGTAATTCGCCTGCATAAAATTGTGTTAATTGGATATGACCCTGCTGCAAATGGTCCGCTGCTTTTTCTAGTGCCTCTAAGTGGCGGCGACGAGCAAGGAACCCACCTTCCATATTGGTCTGATATCCTATGGATTGTTTGAGATGCTCTCGTAATAACTCAACGCCTTGTTGTGTTTTTGCAGAGAGTGTGATCACGGTATATCCCTGCTGTGCTTTTAGCCCTTCTGGTTCACCACTTAAGTCGGCTTTGTTGCGTACGATAGTGACAGGAATGTGAGATGGGAGTTTTGTCAAAAATTCTGCACGCACTTGTGCTAGATCTTGATTACCTTCCTCTGTGCTATCCAGCATTAATAAAATACGATCTGCTTGTTCTATTTCGCTCCAAGCTCGCACAATCCCTATACGTTCCACTTCATCTGTCGCCTCACGTAAGCCCGCGGTATCAATAATATGTAAAGGCATTCCATCAATATGAATATGTTCACGTAGTACGTCACGTGTTGTTCCTGCAATATCTGTAACAATTGCAGCTTCACGACCAGCAAGGGCATTGAGTAAGCTTGACTTACCCGCATTAGGACGACCTGCAATCACGACTTTCATGCCTTCACGCAGGATAGAGCCCTGTTTCGCTTCTGAACGTACTTTCTCTAATTGCCCAATAATATCATTGAGGTGAGACTCAATTTTACCATCAGCGAGGAAATCGATTTCTTCATCTGGGAAATCAATCGCAGCTTCGACATACGTGCGCAGATAAATCACACTCTCTACGAGCAGGTTGACTTTATTAGAAAATTCACCTTGTAATGATTTTAGTGCTGAACGAGCGGCTTGCTCTGAGCTTGCGTCGATTAAATCTGCGATTGCTTCTGCTTGGGCTAAATCCAATTTATCATTTAAGAAAGCTTGTTCTGAAAATTCGCCAGGACGAGCGAGACGTACCCCATCAATGCATAGAATACGTTTGAGGAGCAAATCAAGAACAACTTGTCCCCCATGACCTTGCAGTTCAAGCACATCTTCACCAGTAAAAGAATATGGGGCTTTGAAATATAAAGCGATTCCTTGATCGAGCACGGTCCCATCAAGATCGTGAAAAGGTAAATAATCCGCCATTCTTGGCTTTGGACATTTCCCTAAGACCGCTTCTGCCACTGAGATGGCTTTAGGTCCTGATACGCGTAAAATCCCAATTCCACCACGTCCTGGCGCTGTCGCTTGTGCTACAATTGTTTCTTTCATAAAAATTCTCTCAGAATGACCGCACTGATATGAAAACAAAAGGCATCAAACTTGATGCCTTTTTCCTCTGTTACAATTCACTTATTTGTGGCGAGCATGTAACCCTTTTTTCTCTAGACCACGATAAATTAATTGTTGTTGTACAATAGTGATTAAGTTTGATACTAACCAGTATAGCACTAAGCCAGATGGGAAGAATAGGAAGAATCCTGTAAATAACACTGGCATAAAGTTCATGATTTTTTGCTGTGTTGGGTCAGCCACAGGCGTTGGTGACATTTTTTGTAACAAGAACATGGATGCCCCCATTAGAATTGGTAGGATGTAATAAGGATCTTGTGCGGATAAGTCTTGAATCCAGCCAAAAAATGGTGCGTGGCGTAACTCAACTGCTTCTAAGAAAGTCCAGTATAATGCGATGAAAATTGGCATTTGCAGAAGAATAGGCAAGCAACCGCCTAACGGGTTCACTTTTTCTTCTTTGTACAGTTTCATCATCTCTTGGCTCATACGTTGGCGATCTTCACCAAAACGTTCACGCATCTCTTGGAGTTTTGGTTGAAGCATACGCATTTTGGCCATTGAGGTATATTGCGCTTTAGTCAGTGGATATAAGAGTGCTTTCACCACTAATGTGACGCCAATGATTGCAAGACCCCAGTTATGTACAAGGCTTTGAATAAAGGTCAATAACCAGAAGAGTGGTTTTGCAATAAACCAAGCCCATCCGTAATCAACACTTAAATCTAAATGATTTGCGACCGCAGCCATTTCATTTTGTAATTTTGGACCTGTCCAAAGTGTGCTCTTGATAGTTTCTTGCGCACCTGTAGGAATGACGGTCACTGGACCACGATAACCAATAGACGCAATATTGCTGGCTTTATCTGTTAAACTATAAAGCTGATTATCCGCATCTTGGTTAGGAATCCAAGCAGAAACAAAATAATGTTGTAATACTGCAACCCAGCCCGCTTTAGTTGAAATCGCTAAATTCGCTTTTTGCATTTCATCAAAACTGTATTTTTTGTAGTTAGTTTCGGCTGATGAATATGCACCACCGGTATAAGTTGGCATCGCAACATTACCGCTATCTTCCACTAAAGTATGACGTAATTGACCATAGGGTTCAACTTCAAGTGTTTTGTCGCTTTGGTTGTTAATTTCAAAATTCACGGCAACATCGTATGCATTACGTTTTAGCACAAAAATTTTGCGGTAGGTCACTCCCTCTTTTTCAAACACAAGTGGGACAACAAGCTTATTTTGACCTTCAGCAAGTTTAAAGACATCGCCTTCTACTTGATAGTTTGCTCGTCCTGCTTTTGTATCAATCCCGTCTTTACCGACTAAACCACTTTGTGCAATGTACACATGATTTGCTTGGTTGGTTAGTAAAGTGAATGGGGTATTTGAGTGCAGTTCTTCATCATAGTTTAATAGTTCAGAACTGACTACATCTCCACCTAATGTGTCAACTTTTAAACGGAAAACATCGTTTTCTAAAGTAATGATACGACCTTGCAGTTGCGCCGCAGTAGAAATATCTGATGTTGATGAAGCCGCGCTTGCAGGTACGTCAGAAGATACTTTTACTTGTTCAGTGACAACAGGCTTTGGCGTGTGATAATCCAGCTGCCATTGTTGATAAACAAGAAAAGAAATGAAGAGTAGTGCGATGACTAACAGGCTACGTCTTGAATCCATTATTTTTTCTCTTTTTTGTTATTGATCTTTGGTGGTACAGGATCGTATCCACCCTCGTTTAAAGGATGACATTTTAATATACGTTTCAATGTAAGCCAACTCCCTTTTATTTCACCATGGGTTTTTAATGCTTCAATACCATAACAGGAGCAAGTCGGTGTAAAACGACAGCGTGGACCAATAAGCGGACTGATGGCAAGTTGATAAATGCGAATTAGCCCAATTAAGATTTTTGAGCCAAACGAATGTGTCGTTGCCATAATTTATCCAATGTTTGATTTAATGTACGATTATCCAGTTTTCCAATACCTTGCTTGGCAACAATCACAAAATCATAAGGCGGTAGTGTATGCTGTAACAAGCGAAAATGCTCGCGACACACTCGCTTAATGCGATTACGATCATGCGCTCTTTTCAGGTGTTTTTTAGCAACAGTGAGACCTAAACGTGGATGTTGGAGATTGTTTGGGCGGGCAAGAATAGTGACTTCAGGCGTACTAGCTCGGGACGGCTGTTCAAAGACGTATTTAAAATGAAGGGGAGTTAACAAACGCAACTCCCTCGAAAAGTTCAGTTTAATCACACCAATAGGGTTAGATTATGCTGATAAAGATTTACGACCTTTAGCACGACGACGAGCTAAAACTTGACGGCCGTTTTTAGTCGCCATGCGAGCACGGAAACCGTGTGTACGACTACGTTTTAATACTGATGGTTGAAATGTACGTTTCATAACTTTAATTTACCTAAATCAAAAAGTGTTCAGTAATCTTGAAAACAAGGATTAATAAAATAAGGAACGGAATTGTAATCATAAATTCAGCGTTCGTCAAATTAGAATAGGCAAAATGAGCAAATAAATCTCAGTTTTCCTAATAAAAAGCAAAAGTGCGGTCGGAATTATACGTTTTTTAGCAAAAATCTCAAGCAACCTTTTTCGTTTTTTTTCCGTCTTTAATGCAGATCTTTGACCAACTTTATTGTAAAATTAATTTTCTTTAAACCGAGCTTTAGCGAGGTTTTTTCTGATAAATTTAACTATAACGATAATAGAATATGAAACCTGATCTGTCTTCCCTTTGGCAAGAATGCCTATTACAGCTTCAAGACCAAATATCACTAACGGATTTTAGTACCTGGTTACGTCCGTTACAGGCGGATTTTATTGCGCCAAATACCATTGTGCTGTATGCATCAAATGTTTTCATTAAACAAAAAGTGGATGAAAGTTATTTAGTACAGTTAACTAAGGTTGCTCAAGAATTAAGCGACCTTCCAGAGTTAGTCGTGCAAGTTAAAGTTGGAGTGAAGCCAGAAAATCAGCCTGTTCAGATGGAAAGTCGACCAGTAACGGCGAAGACAAAAGACGAAAAACCGCAAATGGTGATTCGTTCTTACCTTAACCCGAAGCATGTTTTCGAAAACTTTGTTGAAGGTAAGTCAAACCAATTAGCACGCGCAGTTGCACAAAAAGTCGCTGAAAATCCTGGTGAAACCAGCTCAAATCCTTTGTTTTTATATGGTGGGACAGGTTTAGGAAAAACGCATTTATTACATGCTATCGGGAATGGTATTTTACTACGTAATCCGAATGCTCGTGTGTTGTATATTCATGCAAATAATTTTATGCAGCAGATGGTTAATGCCGTGCGTGATAACAAGATGGATGAATTTAAAAAATTCTACCGTTCTTTGGATGCGTTATTAGTCGATGACATCCAATTTTTTGCAGAGAAAGAAAAAACACAAGAAGAATTTTTCCATATTTTCAACAGTTTATTTGATACTGGGCGACAGATTATTTTAACCTCCGATCGTTATCCAAAAGAAATTGAAAAGCTAGAAGAACGCTTAAAATCGCGTTTTGGCTGGGGATTAACAACAGCGATTGAACCTCCAGAATTAGAGACGCGAGTGGCAATTTTGTTGAAAAAAGCAGAAGAAAAACATATTCATTTACCTGAAGAAGTGGCCTTTTTTATCGGGCAAAAGTTACGAACGAATGTGCGAGATTTAGAAGGTGCATTAAATCGTGTGAGTGCAAATGCCGAGTTTATGGGCGCACCCATCACCATCGATTTTGTTCGTGAAACATTGAAAGACATGTTAGCTCTCCAAGATAAGTTAGTGACAGTTGAAAATATTCAGAAAACTGTAGCAGAATATTATCGAATTAAAGTCTCTGATTTAAAAGGGAAAAGTCGTTCACGTTCTATTGCTCGTCCAAGACAATTGGCTATGGCGCTTTCAAAGGAATTAACAAACCGTAGTTTGCCAGAGATTGGCAAAAATTTTGGTGATAAAGATCATACAACTGTGTTACATGCTTGTCGTAAAATTGCGGAACTCAGAGAACAAGAACATTCTTTAGAAGAAGATTGGTCAAATCTAATCCGTACACTATCTGTGTAAAAAGGGGAAAAATATGCAGTTTATTGTTTCAAGAGAAAACTTATTAAAGCCATTACAACAAGTATGTGGCGTACTGAGCAGCCGTCCCAATATCCCAGTTTTAAATAATGTGTTGTTGCAAATTTATGCTGATCAATTAGTCATTACGGGAACGGATTTAGAAGTTGAACTTTCTACTCAAACGGGATTATTAAGTTCTCAACAACAAGGCAGTTTTACCATTCCTGCGAAAAAATTTTTAGATATTTGCCGCAGTTTACCAGAAGGTTCTGAGATTTCAGTCAGTTTTGAAGAAGATCGGGCAATTGTGAAATCTGGACGCAGTAAGTTCAATCTGTCTACCTTACCAGCAGAGGAATACCCAAATTTAACTGATTGGCAATCTGAAGTGGATTTTACTATTGAGCAAAGTACATTACGTCGTTTAATTGATGCAACACAATTTTCTATGGCAAACCAAGATGCCCGCTATTTTTTAAATGGGATGAAGTTTGAAACAGAAGGCAATTTATTAAGAACCGTTGCCACGGATGGACATCGTTTAGCGGTATGTACCATTGCATTAGAGCAAGATTTGCAAAATCATTCGGTGATTGTGCCTCGTAAAGGTGTGTTAGAGTTAGCACGTTTATTAGAGAATACGGATTTGCCAGCACGTTTACAAATTGGGACCAATAACTTACGTATTGAACTAGGTAATATTATTTTTACTTCAAAATTAATTGATGGTCGTTTCCCTGATTATCGTCGTGTGTTGCCACGTAATGCTACCCGCATTTTAGAGGCTGATTGGGATGTTTTAAAACAGGCCTTTGTTCGTGCGGCAATTTTATCAAATGAACGCTTCCGTAGTGTTCGTTTGCAATTGAGTGAAAACCAATTGAAAATTACAGCAACGAACCCAGAACAAGAAGTGGCGGAAGAAATTATTGATGTGGCTTATACTGGTGAAGAAATGGAAGTGGGTTTTAATGTGAGCTATATTTTAGATGTACTAAATGCCCTAAAATGTCATCAAGTTCGTATGCGATTAACTGATGCGTCTTCTAGTTGTCTGATTGAAGATTGTGAAGATGCCAGTGCAGAATATGTGATTATGCCAATGCGTTTATAAGTTAATCTATTGTCGTATGGCAATTTCCCGCGTATTCATTGAACACTTTCGCAATTTAACAGCCGTGGATCTTGAGTTAGATCACGGCTTTAACTTTTTAGTTGGCAATAACGGCAGCGGAAAAACTAGTTTATTAGAAGCTATCTTTTATTTAGGGCATGGGCGGTCATTTAAAAGTGCGGTCAGTAATCGCATCATTTCTTATGAGCAACCGCACTTTATTCTACATGCGAAAATTCAAGAGCAACAGCATCATTGGTCTGTGGGCTTACAAAAATTACGTCAAGGAAACAGTATAGTGAAAATTAATGGCGAAGACGGAAATAAAATTTCTGATCTAGCGCATTTACTTCCTATGCAGCTTATCACTCCAGAAGGCTTGACGCTGTTAAATGGTGGGCCCAGTTATCGACGCGCTTTTTTGGACTGGGGGCTGTTTCACCATCATAATCATTTCCATTTAGCGTGGGTCAGCTTAAACCGTTTGTTAAAACAGCGTAATGCCGCGTTACAACAAGTCACTAGCTATGCTCAATTAGTGATTTGGGATCGCGAATTAGTCAAGTTAGCGCATCAAGTGAGTACTTGGCGTGCAGAATATGCTGAGGCGCTGAGAACAGAAATTGAACAAACTTGTCAACTTTTTCTACCAGAACTTGAAATCAGCGTGAGTTTTCATCAAGGGTGGGAAAAAGAACGTGATTATGCCACCTTATTAGAGCAAAGTTTTGAGCGTGATCGTATGATGGGGTATACAGTTTCGGGGCCACAAAAGGCAGATTTTCGCTTTAAAGCCAATGGACTCCCTGTGGAAGACGTGTTGTCTCGTGGGCAACTGAAATTGTTGATGTGTGCATTACGTTTGGCTCAAGGGGAACATCTTACGAAACAAAAGCAACGCCATTGTATTTTTTTAATTGATGACTTTGCATCTGAGTTGGATCAGTATAAACGTGCACTATTAGCAGAACGCTTGAAGAAAAGCGGATCGCAAGTATTCGTGACTGCGATTACTGAATCACAATTAAAACAAATGCAACCAGAAAAACACCGCACTTTTCGTGTTGAAAATGGTTGCATTTTACCTGTTTAACGCATTTATTTTTGACTGCAAATTGCAATAAAATGCAACTTATTGTTTGGATCATGGAAAAGCTTAAACAGGTGTTTGAATTGTTCACGGTTCTCTGATTTGAGCGCATTTTTTAAGATATTGAACGTCCCAAAGAGTCCCTCGTCATAAACTAACCCAGAAGATGAAAGTAGCGTCATGTCGCCTGAGTAAGTATCAATATGACGAAAGCCACTTTTTTGGAACAACGTTTTCCAGTCTGTTTTAGTGAGCGGTGCAATCGGAATGTGAATGACATCACGAATCGTATCGAGCAGTGCTGAAGTGGATTCATTTTTTAGCATAATATCTTGAGTTAACAAAAAACCATTAGGCTTGAGTACGCGAAAATATTCTGTAATGACTTTTCGTTTTTCTTCAATGGGTAACATTGTCAGCATGGCTTCATTCAGTACGATATCAAAACTATCATCAGCAAAAGGGAGCTTTATTGCATCAGCGCGTTGAACATGAATCCGTTCTTGTAGACCTTCATTAGTAATGTTTTCCTGTGCTTTTTGTAATGCTTCTTCATCTAAGTCAATTCCTTCCACGAAACAGCCGTACTGTTTGGCTAAATTTATTGCGGTAGTTCCCTGATGACATGCGACATTCAACACTTTTTTGCTTGTTGTAAAGTCACCATTACCAATAAGCCAGTCTGTTGCTTTGCGTCCGCCTGGATGTAAGCGTGATTTGCCTAATTGTGCAAGAAAATGACGAGAAGTTTCTTCTTTTTCCATAACATGTTCCTTAAATCATGATGTTAATAGATTGGCATTTTCAGATTGAAATACAAATGAAGATTAAGCGTGATATGAATGTGAAAAAGTGCGGTCAATATTGACCGCACTTTTTACGCTAAGATTTTATCGAGTACCGTAAACGACAATGGTTTTACCATGTGCCGAGATCAAGTGTTGATCTTCTAACATTTTGAGAATACGACCAACCGTTTCACGTGAACATCCCACCATTTGACCAATTTCTTGACGAGTAATTTTAATTTGCATGCCATCTGGGTGGGTCATGGCTTCTGGCATTTTGGCAAGATTTAATAATGTTTGTGCAATACGCCCTGTCACATCTAAAAATGCTAAGTTACTTACTTGTCGAGATGTGTTTTGTAAACGGCGAGCAAGTTGGGCAGACAAATGCATTAAAATATCAGGATTCACTTGAATAAGTTGACGGAACTTCTTATACGAAATTTCAGCAATTTCACAGGGACTTTTCGCTTTAATCCAAGCTGAGCGTAATTGACCCTCTTCAAAAAGCCCTGCTTCCCCGAAGAAGTCGCCTTGGCTTAAATAGGTGAGTATCATTTCTTTACCGTCTTCATCTTTGACTAAGACAGCAACAGATCCTTTAATTAAGTAATACAGCGTTTCTGCTTTTTCTCCAGCATGAATTAATGTACTTTTAGACGGATATTTATGAATATGGCAGTGAGATAGAAACCATTCTAATGTGGGATCTATCGACTGAGTTGTTTGCATTTGCTCTTGCATGGAAGACCTCCATAAACTAATTTTGTTTCCGACAAAGTAGAATTATTTGATCAAGTCCATTTTGTCTTTTATATCAATGGATTCGTGTAGTTCTGACCACACAATCACGGCATTACCTTGCTGGATTTTAGAAATTAAATTTTGTTTTTTTTGTGCTAAAGAAAGCTCTTGCATACCGTAATCAGTGCCTTCTCGTAAAATGAAACTTTCAACAATATTATTGAGCGTTTCTTCTTCCAATTCTTGCCAAGGAATAATCATATTCTTACCTAAATTTACATTTTATGCAAATAGCGTTTCAATTAATCGCCACTGCTGCTCAAAACTTTGGTTAGGAGAATGGCGGAAATTAGAACGAACATAGCGCATAAAATGCCCTTCACATAGACTGACTAAATGAGCTGCAATAATGCGTTCGTCATATTGAAATCCTTTTCCCTCACGTAATTTGCGCATTTGCAAAATATTGACAAATTGCAGTTCTAAGCGATCAAAAAATTGTGCTACGCGCGCTTGTAATTGAGGTTCTTCAAACATTAATGCATGCCCAGTCAAAATACGGGTTAGACCAGGATTTTTACGAGCAAAATCGAGAATCATCTGCATGATGTTATGCACGCGTGCTGCAGTATTCGTTTCATTTTTTACAGATTGGGTAATACGTGTAAATAAATGACTTTCTAAATTATCAATGAGCGCCTCAAACATCTTAGTTTTACTTGGATAGTAACGATAAAGGGCGGCTTCAGATACGCCTACTTCTGCTGCAATGCGTGCAGTTGTCATCCGCTCCATTCCTCTTTCAGAATGGAGCATATGTGTGAGAACAGTGAGGACTTGTTGGCGTCGTTCTTGCAGACTACGTTTTATTGGTTTTTCCATGGTTTATTTTTTACCTGAATGCCCAAATCCGCCTGCCCCACGATCTGTTTGTGCAAAATCACTCACAAGATTAAATTCAGCTTGTACAACAGGAACAAACACGAGTTGTGCAATTCGATCACCGACTTCGATATTGAATGGCGTGTTACTGCGGTTCCAAAGTGAAACCATCAATGGGCCTTGGTAATCTGAGTCAATTAATCCTACTAAATTGCCTAATACGATCCCATGTTTATGCCCTAAGCCAGAACGCGGTAGAATGACTGCGGCTAAGTTAGGATCCGCAATATAAATAGAGAGTCCTGTGGGAATCAAAACTGTTTCTCCAGGAGCAACAGTCAGTGGCGTTTCAATTAATGCTCTTAAATCAAGACCCGCGGAACCAGACGTCGCATAAGTCGGTAAGGGATAGTCAGAACCAATGCGTTGGTCGAGAATTTTAACATCAATTTTTTTCATTCTTTTTTCCTTTTTATCCGTTATTGAATTTGGCGATAACGTTCGACAATGTAGTTGACTAATTGTTTAGCTAAGTTGGTCTTGGTCGCAAGTGCAAGTTTATGCGCGCCACCTTGCCAAAAAAGGTGCAAGCTATTTTGATCTTGTCCGAAGACTTGTCCCCCCGAGACATCATTTGCACAGATCATGTCTAACTTTTTACGCTGTAGTTTGTCTTGTGCGTATTGTTCAACTTGTTGTGTCTCCGCGGCAAAACCTACAGTGAAGGGACGATGTTCAATTAAATGCCCGATATCTGCGATAATATCAGGATTTTTGATCAATGTGAGATGTATTTCATCATCTGATTTTTTGATTTTTTGCTCGGCAATATGAGCAACTCGGTAGTCTGCTACCGCGGCACAACCAATAAAAATATCCTGTTTTACCGCATGTTGTAATGCATATTTATGCATTTCTTGTGCTGAAGTGACATTAATTCGTTGGACTTTAGGTGGGGTAGGCAAATTGACGGGACCTGTGATTAAGGTGACATTGGCGCCCCTTTCCGCGAAAGCTTGTGCGATTGCAAAGCCCATTTTGCCTGAACTGTGATTGCTAATATAGCGAACAGGATCGATGGCTTCTTGAGTAGGACCTGCGGTAATCACAACAGAGAGTTGATCTAGATCTCGCTTGTTTGCGAATAAATCGCACATTGCGTCAAAAATTTCAGTTGGCTCTGACATTCTTCCTAAACCAATATCGCCACAGGCTTGCTCACCACGATTGGGACCAATAATGTGCATCCCGCGTTGTATTAGTGCGGTCAGATTTTGTTGTGTTATTGTTTGTGCAAACATTTGTTGGTTCATTGCTGGAGCAAGAAGAATAGGTGCTGTCGTCGCTAAACAAAGCGTGGATAAGAGGTCATTTGCCATACCAACGGTTAAACGGGCTAAAAAGTCGGCACTCGCAGGGGCAATGATAATCGCATCTGCCCATTTGGCTAGTTCAATATGTCCCATAGCCAGTTCAGCTTGAGGATCCAATAACGATTGTGCGACAGCATTACCTGAAATGGCTTGCAACGTTAGTGGGGTGACAAACTCAGTGGCTGCTGGCGTTAATACTACACGTACTTCTGCATGAATTTTTCGTAATAAACGGATTAATTCGATCGCTTTGTAAGCTGCAATCCCCCCCGTGATTCCGACGACAATTCGTTTTGATTGAAGTTGTTGCATTGTGGATCCTCATGCCGAATTTTTATTCAATAAATGAACGCATTATTTTACTGTAATTTTTCCTAAGAAAGAATGATATTTTGCGATCTGCTTTCCAAAAGTATACCTTATCTAGAATTCTTGATTTAGCGTCTGGGTAAACTAAGCATAAAGTACAGTTCATCAAACACAATGGTATAACATGGATATAGAGAGAATGTTGATGCCTCGCGAAAAACTATTGAGATTTGGTGCAAACACCCTCACTAATGAAGAACTGCTGGCGATTTTTTTGAGAACGGGTATACGAGGATGTCCTGTTATGATGTTATCTCAACAAGTGCTACAGCATTTTGGCTCATTGAGAGGGTTAATTTCAGCAACTCAACAAGAGTTTTGTGCAGTGAAAGGCATTGGTGTCACACAATTTATTCAATTACAAGCGTGCACTGAAATGACAAAACGCTACTTATTGGAACAATTAAAGGGAAGTCACGCCTTTCTATGTCCAGAAAATGTGCGTGTGTATTTACAAACCTCACTGGAGCAGAAAGAACGAGAAGTATTTGTGGTGTTATTTCTGGATAACCAGCATCGTTTAATTAAACAAGAAGAGATGTTTTTAGGCACAATAAATACAGCTTCGGTGTATCCTCGTGAAATTATTAAAAGTGCGTTATCTTGTAATGCAGCAGCTTTAATTTTGGCACATAATCACCCTTCGGGTCATGCAGAACCGAGTTTGTCAGATAAACAAATCACACGAAAAATACAAGAGGCGGCTGAGCTAGTCGAAATCAGAATCTTAGATCATTTTGTGATCGGAAAGGGGAACTATTACTCTTTTGCTGAGAATGGATTGTTGTAGTTTCTTTTCAATTCAATAAGGATTTCCTCTACAAAATTTTCATATTTATTTAGGGAAATAGTGTATTTAGGCTTGAGAATAAAACATAAAGTGAGTATAATTCACCACCTTTAATATAGTATGCGGGTCGGTTACAGCGACCTGACGAGGTAGCTATCAAAATTGATAAGATAATACTTGATACAATTTTGAAGTAATCCGAACCCTAAGCTCGAGCTTATATTTGATTTATTGGAGATTAATATGTCTAGAGTCTGTCAAGTAACAGGCAAGCGTCCAACAGTTGGTAACAACCGTTCACACGCTATGAACGCGACTCGTCGTCGTTTTCTTCCAAACTTACACACTCACCGTTTCTGGGTTGAGAGTGAAAAACGTTTCGTAACTTTACGCTTAACTGCGAAAGGTATGCGTATTATTGATAAAAAAGGCATTGATGCAGTTTTAGCTGATATCCGTGCTCGTGGCGAGAAAATCTAAGGAGCTAAAATATGGCAGCTAAAGGACCTCGTGAGAAAATCAAATTAGTTTCAACTGCTGAAACTGGTCATTTTTACACTACAACAAAAAACAAACGTAATATGCCTGAAAAAATGGAAATCAAAAAATACGATCCCGTTGTGCGTAAACACGTTGTTTATAAAGAAGCTAAAATTAAATAATTTTAAAGCTATTTTGAAAGACCCGACATTGTTCGGGTTTTTTTATAACTTAACTTTGGGGAGAATATGCCAGAATTACCAGAAGTTGAAACCACAAAAAATGGAATTAGCCCTTATCTTGAGGGTTTCATTATTGAGAAAATAGTGGTTCGACAACCTAAATTACGTTGGATGGTGAGCGAAGCGTTACAGTATGTTTCTCAACAAAAAGTGATTGCGTTGAGTCGTCGTGCTAAATATTTAATCATTCACACTGAGAAAGGGCATATAATTGGGCACTTAGGAATGTCTGGTTCATTGCGTATTGTATCTGAACAAGATACGATCGATAAACATGATCATATCGATATCGTGATGAATAACGGTAAGATCTTGCGTTATAACGATCCTCGTCGTTTTGGTGCATGGTTATGGACTGACAATCTAGCAGAGTTTCATCTTTTTTTAAAATTGGGACCAGAGCCTCTTTCTGATGAATTTAATGCAGACTATCTATGGCAAAAAAGCCGCAAAAAACAAACCGCACTTAAAACCTTTCTAATGGATAATGCAGTAGTAGTTGGCGTAGGGAACATTTATGCAAATGAAATCCTATTTTTGTGTGGTTTACATCCACAAAAAACGGCTGGTAGCTTAACTAAATCACAATGTTCACAGCTTGTTGAGCAGGTTAAATGCGTATTGACTCGGGCAATTCAACAAGGTGGCACAACGTTAAAAGATTTTCTTCAACCTGATGGACGCCCAGGTTACTTTGCACAACAATTATTAGTCTATGGTAACAAAGGCAAGCCTTGTCAAAAATGTGCCACAATAATTGAAAGTTTAGTTATTGGACAACGAAATAGTTTTTATTGTCCAATGTGTCAACAGAATAAATAAAGCTAATAAATTTTATAAAAATACTTATCTTTCAAGTCTCTAACAATAGATAGTATATGTTGTTTAGTATTTTGTAGCTGTATTTTCTTTATCCATTCTATAGGGGGATTTTCAATTTCAGAGAAGAGCTGTTGAAATTTGTTTACTTTAGACATTGTGCAAGTTGAATGCCAAGGCTTAGTTGGACCAACATAATGGAATATTGCAACTGGCATTGTGGTTTTTTCTAAGGGATGTAAAGTTATATTGTGATTTTTTATTTTTCTCTTAATTCTATTCTTATGATTTATTGAAAAATTATATCGATTATCAATATATAATATTTTTCCTTTAAATAGAAAATTAATAATATCTTGATCTTGGTATTCGGCTGCTGGAAAGTCTTTAAAAAAATTAATGCTTTTTCTCCAAATATTGCTTGAACGCCATTTTGAAAGATTAATTAATAGCACTCCTGCATTTACATAGTGTTGGTTTGAAGATAAGCCTATTTTAGACTTATAATCTTTTTTATTATATTCTATAAACGGATCAAAACATGCGGCTATCCAATTGTCTTGTAGTTTTGTCTCCCATAATGATTGTAGACTTTCGTTTACTAAAATATCAGTATCTAAATAGATGATTTTTTCTATATTTTCAGGAAGATAGTCTGCAATCTTCAACCTTGCATATGTTATAGGTGGGATATAGTCAATTGTCTGTGGTGGCCCTTTAAGTTCGTTTTCCTTGATAATAATGAACTCAACATTATTTCTAGAGCTATGGACTATTTCCTTAATTTTATTTTTAGATATTTCATTTATTCCTAAATCTAGGACATAAAAATTAATGGGCGCAGTATTGGTTTTTATTATGCTAAGAATTGCAATTGCAAGGTATGGTGCATAATTGTTGTCAGCATTAAAAACAATATTCATATTTTTATATAGCAATAAAATACCCCGCATTTGCAGGGTATTATTTAAACTTATTATTTAGTACCAGGAATGTTAAAACGTTTGTTAAAGCGTTCTACACGACCGCCAGTATCAACAACACGTTGTTTACCAGTATAGAATGGGTGGCATTTGCCACAAACGTCTAAGTTTAAATCTTTACCCACTGTTGAGCGAGTTTTAATAACGTTACCGCAAGAACAGGTTGCTGTAACTTCTACATAATTAGGGTGAATACCTTGTTTCATGGAAAACCTCGATTTGAAGCCACGCCGCTATCGAGTTCAAAGACTGACACCGCGTGTAGTTAATATTACGCCAAAATGGCAAGTTATGTGTAAGGTGGCAAATTCTACAAAAAAATGATCGAATATTCAAGCCAAATTACCTAAATAGACAAAGATATTCAGGAGTGCTATATTTCTGTGAATTTCGGAGAGCCTGACCATTCATTGACCAAACTATGCAATTCATCCGCGTGGCACTTGCAGTGCCTTTATTTCGTTTTTTTGATTATCTTTTACCTGATGATGTTTATGCTGTAATCGGTGGGCGAGTTATTGTGCCTTTTGGGACGCAAAAGCGCGTTGCGATTGTGGTCGATTTTCCCTCTCAAACAGATGTTGCCGCTCAACAGTTAAAGTCCGTAATTGAGGTGTTGGATCAAAGGAGTTTATTTCATCCAGAAACCTGGAAGCTCTTATATTGGGCGGCAAATTATTATCAAACGTCATTAGGTGAAGTTTTGTTTCAAGCATTACCAACTAAATTAAGACAAGGAGAAAGTGCGCTTGAAACAAGTCAAATATTTTGGCGACTAACCCAGTTGGGAGAGCAAGCCCTGCATCAAGGTGAGTTGAAAAGGGCGAAAAGACAAGCGGAAGTATTAAACGTGTTAGCGGCTGGTCCATTAGAAAAAGGGAGAGCAACATTTAGCCGTGCCATATTGTCGGCATTAAAACAGAAGCAATATATTGAGGAAGTCAGGGTAGAACCGATGCCACAACCTTGGCGGGACAGGCTGGGAGCCTTGCCGATAGTCAAGGCAGAAAATCGTTTAACGCTAAATAAGCAACAAGCTCTTGCTTTTAGCCAGCTGGTTTTCCATGAAGGTTTTGCAGCATGGTTGTTAGATGGAGTAACGGGTTCAGGAAAAACAGAGATTTATTTGCAAGTTATTGAACATGTTTTAAATAAAGGAAAACAAATTTTAGTGTTAGTGCCTGAAATTGGTTTAACGCCTCAGACTGTGCAGCGCTTTACTGCCCGTTTTCATGTTGCAATTGATGTTTTACATTCTCATTTGAATGATACTCAGCGGCTGCAAGTATGGCAGCGTGCACGGACAGGGCAAAGTGCGATTATTATAGGAACACGATCCGCACTTTTTACTCAATTTTCTGATTTAGGTTTGATAGTTATTGATGAAGAGCATGATGCATCGTTCAAGCAACAAGATGGTGTTCGTTATCATGCACGTGATTTATCTATTGTCTTGGCGAAACAGTTGGCGATTCCAGTATTAATGGGCTCGGCAACGCCTAGTTTAGAAAGTTTAAATAATGTTGCTCATGGGAAATATCATCGCCTAGTTTTATCTAAAAAAGCAGGAAATTCTACCGCACTTTATCATTCTGTTATTGATTTGAAACAGCAAAAATTACATCATGGTTTGTCTGAAACGTTATTACAGCGTATGGCGAACCATTTGCAAAAGGGTAATCAGGTTTTGTTGTTTTTAAATCGGCGTGGTTTCGCGCCTGTGCTACTTTGTCATGAATGCGGGTGGATTGCAGAGTGCCCACATTGTGATAAGCCATACACTTATCATCAACATCAACGTGTGTTACGTTGCCATCATTGTTCAGCTCAAAAATCGATTCCAATGCAATGTGGGCATTGTGGTTCTACACATTTGCTGACCACGGGATTGGGAACAGAACAATTAGAGATGACATTAAAAACGCATTTTCCACAATATCAAGTGACGCGTATTGATCGCGATAGCACTGCGCGTAAAGGCAAATTAGAACATTATTTAGCTGAAATTCAACAGGGTAAAAGTCAGATTCTGATTGGGACGCAAATGCTTGCAAAAGGGCATCATTTTCCTGATGTGACCTTGGTGGTGTTAGTGAATGTGGATAGTGCGTTATTTTCAGTCGATTTTAGAGCGGAAGAGCGTTTAGCTCAACTTTATATTCAAGTGGCAGGTCGTGCAGGGCGTGTAGAAAAACAGGGAGAGGTTGTATTGCAAACACATTATCCAGACCACCCACTTTTACAGGCATTATTGACTCAAGGGTATGATACTTTTGCCGCTCAATCTTTGATGTTACGTAAAAATATGGGGCTTCCCCCTTTTAGTGCACAAGCCTTATTTAAAGCGCAAAGTCGTCATAGTGAAGAGGCTGAACAGGTTTTACAACGTATTGCCGATTATTTTTATCAATGGTGTGAAAAAACATCGCTTCATGACCTCTCGATTTTAGGACCTATCGCCGCACCGTTTAGTAAAAAAGCGGGACAATACCGCTGGCAATTATTGTTACAGCATCCTTCTCGTGCTCAATTACAACGGGCATTAACCGCATTTCAACAAGCGCAGCCAGTCAAATATGGTCAGGTACGTTGTGTTTTAGATGTTGATCCGCTTGATTTAAGTTAGCTTGAGTTTGAGTTAAGTCGGATTTTTCAGTAAAATTGTACGAATTTGACAAATTATTTTTAGGAATAGGTTTTAGCGTGGCAAGACGAGATTATGCCCGTCGTGGCAGTAAGAAAAAGCAAAAAGGAACAAATAAGCTCGTATTAGTACTGAGCGCAGGACTGGTTATCGTGGGTTTTGCTATTGGTTTATTCTTGATTAAGGAAAAAGCACCAGAAAAAGTTGTAGTGTCCCCTAAAGTTGAGACAGCGCAGCCTAAAAGTGTATTACCTAGTCGTCCAGAAGAAGTATGGAGTTATATTCAAGCATTAGAAACACGAACTGTGCCCGTTAATGACGATCCTCAATCATTAGAAAAAAATATGCGTCTGACAGAAGAACAAAAGAAAATTTTGTTAGCGATGGAACAAGAACAGAAACAGGTTGAACAAGCACGTTTAAAACAAGAAGAGCTAAAAAAAGCAGAAGAAAGTGTTAAAAAAGAGACCGCACTTCCATCGAGTGAAACAAGCAGTACGAAGGCAGAATCAACTAAATCAGCACATAAACCTTCTGCGGTTGTTGAAGAAAAAAAATCAGAGCCTACTAAAGAGGTTGTAAAAGTTGAGCCCGTGAAGAAAGTAGAGGTTGTGAATGTAACGGCCTCAGAACGTAAATATGGATTACAATGTGGGGCTTTTAAGAACAGAACACAAGCAGAAAATCTGCAAGCCCGTCTTGCAATGTCAGGATTAAATGCACGTGTCAACTCAAGTGCAGAATGGAATCGAGTCGTTGTTGGACCAATTGGAGAGCGTGCCGCAGCCGTCAAAGCACAAGAAAAAGCGAAATCTATAGCAAGTTGTGTTGTGATTGGTATGTAAATGACATCGTGATGAGAGAAAAACGTGGATAATTTTTCCACGTTTTTTGTTTTTAAGCTTGCGTAAATATAAAAACACTTTAAAATGAACGAACGTTCATTCAGTTGTGTTTGTCTGTTTGTAACCCACCTTATCTTTAATCAATTTAATATAAGAAGTGATTATGCGTCAGTCTGATTTAGATATGACCGAGCATATTTTTATGGCGATTGATCAGCTCATGGCAAAAGAGGGTTTGCATAATTTATCTATGCATAAAATCGCCAAGGCTGCGACCATTTCGCCAGGTACGATTTACATTTATTTTAAGTGTAAGGAACAGTTACTGGAACAGTTTGCTCGGCATGTATTTGCACGTTTTCAGCGTGCGCTTGAGAAAAACTATGATGAAAATCAGTGTTTTTTTGAGCAATATCGCCAAATGTGGTGGAATATTTGGCATTTTTTAGAAGAGAATCCCAGCATATTGTTAAATATGCACCAATATCGCTCTTTACCGGGATTTGATACGGTGATTAAAGAGTGGGATACTGGTCACTGGAGTGCATTTTGTGAGCGAGCACAGGCTGCGGGTGAATTATGCCATCTTCCGATAAAAGTCTTGTTCACGTTAGGCTTAGATAGTGCAATTCAACTTGCATGGAAGAAAGTGTATTTCAATGAATCACTTTCTGTCGAGATTCTTGAATCTGTTATTCAGCGCACATGGCGCGCGATGCAGAAATAATTTACGTTTTGATATTTTACGGAGTTTTTGTATGAGTGGAACTCAAGCAAACCAACCTAAGCGTTCGCATTCGGTGATCATGAAACTAACCTTAGGGCTGATTGTGTTTTTGTTTATCATGGTTATTGCATTTAATGTAATCAAAGACAAGATGATTGAAAAAGCGATTGCAGGAATGGGGGAGAAAATTTATCCCGTGACCGCTATTGATATTCAACCACAACAATGGACCCCAGTTATTGAAACCACAGGGCTTGTGCGCCCTAATCAAGGTGCTATGTTAAGTGCACAAATTGCGGGTACTGTGACAAACGTACTTGTCCAATCAGGGCAAGACGTGAAAAAAGGAGAGGTCTTAGTGGTGTTAGACAGTGCTGTTGAACAACGTAGTTTACAGGCATCACAAGCGCAACTAGCCTCAGTTAAAGCGACTTATCAACGTTATTTAAGTTTATTTAAAACCAAGAGTGTTTCACAACAAGAATTGGATAATGCAAAGTCTGCTTATGAAGCCCTAGAAGCTAATATTGCCGCCTTAAAAGCAGGGATTGAGCGTCGCCAGATTATCGCTCCATTTGATGGAAAAACGGGTATCGTGAAAGTTAACGTTGGGCAATATGTTAATCCTGGTATGGAAATTGTGCGTGTTGAAGATACGAGCAGTATGAAGATTGACTTTGCGTTATCACAAACTCAACTTGAGAATTTGTATCTTGGACAAAAAGTCACAGCAACAGCAGATGCGAGAACAGGTGAAACGTTTGCTGCTAAAATTACAGCCATTGAGCCTGCGATTAGCTCTGCAACAGGATTGATTGATGCGCAAGCAACCTTTGAAGCAGAAGATGGACGTAAATTGTTATCAGGGATGTTTACACGTTTACGTGTTGCATTACCGACAGAATATGATCAAGTAGTGGTGCCACAGGTGGCGGTAAGTTACAACATGTATGGCGAAATTGCGTATGTTTTAGTCCCTCTTTCTGAAGAGGAGCGTCAGACATTAGCGAATCGTCAAGATTTTGATCCGAATAATTTATCACGTACTTATCGCGCGAAACAAATTACGGTTTTCACAAAAGATCGCCAAGGTGTGTATGCACAGCTAAAAGGTGAGGAAGTCAAAGTGGGCGATAAAATCGTAACGGGTGGGCAACAAAATTTAAGTAATGGAAGCTTAGTACTGGTTGCAGATAAAGTCGGTGTTGGTGCTATGCAGCCCGCGAAGAAAAATAACCTATAAGTGCGGTCAGAAAATAGGAAAATAAAATGAATTATTCATTATTATTAAAACAGTTAGCAGAAATTTTAGCACCTGAAACGTATTTGATTTCGAGAATGGCAAACACCTCGGCTTTTATTTATGAACATATGCCTGACTTAAATTGGGTTGGGTTTTATATTGTGAAAGATGGCGTGTTAAAAGTGGGCCCTTTTCAAGGCAAAGTTGCGTGTTCCGATATTGGTTTTGGTAAAGGCGTGTGTGGCTATACATGGCAAACAGGAAAAACAACAGTGGTTGACGATGTCCATCAATTTGAAGGTCATATTGCTTGCGATAGTGCTTCACAATCTGAAGTTGTGGTTCCCATTTTTAAAGACGGGGAAATGATTGCAGAGTTGGATGTGGACTCACCTTGTTTAGCCCGTTTCTCTGCACAAGATGTTGAGTTTTTAGAAAAATGTGCCGCACTTATCTGAGTTAAAAAGTAGGAAACAAAAATGCGATTTACCGATATTTTTATTCGACGCCCGATATTAGCAATTTCGATTAGCTTGTTGATCATTATTTTAGGATTGCAGGCAATTGCGAAATTAGCGGTGCGTGAATATCCCAAAATGACCACAACGGTAATTAATGTCTCAACTGTTTATCCTGGGGCGGATGCTAGTTTAATTCAAGCGTTTGTGACCTCTAAGCTTGAAGAAGCGGTTGCCCAAGCGGATAACATTGACTATTTGTCATCAAAAAGCTTGCCAAATAGCTCATTAATTACGATCAAAATGAAGTTGAATACGGATCCGAATGCTGCCCTTGCGGACGTGTTGGCAAAAGTGAATTCCGTACGTTCTCAATTACCGAGAGGTATTGATGATCCTGTGATTACCTCGTCAACAGGGGGAACTGGGATGATGTATGTTCAATTTAGCTCGACTAAATTGGACGCGAGTCAAGTAACAGACTACATTGAACGAGTCATTAAACCACAATTCTTTACGGTAGAAGGGGTGGCTGAAGTCCAAATTTTCGGTGCATCGGATTATGCGTTACGAATTTGGTTGGATCCTGCCAAAATGGCGGCGCAGAATCTATCAGCGATGGCAGTGAGAAATGCGTTGTCTTCCAATAACGTACAAACAGCAGCAGGGAATGACAATGGTTTTTATGTGACATATAAAAATAAAGTGGAAACCACGACCAAATCTGTGGAAGAACTGAGTAACCTGATTATTTCGGCAAAAGGCAATAAATTAGTTCGTTTACGTGATATTGCTGAAGTAGAGCTCAATAAATCCAGTGACAGTACTCGGGCCGTAGCTAATGGTTTTGAGTCCGTGGTATTAGCGATTAATCCGACTTCTTCCGCCAATCCATTAGTTGTAGCAGAAAACGTCCGTCCGTTATATGAGCAAATTAAACAGAATTTGCCAGACAGTATGAGTGCTGAAATTCTGTATGACACAACGATTGCGATTAATAGTTCAATTGATGAAGTTGTGAAGACAATTTTAGAAGCAACGATTATCGTTTTAGTGGTTATTACGCTGTTTATTGGTTCATTACGTGCTATTTTCATCCCTGTGATCACGATACCTATTTCGTTAATCGGTGTAATTATGCTGTTACAAGCATTTGATTTCTCCATTAACTTAATGACTTTGCTCGCATTGATTTTAGCCATCGGATTGGTGGTGGACGATGCGATTGTCGTGCTTGAAAATGTGGACCGTCATATTAAATTAGGGGAAACACCATTCCGTGCCGCGATTATTGGTACGCGAGAAATTGCGGTCCCCGTTATTTCGATGACGATTGCCTTAATGGCAGTTTATTCACCGATGGCATTAATGGAAGGCATAACAGGATCTCTCTTTAAAGAATTTGCATTAACGCTGGCAGGTGCGGTATTTATTTCGGGTATTGTGGCATTAACACTTTCACCGATGATGAGTAGTAAGTTGCTAAAACCTCATACGGATCCCACCAAGTTAGAGCAATGTATTGAGCATATGTTAACCAAAATGAACAATGGATATAACTATGCCTTAAATCTTGTGATGGCAAGCCGTAAATGTATGTTGGTATTTGCTGCAGTCATTTTTGCAACGTTACCTTTCTTATTTAATTCATTGGCACATGAATTGACCCCTGCAGAAGATAAAGGGGCATTCATGGTGGTTGGTCGTTCACCTGCTAATGTGAATGTGGATTATGTCCAAGAGGCGATGAAAGAATTTGAACAAATCCTAAAAGACACACCAGAAGTGGATTTTTCGATGGTAATTTCTGGCGCAATGGGGAGTAATCAATCTTTCAGTGTCGTGACATTAAAAGATTGGAATGAACGTGAGCGTACTCAAGCCGAAGTGTTGAGTGAATTAAATAAAAAAGCCGCGCATATTCCAGAAATTGCGTTAACGGGGTTTAACTTCCCTGAAATTAATACGGGTGAGCAAGGACCTCCGATTGGTTTTGTGATCAGTACTGCAAGTGACTATAAAGATTTAGCCAATGTTGCGGGTGACTTTTTAGAGAAAATGAAAAAATCAGGGAACTTTGTTTATACGGCACTGGATTTAAAATTCGATACAGCACAAATGCGTATTAAAGTGGATAAAGAAAAAGCGGGGACGTATGGCGTAACGATGCAACAAATTAGTGCAACGTTAGGAGGTTTCTTATCTGCTGCGACAATTGAACGAGTAGATATCGATGGTCGAGCCTATCGCATTATTATGCAAGTAAAACGTGACCAACGTTTATCGCCAGAAAGCTTGAATAACTATTATGTGACGGCAAGTAACGGGAAATCCGTGCCTTTAAGTAGCTTTTTAACCATGACGTTAGAGCCTCAGCCGACTTCGTTACCCCGTTTTAGTCAATTGAACTCGGCAGTCATCAGTGCGGTACCGTTACCGACAAAAAGTACAGGTGAAGCAGTGGAATGGTTAAAATCTGCAGCAAAAGAACATTTACCACAAGGCTATAATTATGACTTTACTGGCGAGGCGCGTCAGTTAGTTCAAGAAGGGAATGCGTTAGCAATGACCTTTATTTTAGCGGTGATTATTATTTTCTTAGTGCTAGCAATCCAGTTTGAGTCATTGCGTGATCCATTGGTAATTATGATTTCGGTGCCATTAGCGGTAAGTGGCGCATTACTCACACTGAATTTCTTAAGCAGTACGTTACCAGGTATATTAAGAATTTTTGGCATTGTGACTACGTTCCCAGGCACAACATTAAATATTTACTCACAAGTAGGTCTGATCACGCTAGTGGGATTAATCACAAAACATGGTATTTTGATGTGTGAAGTAGCGAAAGAAGAACAGCTAAATCATGGTAAAAATCGTATTGAAGCGATTATGGAAGCTGCGAAAGTACGTTTACGTCCAATTTTAATGACGACGGCTGCAATGGTGGCTGGGGTGATTCCATTACTCTATGCGTCAGGTGCAGGTGGGGTATCTCGTTTTAGTATTGGTATCGTGATTGCCTCTGGTTTGACAATCGGAACCTTGTTTACGCTGTTTGTACTTCCTGTGATTTATAGTTACATGGCAACGGAACATAAACCTTTACCAGAATTTGATGAAAGTATTAAGCCATTAACAGAAGACTCTATTCGTTAAGCTAAACTTGTCAAAAAAAGACCGCACTTAGTGCGGTCTTTTTTATAGGATATTTATTGCTAAAGTAATGAATGTGTATTTTCCTGTTGTTCATTTGATGGCCAAGCATTTACGACAGCTTTCACTAATGTCGCGAGAGGGATTGCAAAAAAGACACCCCAAAACCCCCATAATCCCCCAAAAATCAGAACGGCAATAATAATCCAGAGTGGATGTAAATTAACTGCCTCGGAAAACAAAAACGGCACTAATAAGTTACCATCAAGAATCTGGCTGATCACATAGGCTGAGAGTAAGTACCAAAAAGTTGGAGTGACGCCAAACTGAGCGACCGCCACGAGCGCAATAGGAATCGTCACTAATACTGCGCCAATATAAGGAACAAGTACAGAGAGTCCTACGGCAACCGCTAAGAGTAAAGCGTAATTCAGACCAAATAATAAGAAGATGAAATAAGTAACAATTGTAACAATAATGATTTCAATGAGCTTACCTCGAATATAATTTGCGATTTGTAATTGCATTTCTTGCCAAACATTTGAAGCAAGTGTACGGTTACGTGGTAAGAAACGACTCACGCCTCTAATTAATTCCTCTTTGTCTTTTAATAAGAAAAATACCATGAGTGGTACTAAAAACGCATAGATTCCCAAGGTCACTAAACTGAGTAAAGAGGTCAATGAAAATTTTAGTGCAGATTCACCGAAAGCTAAGATTTTTTCTCTCACCGTTTTTAGCAAGGAATCAATCGTTTGATAGTCCACTAATTCAGGATAATGCTCTGGTAATGAAAGTAACCATTCATTCAGATTATTAAACATATGTGGCAAATCGGTGACTAAGTTGACCGTTTGTGTCCATAATGTCGGAATGAGGATTAATACAATGACTAAAATCAGACCTAAAAAACCACCAAATACCAGTGCGGTTGCCAGTAAACGAGGGAGCTTGACTTTGTATGAAAGAAAACGGATTGGCCATTCTAAAAGGTAAGCAAGCACAATCGCAATCAATAGTGGAGCAATTAAATGGCTGAAAAAATAAATAGAAATAAAACCAAACAGCAAAATAGCAAACAAGCCCATTGCTTGAGGATCACTAAAGCGGTTGTTATACCAATTTTTCAACATTTCAAACATGATATTTCCTCAATTCGACATTTTGAACGATTATAAGGTAAAATCTAAACGGAGCATATCATTAAGCGAGGAAATTCTATGACGATCACGATTTACCACAATCCACGTTGCTCTAAAAGCCGTGAAACTTTAGCACTTTTAGAACAAAAACAATGTGAGCTGAATGTACAAATCTATTTAGAACATCAATTTACAGCGGAAGAATTGCAATCACTGGCAAAAAAATTAGGCGTGAAAAGTTTACGTGAAATGATGAGAACCAAAGATGAACTGTTTGCTACTTTAGGTTTAAATCAACCTAATGTGACAGAACAACAATTGTTAGCGGCTTTAGTGGCACATTCAGCATTGTTAGAACGCCCAATCGTGGTCAGTGGCGAGCGAGCGAAAATCGGCAGACCACCAGAATCTGTACTTGAGATTCTCTAATTTCGTTTTATAATGTTGCCCGTTTGTTAATGAAAATAAACGGGCAAATGTTAATTATTTTATGAGGAAAAATTATGGCAAAAAAACAGCAACCACAAAGTGCTCAGCCTTATCAGCACAAACGTGGCACGATTAAAGATAATGCCATTTGTGCATTATTACACGATCCGTTATTCCGTCAGCGAATTGAGAAAAAACGTAAAGGAAAAGGCAGTTACCAGCGAAAAGCAAAACATATGGGAAGATATTTTGAAAAGCCCGATGATAAAATTTTTGATGTGAAAGATTTTATCATCGGGTTTTTTATAACCACATGTTCAACAATCAAGATGCAACTCATTTAAACTCAGCGAGGTAAATTTATGACTATGCAAACCGAACTTTTATTTAGTAACAATTGGAATGTAAGAATTAGTGATCCAGGTGAAGAAGGAGCGCACAGTCACTTTTTTGAAACGATTTATATCACTTTAGAAGCACATATTACGGGTGATAAAATTTGTTATGAATTTACACGTAAAGTAGAAGATCAAGTCAAAATCAACCGCACTTTTACCGATTTAAGCGAACTTTTCAAATTCCTTGGCGACTATCTAGATCCAGTCAATATGGGCTTTTTAGGTATCAAAATCGGCAGTTTAGGTGCCAAACTCTAAATTGATGTGATTATCAGTCAAGTATAAAAAACGCAATCATAGTACGATTGCGTTTTTCTTGCTTCGGAGTATTACGGCTATGCTAATCGGGATTTGGCCTCAGCGATTGCTTCTGCAACGCGTAATGGTGAGACACCTCCTTTCGCACAACGCTTGTCTAAACACGATTGGAGAGAGAGAATGTCATAAACATCTTCTTCTACTACATCACTAAATTGTTTAAACTCTGCTACCGTAAGGGCTTCTAGGGCTTTTTGTTGTTGAATCGCATAGACTACAGTTTCACCAACAATATGGTGTGAATCACGGAACGGTACTCCTTTAGCAACTAAGTAATCCGCTAATTCTGTGGCGTTTGAGTAACCTTTCAGTGCTGCTTCTTTGGTCCGTTCGACATTCACATGAATACCGTCTAACACCAAGGTTGCCATATCAAGACAATCTTGCCAGGTGTCTAATGCATCAAAAATGCCTTCTTTATCTTCTTGCATATCTTTGTTATATGCTAAAGGTAAGCCTTTTAATGTCATCAACATACTTGTGAGAGCACCCATGACTCGACCAGCTTTACCACGAATCAATTCGCACGCATCAGGGTTTTTCTTCTGTGGCATTAGGGATGAGCCAGATGTCACGCGATCGGATAATTCAACAAAGTTTGCCTCTCCACTGTTGAAAATGATCATGTCCTCTGCAAAACGAGATAAATGTGCCATGCTAAGTGCCGCAGTAGAAAGTAATTCAACAATATGGTCACGATCCGATACGCTGTCTAAGCTGTTGCGTGTTGCGAATGAAAAGCCTAAATCTTGAGCAAGTTGTTCACGATCAACCGCGTAAGCCGTCCCCGCCAGTGCTCCACTACCAAGAGGGCAAGCATTCATCCGTTGATATGCGTCGTTCAGGCGTGAGTGATCGCGATCCAACATTTCAACATACGCCATACACCAGTGTGCGAAAGTAATAGGCTGTGCACGTTGTAAATGCGTATACCCAGGCATAACGGCATGTTGATTACGTTCTGCCGTTGTGACCAGTTTACGTTGTAATTCGCGAACAGAACCTTGGAGTTCGTGTACACGTTGTTTACACCACATTTTAATGTCGAGTGCAACTTGGTCATTTCGGCTACGCCCTGTGTGTAATTTTTTACCTAAATTGCCCACTTTATCGATCAGTTTACTTTCAACCCAACTATGAATATCTTCCGCATCATCTTGTAAAATCGCTTGAGGATTTGAGTGTACTTCAATCAAGAGTTCGTTTAATGCCTGTTCAAGTTGTTGTTGCTCTGCACAACTTAATACTTCAACGCTCGCCAAGGCTTTTGACCAGCCAATTGAACCTTCAATGTCTTGTTCTGCTAGACGATAGTCAAAACGTAGTGAGTCGTTAAAATCTTTAAAACGTTTGTCCGCCGCTTGTGTAAAGCGACCACCCCAAAGTGCCATAGTTTCCTCTTAATATTTAAGGTTTAATTCTTGTACCAATGATTTCCCCACCAAACAGTGCAGTGAGCTTTTCAGGATATTTCCAGTTTGCGATATCTACACCACGATTTAGAATTGTGGCGGCTTCAAGTGCAGCCTGTACTTTAATCACCATACCATCTGTGATGACATTATCAGCTATCAATTGGTTAATTTGTGCAGTATTTAACTCAGATAAACGTTGTTTTTTGGCATCTAATACACCATCCACATCAGATAACATCACTAAATCAGCATGAATTAATGCTGCGATAGCGGTGGCGGCCTGATCAGCATTCACATTCATCAACACCCCTTCTGAATCCACTGCAATTGAGCTAATAATAGGCAAGAACGCTTCGCCAAGCAAATGATTTAATAGGGTTGGGTTTTTTGGGGTAACGGTTGCGACATGACCTAGTTCAGGATCCAGTGGTATTGCATGAGTCAGATTACCATCTGCTAAACATAAACCAACAGGATTTAATTGAAATTTTGCTGCTTGTGCAACCAATGTTTTGTTAGCAATACCCGCTAATGCCCCCGTGATGATTTCAATTTGGTCACTCGGCGTGGCTCGAAGACCATTTTTCTTTTTGACTGGGAGATGTAAACGTTGCATTAAGTCATCCACGATACAACCGCCACCGTGAACGATGACTAATGGACGGTCAAAATGCTGTTGATAATCTGCAAGGGCAGTAAATAAATTGGTCATAGCAGCTGGCGTATCAAGTAGTACACCGCCTAATTTAATGACTAAAGGGTTCATTTAAAGTAATCCTAATGTTTCTGGGAAACGGTAACGAATATTGGCACATTGTACGGCTTGTGCGGCGGCACCTTTTAGCAAATTGTCCTCGGCACCAACAATAATGATATGATTATTTTTAGTCGCAAAGCCAATATCGCAATAAGGCGTAAATTCAACGGCTTTAATGCTTGGTAAGCCTTGTGGGTAAAGGCGTACTAAGTGCTTATTGGCATAAGCATGTTGATACGCGAGCATGATCTGTTCATCGGTGACATGAGCGTGAAGTTTTGCCGTGATCGTAGCGAGAATACCGCGTTTGAAGTTAGCTAAATGAGGAGTAAAAATCACATCTGTCCCAAGGTGTGTCGCAATTTCTGGTTGGTGGCGGTGATTAAATACGCCATAAGCATTGAGGCTGACCTCACAAAAACTACTGTTCAGTGACGCTTTTCGTCCTGCACCGCTCACACCGCTGACCGCATTGATAATCGGTACTTGACTTAAGTCGAGCAGATTTTTTTCAATGAGTGGCTTTAGGCAAAGTTGTGATACTGTCGGATAACAGCCCGCAACGGCAACTAAATTCGCATTTTGTAATTTGCTGTGATTCCACTCCGCTAGCCCATATACCGCTTGTTCTAATAAGTCAGGATATTGGTGAGAAAAGCCGTAAAATTCAGGATAAAATGCCGTATTATTAACACGAAATGCCCCAGATAGATCAAACACGTTACAATCCTGTTGTAAAAAAATCGGTGCAAGCGTATGGCTGACCTCATGTGCCGTGGCTAAAAATACTAGATCTACTTGTTGAGCAAGAGGGACCAAATTATCTGGTAAGGGCTGTAAGGGTAAATCCACGACTTGTTTAAGTTGAGGATAAAGGGCAGAAATAGGACGATGGGCATCTTGGCTTTGACTAGACACATATAATCCTGTTAAATCAAACTTGGGATGCATGGTTAAAATACGTGCTAGCTCCGCCCCAGTATAACCACTTGCACCAATGATAATGGCTTTTTGCATATTGTATTGTACCTGATCGTGTAATTGAGTATGATTCAATGATTAATTATGCTATTATTGTGCATAAATATTTAAAAGGCAATCTTTATTTCTCTTGAATAGGCTTATCCCATGAAAAAAATGCCCTCTTTTTTACAGATGTATCAACAATTGATTGCATCCCCGTCCATTAGTAGCGTCGATCCAAACTTTGATCAATCTAATCGTACGCTTATTGAATTATTAGCAAGTTGGCTGACGACCTTGGGTTTTCGTACTGAGATCATTGCGATTGAGGGCAGTCGAGATAAGTTTAATCTCTTGGCAACTTATGGTGAAGGAGAGGGGGGGCTGTTACTCGCTGGGCACACTGACACAGTTCCGTTCGATGAAGGACGTTGGACATTTGACCCATTTAAATTGACTGAGCAAGCGGGCAAGCTTTATGGATTAGGCAGCGCAGATATGAAAGGATTTTTTGCCTTTGTTATTGAGGCAATCAGTCAGTTAGAGTTATCAGCATTAAAGAAACCATTGCGTATTTTAGCTACAGCTGATGAAGAAACCACGATGTTGGGTGCCAGAACGTTTATTCAACATGCACATATTCGCCCAGACTGTGCCATCATTGGTGAACCTACATCTTTAAAACCGATCCGTGCACACAAAGGACATATTGGTGAAGCTTTACGTATCATAGGAAAAAGTGGTCATTCTAGCGATCCAAGTAAAGGAATTAATGCGATTGAATTGATGCATGAAGCAACAGGATATTTAATGCAAATGCGTAATGAATTACGAGAAAAATATCATCATACGGCATTTGAAATTCCGTATCCTACGATGAACTTCGGTGCGATTTCTGGCGGGGATGCTGTGAACAGAATCTGTGCTTGTTGTGAATTGCATTTTGATATTCGTCCTTTACCTAATTTACGTTTGCAAGATTTAAATGAGATGTTGCAAGAAAAATTAACGCCGATGTTTGAGAAATGGGGGAATCGTATTTCATTACAGGCGTTACATGAGCCAATACCGGGTTATGAATGTGAACATTCCGCACAAGTGGTGCAAGTGGTGGAAAAATTACTGGGTGAAAAATGTGATGTTGTGAATTATTGTACAGAAGCGCCTTTTATTCAGCAGCTTTGCCCAACGTTGGTTTTAGGACCTGGCTCCATTGAGCAGGCTCATCAGCCAGATGAGTTTTTAGCGATGGAGTTTATTGAGCCAACTCAGGCGCTATTGCGTAAAATCATTTGGCATTTTTGTGCTTAAAAGAAAAAGTGCGGTCTTTTAGAGGCTATTTTTAGCAAAGAGACCGCACTTTCTCGCGTATTTACTTCAATAAGTCTTCATTTTTGGCGTGGATCCATTTCCCACGTTTTTTATCAATATATTGGAAGTATTCGTTTGTGAATGTTCCTTGGGAACAGGTCAGTTTATCTAATCGCGAATTGACATCTTTGTTTTCTAAAGCTTTGATTAACGTTTTGGGACCCGTTAAGCTAAAGACGCCACCGCTGATACGTTCTTGTTCAATATTATCAATAATAATCTCTAATGTTTCTTTGAGGAACGCATTGCCTTTTTTGCTGGCTAAAAAGAAGTTGGTATATTGTCCACGGCGTGCAATGACAACTTCGTCATCTTCTTCATCAATAATACTGTCTAAACACCAAACGAGATGCCCATCAATATCCATATAAACGCCACCTTCATTATATAACGTGAAGATGCGCCAAAAATCTGCTTGTGCCGCACCATCCGTTAATTTGCTATAAGCATTGAATGTGCGCTCATCCGCATTGGCTTTAATATATTCTGCACGTTCTTCTGTACTGACATAGCGATAGTCATAGCTCCTGGACAGCAAACGGTTGAATAAGTAGTTACAATAAATCGGTAGGGTAACGTTATTGCTGTAATTCGTTTGCCAAATGACACGGTTAATTTTTGTTTTTTTAGGCGATTGGCGGCGAGCGGGATCAAATTTAGGAATCGTAAAGCGTTTTTTCGGGAAGACAAAATGGAAAGGGTAGCTTAACGTTTTCACAATATTGCCAAGTAAACGGGTCAAACCATTAGCGGCTAAAATAAGATTTTTATATTTAACAGGTTTATACATTGGGAAATTGCCATGTTGAATGAAGTCATGGCGTTACTTTATCATTTTATACAAAAAAGAACAAAATGCTTATTAAGTATCATCCATTTTATTTATAAACAAGGGATAAACTAGAATTAGAAAGCGAAAAATGAAATGGTGGGCGATACCGGTCTCGAACCAGTGACCCCCTCCTTGTAAGGGAGGTGCTCTCCCAACTGAGCTAATCGCCCTTCAAACTTTCATATTGACGACAGAAAAAACAGATTTGTGCGAAAATCATATTTCTCCGCTTTTTATTTTGTCGACAATTGAAATTAATGAAGATTATTTTAAGTCTAAGTGGTGGGCGATACCGGTCTCGAACCAGTGACCCCCTCCTTGTAAGGGAGGTGCTCTCCCAACTGAGCTAATCGCCCACTTGAGACTTAAAATCTTGGGTCATATAACGATGTAGTGCACTTAAGAGTGGTGGGCGATACCGGTCTCGAACCAGTGACCCCCTCCTTGTAAGGGAGGTGCTCTCCCAACTGAGCTAATCGCCCTCGTTATATGTACAACATTGGACTCACATTCTCAATGGTATTGAAAAGTGGTGGGCGATACCGGTCTCGAACCAGTGACCCCCTCCTTGTAAGGGAGGTGCTCTCCCAACTGAGCTAATCGCCCAAATGTTGTGAGGTGGCATTATAATTATTAGTTCTATTCAGTCAACAAGTTTTTGCAAAAAAATAATCAATTGTTTTAAAAGTAGGCATAAAATCACATTTTTTATTCGGAATTATTTAAACTCATAGTACAATATCGCACAAATTTTTCTTGATAAAATGAAAGTCAGATAAAGGTTATAACATGAAATTAGAAGCATTATTTAATTTAGATCCCAATGTAAAAGTGCGTACGCGTTTTGCGCCAAGTCCAACAGGCTATTTACATGTGGGCGGAGCAAGAACAGCATTGTATTCCTGGTTATATGCCAAACATCACAAAGGTGAATTTGTATTACGTATTGAAGATACTGATTTAGAGCGTTCAACGCCAGAAGCGACAGCGGCTATTTTAGAAGGAATGGCGTGGTTAAATTTAGGTTGGGAGCACGGACCATATTTCCAAACCAAACGTTTTGATCGTTATAATCAAGTCATTGATCAAATGATCGAACAGGGGTTAGCTTACCGTTGTTATTGTTCAAAAGAACGCTTAGAAGATTTACGCCATACACAAGAACAAAATAAACAAAAACCACGTTATGACCGTCATTGCTTACATGATCATCATAATACACCAGACCAACCACACGTCGTGCGTTTCAAAAATCCAACAGAGGGCTCGGTCGTCTTTGAAGATGCAGTGCGTGGTCGTATTGAAATCAGTAATAGCGAATTAGATGATTTAATTATTCGTCGTACTGATGGCTCACCGACTTATAATTTCTGTGTAGTAGTAGATGACTGGGATATGGGGATTACACACGTTGTGCGTGGTGAAGACCATATTAATAACACCCCTCGTCAAATTAATATTTTGAAAGCATTAGGTGCGCCGATTCCAACTTATGCTCACGTCTCCATGATTTTAGGTGATGATGGTCAAAAATTATCAAAACGTCATGGTGCAGTAAGCGTAATGCAATATCGTGATGACGGTTATTTACCAGAGGCTTTACTCAACTATTTAGTCCGTTTAGGTTGGGGATACGGTGACCAAGAAATTTTCTCTATTGAAGAAATGATTAACTTATTTGAGCTTGAAAGCGTAAGTAAATCAGCAAGTGCTTTCAATACAGAAAAATTACTTTGGTTAAACCACCATTATATGCGTGAATTGCCAGCTGAATATGTGGCGAAGTATTTAGCATGGCATTATCAACATCAAGGTATTGATACTTCAAATGGCCCTGCATTAGAAGACATCGTGAAAATGTTGGCAGAACGTTGTAAAACCTTAAAAGAAATGGCAGCTGCAAGCCGTTATTTCTTTGAAGAATTTGATAACTTTGACGAAGCTGCAGTGAAAAAGCATTTCAAAGCGGCAGCCGTTGAGCCACTTGAAAAAGTGAAAGAAAAATTGACCGCACTTGAAATCTGGGATCTACACAGCACGCATCAAGCAATTGAACAAACTGCCGTTGAGTTAGAGCTGGGTATGGGTAAAGTAGGTATGCCATTACGTGTTGCCGTGACAGGTTCAGGTCAATCTCCGTCAATGGATATCACATTGGTCGGTATCGGCAGAGAACGCACACTTGCACGTATTCAAAAAGCGATTGATTTTATTAACAATCAAACTGCTTAATATTTAAGCTGGCATTGCAATATCATGAATTTGATATTGACAGCTTGCGTGGCGGAATTTATCATTACCGCCACGACATTTCTAATGTGGGGATATAGCTCAGTTGGGAGAGCGCTTGAATGGCATTCAAGAGGTCGTCGGTTCGATCCCGATTATCTCCACCATCTTTTAGGCCCTAAGTGGCATTCTGTATGTAGCCTTTTTTATCTCTGAAAATAAATTACCATTCGCTTAGAAAAGCCTGTATAATAAGCAAGTTTTATTTTCTGTATTAGCGTGCGGCTATCAAAAGTAATTTTCCTTTTGGGAACAAAGCGTGTAAAAGAAAAAGATTATTTTTGCTAGTCGCAATTTGGAAAATAAAACAACGTTTTAATTCTTATTGTTAATGAATTATTTAAGATTTATTAACGCGGTTCATTTAAAAGGAAAACATTGTGAATCCAATTGTAAAACAATTTAAATACGGTCAACATACTGTCACGTTAGAAACAGGCGCTATTGCACGTCAAGCAACAGCAGCAGTAATGGCGAGTATGGATGACACGACAGTTTTTGTCACTGTTGTTGCAAAAAAAGATGTGAAAGAAGGTCAAGACTTCTTCCCATTAACTGTTAACTATCAAGAGCGTACTTACGCAGCTGGTCGTATCCCGGGTGGTTTCTTCAAACGTGAAGGTCGTCCATCTGAAGGCGAAACATTAATCGCACGTTTAATCGACCGTCCAATTCGTCCACTTTTCCCAGAAGGTTTCTATAACGAAATCCAAATCGTGGCAACAGTGGTTTCTGTTAACCCACAAATCTGCCCTGACTTAGTGGCGATGATTGGTGCATCTGCTGCACTTTCATTATCAGGCGTGCCATTTAATGGTCCAATCGGTGCTGCACGTGTTGGTTTCATTGATAACCAATTCGTACTTAACCCAACCATGAACGAGCAAAAACAAAGCCGTTTAGACTTAGTGGTTGCAGGTACAGATAAAGCGGTATTGATGGTTGAATCTGAAGCTGACGTGTTAACTGAAGAACAAATGTTAGCCGCAGTAGTATTTGGTCACCAGCAACAACAAGTTGTGATTGAAGCAATCAAAGAATTTGCCGCTGAAGCAGGTAAACCACGTTGGGATTGGGTTGCACCAGAACCAAATACCGCATTAATTGAAAAAGTAAAAGCCATCGCTGAAGCGCGTTTAGGCGAAGCATATCGCATTACTGAAAAACAATCTCGCTACGAGCAAATCGATGCAATCAAAGCAGATGTGATCACACAAATCACATCTGAAGTAGCAGAAGGCGAAGAAGTTAGCGAAGGCAAAATTATTGATATTTTCACCGCACTTGAAAGCCAAATCGTGCGTGGTCGTATCTTAAATGGCGAACCTCGTATTGATGGTCGTACAGTAGATACCGTACGTGCATTAGATATTTGTACAGGCGTATTACCACGTACTCACGGTTCTGCAATTTTCACTCGTGGTGAAACACAAGCATTAGCAGTCGCGACGTTAGGGACTGAACGTGATGCACAAATTATTGATGAATTAACAGGTGAGCGCTCAGATCACTTCTTATTCCACTACAACTTCCCTCCGTATTCTGTGGGTGAAACGGGTATGATCGGTTCACCAAAACGTCGTGAAATTGGTCACGGTCGTTTAGCAAAACGTGGTGTGGCAGCGGTAATGCCAGCATTGGCTGAGTTCCCATACGTGGTACGTGTTGTATCTGAAATCACTGAATCAAACGGTTCATCTTCTATGGCGTCAGTTTGTGGTGCGTCATTAGCATTAATGGATGCGGGTGTACCTATTAAAGCGGCAGTTGCGGGTATCGCAATGGGCTTAGTGAAAGAAGATGAAAAATTCGTAGTACTTTCAGACATCTTAGGTGATGAAGACCACTTAGGTGATATGGACTTTAAAGTAGCTGGTACACGTCAAGGTGTGACTGCACTTCAAATGGACATCAAAATTGAAGGTATCACAGCAGAAATTATGCAAATTGCCTTGAACCAAGCGAAAAGCGCGCGTTTACACATTTTAGGTGTCATGGAACAAGCCATTCCTGCACCACGTGCAGATATTTCTGACTTTGCTCCACGTATTTACACTATGAAGATCGATCCGAAGAAAATTAAAGATGTGATTGGTAAAGGTGGTGCAACCATTCGTGCCTTAACTGAAGAAACGGGCACATCAATTGATATCGATGATGACGGCACGGTGAAGATTGCTGCTGTAGATGGTAATTCTGCAAAAGACGTAATGGCGCGTATTGAAGACATTACAGCTGAAGTTGAAGCGGGATTAGTGTACAAAGGTAAGGTGACTCGCTTAGCGGATTTTGGTGCATTTGTTTCTATTGTTGGTAACAAGGAAGGACTTGTTCACATTTCTCAAATTGCAGAAGAGCGCGTTGAAAAAGTGAGTGATTACCTTGCAGTTGGTCAAGAGGTCACCGTGAAAGTGGTTGAAATTGATCGTCAGGGGCGTATTCGTTTAACAATGAAAGATATTGCTCCTAAGCAAGAAACTCCTGCAGATGTTCTTGAAGATGTGACAACAGAAGAACAGGCATAATTAATATAAATAGAATTACAGCTCTTATTTTGAGAGCTGTAATTTTGTTTTAACAAGTGCAATTTGTACTTTAAGGCTTTCGAGATGAAGCAACCTCATAAGTTGTTAAATTTCATACTGTTTTTCCCTTTTTGGATAATGTTTTTGACAGCGTGTACTAGCTATCAAGATATATTCATTTCCAAAGAGAAGATATTATTAGCAGAGCGAAGCCCAAACAGCCATATTGAGCATGAAATCATGGTTGCTCGAATTAGCCAATTGTTACTTGTTAAGGGATTGAAAAAAGAAGAACGGGCGATTTTACACTTTGAACGGGGTGTGCTTTATGACAGCTTAGGCATGTGGGCATTAGCACGTTATGATTTTGATCAAGCTCTTATGTTGTATCCAAAACTGGTTGCAGCGTTAAATTATTTAGGATTGTATTTTTTGTTGGAACAGGAATATAGTGCGTCATTAGATGTGTTTAATGCGCTGTTTGAATTGGATCCTAATTACGAATATGCATTTCTCAATAGAGGGCTAAACTTTCATTACGTTGCACGTTATGAATTAGCACAGCGGGATTTTCTTCAATTTTATCAAGCAGATAAATCAGATCCTTACCGCACTTTATGGTTATATTTAAATGAATTAAAGCTGAATCCACAGGAGGCCAAACAGCATCTCGCAGAGCGCGCTCAAGGGCTTTCTGATGAATATTGGGGAACATATCTTGTCCAATACTATTTAGGACACATATCAGTTAGAACATTATTTGCAAAAGCGGAACAGTTTGCAGGAGCAAATAGGGCAAAATATGCTGAAATTTTAACTGAAACCTATTTTTATTTAGCAAAACTACAGCTCAATTCAGAGCGGATTAATGACGCGGAAACGCTATTTAAGTTGGCTACTGCAAACCAAGTATATAACTTCGTTGAGTATCGTTTTGCGATGTTTGAACTTTTGAGATTGAAGCAACGTTCAAACCAATAATGACATAAATATGTCATGGGCTGTTGTAAAACGTGAAAACGAACAACATTTATTACACTACTTCACTGTAGAGTGAAGTTTCTTTTTATATTCGAGTATTTTAATGACTGAAACAACAATGACTTTCAACGATTTAGGCTTGCCTGAATTTTTACTTAACGCTGTATCTGATCTCGGTTTCGAGACCCCATCTCCAATTCAACAAACTTGTATCCCATACCTTTTAGATGGTAACGATGTGCTTGGTATGGCACAAACCGGAAGTGGTAAAACTGCTGCGTTTTCTCTTCCTTTATTAGCACAAATTGATTTAGATAAGAAATATCCACAAATGTTGGTGATGGCACCAACACGTGAGCTTGCTATTCAAGTAGCTGATGCTTGTGAACAATTCTGCAAATATGCAAAAAATACAAAAATTGTGACCCTTTATGGTGGTCAACGCTATGACATTCAATTACGTGCGTTAAAACAAGGCGCACAAGTGGTTGTGGGTACGCCTGGACGTATTTTAGATCACATCCGTCGTGGCACATTAGATTTATCTAATTTACGTTTTATGGTGTTAGATGAAGCTGACGAAATGTTACGTATGGGCTTTATTGACGATGTTGAAACGGTCATGGCAGAATTACCCGAGGCGCATCAAACAGCGCTTTTCTCTGCAACCATGCCAGAGCCAATTCGTCGCATCACAAAACGTTTTATGAAAGATCCTAAAGAGATCAAAATTAAATCAACCCAAACAACGAATCCAGATATCACACAAAGCTGTTGGTATGTGCACGGTTTCCGTAAAAATGACGCCTTATTGCGCTTTTTAGAAGTCGAAAACTTTGATGCGGCAATTATTTTCACCCGTACTAAAACTGGTACGCTTGATGTGACCGAATTGCTTGAAAAACACGGTTTCCGTGCAGCAGCATTAAACGGTGATATGACTCAGCAATTACGTGAGCAAACATTAGATCGCTTAAGAAATGGTAGCTTAGATATTCTTGTTGCAACAGACGTTGCTGCACGTGGTCTAGACGTTGAACGTATCAGCTTAGTGGTGAACTATGATATTCCATTGGATGCTGAGTCTTATGTTCACCGTATCGGTCGTACAGGTCGTGCGGGACGTACAGGTCGTGCATTATTATTCGTTGAGCCAAGAGAGCGTCGTTTATTACGCAACATTGAGCATTTAACGAAGAAACCAATCACTGAAGTTGAAGTACCAAATCACGAAGTATTACAAGCTTGTCGTCGTGAAAAATTTAAAGCGAAAATTACCGTACAACTTGAGCATCACGATTTAGAACGTTATCGTAGCTTATTGGAAGATATGTTTACCGCAGACCAAGATCAAGAAGATATTGCCGCGGCAATGTTGATGCTTTTACAAGGTAAGCAAAAGTTAATTCTTCCACCAGATCCGATTATTGATCGTAAAACTTCACGTGGTGAACGTCGTGAGCGTAGTGGTGGTGAAAACCCACGTTCAGCTGAACGTCGTGGTTATGGTAACCCACAACCAATGGATTTATACCGTATCGAAGTGGGTCGTTTAGACGGTGTTGAAGTGCGTCATATCGTGGGTGCAATTGCGAATGAAGGTGATATCAATAGCCGTTATATTGGCCACATCAAACTTTATGATGATTATTCAACCATTGAGTTGCCACAAGGGATGCCAAAAGAATTATTACATGTCTTTGGTAAAACTCGTGTGATGAACAAACAGATGCAAATGTCGTTTGTAAGTGCAGTAAATGGTGGAGGAAATCGCGATCGTGAAGACCGTCGTGGCGGAAAACGTAAAGGTCGTGGAGATGAACCTCGCTTCGGTCGTGAAGAGCGTAAATTCAAAGAAAAAGGCGGTCGTTCATTTAATGAGCGTCCTCGCAGAGAGCGTCGAGAACGCAGTAAATAATAAAAATACATGATGATAATAATTTTGAGCGCGGTGAATCCCGCGCTCAATTTTTTGCTAGACGAGAAAGTATAGAGCAGATCGCTTATTGTTTTTCAATCACCACTTTTATGTCTTCAGGAGCAGCATAATAAGGGGCGGAAGTAATGAATAAATTGATCCCTAATTTAGCATAGTCTGCCACATTGTTTTTATTTACTCCGCCTGCAACCGATAAGGCGGTTGCTTTGTGCGATAGTTTGAGTAAATGCAGTGCTCGTTGTACTTCTTCTGGTGAAAATTTATCTAGTTGGATGATATCGGGTTCTGCACTGAGCATCTGTTCAAACTGAGCCAGGTTATCTGCTTCGAGTGTGATTTTATTTTCGGGGGCTTCACGTCTTAGGGTCGTTACAATAGATTGCCAATCCTCAGGTTTATCTAATAAACGGCGGTGATTAGTAAAAACTAACAATGTTTCACTCAGCCCTTGTCGATGGATGTGTCCCCCTGCTGCGAGTACTGCATTCGTTGCTAATTTTCTGGTGCTAGGAATACTTTTGCGTGTACAGGCAACGACGGCATTAGGATTTATCATCTTCGCATTGCTTATCATCTCTGCTGTATATTGTGCTACGCCACAAGACCATTCTAATACTAACTGTACGACTTTCCATGCTTGGTGCAATTTGTCTGCACTCGCTTCCGCACGAATCAATACGGCTCCTGCCTCAACATATTGTCCTTCCTGGACATCGAGAACGGGCGTGATATCAAGTTTTTTCAATAATTTTTCGGCGACTGAAATACCCGCCACAATTCCTGCATTTTGACGTTTAAATTGAATGGTTGCGGGGATCTTTTCAAGTCCTAAAGCGTGGGTAGTCAGATCGCCACGATAGATATCTTCGAGTAAGAAATCATCTAGTTCGTTGTCTGAAAAATAGATCATAGTGGTGTTCCTCGTTGTTTAGACAAGTTTTCCTTGATGTAAGTGGATTTGACGATGTGCTAAATAAGCGGCTTCTTTGGGTTCATGTGTCACGAATAACGTTGTCATTTCATATTCTTGAATTAACTGTTTGAGCATACTCCAAATATGTCTTCTGGTTTCCCAATCCAGTGATGAAAATGGCTCATCCAATAACAGTAAATGTGGTGGGCGGATCAATGCTCGTGCTAATGCTGCACGTTGTTGTTCGCCCCCTGAAAGTTGGTGGGGATAGCGGTCAATTAAATGTGCTATTTTTAATTTATGTAACAACGCCAGTTGTTCGGTACGGCATGTCGTTGGGCTGGCGAGTGATAAATTTCCTGCAATTGTTTGATGGGGAAATAAATAGAGGCGTTGGTTTAAATAACGGCAATTTCGTTGCCAAGGCGGTACAGTTTGCATAGAGTGCTGTGCGAGTGTTATGTCACCTTGATAATCAATATAACCAGCGATGGCATTCAATAGTGTTGTTTTTCCACTGCCAGATTGTCCAACAATCGCCACACACTCGCCTTTGCTAATCTGTAAATTCACCTGATTTAAGATGCCTGCACAGAGATGAGAAATGCTTAACATATTAAATATTCCGATTGAGTGTTCGCAATAAAAATAACAAGCAGGCGGAGATACACAATAACCATAGTGATGCTCCAACAGCAATTTCGAAGTCACCACTAGCAATATTCAGATAGATCGCCATCGGTAAGGTTTCCGTTTTAAAGCGTGTTGCCCCCGCTAGCATTAACGTCGCGCCAAATTCCCCAATTGCCCTTGACCAAGCCAGAATTGCACCGCAAAGAAGCGGTTTCCAGCACATAGGTAATTCAATTTTGAGTAGTGTCTTGAAAGGGGAAAGCCCGAGGTTGTACGCTGCTAGTCGATAACCAGGGTCTAACGCTGCAAAAGTACCACGTGCGTTACGTAACATAATTGAGCTAGCAATATAGGTTTGCGCAATGATGATCCCTATGGGACTAAAAATCCATTGACTTATAAAAGGAACAAGTTGGTTCATGATACCTTGTGAGTTAAACAACAATAATAAACTTAACCCAGTAACCAGAGGTGGCAGAACCATCGGTAAGTCAAGTATTGTATCAATCCATTTTTGAAAAGGTAACCGCACTTGGCTCATGACCCAGGCTGCAGGAATGGCAATACATAGTGCGAGAAATAATGATAGTAATGAAGTGCCTAATGACATCATGAGCGCAAAATGTAATTCGGGATCCGTAAGCACGATCCTGAAAAAATGGCTGTCTAACTGGGCAATTAAAGACAGCACTGAGCCTACCACGACAAATAATAGGAGTGTCAATGGAAATAGTGCGAGCTTTACGCTTGTACTTTTACTTAGCAGGTAAGAAGCCTTCATCGACAAAATATTTTATACCTTGTTCTGATTTAAAAAGATTGAGTAATTGTTTCGCTTCAGTCGGGTGTTTTGTTGTTGCAAGTAAAGCAATCGTGACTTTTTCTTCTGGTGTGCCAGCTGGATTTGGCAATAAATCGACTTTATCACGTACTTTCCAAGCACCAGAGCGCCCTACGATCGCGGCATCGACATCGCCGTTTAATAAGTACAACATGAGTTGTTTGACTGTGGCTGCTTTGACGACAACTTTGTCATTTAATTGTTGTTGATAGCCTGATAATTCGATCATTTTTTCCGCCCCTTTACCGAGAGCCATTGCTTTGCTATCACCAATTCCTAAACGTAAATGACTTTCCGCCAATGCTTTAAACGAATCAATGCCAGCACTTTTATCTTTACGGATAGCCATAACAGGAATATGTAATACTAATGGTGCTGACATTTTTACATCGCCTGTTTTCTCCAATTTCTCAACGTAATCACTCGAGCCAGGTAAATATAAATCCCCAGTTTTAACAGTATGATAACGCGCAAGTAATTGTCCTGACCCCCCATATTCAACGGTAACTTTATTGCCTGTTTCTTGTTCGAATTGGTTAATAATTTTTTCTACGGGCTCTTTGAGACCCGCACCGGCATAAAGATGTAACTCTGCAGCTTGTGCAGACATGGCAGCTAGTATTAATGCAGAAAGCGCGAGTAATTTTTTCATTGTAATCTCCTTGGTAGAATAGAGTATTACTATATCATATCATTATATATTTTTTAATATATCGAAATTAATTGAAGACAAATCACAATGTATTCATTTTAAATAAAAAAAAGGATTGAGCCGAAACTCAATCCTTTTTTATTTATTGGGCAGGGGTTACATCATACCGCCCATTCCACCCATACCGCCCATGCCTGCGCCTAGGTCAGCTTTTTCGTCTTTTGGTAAGTCGGTCACCATACATTCTGTGGTGATCATTAAACCTGCAACAGACGCGGCGAATTGTAATGCGCTGCGAGTTACTTTAGTTGGATCTAATATACCCATTTCGATCATATCGCCGTATTGTTCTGTACCAGCGTTATAACCAAAGTTACCTTCACCATTTTTCACCGCACTTGCTACTACTGATGCTTCTTCACCTGCGTTGGTTACGATTTGACGTAATGGCGCTTCCATTGCACGTAATGCAAGTTTGATCCCTACGTTTTGTTCTTCGTTATCACCTTGAAGGCTTGCTACTTTGCTTGCCGCACGAATTAATGCAACACCACCACCAGCTACAACACCTTCTTCAACCGCGGCACGAGTTGCGTGTAGTGCGTCTTCTACGCGTGCTTTTTTCTCTTTCATTTCCACTTCAGTTGCGGCACCAACTTTAATTACAGCCACACCGCCAGCTAATTTTGCAACACGCTCTTGTAATTTTTCTTTGTCGTAGTCAGAAGTGGATTCTTCGATTTGTTGGCGGATTTGAGCAACACGACCTTGGATTTGAACTTCATCACCGATACCATCGATAATCGTTGTGTTGTCTTTGTTGATGACAACACGTTTTGCTTGACCAAGATCTTCTAACGTCGCTTTTTCTAATTCCATACCGATTTCTTCAGAAATCACAGTACCTGCAGTTAAGATTGCGATATCTTGTAACATGGCTTTACGACGGTCACCAAAACCAGGCGCTTTCACAGCAGCCACTTTCACGATACCACGCATTGTGTTCACCACTAACGTTGCAAGTGCTTCGCCTTCAACATCTTCTGCAATGATTAATAATGGTTTACCAGCTTTTGCAACGCCTTCTAACACCGGTAATAATTCACGAATGTTAGACACTTTTTTATCGACTAATAAGATAAATGGATTATCTAATTCAACAGTTGCAGTTTCTGGTTTGTTGATGAAGTATGGCGATAAGTAACCACGATCGAATTGCATACCTTCAACAACCGCTAATTCATCCTCTAAACCTGTACCGTCTTCAACAGTAATAACACCTTCTTTACCTACTTTATCCATCGCTTGAGCAATGATTTGACCCACGATGTGATCTGAGTTCGCAGAAATAGTACCGACTTGTTCAATTTCTTTTGAAGTTTCGCAAGGTTTAGACAGGGCTTTTAATTCAGTCACAACTGCTGCAACGGCTTTGTCGATACCGCGTTTTAAGTCCATTGGGTTCATACCCGCCGCAACGGCTTTTAAGCCTTCGTTGACGATAGCTTGTGCTAATACCGTCGCCGTTGTTGTACCATCACCTGCGGCATCATTGGCTTTTGACGCCACTTCTTTTACCATTTGTGCGCCCATATTTTCGAATTTATCTTCTAATTCGATTTCACGTGCTACTGATACACCGTCTTTAGTGATAGTTGGTGCGCCGAATGATTTATCTAAAACAACGTTACGACCTTTAGGACCTAACGTGACTTTTACTGCATCTGCAAGAATATTCACACCCGCTAACATTTTTACGCGAGCGTCATTACCAAATTTTACGTCTTTTGCTGCCATTTTGTATCTTCCTTCTCTTATTCTACAATCGCTAAAATGTCATTTTCAGAAATAATTAATACTTCTTCGCCATCAATTTTCTCAGATTTCACACCGTAGCCGTCATTGAAAATCACAGTATCGCCTACCTTTACATCTAATGGTTGCACGGTGCCATTTTCTAAAATACGACCTTTACCCACTGCTAATACTTTAGCGCGAGTTGATTTTGTTGCTGCTGAACCTGTTAAAACGATGCCGCCAGCTGATCTTGTTTCAACTTCTTCACGTTTGATGATCACGCGGTCGTGTAATGGACGAATATTCATTGAATTACTCCTTCATAAAAAAATGTGTTATTAAAATTAAACGTTTCCCTAATATGTGGGTTTTTTTTGGGGTTTCAAGGGCAAAAATAAAATTATTTTATTCTTTTATCGTCATCCACTTGTTTTTCATATTCTGCCTCAAATACCTCTCCTTCCGTGTGAAAAGTGCGGTCTGTTTTGGAAAAGAATCGTGCATGGAAAAATTGAATTTTGTCCACAATCAGCTTTTCAATCCACAGACTTGTGATAGGGGTTAATAGTAACAGTCCAAGGAGATCGGTTAAAAAACCTGGGACAAAGAAGAGGACACCTGCCACAATCCAAATGCCTGATTTTAATAATGAGCGTGCAGGAATTTCACCACGTGAAAGCTGTTTTTGTACATTTAATAAAGTATACCAGCCTCGTGCTCGAATCATCAGCAAACCCAATACAGAGGATAAAATCAGCAATGCGATTAAACCGAAGATACCGATTGCTGAACCTATCGAGACGAGAAGTGATAGCTCGATATAAATAAAGAGAAATGCAATCAGCATAAAGAGTAAAAGAGGCATGAATATATTCCTTATTGCGTATGGGCATAAATTAATACGTGATAAATGGTATCTACTTCGTTAAATTTCAAGCTCAAGTAAAAAATAAATAATAAAGCTCACAGGAATACTGTGAGCTTTATGTTGTTAGTTTAGGGGGTTATTGCGCAGGGTAGAACATCGGAGCATTTGGACCGACAGGGAAACCTAACACAAATACCCAAATAAAGAATAACGCCGACCAAGCGACTAAGAAGGCAACCGAGTAAGGTAACATCATTGACACTAGGGTACCAACACCTGCATCTTTTTTATATTTCAATACAGTCGCCATAATTAAACCAAAGTAGCTCATCATCGGTGTAATGATATTTGTCACAGAGTCACCGATACGGTAGGCAGCTTGGATAATTTCAGGTGAGTAGCCCGTTAACATCAACATTGGAACAAAGATTGGTGCGGTAACTGCCCATTGTGCAGAGGCAGAACCAATCATTAAGTTAATGAATGCACAAATGATGATAAAGCCCATGAACAGTATGCCACCATGTAGTCCCACTTCATTTAAGAAGTTTGCGCCTTTCACGGCAATATATTGACCAATATTGGTCCAGTTGAAGAATGCGACGAACTGCGAAGCAAAGAAGATAATAACAAGATATAAACCTAATGTGCTCATTGCTTCAGCCATCGCATTCACCACATCTTTTTCACTGCGAATACTTTTCGTGACAATACCATACACGGCACCAGGAATCGCGAATAAGATAAAGATGAACGCCACGATAGATTTTAAGAAAGGTGAACCCGTGACTAAGCCAGTTTTCGGATCACGTAGAATACCGTCGGCTGGCACGATTGTCCAAGCCAGTAACGCACACATAATCAAAAAGACGAAGCCTGCGTATTTTAAGCCTTTGCGTTCTAACGGCGTCACTTCGTTAGAATGTTGCAAATCAAGTTCTTCCTGCGAGAGGTGACTGTTATAAGGACCTAATTGTGGTTCAACAATTTTTTCAGTGATGAAATAACCAATGAAAGCAATAACGAAAGTACTGGCTGCCATAAAGAACCAGTTCGCTTCAGGTCCAACAGTATAGGTCGGGTCAATAATTTGTGCCGCTTGTTGTGTAATACCCGCTAAAAGTGGATCGATAGTACCTAATAGTAAGTTAGCCGAATACCCACCAGATACCCCCGCAAATGCAGCAGCAAGGCCTGCCAATGGATGGCGACCTAATGAGTGGAAAATGATGGCGGCTAATGGAATGAGCACAACATAACCTAATTCAGAGGCTGTATTAGATAGAATACCCGCAAATACAATGGTGAATGTGGTTAATTTGCGCGGTGATTTTGTCACTAATAAACGCATGACAGCAGAGAGTAGGCCTGCTTTCTCAGCGATCCCGACCCCGAGTAATGCAACCAATACCGTGCCTAATGGGGCAAAGTTAGTAAAGTTTTTCACTAAGTTGGTTAAGATTTTACTTAATCCGTCAGCATCGAGTAAGCTGACAACATAGATCATGCCATCTGCGGCGCGACCTTTAGTTCCTTCTGGGCGAGGATCTGGTACGGCTAAGCCAAAATATTCACCTAGTGCGGAAGAAATTAATAGCAAAACAATAAAAATCATAAAAAGCGTAACTGGGTGTGGAAGCATATTCCCCAACCATTCAACCGTATGAAGAAATTTACTGCCTTTCTTTTGTTGTGTTGTATTCATATTTAGTCCTTCTATTTTAATCATGATACAAGGGCTATGATGAGTTTGCCCACAAGAAATCTATCATGGAGTGTATAATATTCAAACAAGATTTTTAACAAAGTGTTAACAAGATCAAATTATTTTGTTTTGATTTCTGTTATCCTTATTAAATTTAAGGTGTGTATGAGGCTGATATTATCTTTTAGATTAGAAAAAGTAATCTGAAAGATAAAAATATGTCGTGGGGACACATCATTAAAATGTGACTGTGATCAAATTTTTAGCACAGTCATTTTCCTATAATATGCGACAACTTGTTCAGGACTCGAAATGGAGGATTAAAATGACAGCAACAAGAAAAGAAGTGGATTTACTTGGTGAGCGTGAAGTCCCAACAGATGCGTATTGGGGCATTCATACCTTAAGAGCGGTAGAGAATTTTAATATTTCAAATGCAGTGATTTCAGATATTCCAGAGTTTGTTCGTGGAATGGTAATGGTTAAAAAAGCGACTGCATTAGCGAATGGTGAACTTGGTGCGATCCCTGATAAAATTGCAAAAGCTATTGTTGCCGCTTGTGATGAAATTTTAACGACGGGTAAATGTTTAGATCAATTTCCATCAGACGTCTATCAAGGTGGTGCAGGTACGTCTGTGAATATGAACACGAATGAAGTGGTTGCTAATCTTGCATTAGAGATTTTGGGGCATAAAAAAGGGGAATACCAATATCTTGATCCAATGGATCATGTCAATGCTAGCCAATCAACTAATGATGCTTATCCAACAGGATTCCGTATCGCGGTATATAACAGCATCATGAAATTGATCGCTAAAGTACTGTATTTACAACAAGGTTTTGAAAACAAAGCAAAAGAGTTTTCCAACATCTTAAAAATGGGGCGGACGCAATTGCAAGATGCGGTACCAATGACAGTGGGTCAAGAGTTTAAAGCGTTCTCCGTATTATTAGATGAGGAAGTACGCAATTTAACACGTACCGCAGAATTGTTATTAGAAGTGAACTTAGGTGCGACGGCAATCGGAACTGGATTAAATACCCCACAAGGTTACGCACCATTAGCAGTGAAATACTTGTCTGAAGTCACGGGATTACCTTGTTCTTTAGCGGAAAACTTAATTGAAGCAACATCCGACTGTGGTGCTTATGTCATGGTACACGGGGCATTAAAACGTACTGCTGTGAAATTATCCAAAGTATGTAACGACTTACGTTTATTATCTTCGGGACCTCGAGCAGGCTTGAATGAAATTAATTTACCTGAACTACAAGCAGGCTCTTCTATTATGCCAGCAAAAGTGAATCCAGTTGTACCAGAAGTCGTAAACCAAGTGTGTTTCAAAGTGATTGGTAATGATACAACAGTGACTTTTGCCGCAGAAGCAGGACAATTACAATTAAACGTAATGGAACCTGTGATTGGACAGGCAATGTTTGAGTCTATTGATATCTTAACAAATGCTTGTGTGAACTTACGTGATAAATGTATCGACGGTATCACTGTGAATAAAGAAATCTGTGAAAACTATGTCTTTAACTCAATTGGTATTGTGACGTATTTGAATCCATTTATTGGTCACCACAATGGTGATTTAGTGGGTAAAATCTGTGCGAAAACGGGTCGCGGTGTCAAAGAAGTTGTGTTAGAGAAAGGGTTACTGACAGAAGAACAACTTGATGACATTTTATCAGTTGAAAACCTAATGAACCCGACCTACAAAGCGAAATTGAATAAATAATTCAAGGGGTTTTAGAGTTAACCGCACGATTGTGAAGATGATAGTGCGGTTTTTTGATGATATCGAAAAAAGTAGCGCATTGAGTGCGCTATTTTTTTACTTTTTATGCTTATTGTAATAAGGAAATATCAGCAACTTGTAAGAATAAATTACGTAGATTGTTTAGGATTGCTAGACGGTTTTGACGTAATTTTTGATCTTCGGCGTTCACCATGACATTATCGAAGAACGTATCCACAGGCTCACGCAACGCTGCTAAACGGTCTAATGCTGCTTGATATTCACCGTTAGCAAATAATGGTGCTAATTCAGCTTGTAATGCAAGCACTTGCTCTGCTAACACTTTCTCTGCTGCTTCAACGCATAATGCAACATCAATAGTTGCCGGTAATTCACCTTCTACTTTCGCTAAAATATTGCTTACACGTTTATTTGCTGCCGCTAATGCTTCTGCCGCATCTAACGTACGGAAGTGAGAAACTGCACGTACACGCGCATCAAAATCCGCTGGGCGAGTAGGGCGACGAGCTAATACCGCTTGGATTACATCCACTGCAATGCCTTCGTCTTGATACCACGCGCGGAAACGACCAAGCATAAAGTCGACAACTTCTTCTACAACATTTGCGTTGGTGAGTCTGTTGCCGAAAAGTGCGGCTGATTTTTTCACCATTTCTTCAAGATCAAGTGGTAAGTTTTTCTCAACGAGAATACGTAACACCCCTAATGCCGCACGACGTAAAGCAAATGGGTCAGCGCTACCTTTTGGCTGTTGACCAATACCGAAAATCCCCGTCAATGTGTCAAATTTATCTGCTAAGGCAACTGCACTTGCCACTGGTGATTTTGGTAATTCATCGCCTGCGAAACGTGGCATATATTGCTCGTTTAATGCAACCGCGACTTCTTCATCTTCACCATCGTGACGTGCATAGTGCATACCCATTACTCCTTGCGTATCCGTAAACTCAAATACCATATTGGTCATTAGGTCACATTTTGATAATAAGCCTGCACGTTTTGCTTTCGCTTCGTCTGCACCGATTTGTTTCGCAATTTCGCCAGCAAGTTGCTCAATGCGAGTTGTTTTATCGCGTAATGTGCCAAGTTGTTGTTGGAATAATACGGTTTCTAAACGTGGTAATTGATCTTCTAAACGTTGTTTTAAGTCGGTTTTGAAGAAGAATTCCGCATCAGTTAAACGTGGGCGAACCACTTTTTCATTTCCTTCGATAATCTTGCTTGGATCTTCTGGATTGATGTTCGACACGAAAATAAAGTGCGGTAATAATTTTCCGTCTTTGTCATAAATTGGGAAATATTTTTGGTCGCCTTTCATGGTGTAAACTAACGCTTCCGCAGGTACAGCAAGGAAACGTTCTTCAAATTTCGCCGCCAAGACATTTGGATATTCCACAAGTGAAGTCACTTCATCAAGTAAGTCTTCTTCAATATCAGCCACGCCACCAAGTGCGGTCGATTTTTCTTGTGCTTTTGCCAAAATCAACGCTTTACGCTCATTGAAATCAGCCACAACTGAGCCTTTTTCTTTTAATAGCACAGGGTATTGATCCGCGTGTGAAATTTGGAATTCACGCTCACCAAGGAAACGGTGACCACGAATCGTTGTGCCACTTGCGACACCTAAAATTTCGCCTTCGATTAATTCATCACCAAGTAACATCGTTACCGTATGAACGGGACGAATAAATTGAACCGTTTTGTCCGCCCAACGCATTGGTTTTGGAATAGGTAATTTCGCTAACGCATTTGCAACGATATCTTTGAGTAAGTTTTTGGTGGGTTGACCCTCGATAGTGGCACGATGAACTAACCATTCGCCTTTATCAGTCGCGATACGTTCAGCTTGTTCAACGCTGATTCCACAACCACGCGCCCAACCTTCTGCAGCTTTAGTTGGCTTGCCTTCCGCATCAAATGCTGCAGACACCGCTGGACCACGTTTTTCAATTTCTTTGCTGGGTTGTGCAGTCTCTAAAGCTAACACTTTCACAGCTAAACGACGTGGCGCCGCAAACCATTCTACTTTGTCAAAGGTTAAACCCGCTTGGTTTAACTCTAATTCCACGTTCTCTGCAAATGCAGTCGCTAATTTCTTGAGCGCCTTCGGTGGCAGCTCTTCAGTGCCGATCTCGGCGAGGAAGTTTTGTGTTGTCATTGTTTTCTCTTATTGATTTTTAAAATCTAAGCTGTAGATTTAATTTAAAGTAAAGTTCTCTATTTTCTGCAATCAATGAACCATATCTGTGGCGAGTTGTAGAAGGTGTATCAAAGCGAATATTTTCATACAGATAATTTTCTAAACTTTCCAAATCAGTTATATGATAAGCAAGTTGCGAACCATCGTTTTTTACTACGATTGTGCCCTTCGCAAGATATTGTCCATTCCATTTTGTGCCTGCAAAAAATCCCAGTAAAATCGCTACTAGTAGTTTTTTGACTTTAATTCTTAAGCCGTCTAAATCTGTGATAAACAAGGTTGGGCTTCGTTTAAAAATAGAATTTAAGTTTTCATCAAGAGTATTTGTTCTATTTTTGTGAAATTCAAGCAACATCTCTGCTACTAGTCTAGGCATAATGCTGTCAACTAAATCAAGATTATAACCCATAGTTGTTTGTTCAACTCGTTCAAATTCTAAATAACCACCTTTTTGATATATAGTAGATATACGGTCTTTTAGTTTAGTTCTGGTATCAATAGCATTGATTTCATCTAATAAATCACTAGATAAATTCTTTACTTTATAAATAAAATTAGTATTTCCAGAAGCATTTAGTAGAGTTGGGGAGTTACCTAAATAAGATTTAATATCAAATCCGTGCTCTTTATATTGCTCAGTTTCATTCTCTATATCTAATACAATATCCGCTTTTTGATTAGAGGTTCCCCCCTTAATGAGAGTAACTCCTAACTGACTACTAATAATATGAAATTCAGGAATATCAAAGGTTTTATGTCCATTTCTTATATATTCTGCAAGCGTATTTAATACAGTTTGATTTAAGAATGAAGATGTTTTTATTCGATGCACTTCACCAGTTTTTTTATTTTCTACTTTAACAACATCATTTTCTGACAAATAACAGTCCTGCTGAATATTAAGAGTTGTTACTTTATTTATTTTGAAGAAATCTTGTTTTGAATTAAGATCTTTATCCGCTAAATGTATTCTTTGATCTGTTAATAACTTTAAGAAAGTATAAAGTTCTGTCCATTCACCTTTATTTTTAGTTTGTTTCATTTCATCTTCTCTGTTGATATGATCCAAAAAGTTCATATACTCAATCATTCTTTCTCCACAAGCTCTTACTGCATCGACTGCGACACTATTACCTAGCTGTTTCATTGCCTGTGATTTGGGTACTGGAAATTCGAAACTATCAGGGAAGCCTTGCATTTTTCTAGCCTGTTCTGGCATTATTTGGCGAATTTTCCCATCAACTAAATATTGATCCCAATTTCTTCTATCACCAATTTTAGATCCTCGACCACCTACTCTTAATGTATACCCAATATCTCGATCACACTTTCCCCCCCAGACATCAGACATTGTGAATTTTAATGGTATAGGTTGAGGAAAAGAAAAACTACTCAATAATTGTTCATTTCTGAAACCAATCATAAAAACTCTAGGTCTTAGTTGGGGTAAACCAAAATCAGAAGCTTTGATAATCTGAAAATAAAAACTATAACCCAATTCATTTCTTAAAATATCTTGAATAATTTTAAAGGTTTTTCCATTATCATGATTAATAATTCCCCGCACATTTTCCAGAAAAAATGCTTTGGGTTGTTTTGCTTCTAAAATCTCAACGATATTGAAAAACAAATTTCCTCTTTCAGAACGATGGGTATCTTCGAAGCCTCTCTTATATCCCGCTTGACTAAATGGTTGACAAGGAAATCCAGCACATAATACATCAAAATCAGGTAGTTCAGATGGAGTTATTTTTCGGATATCATCATTAAATAAATCATTACTGAATAATTCAGGATTTATTTTTTTAAAATTATGTTCATAAGTAAGACGAGCATAAGCATCAATTTCTGATGCGAAAACACATTTTCCTCCTAAACTTTCCATAGCTATATGAAAACCACCTATACCTGCGAATAAATCTATAAATGTAAAACCTTTCATTTTTTTAATCTAATTTGCTATTTCGTCTAAGTTAATTTAGCTTTGCTTCTATATTTCAGATATTGCTCGTTTTTCTACAAATATTTTTGCTTTACCCTCATTCGTTAAGAGCACAACACTATATCAGGTCAGCTATAACTAATTTTCCCAAGCGTGGCGGATGATATCGCTATCTCGGCAATTCCCTGTTTTACATTCACGTAAACGGTCACGTAAATATTCGGTACGTTCTTTATTCACTTCGTAATTGCAATCTACATTAATTGTGCCATCTTGCTCACAAGCTGAATTACGGTACTTCAACCAATCACGTTGAGTATACACTAGCGACTTCGCTGTATTGGGCTTCAGCTGTTTTTTTAACTCTTTGTAGACATCATTTAATTCTTTATCTGATTCTATAAATAACTTAGATGCACAGTAGGTGCGGTCATAAGATGTCATAAAATGACTACAAGCATCACTTGCCATGGTTCCCATTGGGATTAAGCATATTGTAGAGAATAAAAAATGACGTAGTTTCATATTGTGTTCCTCTTTGTTAATGTGGCTGAGTCGTTTTTAATTCAGGATATTTTTCGTTCATTTTCACTGCCCATTGTGCTAAGTGCGGTACGATGTCGTGAAGATTGAGACTGAGTTTTTCTCTACGCACGGCATACCAATCAATTAAACAAACCGCAGAAATGGTACCAAGATTTAACTCATCGCCGAATTGAGCAAGATAGCGTTCTAATTCTTTGAAACTGCGGATATTACGTTCGATTAATTGTTGGTGGCGAGTTATCCACCATTCACTTTCAGGACGATGCATACGTTCGACAAGAATGGGGATTGAGTTTTCCATAATGCCATCCGTTAAGGCATGAAGTTGTAACACGCTCCAACGTCGGCTGTCGCGAGGCAATAAATGACGCTCTGGCTGGTTTTGTGCACCGAGATGATCAAGGTATTCACAAATCACATGGCTGTTATATAGCCATTCACCGTTATCCATTTGTAACGCAGGGATACGGCCAAGCGGGTTATCTTGGTTATGTGGCGAGTTTGGAGCAAAAGACGATTGAATAGTTTGTAACTCAATTTGATCTTCAAGCTGGTGATGTTTAATCACCGCCATCACTTTGCGTACATAAGGGCTGGTGTTGGAATGCCAGAGTTTCATTTTTTGCTCCTCATTTTTAGCCGAAAATGCCTTGTAGCTGGTTGATATCTAAAATCACAGTTTCATCTGCTAATAACAACGCTGGAATACCGATATAACCATTTGCTTTTGCTTCTTCAAATGCAGAATGGTTATCACGCAATCTTAGGAAACGTTTAAAATTTACCATTGACGACATAATTTCCACCGCTTCATATTCCACATTTAAGCGGTTTAGTTCTGCCACAAACGGAGTCGTGTCTGGGCAGAGGCTAGCGAAGAATAAAACGGGTTTGCTCATCGTGAAAATTCCTAAAAATTGACCGCACTTTATTTACAACCTGGGAAACCTAACGCTTCGCGGCTTGCGTAGTAAGCTTCAGCAACACCTTTGGTTAAGGCACGAATGCGTAAGATGTAGCGTTGGCGTTCGGTTACCGAGATGGCTTTGCGTGCATCTAATAAGTTGAAGCTGTGAGCGGCTTTTAAAATACGTTCGTAAGCGGGTAATGGTAACGGTTTTTCTAACGCTAATAATTCGCTTGCTTCTTTTTCGTATTGGTCGAAGCAGTAGAATAAGAAATCTGTGTTTGCGTATTCAAAGTTGTAGGTAGATTGTTCTACTTCGTTTTGGTGGAATACATCGCCGTAAGTGGTTTTGCCAAGTGGACCGTCAGACCAAACGAGATCGTACACGCTATCCACGCCTTGAATATACATTGCTAAACGCTCTAAGCCGTAGGTGATTTCGCCTGTCACTGGTTTACATTCTAAGCCACCCACTTGTTGGAAATAGGTAAATTGGGTCACTTCCATTCCGTTTAACCACACTTCCCAGCCTAAGCCCCACGCACCTAAAGTTGGGTTTTCCCAGTTATCTTCCACGAAACGAATGTCGTTTTGTGTTGGGTCGAAACCGAGCATTTTTAAACTGTCTAAATACAATTCTTGGATGTTATCTGGTGAAGGTTTGATCACTACTTGGAATTGATAGTAGTGTTGTAAACGGTTTGGATTTTCGCCGTAACGACCATCTGTTGGGCGGCGTGATGGTTGTACATAAGCAAATGCCATTGGTTCAGGGCCTAACGCGCGAAGTGCGGTCATTGGATGCGATGTACCTGCACCTACTTCCATGTCGAATGGTTGGACGATGGTTGCCCCTTGTTTTGCCCAATAATCTTGTAGGGCAAGAATCATACCTTGGAAAGTTTTTACATTGAATGTTGTCATAATATTTTCTTTATCAAAATGAGATTAAAAATAGTTCGAAAAATACGCCTTATTATAGGGGAAAGTGAGGAGCGGATAAAGAGTATTCTCTGGATTACGCAAGGTTTGCGTGCACATGGAGAAAAAAGCGTTCACATGCGCTCAGCTCGAGTGAGATTTTTTATCATTTTTTGTGCTGAGGGTATGTGGATTCTGTTCTTTTAATGTACACTGCATAGTGTATTGTTTTGTATAAAGGAAGGTCAGATGAATTATAAATGGTTACTTGCATTAAAGAAGCCGAGTAATAAATTGTGGGTTACTGCGGCGACATGGGCGTTAGTGACAGCGATTTTTGTGTTCTCATTACGGCTTGGCGCACGAACAATTGAAGTCGGTTCGTTACCGAATATTGAGCAGGAAACAGTGGAGAGTTTACTGGATGTGATAGCTTCCAGTATGTTAGCGGTTACCACCTTTTCTTTATCTATCATGGTTTCAGCTTTTGCCTCTGCATCAAGTGGTGCTACACCACGCGCGACGGATTTAGTGATGGCTGACAGCACCACACGTACTGCGATTACCAGTTTTATTTGTGCTTTTATTTACGCGATTATTGCTAAAACCGCGTTAGGAATGGCGTTTTATGAGCAAAATGGTCGTTTTATACTGTTTATTAGTACGATTGCGGTACTCTTGTATCTGATCATTACCTTAATCCGCTGGGTTTATACCCTGTCGCAATTAGGGCGATTAGGCAATACGTTGGAAAAAATTGAACAAGTCACAGAAAAATCCTTGCGACAGTATCGTCTTTCACCCATGATGAATGCGTCATCAACCCATCAATTAAGCGCACAAGCAAAACAAGTGGAAGCGTTATCAAGTGGGTATTTAACGCATATTGATATGCAACGTTTGCAGCAAATTGCAGAAACTGCAAACGGTTACATTCATATTCATGTTCGCCCAGGTGAATTAATTTCGCCAGACACACTATTATGTAGTATTGATGTACAGGAGGACGTGGAAATTGAGGTGTTGTGCCAGTGTTTTATTTTGGCAAAAAGTCGTACGTTTGAACAAGATCCAAGTTGGGGCTTTGTGGTATTGAGCGAGGCGGCTCAACGGGCGTTATCGCCTGCGGTGAATGATCCTGGTACTGCGATGAATATTATGGCGATGATGATGGGGTTGTTGGTGAAAAAAGAAACGAAAAAAGAATCTGTACCACAAGTGCAATATGATCGTTTATCGATAATTGCATTGGATTGTAATGAATGGATTCGTGATGCATTTTCACCTATTTCTCGTGATGGAGCCGCGATTCTAGAAGTGAATTTAGTGATGCAAAAAGTGTTAGCCAGTATTTGGCGCAATGCAGAAGAAAAAGCGGTGTCGCAGGCTGCCTTTACAATGGCAACACAAGCACTTGAACGAGCGTCGAATGCGTTGACATTACCTGCGGATATTGCAAGGTTAACGCAAAAACATCAGGACTTATTCAAGTCAGTGAGCAAATCATCGCTGAGTTGAATCGGGATAAAGAATTTATGACGGAGTACAAAAAGTTCCGTTATAATGACCGCACTTTTTAACTCAATTAAATCAATTTAAAGGAAGTTACGATGCAAAATCCAAAAGATGATGTACTTTATGCACCCATTGAATGGCAAGATTGTAGTGAAGGCTATACTGACATTCTGTATCATAAATCGATAGATGGAATCGCGAAAATTACCATCAATCGCCCAGAAGTACGTAATGCCTTTCGCCCTCAAACAGTAAAAGAGATGATTGAAGCGTTTTCAGATGCACGTTTTGATGAAAATGTGGGGGTGATTGTATTAACGGGTCAAGGCGAAAAAGCCTTTTGTTCAGGTGGCGATCAGAAAGTGCGTGGCGATTACGGCGGCTATAAAGACGAGAGCGGCGTTCATCATTTAAATGTATTGGATTTTCAGCGTGATATTCGTACTTGTCCAAAACCAGTGGTAGCGATGGTGGCAGGGTATGCAATTGGTGGCGGTCATGTATTACATATGATTTGTGATTTAACAATTGCGGCAGAAAATGCGATTTTTGGTCAAACAGGACCAAAAGTAGGCTCTTTTGATGGTGGCTGGGGAGCAAGCTATATGGCACGCATCGTTGGGCAGAAAAAAGCACGTGAAATTTGGTTCTTATGTCGTCAATATGATGCCAAAGAAGCATTAGAAATGGGGTTAGTGAATACGGTTGTACCTTATGCTGATTTAGAAAAAGAAACTGTACGTTGGTGTCGCGAAATGTTACGTAATAGCCCAATTGCACTACGTTGTTTAAAAGCTGCACTAAATGCGGACTGTGACGGACAAGCTGGTTTACAAGAGCTGGCAGGTAATGCCACAATGTTGTTCTATATGACCGAAGAAGGTCAAGAAGGACGTAACGCATTTAATGAAAAGCGTGCGCCAGATTTTAGTAAATTTAAACGTAATCCATAAACGTGATAGTGAACTAATCTTGAATCAGTTCATCATGCGTTTTACTACATAAGGAATGATGTCTATGTTTTCTTGGAAAAAAGTGTGTTTTTATAGCTTAATGATGGTTTTAACTGTGGTCACCGTCTTCGCAGTTGGGATGTTTTTTTTAAGTCATGATGCCAAAGATAGATGCCTCGATTATGGTGGTCACTATAACGATGTGACGCAAACTTGTGAAAAATAAGAATGATTAGAACATTTCAGTTATATAAATATACGATTCCCGTTGATAGCCAACTGGTTTTACGTCATCGTTTTTTAAAAAAACGTGAAGGATTGCTGGTTCAAGTATGTTGTGATGATGCTCAAGGATGGGGCGAAATTGCCCCTTTGCCTGAGTTTAGTGAAGAAACGTTAGAACAAGCGCTTGAGCAAACAGTTGCGTGGTTAAAAGCATGGGCAGTGGCAACAGGTAAATTACCGTTGGAGCAACTTTATCCCTCTGTTGCATTTGGTTTAAGTTGTGCATTGGCAGAAATGAAAGGGCAGTTGAACCAAGAAGGCAATTATCAAGTCGCTCCTCTTTGCTACGGGGATCCAGACGAACTGTACGAACCATTAAATCACATGCAAGGCGAAAGAGTCGCCAAAATTAAAGTGGGCATGTATGAAGCGAATCGTGATGGATTGATTGCAGATATGCTACTTGAAGCCATTCCAGATTTGCACTTACGCTTAGATGCGAACCGTAGCTGGACACCCGCAAAAGCCCAGATGTTTGCCAAATATGTTAAGCCAGAACACCGTGCTCGCATTCAGTTTTTAGAAGAGCCTTGCAAAACACCAGCAGAAAGCTTGCAGTTTGCCGAAGAAACTGGGATTGCAATTGCATGGGATGAAACAGTGCGTGACCCCGATTTTTGTGTTGAGAAACAACCGCACTTAGTGGCGATTGTGATTAAGCCTACTTTGGTGGGGTCATTACAACGTTGTGTCCAACTCATTGAACAGGCACACCAGTGTGGGTTAAAAGCAGTGATCAGTTCTTCAATCGAAAGTAGTTTTGGATTAACTCAGTTAGCACGTATTGCTCAACAATATACACCTGATACAGTACCTGGTTTAGATACGCTAGATTTGATGGACTATCAAGTAGTGAGAACTTGGCCAGGCTCGTCATTGCCTGTTGTTAAGTTGGATTCTCCATTAGTCGAAAAAGTCAACATTGACTGATAAGACCACAGAACTGCTGTTATTTCAGAAAAAATAGTTATAATTTTTACTCGAATTAGGAACACATTATGCCGCATACATCACGTATTTTGCTGTTGAATGGACCTAACTTAAATATGTTAGGAGCAAGAGAACCAAAGCATTATGGCAAGTTGTCTTTATCCATGATTGAGCAACGCTTACAACAATTGGCAGCAGAATACCAGTTACAGTTAGAATGTTTTCAAGCAAATAGTGAAGAAAAACTGATTGATAAGATTCACCAGAGCTTTCAGCAGGTGGATTTTATTGTGATTAATCCTGCAGCCTTCACGCATACTAGCGTGGCATTACGTGATGCGTTATTAGCGGTGTCAATTCCTTTTGTTGAGGTGCACTTGTCTAATGTTCATAAGCGAGAACCTTTTCGTCATCATTCTTATTTTAGTGATGTGGCTGAGGGGGTGATTTGTGGCTTAGGCGCACAAGGATATGAGTTTGCCTTACAGTTTGCGCGAGATTTTTTGCGAGAATGTACAGCAGATTAAAGAAAATGGCATAAAATTGTAGAATTTTATCGCAAACTTGCTGATTTTCAGGTAATCTCTCGCACGAGATGTAGAATTAACCAATTTGTACTCCACTATCCGAATACCGTGATAGAAAGTGCGGTCAAAAAATAATAATTTAGGACATGATTATGGACATTCGTAAAATTAAAAAGCTTATCGAATTAGTAGAAGAATCAGGCATTATGGAACTGGAAATCTCTGAAGGGGAAGAGTCAGTTCGTATTAATCGTGGCTCAGCTGTGCCAACCGCAGTACAATATAGTGTGCCTGTACATGCGCCTGTTGCAGCTCCTGCAACCGCTGCATCGACCCCAGTAGCTGCACCAGCGGCGACAGCACCAGCTGCAAGCGCAGAAGAAATGTCTGGTCACGCAATTCGTTCACCAATGGTAGGTACCTTCTACCGTAGCCCAAGCCCAGAAGCGAAACCATTCGTTGAAGTGGGACAAACTGTTAAAGTTGGCGATGCGCTTTGTATCGTTGAAGCGATGAAAATGATGAACCGTATTGAAGCCGATAAAGCGGGTGTCGTGAAAGCGATTTTAATCAATGATGGTGAACCAGTTGAGTTTGACCAAAAACTAATCATTATTGAATAATAAAAGACGATTCTAAATAAGCGATGTCACATCGCTTATTTTTCATATTAATTTATTCTTAAATAGTCGCGAACTATTTAACTCACAAGTGGAATTTTCTTATGTTAGAGAAAGTTGTTATTGCCAATCGTGGTGAAATTGCATTACGTATTTTACGCGCTTGCAAAGAACTAGGCATTAAAACCGTTGCAGTGCATTCCACGGCAGACCGAGAACTCAAACACGTTTTACTCGCTGATGAAACCGTTTGTATCGGTCCAGCGCCTTCAACTAAAAGTTATCTCAATATTCCCGCGATTATTGCGGCGGCGGAAGTTACAGGCGCCGATGCGATTCACCCAGGATATGGCTTCTTGTCTGAAAATGCGGATTTTGCTGAACAGGTAGAACGTTCAGGTTTTACTTTTATTGGTCCAACAGCGGATGTGATTCGTTTAATGGGCGATAAAGTATCGGCTATTGAAGCAATGAAAAAATCAGGTGTACCTTGCGTACCAGGTTCGGATGGTCCTGTTGGAACTGATATGGCGAGAAATAAAGAAATCGCTAAGCGTATCGGTTATCCTGTGATCATTAAAGCTTCTGGTGGTGGCGGTGGTCGTGGTATGCGTGTTGTGCGTGAAGAAAGCGCGTTAGAAGAATCGATTGCGATGACCAAAGCAGAAGCAAAAGCAGCATTTAATAATGATATGGTGTATATGGAAAAATATTTAGAAAATCCACGCCATATTGAAATTCAAGTGCTTGCTGATACGCATGGTAATGCAATTTATCTTGCAGAACGCGATTGCTCAATGCAACGCCGCCATCAAAAAGTGGTTGAAGAAGCACCTGCTCCAGGGATTTCTGAAGAGGTGCGTCGTGATATTGGTACGCGTTGTGCGAAAGCCTGTGTTGAAATTGGCTATCGTGGTGCAGGTACATTTGAATTTTTATATGAAAACGGCGAGTTCTATTTCATTGAAATGAACACACGTATTCAGGTTGAACATCCGGTGACAGAAATGATCACTGGGGTGGATTTGGTGAAAGAGCAATTGCGTATTGCAGCGGGTTTACCGCTTTCTATCAAACAAGAAGATGTGAAAGTACGTGGTCATGCAATGGAATGTCGGATTAATGCGGAAGATCCTAAAACATTTTTACCTTCACCAGGTAAAGTCGAGCATTTACATTCACCAGGTGGTTTAGGTGTGCGCTGGGATTCTCATGTCTATGGCGGCTATACAGTTCCTCCACATTATGATTCAATGATTGCAAAATTAATTACGTATGGTGATAATCGTGATGTTGCTATTCGCCGTATGCAAAATGCCTTAGGTGAAACGATTATTAGTGGAATAAAAACGAATATTCCATTACATGAATTAATTTTAGCCGATGAAAATTTCCAAAAAGGTGGGACAAATATTCACTACCTTGAGAAAAAACTAGGTATGCGTGATTAATAATCATGCTTGTGTCAAACAAAAAGTGGAGCAATCCACTTTTTTTTATATGGATGATGTTATGAGCAAACAGTCTCGTTATAAGCAGTCCGCGAAGGAAGCTCGTTGGGCGTTAGGCTTAACAATTTTATATGTTATTGGTTGGTGTTTATGTGCGTATTTACCGAAAGGTACAACTGGTCCTATCGGTTTCCCTCTCTGGTTTGAGCTCGCCTGTATTTACTTACCTGTCTTATTTATCGTCTTGGCTTATTGGGTGATCAAGATCGTTTATCAAGATATTAGTTTAGAAGACGATAATGAAGAGGAGAAAATACAATGAATTTAGGTATTGTTCTCCCTCTAGTGATTTATTTAACTTTTGTGTTTGGTGCGGCAGTGTATGCGTATGTGAAACGTCAAAAAGGCGATTTCTTAACTGAATATTATGTAGGCAGCCGCTCCATGACTGGTTTTGTCTTAGCGATGACAACGGCTGCAACCTATGCCAGTGCCAGCTCATTTATTGGTGGGCCAGGTGCTGCGTATAAATTCGGTTTAGGTTGGGTATTGTTGGCGATGATTCAAGTGCCTGCTGTTTGGCTTGCATTAGGCGCATTAGGTAAAAAATTCGCCTTACTTTCTCGTGAAAGCAAAGCATTAACAATCAATGACTTGTTATTACACCGCTATAAAAATAAATATTTAGTTTGGGTGGCGAGTATTGCATTGTTAATTGCTTTTTTTGCTGCGATGACCGTACAGTTCATTGGTGGGGCCCGCCTATTAGAGAGTACAATCGGGATTGATTATCGCTCAGCATTATTGATTTTTGCTTTAACGGTAGGGATTTATACTTTTATTGGGGGGTTCCGAGCCGTTGTTTTAACTGATGCGATTCAAGGTACAGTGATGATTTTAGGAACGTTTATTCTACTCGGCGGAGTCATTTATGCCGCTGGGGGTGTGGAAAGCGCGGTACAAAAATTAACAGAAATTAATCCTGACTTAGTTAGCCCTTATGGACCGAATGAAATGTTAGATTTTCAATTCATGGCATCATTCTGGATCCTGGTTTGTTTTGGCGTCGTTGGATTACCTCATACGGCAGTACGCTGTATGGCATTTAAAGATAGCAAAGCATTACATAATGGTATGCTAATTGGTACCGTGGTATTGAGTATTGTGATGCTGGGTATGCATTTATCGGGGGCATTAGGGCGTGTCATTTTACCTGATTTAACCATTCCTGATCAGGTGATCCCAAGTTTAATGTTACAAGTGCTTCCTCCTATTGTCGCGGGGATTTTTTTGGCGGCTCCAATGTCTGCGATTATGTCAACAATTGATGCACAACTAATTCAGTCGTCGTCTATTTTTGTCAAAGATTTGTATTTATCCGCTAAACCTGAAATGGCAAATAATCAGCGTAAAATTAGTTGGTTTTCATCCATTATTACACTGATATTAACTGCCCTCTTGATTCTTGCAGCCTTAAATCCACCTGATATGATCATTTGGCTAAATTTATTTGCGTTTGGTGGGCTTGAAGCGGCATTTTTATGGGTCATAATCCTCGGACTATATTGGGATAAAGCCAATGCTTATGGTGCAATCAGCTCGATGGTAGTGGGATTAGGGAGTTATATTTTATTGACTTCTTTCTCAATTAAACTCTTTAGTTTCCATGCGATTGTGCCATCATTGGTCTTTGGTCTTGTGGCATTTTTAATGGGTAATAAATTAGGTGAGAAACGCGCGCAAGCATAACAGATTTTTCATCTAGCGGTATACAATTTAGTGCGTTTAACAAACATTGTACCGTACACTTTATATCATTGAGCACAGATGTTATTTACATAATATGCCAGTAACAGAAGTGTAACATCACCCCGAATAAGTTTCTTTGGAAGCGTTTTTATAAGAATGGGTTAACTCCTTATGAAAAGCCTTTTAGCTTAAGTGACTTACTCGGGGGATTATTTTTTATATCAAAAGGAAAACAAGATGGCTTGGATTCAAATCAGAATTAACAGTACTAATACACAAGCAGAGCGCATGAGTGATTATTTAGAAGAAATAGGCGCTGTATCTGTGACATTCATGGATAGTCAAGATACACCTATTTTTGAACCTTTACCGGGAGAAACGCGTTTATGGGGAAATACTGATGTCATGGCGTTGTTTGATGCTGAAACGGATATGCAGCAGATTGTGGATTTATTAAAAACCGAGAAATATTTAGACAATACTACGGCATATAAAATTGAACAGATTGAAGACAAAGATTGGGAACGTGCCTGGATGGATAATTTTCATCCTATGCAATTTGGTAAACGTTTATGGATTTGTCCAAGTTGGCGTGAGGTACCTGACCAAAATGCAGTCAATGTAATGCTTGATCCAGGTTTAGCTTTTGGTACAGGGACTCATCCGACCACTGCACTGTGTTTAGAGTGGTTGGATAGCCTCGATCTTAAAGATAAAACCGTGATCGATTTTGGTTGTGGCTCGGGCATTTTGGCGATTGCCGCGTTGAAATTAGGAGCGAAAAGTGCGGTCGGAATTGATATCGATCCTCAAGCAATTTTAGCCAGTAGTAACAATGCGGAACAAAACGGTGTCGCAGATAAACTCCAGTTATTTTTGTCAGAAGAGAAACCCAAAGATTTAAAAGCCGATGTAGTTGTCGCCAATATTCTCGCGGGTCCGCTGAAAGAATTGTATCCGATTATTCATCAACTAGTTAACCCAAATGGCGTGTTAGGACTTTCTGGTATTTTAGCCACGCAAGCTCAATCAGTTTGTGACACTTATGCTCAAAAGTTCGATTTATTGCCAGTCGAAGAGCGTGAAGAGTGGTGTCGAATTACTGGGCAAATTAAAGAATAATTGCATTTTAGGGCATAAAAATTGACCTGAATAATAAATTATCAAGTTTTATTGAAATTTTGAGCAAAGAAACACGATTATTCTTAATAAAAATCAAAAAATATAAAAAAATGCGTTTTGTCTAAAAAATATGCTTTGCAAATTGGTCAAAAGTGCGTATTATAGCGACCCTTGTCGATTAGGGTGGATGCCAAACCGATATATTGGGATTTAATTTGAGAGGTAGTTAAATGCGAATAGGTTCTTATCAACTTAAAAATCGCATTCTTTTAGCCCCAATGGCAGGTATTACCGATCAACCATTTCGGCGAATCTGTGCAAATTATGGTGCAGGTTTGACATTTTCCGAAATGATGTCAACAAATCCGCGAGTTTGGCATACAGAAAAATCGAAACTGCGATTGGCTCATCACCATGAGGCAGGGATAAATGCTGTGCAAATAGCTGGGTGTGATCCTGAAGAAATGGCGAAAGCCGCTCAAGTCAACGTCAACTATGGGGCAGAAATTATTGATATCAATATGGGCTGCCCAGCCAAAAAAGTAAATCGTAAAATGGCAGGCTCTGCGCTTTTACAATATCCCGATTTGGTTAAGCGTATTCTTGATGCGGTTGTCAATGCTGTTAATGTACCAGTGACCTTAAAAATTCGTACTGGTTGGGATCAAGAACATCGAAATTGTGTAGAAATCGCAAAGATTGCAGAGCAGTGTGGTATTCAAGCGTTAACCATTCATGGACGCACAAGGACTTGTATGTTTGAAGGTGAGGCAGAATACGACCATATCAAAGCGGTGAAACAACAAATTTCTATTCCTGTCATAGCAAATGGCGATATTACTTCTGCTGAAAAAGCAAAGTATGTGCTTAGCTATACCAACGCAGATGCAATAATGATCGGACGTGGTTCATTAGGCAATCCGTGGCTTTTCCAAGTGATGGAAAGCTTAATTGAAAAAGACTCGATTGTTTTAGAGCCAAGTTTAAACGAGAAATGTAATGTGATTTTACAGCATATCCAAGACTTGCATCATTTTTATGGCGCAGAAAAAGGATGTCGTATTGCACGTAAACACGTTGCTTGGTATTTAAAGGGACTTCAAGCTAATCCCGTTTTTAGACAGGCTTTTAACGCAATTACTGATCCCAAAGAACAATTGATTGCTTTAGAAGGTTTTTTTAATTTGATTCTGATGGATGAAGAGAACAATGTTAGAACAACAACGTAATCCGGCTGATGCATTAACCGTATCAGTATTAAATTCACAATCTCAAGTCACAAATAAACCATTGCGTGATTCAGTGAAACAAGCATTGAGAAACTATTTGTCACAATTAGATGGTCAAGATGTTAACGAACTGTATGAATTAGTACTGGCGGAAGTTGAACACCCTATGTTAGATATGGTTATGCAATATACGCGTGGCAATCAAACTCGTGCAGCAACAATGCTCGGTATTAACCGTGGTACTTTACGTAAGAAACTCAAAAAATACGGGATGGGTTAATTGACCATGAAATTGAACATGGTTTTTTAGTTAGATGAGGCGAACAGAAGTTCGCCTTTTTCTTTTGCTTAATTCAAGCAACGATCTTCTCTTTTCTTATTTCACCTTACTGAAAATTATGTACACATGCGATGGACATTTTTCCACGTAAATATCTACGCAAACGTTTTCGTTTCGTACAGATTTCCTTTATAATAGCCGCAAATTTTTTTACTTATTTAACTCAACAGGGCTAATCCTTATGTTACAAATTTTTCGTGGTTCTCCAGCACTTTCTGAATTTCGCTTAAACCAACTCGCAACGGCTTTTCAAAAGTCAGCGTTACCAGTTAAATCCTGTTATGCAGAATACTTACATTTTGCTAAGTTAACAGAAGCATTAATGGAAGAAGAAAACGCTAAATTAGATCAGTTGTTACATTATGGTCCAACCCTTGCAGAACATGAACCTGTTGGTGAATGTTTTATCGTGATTCCACGTGTTGGCACGATTTCTTCTTGGTCATCTAAAGCGACTGATATTGCACATAATTGTGGTTTAAATAAAGTAGAACGTTTGGAACGTGGATTAGCCTTTTATTTTGAATTTGACCGCACTTTATCGAGTGAGGAACAACAAAAATTGGTTTCACACATTCACGACAGAATGTTAGAAGGCATTATTCGCAACGCAGAAGATGCGAAAGTGTTATTTGACCAACAAGAACCAAAACCATTTACGACAGTCGATGTTTTAACTGGCGGTCGCAAAGCATTAGAAACGGCGAACGTTGAATTAGGGCTTGCGCTTGCAGAAGATGAAATTGATTATTTAGTCGAAAATTTCACCGCACTTGGTCGCAACCCAAATGACATCGAACTTTATATGTTCGCACAAGCAAACTCGGAACACTGCCGTCACAAAATTTTTAACGCAGATTGGATTATCGACGGCGATAAACAAGAAAAATCCTTGTTTAAAATGATCAAAAATACGTTTGAGAAAACCCCTGATTACGTATTGTCAGCTTATAAAGACAATGCCGCAGTAATGGAAGGCTCAAAAGTTGGTCGCTTCTTCCCAGATCAAGACGGTCAATACCGTTATCACAATGAAGATGCGCACATCTTAATGAAAGTCGAAACTCACAACCACCCAACTGCGATTTCGCCATTCCCTGGGGCAGCAACAGGTTCAGGCGGTGAAATTCGTGACGAAGGCGCAACGGGTCGTGGTGCAAAACCAAAAGCAGGTTTAGTCGGTTTCTCTGTATCAAACTTAGTGATCCCAGGTTTTGAACAACCTTGGGAAAATCCTGTATCTAAACCAAGCCGTATTGCTTCCGCATTAGATATTATGATTGAAGGCCCTTTAGGTGGTGCGGCATTTAACAACGAATTTGGTCGCCCTGCATTATTAGGTTACTTCCGTACTTATGAAGAAAAAGTAAACAGCTTTGCTGGTGAAGAAGTACGTGGTTACCACAAACCCATTATGTTAGCGGGCGGTATCGGTAATATCCGTGCGGAACACGTTCAAAAAGGTGAAATCCCTGTCGGTGCAAAATTAATCGTATTGGGTGGCCCTGCGATGAATATCGGCTTAGGTGGCGGTGCGGCCTCTTCAATGGCATCAGGTAAATCAAAAGAAGATTTAGATTTTGCTTCTGTGCAACGTGATAACCCAGAAATGGAACGCCGTTGCCAAGAAGTTATTGACCGTTGCTGGCAATTAGGTGATGACAACCCAATTTTATTTATTCACGACGTAGGTGCGGGTGGCTTATCAAACGCAATGCCTGAGCTTGTACACGATGGTGGTCGTGGCGGTAAATTTGAGTTACGCAACATTCTGAGCGATGAACGTGGAATGAGTCCGCTTGAAATTTGGTGTAATGAATCGCAAGAGCGTTATGTATTAGCCGTAGCACCAGAAAAATTAGCATTATTTACCGCACTTTGTGAACGTGAACGTGCGCCATTTGCAGTAATTGGTGAAGCAACAGAACAAGAACATTTAACGTTACACGATGCGCATTTTGGCAATAACCCAATTGATTTACCAATGAATGTGTTATTAGGTAAAACACCGAAAATGACACGTAATGTTGAATCAAAAACGGTTGAAGGTAGTGCAATCGATCAATCTGAAATTGATTTAAAAGAGGCGTTCCATCGTGTATTACGTTTACCTGTTGTCGCAGAAAAAACCTTCTTAATTACTATCGGTGACCGTTCAGTAACAGGTATGGTGGCACGTGATCAAATGGTTGGTCCTTGGCAAATCCCTGTGGCAGACTGTGCAGTTACCACTGCAAGTTTAGACAGCTATCACGGTGAAGCAATGTCAATGGGCGAACGTGCGCCAGTGGCTTTATTAGATTTCGCCGCTTCAGCCCGTTTAGCAGTGGCGGAATCGATCACCAATATTGCCGCAACAAACATCGGCGATCTAAAACGCATTAAATTATCTGCAAACTGGATGTCAGCAGCAGGCCACACTGGTGAAGATGCGGGCTTATACGAAGCAGTAAAAGCCGTGGGCGAAGAGTTGTGTCCACAACTTGGTTTAACTATCCCAGTGGGTAAAGACTCAATGTCAATGAAAACCACTTGGAACGAAAACGGTGAACAAAAAACAGTTACTGCGCCATTATCTTTAGTCATCAGTGCCTTTGCGCGTGTTGAAGATGTCCGCAAAACAGTTACACCACAATTACGTACAGACAAAGGTCATAGCCGCTTATTATTAATCGACTTAGGTGAAGGCAAAAATCGCTTAGGTGCGACCGCACTTGCACAAGTTTATAAACAACTTGGTGATAAACCAGCAGACGTTGTTAACGTTGAAAACTTGAAAAACTTCTTCAATGCAATGCAAGCTCTTGTGGCAGAGCAAAAATTATTGGCTTACCACGACCGTTCAGACGGTGGTTTAATCGCAACTCTTGCAGAAATGGCGTTTGCGGGTAACTGCGGTTTATCTATTCATATTAGTGCGTTGGGCGATAACGATCTTGAGGTGTTATTCAACGAAGAATTAGGTGCGGTCATTCAAGTACGCGAAAGCGATTTAAGCTATGTTCGTGATGTGCTATCGCAACATGGTTTAATTCATTTAACCAAAGAATTAGGTGAAGTGACCACTGAAGATTGTATTGAAATCTCCCGTGGCACGAAATTATTATTCAGCGAAAAACGCTCTGAATTACGTGGCATTTGGGCTGAATTAACGCATCAAATGCAACGTTTACGTGATAACCCAGAATGTGCAGATCAAGAATTTGAAGCGAAGAAAGATCCTGAAAACAAAGGTTTCTCAGCGCATTTAACTTACGACATTAATGAAGATATCGCTGCACCTTACATTGCAACTGGCAAGAAACCACGCATTGCGATTTTACGTGAGCAAGGTGTAAACAGCCACTATGAAATGGCAGCTGCGTTTGACCGCGCAGGCTTTGATGCTATCGACGTGCATATGAGCGATTTACATAATGCTCGTTACAACTTAAAAGACTTCAATTCATTAGTGGCTTGTGGAGGTTTCTCTTATGGTGACGTACTTGGCGCGGGTGGCGGTTGGGCGAAATCAATCCTATTTAACCCAATGTTACGCGAGCAATTCAGTGAATTTTTTGCTAACCCAAATACTTTAGCATTAGGGGTATGTAACGGTTGTCAAATGCTCTCTAACCTAGCAGAAATCATTCCAGGTACAGAAGCGTGGCCACGTTTTGTACGTAACAAATCTGAGCGTTTCGAAGCTCGTGCGGCACTTGTACGTATCAATGACACTCACTCTGTTTGGTTCCAAGGTATGGCTGGCTCACATATGCCAATTGCAGTTTCACACGGTGAAGGTCGCGTTGAGTTCAAACACGATCAACAGTTACCGATGTTAAAAGATCAAAACTTAATCGTTGCACAATACATCGACAACAACCTCAACCCAACGGAAATCTACCCAGCCAACCCGAACGGCTCAGTAGAAGGTATCACCGCGTTGTCTAACCAAGACGGACGTGTCGCTATCATGATGCCACACCCAGAACGTGTATTCCGCACTGTATCTAACTCTTGGCACCCAGAAGACTGGAGTGAAGATGGGGCATGGATGAGATTGTTCCGTAATGCAAGAGTGGTATTGGGGTAACTAAAACTAAATTAAAGTAACATTAGTTACAATAGTAAATATTTTTATTCATTAAATTTAACAATATTAGATTATCTTTATAAGAGGTATATATGTCCAATTGGCTTTCAGCATATAAAGCTTTAAATGAATTAGATGAATATGGAGATAATGCTTTAGGTTTATTTGCATTAGGATTAAATTTTGGAGTAGATGATCTAGCTAGTGTTGGAGCTGATGCAATAACGGATGGTGCAGATGATAAAAAACTTGATATGATTTTTATCAATACTGAAGAAAACTATGCTGTTATAGCACAATGCTATTTCAGCAAAAAAGAGAAGGAGTCTGCTCCATCTAATAAAGCTAGTGACTTAAATACAGGTTTAGCTTGGTTATTACAAAGAAATATTGATGAAGTACCCGAAAGAATTAAATCAGCAGCAATAAATTTGCGTAACGCAATTAAACAGAATCATATTGATAGGTTATATTTATGGTATGTTCATAATCTTTCAGAATCACATTATGTTGAAAATGAACTAATTACAGTAGAACAAACTGCAATAACTATTCTGTCTCAAGAATTTCCTAGTATAAATATCCAAACTATTTCAAAAGAAGTTGGTCATAATACATTACAAACTTGGTATGAAAGGTGTGAAACTCCTATATTGATAAGTGATGAGATAGATCTTACTATTAATGGTGGATATGAAATAAAGCAAGATACTTGGGAGTCTTATTCAACTGCTATACAGTTAAGGCAGTTGGCTAGTTTGTATAAAAAGCATAAAACAAAAATGTTTTCTGCTAATATTAGAGATTATTTAGGATCTCGCAAGTCAGATTCTAATATTAATAATGGAATTAAGAAAACAGCTGAAGAAGATTCAAATAATTTTTGGGTATATAACAATGGATTAACCATTTTAACTCACTCTTATGAAATTAAGAACAAGAGCATAAAACTTCAAGGAATATCTATTGTAAATGGAGCACAAACAACGGGTGCAATCGGCTCTTTAAAAAAACTACCAGATAATAAAGCATTAGTACAAGCTAGGATAATTGCTGTTACTGACTCATCTATAAATCTAATAGATAATATTATTAGATATAATAATAGTCAAAATAAAGTTGAAGCTGCAGATTTTAGAAGTACAGATAAGGTTCAAAGACGGTTAAAAGAGGAGTTTAATCATATACCAGAAGCAGAATATGAAGGAGGAAGACGCGGAAGTTCTAGTGATATTATTCGTAGAAAACCAAATTTATTAGGTTCCTATGCGGTAGGACAAGCTCTAGCAGCTTTCCATGGCGAACCGATAACAGCATATAATAAGAAAGCTGGAATTTGGATTAATAACAAAATATACGATAAGCTTTTTAATGATAATACTAAAGCTGCTCATATAGTTTGTTGCTATAGTTTAGTAAAAGCTATTGAAGAAAAAAAGAAAAATCTACAATATAAGACAAATTTAACTAGAGATGAGGAAAAATTATTATCATTCTTACGTCAGCGTGGTGCTATATATTTAGTAACATACGCTATCTCATATAGCCTAGAAAGCATATTAGAACGTTCTATTCCAAATTTATTTAGAATATCTTTTGGAAAAGAATGCTCTCCAGTGATAGCTAGACAAATTTGGGCTAATATTCTAGATGTTCTATTACCATTTGTTGAACATTTAAATCCAGCTATTAAATCTGGTTTAACTAATAATGCAGAAATTGAGAAAGCTGTGGCTATGTTTAATTCTCTAGTTAAATCAACAAGTAAATATAACACTTCTATATTTAGTGATTTTAAAGCAAAAATAATAGCTCCTTAGGATCTATAATTGAATATCCCCTCTGATGGCACTCGTGTTCTCACGAGTGTTTTTTCATCCCCCCCCCCGATGGTGCACCTCCTGATGTCGCCCGTGTCCACATGGGTGCCTTGTCATATCTAAATTAGTCTAAACACTCGTCACAGACAAGCACTATTTTTCTGATTTTTGCTGTCTTTTTCCTCCCGATTGCGCTCGTATCCATACGAGTGCCTTGTCACACCTAAATTAGTCTAAGCACTCGTCAAAGACGAGCACTATCTTTCTGATTTTTTATCTTTTTCTTTTTTATTTTGTGAGTTGGATCGAGAAATGAACCCCAAAATAATGCTTAATTTCTATTTTTGCTTAGAGTTTCTTTATTTACTTTTATTGGGATTGGGGCAATGAGCAGAAAATATAAAATGAATAATCCAGAGGGAATTTATTTTGTTAGTTTTGGCAACATCACAATCAACCTATCGAAATTTACCCCGAAAAATATTTTGACCAGAAATTAGATTATATCCATCAAAATCCTGTTGTGAGTGGATTTGTTTCTCAGGCAGAAGATTGGAAATGCAGTAGAGTGCAAAAAATTATGTAAATTGCTAGGATATCGTACTTGGACTAGAGAAATTGATTTAGTTATAGAAAAATTCACATTTGTATGCTTATTATAACCCCACAAGTGCCTTTTCCTTTTCTCCAGAATGTAAAATACTCATCACAAACCACAACATCAACAACTGCTATCAACAACCTATTTCAGACCTAACAGTTTTTTAATCAATACTATCGTATAATAAACAAGCTGTTTTCACTTTTATTAGGATTGTCTTTACCTAAAAAAGTCCTCAAACCGGATGAAATCGTCGAACGCTGAGAGAAAAAGAACAGTTATACTTTGCTAAATATTGAAAAGAACAAGATTCATACTGTTTCTTCTTCTGTCAACAGAAAGATAAAAAAACGTATTTTACAGTTAGCAAGAATATTAGATTTTGCTATTGTTCCTTTTTAAATAAAAAGAGTGCGATAAAGCGCGATCTTATTTTTTATATTTTAAAAAGTTGGCTAAAAGTGACCGCACTTACTCTGGTGCTCGTGTTTTCACGAGTGTTTTTTCATTTCTCATTCAGTTAAAAATCCATCACGAAAGCGTGCTATCTTTAGGCTATAGAAGGGTTCTGTCGTTAAAAGAGCTATCATTATTTCTATCGTTAAAAAAGCTAGATATCACTATGATAATTTACGCAATAAAAAAGCTCTTACTATTGAACGATATGTAGAAAATAATTCACCGCTAATTTAAATGTACTGTGCAGCTTAACCGAATCAGTGTCGGGTGTTGAACTCTGTTTTATTAAGAGGGGTGAGTCGTCCCTAGTATTCCCTCATAACGTGTATTCCGCACCATATTTAATGCTTAGCTCCAGAAACCTGAAATGTGTCTGGGGCTTGGCGGTGTGTTTTTCGGAATACGCGCATTTATTCACTTTTTAAATTTTTATATCTATTTATGAGAAAAATTTCGTATTTATTTTTGTGTGATTTCGGGACTTTATAGCCAAATATCAGTTGCACAAAATAGTTTAGCTGATGCAAATAATCATATTGAACTTGCAGCCATTCATGTTGATGTGCAGGTGGAGAGCAAACAAAGTGCATAGCTTGCAGGGCGTTTAATGGCGGGTGAAAAACAATTTCATCCTATAGTTTTAAATTGCGTGTGTAAGGGATTTTGCGACATATTTGTTTTTTGAATATTTAATAAATAAAAAAATAGCCAAACAGGATGTTTGGCTATTTTCTTTTAAAAACATGAAATTGAATTATTTTTGCTCATATTTTTGTTTTAAGCGCGTTTTCTCTTTTTCCATTTCTTGTTGGTTTTTTTCAAATTCGCTGAATGTCGCCTCTGCCTTTGATAATTCTTGCGTTGCTTTAGCTGGGTCAAGAGACAATTTCATGATAAGTGGAAGCGTTTCAAATGTACCTTGATACGCTTTTTTCACGAGTGCAGCATAGTTTAGCATTTCAGGATCTTTTAAGTTAAGGGCATCTAATTTTTGTAGTTCTTTATTCATTACTTCTTGGAATGGCGCAAATAATGTATCGACATCTTCTGGTGTCGCGGTGATATTACCACTTTGTATTGCTGCCATTTTTTCTTCGATAGGTTTGAAGTGTTTACCGATTTCTTGTTCAGACTCGCTGTTCCATTTTTCGAATTTTTCATAATCATGGCGGAACTGCTCTTGTGGACTGAGTTGAGCTGCTGCTTGCTTCGCGGTGGTATCTGGAGTTGAATTTGTTTTGCTCGCATTATCACAAGCGACAAGACTTAAAGCGAACATAGTAGCTAAACTGAATTGAGTGAATATTTTCATGTTGTCTCCTTATTGAAATGCAGAATGTTGTATAATTTACATACTTTCTGTTCATTATAGAATATCAGATTGCGTTTTAATAGCGAATTGTTGTTCGAACTTTGTCGCGTAATTTTGCTATTGTACTTTTGTGCTTATCTATGGAACGCTTACTCTCACGTTATTGGCGTTTACAGCAAATGGCTAACCCTTGTGATCAGGCAATAGATTATGTTGATGTTTTCTTTTAAAGGCAGAATGTGCGGTCATATGAGGTCATATTTAATTCCGTTTGACCGCAGGGTGTTTTGATTTGCTATTTTGCACCTTGATTAAATAATGCTACTATTGCTCAACGTTTAATAGATGATTTGCGTTTACTCGCACAATGGATTGGTTATTTTTTGTCTTTTTAAGCATTCCGATTATTGCCACGCTTTTACCGTTCTTACCGTTTAATCATTGGACGGTAAGGATCTTTGATTTTCCACGTTTGCAGATTGCAGGTCTGAATTTATTTTGTTTTGTGTTGGGTTGGGTCGTGAAGCCTGAGCCGATGTGGTTGTGGATTGTGTTGCAGTGTTTCAACTTGCTCTGTATGGGGTATCAGATTTGGGAGATTCTTGCCTATACACGTTTGTCACGCCCACAAGTCTTGCAATATCATGGTGAAAAAGATGAATGCAGTATCGCATTGCTTACGACCAATGTACTCACACCCAATCGTCAAGTGGATAAATTATTGCAGTTGATCGAGAATTGGCAACCGGATGTGGTGCTGACATTAGAAACGGATTTGTGGTGGGAAGAAAAGTTAGCCTCACTAGAAGAAAGCTATGCTTATACAGTCAAAATTCCACTCGATAATTTGTATGGAATGCATTTATATAGTCGTTTGCCGCTACGTAATACAGAAGTGCGTCATTGGGTACAAGAAGATATTCCATCCATTTATACCGAAGCTTGCCTGCCTTCAGGGGATTGGATCCATTTGTATTGTTTACATCCAATGCCACCGACACCCACAGAGAGCGCCACCTCAACGCATCGTGATGCAGAGCTATTATTAGTGGGGCAAGAAATCAGCGAAAATAACCAATCAGTATTAGTATTCGGGGATATGAATGATGTGGCGTGGTCATCGACCTCACGTTTATTCCAAAAAACGAGCGGGTTACTGGATCCTCGTGTTGGACGCGGTTTATACAGTACATTTCATGCGAAATATCCTTTTTTACGTTGGCCTTTAGATCATATTTATCATAGTAATGATTTTATGATGCGTGATATTCGTGTGTTATCTGATATTGGTTCAGACCATTTCCCTGTTTACGGCTGTTTCCAATTCCACCCTTGTGTGGAAGTTGCACAACCTACACCTGAAGCAGATGGTGCAGATCACGAACTTGCCCAAGAAAAAATAGATGAGGCAGAGCCTGAGAAAAAAGTGGTTAGAGAAAAATATTAGATATATCTGTATAAACAAGGATATGTGATGAGACCGAATATTTTTGATATAGCAACAAAAGAATTGTCGCAAGATGCTTTTATTACTTGGCTATTAAGATTTGCAGATGAGTCTTGTCAGGAGGAAGATAAAGATTTACATCAATGTGCACAGGAATTTGTGAGGTCATTAATCCAAACTGAATATTCAGATTATGATGAAAAGATTGTTTCAGTAAAAGCAGATAGGCAATTACAAAATATCGATGTTTGGGCGGTGATCAATAATAAGTATTTTATTGTTATAGAAGATAAAACAAATACCGGCGAACATAGTCAGCAATTAGAGAGATACAAAGATTTTGCATTACATTATTGTAAGGACAATAATTACTATCAGCCTGTCTGTATTTATATAAAAACAGGGAATGAAAGCCGACATTATTTAAAAAAGATAGAGAAAAAAGGTTTTTCTGTTTTTGGTAGAAAAGAACTCATTGCTATTTTAGAAAAATATAAATTTATCAAAAATAATATTTTTCAAGACTTCTTGGATAGATTATTAAGGTTAGAATCTCTAAATAATCAATTCACATATAAAGAGATTAACCAGTGGGGAAATAGTGATTGGCAAGGGTTTTATCAATTTCTAGAAGATAAATTAGAATGTGATGATATGAGTTGGGGATTTGCGAATAATCCGAATGGTGGTTTCTTTTATCTTTGTTTTTCTTGGCTAAATTGGAAGTACAATAGTGCTGTGTATATGCAATTAGAACAAGATAAGAAGAGATTATGTTTTAAAGTACAAGTGGATTGTGATAATAAAGAGATATCAACGCAAGCAGTTAGAAATAAGCTCTATCATTTAATTACGAAACAAGCTACACAAGAAGGGATTTTAGGAATAAAAAAACCAGATAGATTTGGTAATGGTGAATATATGACATTTGCCGTTATTGAAAGAGAGGGTTGGTTTGGTAATGAATGTTTTGATGGACAAAAAGTTTTGGAAAACTTAGCCAAATATCAGGCGTTTTTTGAGAAGTGTATTCGAGAAAGCTTCTAGTTTTATGGCACAGATAAATATCTGTGCCATTTTTGTATTTCTAATCGGGGATTAGCAGTCTTGTTTGCCAAATTCGTCTTTGCGTAAAATTTGGCGAACGCTTTCATCAAATTGTGCTAATACGTTATCTGCGTCTTGTGGATCTTTACCTTTCGCATCTAAGTAGAATTTGATTTTCGGTTCTGTACCTGATGGGCGAGCAATTAAACGGCTGCCGTTTTCAAGTACGAAAACTAAAATATCACTTTGGCGATCAGTTTTGGTGTGGTCTAAGAATTGAGCCACTGTGAAGCCACCGATTTCGCTTGGCGGGTTGTTACGAAGTGCGGTCATTAATTTACCGATTTCAGATAAATCATCAACACGAATTGAGATTTGTCCACTCACATAAGCACCAAATTCTTTCGTAAACTCATCAGCATAGTCTGCTAATGTTTTGCCTTGTTTTTTCAAGTTGCGTACTAAATCTAAGAATACGATTGCAGCAGAGATACCGTCTTTATCACGCACTTTGTCTGGGTCAACGAGGTAGCCTAATGCTTCTTCAAAACCGAATAATAAGCCATTGACTTTACCGATGTATTTAAAGCCAGTTAAGGTTTCTTCTGATTGGAACCCGTATTTTTTCGCAATTTCAGCTAAGGCTGGTGATGAAACTAAAGAACAGGCGAGAATACCCTTTTGACCTTGTGCATGATATTGTTTTGCAAGGTACCAACCTAAGAAACAACCCACTACGTTGCCATGTAATGCTTTCCAGTTTCCTTCCGCATCAGGTACAGCCACAGCCAAACGGTCAGCATCAGGGTCATTTGCAATGATAAATTCTGCCTTTTTCTCTTTTGCTAATTTAATAGCTAAGTCTAATGCGCCTTTTTCTTCTGGGTTAGGGAAGTTTACGGTTGGGAATGTGCCGTCTGGCCATACTTGCTCCGCTACAACACTTGGTTGTGGTAAGCCAGCTTTCGCTAAGGTTTTGCTTAACACTTCATAGCCCACACCGTGCATTGCGGTGTAAACGTAGTTAATGTCTGTTTGTGGTTCTTTTGCAAGTGATGCTGTTTTTGCGATGTATGCGTCAACCACTTCATCATTTAACACAATGAAATCTTGGCTGCGTGGTAAATCGTTGATTGAACCTGCGGCAACTTTATCAATTAATTTCGCAATATCTTGGTCTGCTGGTGAAACAATTTGACCACCGCCATTTGCTTTACCTAAGTAAACTTTATAACCGTTATCTTCTGGTGGGTTGTGGCTTGCTGTCACCATTACGCCAGCGGTGGTGTCAAAATATTTGATTGCGTATGCAAGCACTGGGGTTGGTAATTTGCGTGGTAATAAATAGGCTTTGATACCTGCGCCCGCCATAATTTCTGCCGTATCACGCGCAAAGACATCTGAATTTTTACGACCGTCATAACCAATTACGATAGAAGGTTCTTTGTCGTAGCCTTTTAAATACTCAGCTAAACCACCCGCAGCTTGAGCAACAAGCACACGGTTCATCCCCATAGAGCCCGCTTGTAAACGACCGCGTAAACCAGCTGTGCCAAACTGTAAACGACCGTCGAAACGATCAGCTAATTCTGCTTTTGCTTTTTCATCACCAGATTGAGCTGCTGAAATCAGTTGCTCTAATTCTGAGCGGGTTTCCGCATCAGGATCTTGTGCTAGCCAATTTTGAGCATGGGTAAAAATTGTCATAAATTCTCCTTAATTTTTATTAAAAATTATGTGATATAGATTATGGTTAGACTAGCTGAAAAAGAGAAGAATTAAAATGACTAAACTCAAATTATTTGAGCTTAGTCACTTTGTAATCGATTGCGTTTTGATTTTAATGAAAACCAGATGGGCAGGACTAAGCAGGCAGCTAAGCCTACTTAACGCTTAGAGTAGTAGGGCGGTTCCCCATTTAATAATATCGAAGAAAAATTTGTTTTGACCAGTAGCGACACCTTCGGTATTGGTTTTTTCTTTGTTTGGCTTATCTTCCGCCATCCCACTTTTATATTGCCCTTTCACGACAGCTAAATCGTCTTTGGCTTGTTGTCTAAGAAGTAGACATTTTTCTTCATCTAACGGTGTCGTTTCAGATTGCTTAAATTTTTTATATTGGTATGTCGCATATCCCATCGATTTTTCATCGGCTTGGATCATTTTGACATAAGATTCACCAATGATGTCTTCTAATGGGTAAAAGAAGACATATTGGGAATGAATATAGGCATCTTCTTTAGCAAAATGCTCACGTTGAATACGAGTGAGGTGAGGGTAAATACATTGTTCGACTTGTAAACTAGCACGCACCCATTTCTGCGCATCCTCATCCGATAATTCATAGTCTAAATTCGCAAATTCAGCAGGAAAGGGTTCAGGTTTGGTTGAAAGACAACCTACCGTGAGACTGATTGCAAGGAATAATAAAATGTTTTTTAGCATATAGATAGTTTGAAGATAAGTACAAAAATTGGGCGCGATTTTAGCAGTAATCGTTTGGTTTAGAAAGTTTTTCTTATAAGCATCAGGGATTTTTAAGTGTTTTTTAAAGGCTTTGCTAAAAAGCAAAGCCTAGTCGGAAATTAGCCAATTTTAAGGTGCTGTTGATGATGTGCAATTAATGTAGAACGGTGCCCAATACTGATGATCGTTGTGTGAGGCAAGGTGTGTTTCAATAAACGATACATCGCGTCCTCTAACCCTTCGTCCATACTTGCCGTTGCTTCATCTAAGAAGACCACAATAGGTTTACATAATAACACACGAGCAAACGATAAGCGCTGTTGTTCACCAAGTGACAGCACGCGTGTCCATTCATCGTGTTGTTCTAATTTATCGGCTAAATGACCTAATTGAACTTGTTGTAAAATGCTCATGGCATGCTCTCGATCAACATTGTCTGGTGCAACATCGGGATAATACAGTGCATCAATTAAGCGACCTTGTGGTAAATAAGGTTTTTGTGATAAGAACAACGTATTATGTTGTGGGCAGTGAATTGTGCCGCTTGCATAAGACCATAATCCAGCAATGGTTCTTAATAATGTGGTTTTACCTACACCCGATTCCCCTTGAATTAATAATGACGTTCCCATAGGTAATTCAAGATTGAGATCCTGAATCAATGTTTTACCATTTGGGGTATGCACATTGAGGTGTTCAAAACGTATCACATTTTCGCTGTCTTGAATCTTTAAATCTGATGGTTGATTGACCTGTTGAATGGCAGTATGGAATCCCGTCAAACGATCGAGAACGGCACGGTAGGCGGCAAAATCATCGTATGAATTACGGAAGAAAGACAATGCGGATTGTACGCGTCCGAAGGCGCTTGAGGTTTGCATTAAGTCACCGAGTGTAATTTGATTACTAAAATAGCGGGTGACTTGGATAACCAGTGGAAAAACAACAGAAATTTGCGTGACAATTAAGTTAAAACCTGACAGTTTTAACGTACGATGGACCACTTTCCAAACATTGTCAATGACTTGATCAAATTGTGAGGTTAATAGGCGTTTTTCCATTTTTTCACCGCGATAGAACGCAATACTTTCGGCGTATTCTTTTAAACGGATGAGCGAATAGCGGTAGTTCGCATTTAAACGTTCGTTAGCAAAATTCAGTTGAATCAGTGGGCGTCCTATTTTAAAGGCAAAAATACTGGTGACTAATACATAAATAAAGACCAGAAATACCATCGCATGCGGCACTTCGATACTGCCAATATTCATGGTGCCAGATAAGTTCCACAAGATAATCGTGAACGCGACAATGGAGACAATCGACGAAATCAAGCCTGTTGCAAAATCTAACGTATTAGAAACGAACGCATTAATATCTTGTTGAATACGTTGATCAGGGTTATCCAGTTGATTTTCAAGATATTGGGTTTTGTAATAGGCTTGGTTCTCCGTCCATTTATTCAACATTCTATTATTGAACCAAAGACGCCAATGAATTAAAAAGCGTTTGCTCAGATAGTAGCTTAAGAGCGCATTACCAATACTTGATGTTGCAATGACAGCAAACACCACCATTTGCTGCCAAAACACACTTTCGTTCATATCTTGTAAAGACTTATACAGTGCGTTGTACCAGTTAGATACTAAGATATCGATGCGTACGGACAATAAATCAAAGAAAACAATCACAATAAAATAAAGCAGTGGGCGAATGCTATTGCGTGGATTGAAATACCCTTCAGCGAGCAACCAAAGTTGGTGCCCCCATCTGGTTGTTTTTGACACAATATAGACGGCTAAAGGGAATAAAATTGCTGTTAAAGACAGGCTTTTTAGTAGCCAGAAAAAGGAGTCTAACAGTTCTTGCGACCAATTCATAATGATTCCAAATATAAATGTATTGTAAAAAAAATGGTGTTGTATTCTTAAAAATTTTCGTTAGTTAAGCAAGAAAAATGTGATTAAGATTAAATTTTCATTATTTCTTTAAGTTTTTAAAAACGGAGCTTGATATAATTATTTATAGTTATTTTTGTTAAATTTAAAATTGATGTAGAGGTAAATTATGAGTGACATTGCGATCACTATTAGCCTCCTTGCACTTGTTGCTGTCATTGGGTTGTGGATAGGACATTGGAAGATTAGAGGCGTGGGGTTAGGTATTGGTGGCGTTTTATTCGGCGGTATTATTGTTGCCCATTTTATAAAGCAATATACCGATCTAGAATTAGATCAGCATACCTTACATTTTATTCAAGAATTTGGCTTAATCTTATTTGTTTATACCATTGGTATTCAAGTTGGCCCGGGTTTTTTTGCGTCTTTGCGTGAATCAGGATTGAAATTAAATGGCTTTGCAGCACTGATTGTGCTGTTGGGTTCTTTATCGGTTGTGATGATTTATTTGTTAGCGGATGTGCCGTTAGACATTATTCTCGGGATTTATTCGGGGGCCGTCACAAACACGCCTTCTCTTGGGGCGGGGCAACAAATTTTAACTGAGCTTCACTATACACAGACTTCCTCTACCATGGGGATGGCGTACGCGATGGCGTATCCTTTTGGGATTTGTGGTATTTTGCTTTCTATGTGGTTGGTTCGTTTATTTTTTCGTATCAAAGTGGATGATGAAGCGAAGAACTTCTTAAAAGAAAGTGGGCAAGATAAAGAAACCTTGAGCTCGATGAATATTAAAGTTACGAATCCAAATTTAAATGGTTTACGTTTAATTGATATTCCTGGCTTTGATGAAAAGAAAGATGTCGTATGTACTCGTTTAAAACGAGAAGAAAATATTAGCGTCCCACAAGCTAACACGATTATAAAACAAGGTGACTTATTGCATTTAGTGGGTGAGTTGCCGCTGTTACGCAAAATTAAATTAGTATTAGGTGAGGAAGTTGATGTGCCTTTATCTAGCTTTGCGGGGGATTTACGCTCAGACCGCATTGTGGTCACTAATGAAAAAGTATTAGGAAAACGCATTCGCTCGTTAGGTATTCATCAAAAATATGGAGTTGTGATCGCTCGTTTAAACCGTGCTGGGGTGGAATTGGTTCCTTCGGCGAATACGACATTACAATTTGGTGACGTGTTACATGTGGTGGGGCGGAGTGAAGTGCTAGACCAAGCGGTCTCAGTCATTGGTAATGCTCAGCAAAAATTACAACAAGTACAAATGCTCCCCGTATTTATTGGGATTGGGCTTGGTGTGCTGTTAGGTTCGATCCCCTTCCATATTCCAGGGTTCCCTGTGGCACTAAAATTAGGCTTAGCGGGCGGACCATTGGTCGTTGCGTTGATTTTAGCGCGTATCGGGAGTATTGGAAAACTGTATTGGTTTATGCCACCAAGTGCTAACTTAGCATTACGTGAAATTGGTATTGTGTTGTTCTTGTCTGTCGTTGGATTAAAATCGGGTGGAAATTTTGTCGACACGTTAGTCAATGGTAGTGGGTTGGAATGGATGGCATACGGGATTATTATTACCTTTGTGCCACTTATGATTACGGCAATTATTGCGCGTTTATATGCTAATATGAATTATTTAACCCTCTGTGGACTATTAGCGGGTTCGATGACCGATCCCCCTGCATTAGCCTTTGCCAATGCAATTAAAGAAGAGAGTGGTGCTTCGGCGTTATCTTATGCCACAGTCTACCCGATGGTGATGTTTTTAAGGATTATTTCTCCGCAGATTCTCGCCATCTTGATTACGACATTGATGTAAATGGATCAGAAAAAAGACGGTATCCTAAGATACCGTCTTTTTTCTATTGCAATTAGCGAGTGGAGAGTTGGAAAATCATTGCTTCTGCTTGGCAACTGAAGTCAAATTGTGCTCTTAAGCGTGCCCCTTGTTCAGTAAGCGTGATTTCACTTTTGATTTGGCAAGGATCGTTTTCCGCCGCTTTGGCTTTTTGTGTTAAATAGGCGAGCGCTTCTTGAGCAAGCGCTTCAGTGGCGTAAAGTTGTTCAAAATCAACGCGGCAGTCTGAACCATCGATAATGGTTCCTACATCCACACAACAGCAGGCTTTTGCTTCTTCAGGATGACATTTTAATTTACTCATTATTTTACCCTCTTTAAATGGAATTGACATTGGAAAACATTTTATCATCGTTCCAATTCTTCGTAAAATTTAACCGCACTTTATTGATGGATATTGGATGCCTTGTATTTTACTGGTCCGAACTCTTATAAAAATATGGAAATAAATTTGCACCCCCTCCTAGAGTTCTTTAGAATCCAAGCGCTTATTAACATAATTTGAACAATAAAAAGGGCTGAAAATGGCAAAAACGAGCAAATTTACTCAAACTCTTCTCTCTTCAATTCTGATGGTTGCAGCAGGGAGTGCATCTGCAGCGGCGTTCCAATTAGCAGAAGTGTCGACTTCTGGTTTAGGTCGTGCATATGCTGGTGAAGCAGCGATCGCAGACAATGCGTCAGTTGTAGCAACTAACCCAGCTTTAATGAGCTTGTTAAAACAAGCTGAAATTTCTGTGGGAGCCATTTATGTTGATCCTAATATTGATTTAGAATCAAAATTACCAGATTTTTCCTATAAAAATATTGCACCAAATGCATTAGTGCCAACACTTTATGTGGTTTACCCAATTAATGATAAGTTTGCTGTAGGTGGCGGAGTTAACGTGAACTATGGTTTAGCAACGGAATTTAATGATAGCTATGCAGGTGGTTTTTTAGGTGGTAAAACAGATCTTACTGCAATTAATTTTAACTTAAGCGGATCTTATCGTATCACCGATGAATTAAGCTTTGGTTTAGGTTTAAATGCCGTTCATGCTAAAGCAAAACTTGAACGTTACTTAGGTGCTTTAATAAAAGACAGTAGATTTTCTCAATTAGCAGCTTTAGGAATGACATCAACGAGCATCGTTCATAAATTAGAAGGCGATAAATGGGGCTTCGGTTGGAATGCGGGCTTAGTTTATGAGTTTAATGAGCATAACCGTGTAGGTGTCGCTTATCATTCACAAGTAGATATTGATTTTAAGGGTGATTACTCTAATCAATTTCCAAATCATGTTCCTGCGATCGTAGCTGCATTACAAAAACAAGGAGTTACTGCAACTGGTGGGAAGACTATCCCTGGTACCTTACATTTACCATTGCCAGCATATTGGGAAATCTCTGGTTATCATAAGATGACAGATAGCTTTGCGATTCATTATAGCTACAAATATACACAATGGAGCAAATTTAAAGAATTACGTGCAAAAGGTGTGGACGGCACAACGTTATTCAGCAAAGAAGAAGAGTTTAGAGATGCATCACGTATTGCATTCGGTGCGAGTTATGATGTCAATGACGCTTTAACGTTTCGTGCTGGTATTGCACATGATGAAAGTGCGGCACAAGATCACCATACGATCTCTATTCCTGATACGAATCGTACATGGTACAGTGTCGGAGCAACTTACCGTTTCACGCCAAATCTTTCTGTTGATGCAGGTTTTGCGCACTTAAAAGGTAAGAAAAATACCTTTACAGAAGAAAAAGTTCCATTTACCAGTAAAGCAAAAGCGAATATTTACGGTTTAAATGTAAACTATCGTTTCTAATTCGTGAAAAATTACGGATAATAAAGCGTACTTCGGTACGCTTTTTCTTTTGAGGGAACATGATGCCAGCTATTTATTATTGCTATTTTCATTCGCCTGTAGGGCGTCTGTTACTGCTTTGTCAGAATGAAAAATTAACCAATCTTGATTTTGAAGTCGAGTCAATTCCGCCGAATCCCCACTGGATTCTTGATGAAAATAGACCGCTTTTTATGCAAGTCAAGCAAGCATTGGCGGATTATTTTGCGGGTAAAAAAGACACATTTGTGGGGATTCCTCTGGCGCCACAAGGTACTGCATTCCAACAACGTATTTGGCAAGCCTTACAAGGTATTCCTTACGGACAAATCTCGACATATAGTGAGCTTGCACAGTTAATTGAACACCCTAACGCTGTACGTGCTGTTGGGGGAGCTGTGGGGCGAAACCCGATTAGCATTATTATTCCTTGTCATCGTGTTCTAGGAAAAGATCGTACCTTAACGGGGTTTGGTGGTGGATTGCCTACGAAACGTCATTTATTGCAGCTAGAAAATGTGGCGTATGTGGATAAAGGGATCGAGTTTGTTAAGCCAAAACTTCTGAAAAAATATTGTTCACAGTGATGATGCCAAAAACAGAACAAGAGTTGCTTTATCGAGCACAATCAATTGCTGGCCTAACGTTTGGTGAATTAGCGATGACGTTATCAATTCCTGTTCCTCCCAATTTAAAACGTGATAAGGGCTGGGTGGGGATGTTAATTGAAACTGCACTAGGCGCAACGGCGGGTAGTAAAGCAGAACGCGACTTTCCCCATTTGGGAATCGAGCTGAAAACGATCCCGATTAATGCAAGCGGAATGCCGTTAGAAACCACGTTTGTCAGTCTAGCACCGCTGACTCAAAATATGGGAGTGGCTTGGCAAGACTCACATGTTAAACATAAATTGAGTAAAGTGTTATGGATGCCTGTTGAAGGTGAACGACATATTCCGTTAGCAGAGCGTCACATTGGACAGCCGATTTTATGGCAGCCCTCTCTTAAGCAAGAGCAATGCTTACAGCGTGATTGGGAAGAGTTAATGGACTATATTACGTTAGGAAAACTTGACCAAATTAATGCAACATTAGGTGAAGTATTGCAGTTACGCCCTAAAGGTGCGAACAGTAAAGCATTAACCAGAGGAGTGGGTAAACAAGGGGAGCACATTTCAACTTTACCGCTTGGATTTTATTTACGCAAAGAATTTACTCAGGCTATTTTGCAACAGTTTTTGGAGGGGCATGATTAATTTCTTGGCATTTTTTAAACAACACTATATTATTCATACGATTTTTAACAGTTAAGGAAACCATATTATGTTTGAATGGCTTGCTAGCCCAGAAGCCTGGGTCGCACTCTTTACATTAGCTGCACTTGAGATTGTGTTGGGGATTGATAACATTATTTTCATCAGTATTTTAGTGGGGCGTTTACCTGAACATCAACGTCAATCAGGACGTTTAATTGGCTTAGGTTTAGCAATGGGGATGCGTATTGCATTGTTATTGTCCCTTTCTTGGGTAATGTCTTTAACGACACCGCTCTTTACTGTCTTAGGGGAAGAAATTTCAGGACGTGACTTGATTTTATTAATCGGGGGCTTGTTCCTTGTGGCGAAGAGTACGCACGAAATTCACCACGCAATGACACCAGAAGAAGCGGGTGAGGATGATAAACCAAAAGCAGCAAGCTTTATTGGTATTCTGACCCAAATCGCCATTTTAGATATTGTATTCTCTTTAGACTCAGTGATTACTGCTGTGGGTATGGTGGATCAAATTGGCGTGATGATTGTTGCGATTGTTCTTGCGGTTGCAGTGATGATGTTTGCCGCGAAACCAATCGGTGACTTCGTTGAAACCCACCCAACCTTGAAAGTGTTAGCCTTATCTTTCTTAATTTTGATCGGTGTTGCGTTAATCGCAGAAAGTTTAGAGTTCCACATTCCGAAAGGTTACATCTACTTCGCAATGGGCTTCTCTGTTGTGGTTGAGATGATCAACATTAAAATTCGTAAAAAATTCCTTAAAAAACCAGCTGCGTAATTTTATCGCTTAGTTGGTATAGCATAGAAAAAAGGCGGAAATGATATTCCGCCTTTTGTTTTTCTATTGATTAGTGGGCTTCGTCCCAGTTTTTACCTACACCCACATCAACAATCAACGGCACCACAAGTTGTGCAGCTTGTTCCATTGTTTGTTTAATTAATTGGCTAAATTCTTCTACTTTTTCTGACCGCACTTCAAACACCAATTCATCGTGCACTTGCATAATCATTTGAATATCAGGATTACCCGCAATTTGTTTATCTAAGGCAATCATTGCACGTTTAATAATATCAGCAGCAGTGCCTTGCATCGGTGCGTTGATGGCGACACGTTCAGCGGCTTTGCGACGGATTGCATTCGATGAGCTGATATCGGGCAAATATAAACGGCGATCAAATAGTGTTGCCACATAGCCTTGTACTTTCGCGGTTTCACGAATATCGGTCATAAAGGTTTGCACGCCCGGATAACGTTGGAAATACAAATCCATATATTTTTGTGCATCTGTTCGTGGAATGCCTAATTGACGTGATAAACCAAATGAGCTCATTCCGTAAATTAAGCCGAAGTTAATGGCTTTTGCACTACGACGTTGCTCGCTTGTCACTTGTTCTAATGGCAAGCCAAAAATTTCTGCTGCCGTTGAACGGTGAATATCTTTGCCCTCGCTGAAGGCTTTGATCAACCCTTGGTCTTTTGATAAATGTGCCATAATACGCAATTCAATTTGTGAATAGTCAGCAGCAACCATTGTAAAACCTTCACGTGGAATAAATGCTTGGCGAATACGGCGACCTTCTTCATTACGAATTGGGATATTTTGTAAGTTTGGATCACTTGATGATAAACGCCCCGTCGCGGTTACCGCTTGATGATAAGATGTATGCACACGCCCTGTATGCGTGTTGATCATTTGCGGCAATTTATCCGTATAAGTAGATTTTAATTTGCTTAAACCACGATGTTCGACTAACAATTTTGGCAATTCGTGATCGTAAGCCAGTTCTTCCAACACTTCTTCATTGGTTGAAGGTGCACCTTTCGGTGTTTTTTTCAATACAGGCAAACCGAGCTTATCAAACAAAATTTCTTGTAGCTGTTTTGTTGAGGCTAAATTGAATGTTTGTCCAGCAAGCTCATAGGCTTGTTGCTCAAGTGCGGTCAATCTTGTCGAAATTTCATTGGACTGTGCAAATAACGCATCGCTATCAATCAGCACACCGTGGCGTTCCATACGAGAAAGCACCGATAACAAAGGCAATTCCATTGTGCGATATAATTCGACTAATGACGGCTGTTCTGACACTTTCGACCACAACACTTGCTGCAATTTCATTGTGATGTCTGCATCTTCTGCGGCATATTCGGCAGCTTGCTCAAGTGGAATTTGGTTGAATGTGAGTTGCCCCTTGCCTTTACCCGCAATATCTTCAAAACTAATTGTTTGATGACCTAAATAGCGTTTTGCCAAGTCGTCCATATTGTGACGACCAGTGCTGTCTAGCACGTAAGAGAGCAGCATTGTGTCATAAGCGACACCTTGTACATTAATGCCGTTACGTGCAAAAATACTTAAATCGTATTTGATATTTTGCCCGATTTTCTCAATTGTTGGGTTTTCTAAAATCGGTTTTAATTTGGAAAGTGCAGTGTCAAAATCTATTTGTTGTGGTGCACCAATGTAATCGTGACGTAATGGTAAATAAGCGGCCTCGCCATTTTCTAACGCAAAGGAAATACCGACTAAATTCGCACTCATATAATCTAAATTGTCGGTTTCTGTATCAATGGCGATAAGTTTTGCTTGAGTGAGTTTATCCAACCATTTTTCAAAATCAGCAACGGATAAAATACATTCATATTTGCTGCGATCGATCTCAATTTTGACCACACTTTCAGGCTCGGTTGCTGGTGGTGTAGCTTGATAATGGTTGATTTTGACAGGTTGTTCAGTGCCATTGGTCACTGAGCTTGTGCCGTTATGCATTACTTCAGTTAACCAACGTTTAAATTCATAACGACCAAAATATTCCACTAATTCATCATTATTAGCGGTGCCAAAGGTCAGTTGTTCTGGCGTGATTTCCAATTCAACATCCGTTTTAATGGTCGCTAGCGCATAGGAAAGATCTGCCATTTCTTTGGCATCAAGTAATTTATAACCTAATTTTTTCGCCCCACGAATTGGTAGCTCGGCGACTTTGTCTAAATTGGCATAGATTTCTGCCATACTACCAATGCCTTGTAATAGCCCCAATGCGGTTTTTTCACCTACACCAGGCACGCCAGGAATGTTATCCGAGCTATCGCCCATTAACGCGAGGTAGTCGATAATTAATTCAGGCGGTAAACCGTATTTTTCGATGACGCCTTCACGATCTAATAGCGTGTTATTCATGGTGTTGATCAGCATAATGTTGTCATCAACAAGCTGTGCCATATCTTTATCGCCCGTACTGATCAGCACTTTTTTACCTGCTTTTGAGGCTTGCACCGCTAAAGTTCCGATAACATCGTCAGCTTCCACACCTTCAACCATTAATAATGGAATCCCTAACGCGCGAATGATGTTGTGTAACGGTAAAATTTGACTACGTAATTCATCAGGCATGGGCGGGCGATGTGATTTGTATTGTTCAAACATTTCATCACGGAAAGTTTTACCTTTGGCATCAAACACCACGGCAATATGGCTCGGTTGCACTTGTGAAATTAAACTTTTCAGCATATTTAATACACCATACATCGCCCCAGTTGGTTCATTGAGCGAGTTAGTTAAGGGTGGAAAAGCGTGAAAAGCACGGTATAAGTAAGAGGAACCATCAACAAGAACAAGAGGATTTTCTGCAATTTTTGCCATAAGATATCCGTTTGAGTAAGTGAAACTTTATGGGGCATTATAACTTAAAAATACAGTGAACGTGCGCGGAAAAATACAGAAGTTTGGCTAATATGTGTTTCATTGAGTATGTTGATGAATGTCATAATAATCACATAAAAGAAAAATTATGTGATCTTAGTCACATTCAACGTGGCGTCAGCTATAAGTTTGCTTGCTAATTTGTTAAATTAGCTCCACCCAGCATCTTAATTGGGCATTCAAGGAGAAGAAAATGAAAAAATTTAAGTTATCAGTCGTAGCACTTAGCTCATTAGTATTATTAGCAGCTTGTTCAAATCAACAAGCTGTAGAGCAAGCAAATCAAGCAAAATTACAGCAACAAGCAGCATTAGGGCTAGTTTGGACACAACAATCTGGTGAATACGCTGCGTTAGCTCACCAAGCGTTTAACTCTGCAAAAGTAGCGTTTGATCATGCGAAAGCAAAAAAAGGTAAGAAAAAAGCAGTAGTGGTCGATTTAGATGAAACCATGATCGATAACAGTGCTTATGCGGGCTGGCAAGTACAAAATGGTCAAGGTTTCTCACCAAAAACTTGGACAAAATGGGTTGATGCAAGACAATCAGCGGCAATTCCTGGTGCGGTTGAGTTCTCTAACTATGTCAATGCAAACGGCGGTACCATGTTCTTCGTTTCAAACCGTCGTGATGACGTTGAAAAAGCAGGTACAGTGGATGACATGAAACGTCTTGGCTTTACTGGTGTGAATGATAAAACCTTATTATTGAAAAAAGACAAATCAAACAAATCTATCCGTTTCAAACAAGTTGAAGATATGGGTTATGACATCGTGTTATTCGTGGGTGATAATTTAAACGATTTCGGTGATGAAACTTATAAAAAATCAAATGAAGAACGTCGTTCATTTGTCATGAAAAATAGCAAAGCCTTTGGTAAAAAATTCATCGTATTACCAAACAATAACTATGGTGACTGGGAAGGTGGTTTAGATAAAAACTACTTCAAAGGTAATGCACAAAGCAAATTAGATATTCGTGCTAAAGCAATTCATGCTTGGGATGGAAAATAATTCCGTTCTTCATTAAACAAAAGTGCGGTTAGTCATTTAACCGCATTTTTATTTTCTACTATTTTAGTATCGCATTTTTGACCTATTACTTATATCATTAGCCCATCTTTTTTATGGGTGAACGATGTATAAGTATTTTCTTGTATTTACCGCACTTTTGAGCACAACTTTGAGCACAACGGGTTGTGGAACGGTCGTTAAACTGATTGATCCAACAGAGCCTTATGTTTCTTACGCAGGAATCAAATATGATCTGGAGATGGCCCAAGTCTGGGGGCTGCCTGTTTTAGATTTACCAATGTCATTTTTATTGGACACCGCATTATTGCCTTACGCATGGTCACAACAAACAGAATAAAAAATATTACGTTATGAAATTAAACCCACAACAACAAAAAGCCGTTGAATATGTTACTGGTCCTTGTTTAGTGTTAGCAGGAGCAGGATCGGGTAAAACTCGCGTTATTATTAATAAAATTGCACATTTAGTCGCACATTGTGGTTATTCGCCTCGGCATATTGCTGCCGTAACCTTTACTAACAAAGCTGCACGAGAAATGAAAGAACGCGTTGCGCATTCCATTGGCAAACAAACCAGTCGAGGTTTAATAGTGTCCACGTTTCATACATTGGGGTTTAACATTATTAAACAAGAATACGCGCATCTTGGTTTTAAAGCGAGAATGACGCTGTTTGATGAACAGGATCAACTTGCGTTATTAAAAGCATTAACGGCAGATGTATTGTCTGAAGACAAAGACGTATTACGAGAATTGATATCGACGATTTCTAATTGGAAAAATGATTTGATTGCTCCACAACACGCGAAGGCCTTAGCAAATGATCAAAAAAGCCAGACGTTTGCGGAATGTTATGCACGATATAGCAAACAACTTCGAGCGTACAACGCGTTAGATTTTGATGACTTAATCATGTTGCCTACTTTGTTGTTTAAGCAGAATGAAGAAGTGCGGTTAAAATGGCAGCAGAAAATTCGTTACTTATTAGTCGATGAATATCAAGATACGAACACCAGCCAATATGAACTCATTAAATTATTAGTGGGAGAGCGAGCGTGTTTTACCGTAGTTGGCGATGATGATCAGTCTATTTATTCATGGCGCAGTGCGCGTCCACAAAATATGATGCGTCTCAAATTGGATTATCCTGATCTCACCGTGATTAAACTTGAACAAAACTATCGTTCGACTCAGCGTATCTTACATTGTGCCAACATTCTGATTGCGAATAATGAACACGTTTTTGACAAGCAGCTTTTTTCTGCATTGGATTTAGGTGAAAAATTGCAAATTATTGAAGCAAAAAACGAGGACGAAGAAGCCGAACGTGTGGTTAGTGAATTAATTGCCCATCGTTTTATGCGTAAAACCAAGTACAAGGACTATGCGATTTTATACCGTGGTAATCATCAGGCTCGCGTGTTAGAAAAAGTCCTCGTACAAAATCGCATTCCATATAAGATTTCAGGTGGCACTTCATTTTTCTCCAGAACTGAAATCAAAGACATGATGGCGTATTTGCGTTTATTAGTAAACCAAGATGATGATGCCGCATTTTTGCGCATTATCAATACACCTAAACGAGAAATTGGTCCCGTCACATTAGAAAAATTGGGCACATTGGCCCAAGAGAAGCATATAAGCTTGTTTGAGGCGGTGTTTGATTTCGAATTGATTCAGCGGGTGACCCCCAAAGCGTACAATGCGTTGCAGCATTTTGCGCAGTGGATCGTCCAATTAAGCGATGAGGTATTACGTTCTGAACCAGAGCGTGCGATTCGTACGATGCTAGCGCAATTACACTATGAAGAATATTTGTATGAGTTTGCCCATAGCCCCAAAGTTGCTGAAATGCAAAGTAAAAATGTAGCGACTTTGTTTGATTGGGTGGCAGAGATGTTGAAAGGCAATGATGTTGATCCACCAATGAGCTTAAATCACGTTGTGACACAGCTAACGTTGCGCGATATGCTGGAGCGAGGAGAAGACGATGATGAGAGTGATCAAGTTCAATTGATGACATTACATGCGTCAAAAGGTCTCGAGTTTCCGCATGTGTTTTTGATTGGTATGGAAGAAGGCATTTTACCGCATCAAGCCAGTATTGATGAAGAAAATGTAGAGGAAGAGCGCCGTTTAGCATATGTCGGAATTACCCGAGCGCAACAAAGTTTAATCTTTTCATTATGTAAAGAGCGACGTCAGTTTGGAGAGGTATTGAGCCCAGAGCCAAGTCGATTTTTAGCAGAATTACCGAGAGATGATGTGCAGTGGGAACGTGATAAGCCACCAATGACGAAAGTGCAACAGCAGGAGCACACTGCCAACCAATTGGCGAATTTACGTTCGATTTTACGCGGCAAATAGTTTTTTTGTTGTAATTTGATGAAATTGTAGAGAAATCAGTCAACTGAATAATTTTTTGTAAAAAATGATTTGACTTATTTTCAGAAAAACGTATTATACCGCCCACAAACCGATTGCGGTGAGATGGCCGAGAGGCTGAAGGCGCTCCCCTGCTAAGGGAGTATGGGGTCAAAAACTCCATCGAGGGTTCGAATCCCTCTCTCACCGCCATTTACTCTGGTTTACTAGCCACTTTATTTAATCTATTATTTTATAAAGTGGCAGAGTGGACACGTGCTGCACCCGTAGCTCAGCTGGATAGAGTACTCGGCTACGAACCGAGCGGTCAGAGGTTCGAATCCTCTCGGGTGCGCCATTTTAATTTCATGTAAATGGTTAAAATGGTAAAAGCAAGTAAATAAATTGGTCTTGATTATACGACTATACGCACCCGTAGCTCAGCTGGATAGAGTACTCGGCTACGAACCGAGCGGTCAGAGGTTCGAATCCTCTCGGGTGCGCCATTTAATCTTTCCTTTCTTATTTTTTTCATAAAAACATTCGATTACTTAATAAAATTATTCTATTTTTATAGAAAATTTTCTTATATTTTTCTATTTTTATTTCTATTTCTATTTCTATTTCTATTTTAATACAGTGTTGTTCTATTTGAATTTTGATGTGTTAATTGATGGCTTGATAGCGGACAGAATGCGCATTATCTAAAATATCAGGTTGGTCCAGTAATAATGAGTAATAGTTTGCTAGAAAGTAACTTTGTTCATTTTCTGGAATAGGGAAAGGAATCAATTTCAAGATGTCTTCATGAATCGCTAACACAGTGGGAAAACAGGCTGCACTTTGAATTTTCGTTTGAAAATCTTTATGTAAAGGCGAGGCATAATGCTGCCGTTTAATTCTACCCAATGAGTTAGCTAAGTGCACAAGTAAGGTTGTAGCCTGCGCTCTATTCACATCAACATGCCAATATTGCACTAAATAATGTTGAGCATGATAGACAATGTCGACGATTTCCTCATCAATTAACTTACGCACTTGTAATCTTTTTAAGTGGGATTGAATATTCATACCGCCCTCATTGTGAACTATTGGTCAGTCTAGCCCAATTTGATGTAATTAAACAGTGCAGAGATCACAAATTTATAGCACAATAATATTTATTTTTTGTTCTGTCAGATAGTGAAAAAGGTATGTTAGATACTCAACTTTTTAATACGTACAGTGGATTAATTTTTGATATGGATGGCACTTTAATTGATACGATGCCTTGTCACGCGCAAGCATGGCTGATGGTAGGTGAGCATTATGGCTATGCATTACAACCAGAGGTGATGTATCAAATGGCAGGGGCGCCTTTGCGCACGATTGCTCAAGCCATGATGGAAAAAGCGGATATGCCGTTAAGTTTATTACCTGATGTGATGCACCTAAAACGCCAATTTGGCAAGGCACTGTTGTTAAAACAGGCTTCGTTATTGCCAGCAGCCAAGGTAGCCAAGCATTTTTATCAACATAAACCTATGGCATTAGGTACGGGCTCACATCGTGAAATGACCAATTTACTATTAGAAAAATTTGCTATGACTGATTACTTTGATGCGATTGTGACATCCGAGGATGTGACTAAACATAAGCCAGAGCCCGATACCTTTTTACGCTGTGCTGAGTTAATTCACGTTAACCCTCAAACCTGTTTGGTATTTGAAGACGCAGATTTAGGTGTACAAGCTGGATTAGCAGCAGGAATGGATGTATTTGATGTTAGGACGAATACGTTAATTAAGGGATGATTGATTTTTTTACAGGAGAGTTTTGGCAGCAACACAGTTTATGGTTGATGTTTGCCAGTGCATTGTTAAGTGCAACCGTCTTACCAGGTAACTCAGAAATCATTTTTGTTGCTTTATTGACACCGCTCGTATTTGGTCAGAGTAGTATTTGGTCGTATGAGGTTATCTTGTTAGTGGCAGTTGCGGTCAGTGGAAATAGCCTAGGAAGTTTGACTACGTATTGGCTTGGTCGCATGTTGCCTAACGTGCAGTATAAAACGCAACAGCATCCTTATTTTCAATGGGCACATCGACAGTTTCAACGTTATGGAATATGGAGTTTATTACTCAGTTGGTTGCCAGTCGTAGGAGATCTGTTTTGTGTATTGGCAGGTTGGTTCAGTGTGAATATGTGGCGTGCTTTTTTCTTAATGATTTTAGGTAAGCTAATACGTTATGTTTTTTTACTCTACTTCACCGTGAATTTCTTAGCAATTTCCGTAAAATAGCGGTGTTTACAGATAAAAAACACCACTCTAAAAGAGTGGTGAAATAACCTAAGGAACCAATTTTATTAAAAACAACTGCAAGTTGCTGTTTCTTGAGACAAACGTGTTAACGTAAAGTTCAAAAAAATTTCATTAAAATTGTAATAACGTAATAATTTGAGGAAATCATTATGCCATTACTGGATAGTTTTAAAGTCGATCATACTCGAATGCAGGCGCCAGCTGTTCGTGTCGCAAAAATCATGCGTACACCGAAAGGGGATGAAATTCGAGTGTTTGATTTACGTTTTTGTGTGCCGAACAAAGAAATATTGTCACCGAAAGGCATTCACACACTAGAGCACTTATTTGCTGGATTTATGCGTGATCATTTAAATAGTGATGCGGTTGAAATTATTGATATTTCGCCTATGGGCTGTCGTACAGGCTTTTATATGTCGTTAATTGGGACGCCAGATGAGCAACAGGTTGCAGAGGCTTGGTTAGCTTCTATGAAAGATGTCTTACAGGTTAAGGAACAACAGCAAATTCCCGAATTAAATGAATATCAGTGTGGTACTTACACTGAACATTCACTCTCAGATGCACATCGTATTGCTCAAAATGTGATAGCTCGTGGTATTGGCGTCAATCACAATGACGAATTATTACTTGATGAAAAACAACTACAGGTTTAATCTGATTTGAATATAATCTATCCAGAAGGAAATCTACATGACAAAAATTGGTACTGCACTTACCGCGAAAGCGACGAAAGTAATGATGCTGGGATCGGGAGAGCTCGGCAAAGAGGTCGTAATTGAACTTCAGCGTTTAGGCGTTGAGGTCATTGCGGTTGACCGTTATGACAATGCGCCTGCTCAACAAGTTGCACATCGTGCTTATACGATTTCAATGCTTGATGGTGCTGCGTTAAAGGCTTTAGTTGAAAAAGAAAAACCTGATTATATCGTGCCAGAAGTGGAAGCAATTGCGACGGCGACTTTAGTGGAATTAGAACAAGCTGGGTTTCATGTTATTCCCACTGCAAAGGCGACACAATTGACGATGAATCGCGAGGGCATTCGTCGTTTGGCAGCAGAAGAGCTTGGTTTGCCGACATCAAACTATCAATTTGTAGATAATTTTGATGATTTTAAATCTGCCGTGGAAAAAATTGGGCTCCCTTGCGTTGTTAAACCGATTATGTCTTCATCTGGTCATGGGCAAAGTATTTTGAAGTCTGCCAACGAAATGCAAAAAGCTTGGGATTATGCTCAACAAGGGGGGCGTGCAGGTGGTGGACGTGTCATTGTAGAAGGCTTTGTGAAGTTTGATTATGAGATTACATTGTTAACTGTACGCCACATTCATGGCACATCATTCTTAGCACCAATAGGACATATTCAAATCGATGGAGATTATCGTGAATCATGGCAGCCACAAGCTATGTCAGAGATAGCGTTGCAAAAAGCGCAGGCTATTGCTGAGAAAATTACGACGGCATTAGGCGGTCGAGGTATTTTTGGTGTAGAGATGTTTGTATGTGGCGATGACGTGATTTTCAATGAAGTCTCACCGCGTCCACATGACACTGGGATGGTGACATTAATTTCTCAAGAGTTATCTGAATTTGCGCTGCATGCACGTGCAATTTTAGGGTTACCGATTCCAGATATTTATTTAATTAGTCCATCTGCGTCAAAAGCAATTGTAGTGGAAGGCAAATCGAATCAAGTAGAATTTGGTAATTTAGTTGAAGTGCTTGCCGAACCCAATACGAACTTACGTTTGTTTGGAAAAGGTGAAGTGAATGGCCATCGTCGTATGGGCGTTATCCTAGCAAGAGATCACTCTGTTGAAGAGGCGTTGGAAAAAGCGCGTCGTGCTTATGCAAAATTAGATATTACACTTTAATCAAAAATTGTCAGAAAAAAGACCGCACTTGTCATGCAGTGCGGTCTTTTTTATTCTATTTATTGAGTTAGATAGTCTAATACGACTTGGTGATGCGTTGAGGTTTTAAATTGCGTAAACACGTGTTCCACTTTACCTTGCTCATCAATTAAAAAACTGATGCGATGAATCCCATCGTATGTTTTGCCTAAGAATTTTTTCTTCCCCCACACACCAAATTGTTCTGCAACCTGATGATCTTGATCGGCTAACAAAAAGAAGTTTAAGGCTTTTTTCTCTGTAAATTTCGCTAATTTTTCTGGTGAGTCGGGACTAATTCCTAAAATGACGACCCCTCGTTTTTCCAATTCTGTTTTCGTGTCTCTTAATCCGCAGGCTTGTGTGTTGCATCCTGGAGTAAGTGCTTTGGGATAAAAATAAATCAGGACTTTTTTCCCTGCGAATTGATTGAGGGATACTGGGTCATTGTATTGATTTAATAAAGTAAATTGCGGTGCTAAAGCACCAATCTGTAGGATTTCCATTAAAATCTCCCTTTAAGTAATAAGTTTAGATAAAAAATTAAAAAAATGACTTGCAAATTCAAGCTATTTTAGCGATCTTAAACTGAAATTTACAAGCAAACTCAACAATCAATCACGTCAAAAATGATAACAATTTAAACATAATAAATATGCTCAGGAGGCGTTATGTCAGCAAATAATTATCTCTTTTCTGGTAGCATCGTTGCTATCGTGACTCCCATGGATAGCTCAGGCGAAATTGATTTTGTTTCGCTGAAAAAACTGGTTGAATATCACATTGCGGCTGGCACGGATGCGATTGTGTCGGTGGGAACAACAGGGGAAGCCGCCACATTAAGTATTGATGAAAATGTCAAAACTATTTTAAAAACCGTTGAATTTGCCGATGGGCGTATTCCTGTTATCGCAGGCGCAGGGGCAAATGCGACCAGTGAAGCGATTGTAATGACTAAGCTGTTACATGATAGTGGTGTGGCGGGCTGTTTGTCTGTTGTGCCATATTATAACAAGCCGACACAAGAAGGGATGTATCAGCATTTCAAAGCGATCGCAGAATGCACCGATTTGCCACAAATTTTGTACAATGTACCTTCGCGTACGGGAAGCGATATGCTACCTGAAACAGTAGGGCGTTTATCTCAAATTAAGAATATTGTCGGTATAAAAGAAGCAACGGGTGATTTAACACGTGTGAAAAAAATTAAGCAACTCGCGGGTGACGATTTTATTTTCTTAAGTGGTGATGATGCGACGGGATTAGCTTCCATGAAACTGGGGGGACAAGGTGTCATTTCTGTGACAAATAACGTAGCTGCAGCGGATATGGCGAAAATGTGTCATTTGGCATTACAAGGGCAATTTGATGAAGCGGAACGTATTAATGAGCGCTTGATGGCACTACATAAACATTTATTTATTGAATCTAACCCAATTCCAGTTAAGTGGGCAGCCTATCGTTTAGGGTTAATTGAAACATCAACTTTACGTTTACCATTGACAACACTCAGCGAAGCTTCACAACCAAAAGTGGAAGACGCATTAAACATAGCGGGACTCTTATAAGTAGTGAGTTAGCATTAGGGTCTGTATTCCAATACACAGACCCTAAACTTTTAAGTAATTCCATTGTCAAAATGTGGTAATTTTTAATAAAACTTAGCATAAAGGAAACATGTTATGAAAAAGTGGTTATTCTCTTTTGCCCTGATTACAACGCTTGCGGCTTGTTCAGCGAGTAATGAAAGTAAGCAGCAAGCAAATGATACCTATCAAAAATCAGATGAGGCATTACCTGCCTTTTTGCCCTTAGCCAGTGGTGGGGTGAATCTGCCAGAGCAAGACGCCACTTATCAATTACCACAACTGTCACGCCAAAAAGCACAACATGTGGATATTCGCCCACCTCAAAATCCATTAGCGATTATCCAAAATTCGATTGCTCAATTTGATGGTGAGCGTGCCTTGATCGTTTATCCAGCGGATAAACAGCAAGTTTACAGTGTGGCACAGGTCCAGCGTTTATTGAAAGAGCAGGGCGTTGCATATCAATTAGAAGGGAATAAAATTATTACCGACTGGACTTCAACGGGGAGAGCTGATGATCTGGGCAATACACAGATTCGTTATGAAATTGAGCAAGTCAGCTCAGGGGGGTATAGTGCGTTATTAGTTTCTGCTTTACAGATGAAGCGTGATGATGTCGTTTTTACTCCAAACATTGCAGATAAAAAACGTTATAGCTCTGATCGTTTGAATCAGTTGGTTGGTGAATTAAACACCGCTTATGTGAAACAGCTTCAAGATCTCAATAATGCGGGGTTTGCTCCTATTCAAGCCGTGATGGGAACGGATAGTAATGGACGAGATGCCTTAGTGTTAAATGCCCCGTTTAATTATGCTTGGACAAAACTGGGTCAAGTTTTACCACAACTTGATTTTACGATTAAAGATGAAATGGTTGGGCGTGGGACACGTGAATTAAAATACAGTCCTGCTGGCGCAAGAAGTTGGTGGTGGCCATTTGGTTCAGCAAATACAACAACGGGTCTCGAAAGAGGAACTTACTTCATGCAATTAAGTGCGGTGGGTAAGCAAAGTACGGTTGTGCTCACAGATGAAGACGGGAAAGCACTGACAAGTTCTTCTGCGCAGGCGGTGTACCAAGCCTTGCAGAACCTTTTAGCGAGATAATCGCTGCATGAGCACGCTCAGTTTGCGTAATGAATGGTTTGTTCGCTTCAGTTATATTGCCTTAATGGGATTAGGATTTCCCATTATGCGCTATATGAGTATTCATTTTGAAACATTAAATAATAACGCTGTTCGCTTTTTATCAGGTGGCAGCGTTTTTCTTTTGATCTGTCTGTGGCGCTTTAGAGGCGAGTTTAAACGAGTTTTGCTTGATTACAGAACACTGTTGAAATTATTGTTTCTTGCTTGCTTTATGACGGCGAACATGTATTTCTTTATTAATGGGATGAAGTATACTTCAGCCGTTTCTGGAAGCATTTTCGGTGTGCTGGCTATGCCGTTATCGGTCTTGATGGCTGCTCTCTTTTATGCAGATGAACGACAAAAAATTATGACTATACGATTTTTGATCGGTAGTGTGATGTTAATAATTGGTTCTTTTGTGTTTGTCTTTTATGGTCAACAGAGCGCTTCTGATACAGATTTTGTGTTAGGTGCCTTTTTCCTAACGATCGCCATTTTTATCCAGTCTATTCAGAATCTTGTGGTTAAGCATGTGGCTTGCCAATTAAATGTGATTATTATCAGCGCATTTACGGCGTTCTTATCTGGGTTAATCTATTTAATGTGGGCATGGCACAGTACGGTGATTTTCACATTAGCCGATGTGAGTATAAGTGCAATTATTGGGTTAGGACTTGCGGGTGTTTATGGCATGATGACGGGGATGTTGATGGCATTTTTTATTGTCAAAACACAAGGCATCATTACGTTTAATGTGATTCAACTGTTGGTACCGATTTCGACTGCACTGGTTGGCTATATGACATTAGGTGAAGGGATAGCGTTGTCGCAAAGTATTGGGGCATTATTCGTGATGTTAGGTTGTGTGTGTTGTTTAAAAAGCAAAATGCAGTAAGGAATGGATGACATCATGCGTCTAAGTTTAGTTTGTGAGGTCGTGTAAAAATCAGGTAATGAGAGATTTCTTGTTGCATTTTGTTGATTAATTTTAATAATGTAGAACATCTTGTTCTTTGAACTACAAGGAAAGCGAATGAAAATTCAACACATGATTAAAGAAAACCAATTAGGTTTACTATTTCAGCAAGGCTCATTTGGGTTAGAAAAAGAGAGTCAGCGTGTTTACGCAGATGGTTCAGTTGCGACCACTGCTCACCCTCAGGTATTTGGTAATCGTTCCTATCATCCCTACATTCAAACAGATTTTGCAGAAAGCCAGTTAGAGTTAATTACTCCACCTAATAAAACGCTAGAAGATACGTATCGATGGTTATCGGCTATTCATGAAGTGGTTCAACGCTCTCTGGCTGAAAATGAATATATTTTCCCGCTGAGTATGCCAGCGGGTTTACCAGATGAAGAAGCGATCAAGGTCGCTCAACTGGATAACCCAGAAGATGTGGCGTATCGTGAATATTTAGTAAAAGTGTATGGTAAAAATAAACAAATGGTGAGTGGCATTCACTATAATTTTCAGTTGTCACCAGAATTAATTCAAACGCTTTTTACTTTGCAAGAGACCTATAAAAGTGCGGTTGATTTTCAGAATGATTTATATCTGAAAATGGCGAAAAACTTTTTACGTTACCAATGGGTGTTACTATATTTACTTGCTGCGACGCCGACGGTTGATTCAAATTATTTTAAAAATGGCTCACCATTGAAAGCGGGACAATATGTTCGTAGCTTGCGTTCTAGCCAATATGGCTATGTGAATGATCCTGAAATCAAAGTATCATTTGATACATTACAACAATATGTTGAAACATTAGAGCATTGGGTGGATAGCGGCAAGCTGATTGCAGAGAAAGAGTTTTATTCGAACGTACGTTTGCGTGGTGCGAAGAAAGCACGTGAGTTACTACAAAACGGGATTCAATATCTGGAGTTTCGCTTATTCGATTTAAACCCATTTGAACCATATGGTATCAATCTAACGGATGCAAAATTTATTCATCTTTTTGCGTTATTGATGATTTGGCTTGATGAAACTGCGCATCAGGATGCCATTGAATTAGGGAAAGCACGTTTAGCTGAAGTGGCGTTTGAGCATCCACTAGATCAAACTGCGTATGCGGTAGAAGGTGAATTGCTCTTATTGGAAATGCAAAAGATGTTAGAGCAAATCGGTGCTGATTCTGCACTCATTGAGATTGTGCAGGATAAATTAAGCCAGTTTGCAGAACCAAGCAAAACTATCGGCGGGCGTCTTGTACAGGCGATTGAGCAAGCGGGTGGCTATCAACAGTTGGGCGCAACCTTGGCACAACAATACAAATCACAAGCTTTTGAACGATTCTATGCGTTGTCTGCATTTGACAATATGGAGCTTTCTACTCAAGCGTTATTATTTGATTTGATTCAAAAAGGGATTCAAACTGAAATTTTAGATGAGAATGATCAATTCTTGTGTTTACGCCACGGTGATCACATTGAGTATGTCAAAAATGGCAATATGACTTCACACGACAAGTATATCTCGCCATTAATTATGGAAAACAAAGTGGTGACAAAGAAAGTGTTACAGAAAGCTGGCTTTAACGTCCCACAAAGTGTGGAGTTCACTTCTGTTGAAAAAGCGGTCGCAAGTTATGCATTGTTTGAAAATAGAGCGGTAGTGATTAAACCCAAATCAACCAATTACGGGTTAGGTATCACAATTTTCCAACAAGGTGTACAAAATCGTGATGACTTTGCACAAGCGGTTGAGATTGCTTTCCGAGAAGACCGTGAGATCATGGTGGAAGATTATTTAGTCGGTACCGAATATCGTTTTTTTGTATTAGGGGAGAAAACCCTTGCGGTGTTACTACGTGTTCCAGCCAACGTGATCGGTGATGGGCAGCATACGGTTGCTGAATTAGTGGCAATGAAAAATGCGCATCCTTTACGTGGTGATGGTAGCCGTACTCCGTTGAAGAAAATTGCGCTAGGAGACATTGAACAATTACAATTGAAAGAGCAAAGTTTGACGATCGATGCGATTCCTGCTAAAGATCAGCGGGTACAATTGCGTGCAAATTCGAATATCAGCACTGGAGGCGACTCCATTGATATGACAGATGAAATGCACGAAAGTTACAAACAATTGGCAGTAGGCATTACTCAAGCCATGGGGGCGGCGGTGTGCGGTGTGGATTTAATCATTCCTGATTTAACGCAACCAGCTGAACCGCATTTAACCTCTTGGGGCGTGATTGAAGCAAACTTTAATCCAATGATGATGATGCATATTTTCCCCTATGCTGGAAAATCGCGTCGGTTAACTCAAGATGTAATCAACATGTTGTTCCCAGAAATTTCAATCTAGTTGACTAAAAAAGCAGGCTTATCGCCTGCTTTTTTATTGTCTATGAGTTTGATGAGTCGCGTTAAATTTGATATTTACTTTTGTCACCAATATCAAAATGTAATGGCATTTGCCATTTTCTGACTGCAAGTAGCAAGAATAACACGGAGGTGATGAGCGACATAATTTGTATTGCGAGACTTTGATTGAGCTGGATTGCACACCAAAAAAGCGCTACAAAAAGTGGTTGTGCGTTGAGTAAAAAGATACGGAAACAGAAGTACTCTTTGTAACATAGCCCGCCCAAAGTAACCAACGCCGTTCCTAATCCTAAATGTTCAAATCCTGTTATGTAGCACAGCAAACCTACCCAAGTGGCCATTTGTAAAATCAAGCGAAAGGATTTCATGTAAATATGTAAGCTTGAGGCGCAAAGTGTCGCTGCTACTAAGATGCCTATATGAGCAAGATTAGGATAATAGGGATACAATAATGTCATGCAACCCGCTAACACAAAACCAGAGCGATATAGGATCACCGTGAGGTAGTCCCAAAAATCCATTGGAGAGTGAATATGTGGATCGGCCATATGTTATTCCTTACCAGTTAAAAATTGCAGTTGTCCAAGTTGGTTTATTTCAAGAATCGAGGCAGTTTCTCCCCAATCGCCCAATACAATGCGAGTAAAGTGCGGTGGGATGTGATGAATATTTTGTCGATGGGTATGTCCATGAATCATTTTTTTTACTTCAAATTGTGTAAACGTCTGTCGTACAAATTCTGGGTTAACATCCATGATTTCTTGAGATTTACTTTTTTTATCTGTTTGGCTTTTCGCCCGAATTTTCTCAGCAATACGTAAACGCAATTTGAGCGGTAAACATAAAAAGAGCCATTGGCGCCATTTTTGATGTACTTTTTGGCGATAACGCTGATATGCCACATCGTCAATGCAGAGCGTATCACCATGACATAACAAGATCTTTTCATCATATAACGTGATAAGTTGATATGTGGGTAGTAATGTCAGATGACAATCTTGCGCAAATTTTGCCCCAATTAGAAAGTCACGGTTACCATGTTGAAAGTAAACCTTTACGCCTTGTGCCGAGAGATGTGTCAGTTCTCCTTTCACTTTCTCAATTAGCGGGGACGTTTCATCATCGCCAATCCAGAAATCAAACAGATCGCCTAGAATATAAAGCGACTCGGCTTGAGGCGCTTGTTTCTGCATAAAATCGCAGAAAAGTTGTGTTAAGTATGGTCTCTTTTCGCTGAGATGGAGATCTGCAATAAAATAGGTTTTCTTCATAGGCTTTTGAACGTGATTTTTTGTGTAGAGTAGCACATTTTTTATGTCGATTTGTACACATATTCTGGCAATTTCGCTATACTGAGCCAAATTTTTAAAGGAATAGACTTATGCTAAAATTACTCCGCACGATATTGGTTGTTTTTTGTTGTATTTTGATTTGTTTATTGGGTTCAATTTACTCTTTTATCCGTTTTAAAAATCCAAGTAACGTTGGTATTATGGCTCGCTGGTTTGGGCGTTTGCATCCGCTTTTTGGTTTAAAAGTAGAACGCCGTTTCGCTGAGAATGCAGAGAAAATAGGTCGTTGTATTTATATTGGTAATCACCAAAATAATTATGATATGGTCACGATTTCATCTATGGTCATGCCGCGAACTGTTAGTGTGGGCAAAAAGAGCTTGATTTGGATTCCTTTTTTTGGCCTTCTCTATTGGGTTACGGGAAATATTTTAATTGATCGTGAGAATCGAACAAAAGCACATGGTACGATGAATGAAGTTGCACGTCGTATTCATGATGATAATTTATCCGTATGGATGTTCCCTGAAGGCACGCGTAGCCGTGGACGTGGTTTATTACCGTTTAAAACAGGCGCATTTTATGCCGCGATTGCCGCAGGCGTTCCGATTGTGCCTGTTGTGTGTTCGACAACTCATAATAAAGTCGATTTAAATCGTTGGAATAATGGTAAAGTTATTTGTGAGATGTTAGCGCCAATTGATGTGTCAGGTTACGATAAAGAACATGTGCGCGAATTAGCAATACGTTGTCATGACATAATGGAAAAACGAATTGCAGAACTTGATGCTGAAATCGCACAACAGAGCTAAGCAATGATGCCAACTTTTTCTCGCCGCCAATTTTTTAAAACCAGTTTTATTGCAACCGCACTTTCTACGTTGCCTCCTCCGTTATTGGCGGCAACCCGTCAACCTTTGCGTATTCCACCTTTGATGGAAACCCGACGTGGTCGCCCTATTTTTTTGACGATGCAGCCTACGGATTATCAACTTGATGCTGGCAAAACGGTTGAAGTGTGGGGGTTCAATGGGCAATATTTAGGTCCTACGATTAAAATTCGTAAAGGGGACTTTGCGAAAGTCAACTATCGCAATAATTTGTCACAAGGTGTCGCACTACACATTCAAGGTTTGCAGACCTCTGGCGAATTATTGGGGGGAATCGGGCGTGTTTTACAACCGAAAGAAACTTGGTCACCCATTATTCCTATATCACAGCCAGCGGCAACATGCTGGTATCACGCGGTTACTTTAGCCAATTCTGCTTATCAAACTTATCGTGGTTTAGTGGGATTGTGGATCATTGAAGATGAGACAAGTCGACATCCACAATTACCACAAAAATACGGTGTTAATGACATTCCTCTTATTTTGCAAGATATGCGTTTAAATAGCAGTGGTTTACAGCTTTTTCAGCAAAATGAAGCGACATTGCTCGGAAATCGTTTACTCGTGAATGGACAAGAGGCCCCTTATTTAACGGTTCCTCGTGGGTGGGTTCGCTTACGGTTAGTCAATGCTTCCCTTTCACGTGCATATGAACTACGCTGTGATGATCAACGTGATATGCATGTTATCGCGCAAGATCAGGGATTCTTGCCCCAACCTAAAATCGTAAAATCTGTCTTACTGGGACCAAGTGAGCGTCTTGAACTGTTAATCGATCTGAATGAAGGGGAAAGTGTCAGTGTGATAGCAGGAGAAAAACGCAATTTTCTCCATCAATTTACGACACTGTTCGCGGGAGAAAATGAATTAATTGATAACACTGTTTTAACCTTGCATCCTGAAGGATTAGCGTCGGTGTTTTCAAAACAGGCAGATTTACAATTTAAGATAGATGCGGCAGAAAGTTTATCTCATCACGTTGCTCAAACGCGTCATTTCCATTTTGATGTCAATACGGGGATGGTGAATGATAAACATTTTGATCCAAAACGTGTGACGAATGCTAAACTGGGTACGACAGAACGTTGGATTTTGACCTCATCAGGCCCAATGGGATTTCGTATTCAAGGAGCAAAGTTTGTCATAGAAAGCATTAATGACCAGCCTTTAGCAGAGCATGAGATGGCGTGGAAAGACAGTCTGTGGCTGACTGGTAAAGTACAAATTTTAATGAGATTTGACAATATGTCCTCCAATAATCATCCTTTTATCTTTGGGTCGTCCAATTTGATGTTGGCGGATAAAGGCTGTATTAGATTATTAGTTGTACAATAAGGAAAACAAAAATAAAAAGCTCAAATCAGATAATTTGAGCTTTTTATTTTCAGAAACGATGATTACGGCGCTTTTTTCAAAAATAAGCGGAGTACGACCATCGCATACATCATAGCGGGTAATGCGAACATGACAGCATAGAATAATATAGCTAAACTTTGTTCCCATAGTGCAAAAGTTGGCATCTGTTCTGTAGGTTCTTGCCAAATAAGCAGAGATAAAACGATGAGTGAGTAAAAGAAACTGATCACTCCAGAGAAAAATGCAATTTGCACAAGATTACGTTGATGATATTGATAGCGCACACACACGAGTGAGAATAAGAAAGCGGGGAGAGTGGCTAACAGGAAAACATAGCCAACACTTTCTAAGTTAAATGCATGAAAAAACGGTAAAACGAGTGAAAAAAGGCACTGGGTTAAGAGTGGAAAGATGATGAGTGTTTTTTTGTTTTCCATAATTGTTGTTCTCATTTTACGAGGATTGTGGTGTCAGCATGAGAGAATGTTGCCACACCACAAAATTGATTAACGTTTTGCTTTTTTGATAAATTTCATCAAACGTTTACGTTTACGTAATTGATTTGGTGTCAATTTGTTACGTTTGCCTGCAAATGGGTTGTTTCCTTCTTGGAAAAGTAAACGAATTGGTGAACCAATGATTTTCAAACTACGACGATAATAATTCGATAAATAACGCTTATATGAATCTGGTAATTTATCCATTTGATTGCCGTGCACCACAATAATTGGTGGGTTATAGCCACCTGGGTGAGCGTATTTTAATTTAATACGACGACCACTCATCATTGGCGGTTGGTGTTCGTCTGTTGCCATTTGTAAAATACGGGTCAACATTGAAGTGGTCATTTTTTGTGTTGCACAGGCATAAGCTTCTTTGATTGAGTCAAATAAATTACCCACGCCACTGCCGTGTAGGGCAGAAATAAAATGCACACGCGCAAAATCAATGAAATCTAAACGGCGATCCAGTTCTGATTTCACTTGATCTTTGATATCTTGATTGAGACCATCCCATTTGTTGACGACGATCACTAACGAACGACCTGCATTTAAAATAAAGCCCAATAACGAAAGATCTTGATCCGAAACCCCTTCGCGCGCATCAATGGTTAATAACACTACATTTGCATCTTGAATTGCTTGTAAGGTTTTGATAACGGAGAATTTTTCCACTGCTAAATGCACTTTACCGCGCTTACGCACACCCGCCGTGTCAATAATCGTATACTGCTGACCATCTCGCTCCATAGGGATATAAATACTGTCGCGCGTTGTACCCGGTAAGTCATAGACCACAACACGATCTTCACCTAAAATACGGTTAGTTAACGTTGATTTCCCTACATTTGGGCGACCAACAATCGCAATTTTAATATTTTTGTCTTGTTCTTCTTCCGCTTCTTCGGCAAGGGCATCATCTAAAAGTGCGGTATCTTCTTCGTTAGAAAAGTCAAAATCGTGATCCCATTCGTCTTGGTCGTCATCCTGTGAAACTTCTGAATTTTCTACCGCACTTTGCTCGTCTTCTGTATTCATTTGCTCTGCAATTGGTGCAAGCACTTGTTCCATTAAGGCTGAAACACCACGCCCTTGCGATGCGGCAATTTGTTCTACTTCCCCTAAACCAAGTTGATAAAATTCTGCACAATGAGAATCGGCATCGATACCATCTGTTTTGTTGGCAACGACAACCGTAATTTTATTTTGGCGTTGGCGTAAATAGTTTGCGGTGCCGATATCTGCTGAAGTTAACCCCGCACGTGCATCGACTAAAAATAACACGACATCAGCTTCTTCAATGGCGAGTAACGATTGTTCTGCCATTTTTTCTTCTACGCCTTCTTCTGTACCATCAATTCCCCCTGTATCGATCACGATGAAATCATACCCTGCGATGTTCGCTTGACCATATTTACGGTCACGCGTTAAGCCAGGAAAGTCGGCAACCAACGCATCACGTGTACGCGTTAAACGATTAAATAGGGTTGATTTCCCAACATTTGGGCGACCAACAAGGGCAACTACAGGCGTTGTCATAAAAACCTCTTCATTTACATTTCTGGCTATGGATTCATAGCACAGTCAAAATTGTGCCATTATAGCGGATTTTATGCGAGATGAGAAATGTACAGATGGTGGGAGAGGGAGAAACACAGAAGCACAACAAGTCGACGTCAGTCATTTACATATTCAAAAAGTGCGATCTCTTGATCGCACTCTTGTTTAGGAACGTGTTTTAGGCTGTTGCTTTACGTGTAAAACCAATATAGAAACAGAACACAAAACCAGCTAATAAAGCATAAGGGGTGTAAGGTGAAATGCCTGCGCCTGATGCCGCCAGAGTCCAGTTGTGTGCGGCAGCTGCGCCAAACAACATACCCACAATAAAGTAAGTCGCATCGTTGTTCCCTTCGCCAACCTGAACTAACTGCTTACCTGGACATCCTCCACCTAACGCAAAACATAATCCACATAATGCCATACCTAAGAAGTTCCATAAGTATTGATTGTGGGCAATCGGTTGTTTTTCAAAGCCTAAATGAAATTGACCAAGTAAAGCATTTGTCACCATCGCAAATAACACTAAGGCAATGATGCCATTCAATAAGTTGTTATCACGGAACAGGATAAAATTACGGAATGCGCCGATTGAACAGAAACGTGACCGTTGCATGAGAATACCAATGAACGCGCCTGCACCAAGTGATAACCAAAGGTTAGCATGTTGTGACCCTGGTCCTTTTTCAGAGAAGAAAATAGGTAAACCTTCGCCAAAGCTAAATCGGGTGATCAGAAAGAGGAAAAGAATGAGCGTGACACCGAAAGCGATAAACGTTGTGTATTTATTTTGTTCAACGGCTTTACCTAAAGAAAAGTCGCGTTTAGCAAAAAAGATACCACCTAATACCCCAGCGAATAAACCTACAATCCCCGCAATGCTAGTTAAATCACCGCCACCTAAGCGGAGATACGCACGCCAAGGGCAACCTAAAAAGGTTAATGCGCCAAGCATCGCAAAAAAGCCTAGAATCATACGAATGAAAGGGCTTGAACCACCACGTGGACGAAACTCTTTGCTGAACAGTGCGCTGATTAAGGCACCAAAAATCAATCCAATCAGTTCAGGACGGATGTATTGTAGTGAAGCGGCTTGATGTAGCCCAATTGTACCAGCCGTGTCTCGTAAGAAACAAGCCGCGCAAAAGCCCATATTGCCAGGATTGCCATTGTAGGTTAGAAGTGGAGCAACGATACCAAGTGCAGCACCTGCAACCACAGGCCAAGTGAATATTTTCATAATTAGACCCTTGTGATATCTGATGTTAAGTTAAATTGTCTGTTTTTTATAAAAAAACGAGATGGATTTTATACTAATCAAGTTTTTTTAACATATTTAAATTGAAGAATTGAGAAGGATATCAAATAATTTAACGAAATGATGTATTACTTGAAAAACGAGATAGATGAAGATAGATACCGACAAAACTAAAAAGCCATCTTTTGTAAGATGGCTTTTTAGTGATAAAACTTGGCGGAACGGACGGGACTCGAACCCGCGACCCCCTGCGTGACAGGCAGGTATTCTAACCAGCTGAACTACCGCTCCGTAGTAGAATAAAATTGGCGGAATGGACGGGACTCGAACCCGCGACCCCCTGCGTGACAGGCAGGTATTCTAACCAGCTGAACTACCACTCCGCACAGGTGACGCGTATATTAATGATGAACAGCGTTTTCGTCAACTTTTTTTTTCATCTTTACCGTTACTTGATTAATCAGTGAGCGATATGCTTAGTGTGTATTTTGCTCTTCTTGCCGTTTTTGCCACAAGCAATTTCCTTTACTTTTCTTGTGCAACAATTGAAGGTAATCTAGATGTGCTTGCAATTCAGCTTCATTCGGCTGGAGGCGTTTTAAATCTTGTGAAAACGTGACCGCGTGTTGTATCTGTTCTTGTACCGCCGCAACAACGACTTCTGGCTCACTTTCATCAAATAAGCTTGTTTGCCCCCCCGTCATTGTTAAGTAAACATCTGCCAGAATTTCCGCATCCAGTAATGCGCCGTGGAGCGTACGTTTACTGTTATCAATCCCTAAACGATCACAAAGTGCATCTAAGCTGTTCCGCTTTCCAGGATACATTTGACGTGCCATTTGCAAAGTATCGGTTACAACACATATCTCATCTGTTTTAATCGTTAAGTTGAGTTTTCTAAATTCATAATCCATGAACCCCACATCGAAGGGAGCATTATGGATCAACAATTCAGCACCTTTGATATAGTCAATAAACTGTTGTGCCACATCATGAAACATGGGTTTATCTGCCAACATTTCATCAGTGATGCCGTGAACTTTAATCGCATCAGGATCGACAGGACGATCGGGTTTAATATAAATGTGGAAATTGTTACCCGTGAGGCGACGATTGATCATTTCTACTGCACCAATTTCAATGATGCAATGACCTTCGTAATGTGCTCCAAATTGATTCATACCCGTTGTTTCAGTATCCAGTACAATTTGGCGAGTAGGTTGGACAGAGGGTGTCATTTTCTTTCTATCTCTTTCAGTTAATTTCGGTTATGATCCTGACTTAATGTTAAATTGTAACAAAGATTATGAGAAAACAAATTGAAATTTTTACGGATGGTTCTTGTTTAGGCAATCCTGGCGCGGGGGGGATCGGAGTACTTTTGCGCTATAGACAACATGAGAAACAAATTTCAAAAGGCTATTTTTTAACAACTAATAACCGTATGGAATTGCGTGCAGTGATTGAAGCCTTAAACGCTCTGAAAGAGCCTTGCTCAGTGACGTTGCATAGCGACAGCCAATATATGAAAAATGGCATCACCAAGTGGATTTTCAATTGGAAAAAGAATAATTGGAAAGCTAGCACAGGCAAGCCAGTTAAAAATCAAGATTTGTGGATAGCACTTGATCAAGCGATCCAACGCCATAACATTAACTGGCAATGGGTAAAAGGGCATTCTGGCCACGTTGAAAATGAAATTTGCGACGAACTTGCTAAAGCTGGCGCAGAAAAACCGACGTTGGAAGATGTGGGTTATCAGCCAGAATAAAACTTTTTAAAAATTGACCGCACTTTTATGCTTTTTAGCTTCCCAATATCAGCCAAAACCTAAAATAAACTCTGTTGCCCGATTAAAAACTCGGGCTTCGCTTTTACTTCAAATCCATATTCCGCCAAATACGCTTTTAAACGCCCAATATTGTAGAACGAATGGCTTTTCGTTGTATTTTGAAAATAGAGATACAGGCGATCAAATTCGTTTCTATGTTGATTGAGCCGTTTTGCCAAATTTTGCAATTCAACATCGTTGTAACGGTAATCGTGGCGCTCTTGTGCGGATTGGGCTTTCCACCAATTAGGATTGCGCCCGTGTAAGCGTAAATAGGCTGTGCGTTGATTGGCATAGAATTGAAAAGCAGGCAAACCGATATTTTGCGGATAATCCACATTGCACCAAATCAGATTTTCTTTACCACCAAAATAATCCAACACCGATTGGCAATGCCAACTTGAATGGCGAAATTCGATAGCCAAAATATGATCTTTAAACCACGAAACTAGTTCAGCAAGGTAATAACGATTGGTGTGAGTACGTTCAAAACTTATCGGAAACTGAATAAATAAATTCGCTAAGCAATCCTGATCTTTTAAGGGTTGTAACGCGGCTAAAAAGGCGTCTGCCTGTTCTCTTGTAGCAGTGCGTTTATGACTAAAATCTTGATGCAATTTCACTGAAAACTGTAACTGCCCTTGCGCCTTTTCCACCATTCCTTGCAATGCTTTTATTCCTATCGGTGCGTGAAACGTGCTATTAATTTCAATCGCATCATAATGCTGACTATAAACCGTCAAAAATTCAGTTTTGTCTGTGCCAAAGGGGTAAAGCGTACCGATTAAATCCGTATCGCTATAACCGCCAGTGCCGATATAAATATGGGGATTGTGCATTGTTTTTTTGTTTAAAGTGAAAATGGAATTAGTTTAGAGGGAATTGAAGAAAAGGCAAGGGGCTAGAGGGTAAAGGACTGATTGTTTAGATGGATTTAATAAAAAATATAGTAGTAACTTATGAGCTTACTTTATGGTTTTATCTTCAAGGGGGGATTTATATATCAACAAGGATTTTGGCGCTTGTCGTAGACTAGCGCCACTTGGATTGCTTTAGTAATATTGTTCTAATTTTTTTTTCTGTGTTTGTAAACATTCTAAGATTTCAGCTAATTGCAGTTTTTCAAATGAGCTAAGAGTATCTACATAATTTTTAGGTAAACGAGCTATAAATTCCTCAATAAAACTTTTTTCAGATTTTAAGAGTTTGGGCAAGGGGCTTCCATTAAAGTAAGTATTTGTTGAATATCTATTATCAAGGAAATAACAAAATTTATATAAATATTGAAAGTTATTTCCAAAAATTTCTAAGATGTCTCCAACATGCTCTTTGTCCAATAAATCTATGTACTTATATTTTTCATATTGTATGTATACATCATGATCATAAAAGTTATCAGTTTTAATGTGTTCTAATAATTTATAAAACTCAGTAATGTCATTTTTATTTTTAATGTCTCTATTTATACTTTCTAATTCATTAGAAAAATATTCTTTGATTGTTATGAAGTCTTCGTCATTTTGATTGATATATCCAAGGCCTGTTCTATTCACTTTGTGATTGATTGAGAGAGTACATTGTTCTTTTTTATCTTTGTAAAACTCTATGTATTCATTGATTTTTTCTTTGATGCTAACAATGGAAAGATCTTTTTCAACTTCTTTTTTAATAAAGAAAATAAGTATGCTAACAGCATGCATTATTATTTCAAAGCTAGAATATTCCATTTTTATAAATTTACTTTTAACATCATTTAAATTTTCATAAAAATCATTTTCATTTAAATCTCTGTAATGCCATAGTTTTTGCCATGAGGATATTTCTTTTTCATTGAAAATATAATGTAATTTTATAATTTCATTTAACTCCTTATTGTCTGTGTAAAAGTCAGTAATGATAGTCTGCCATATTTCCTGGTCAAATATAAGGTTGTAAAAAATGGTGGATTTTTCATCTTTTAAGGATTTGAATGTTTCTTCTATATCAAATTTCTTTCTATACTTTAGTGATATTGTAAAGAATTGTTCAATGAGTAAACTTTTGAAGTCAGCATTTTTTAAAAATTTTTCTTCAACTTTTTTACTGAAATCAATGTAGTCTTCAATTATCTTATTCATGTTTCTATAATTTTTGTCACCATACTCATTGAATATTGATTTTATTTTTTCAATGTTTTCTTTTAAATGTTCGGAATGTCTATTACTAATATTATCCCAATAGCTTTTAGTATCATTGGATATGTGAAATGATTTTCCTACAATTTTTTCTTTAAGTTTTTTGTAACATTCTTTATGATCACTTTTAATTTCATCTTCATTTGCAATTATTATTACTTTGGAATTGTTTTTTTCACACAATGAGTTAATAAAGCCTAAGATCTCTATAAAATCTATCATTGTTCTTTCTAAATCATCAAATATAAATATCAGATCTGAGTAAGATTGATTATTAAAAAGAGTGAGTTTGCTTGGGTCGATGTTTAATGATGTTTCCTTGTCATCTCCTCCAGTTAAATCAATTTTAACTCCAATCTTAAGAGCTGATAAAAGTGCTCCACCTAATGCTTTTATTTCTTTACGAGATAGAATAGGGTGTAGCTCTTGGAAAATTCTTTGATTTATTGATGAAATGCTTTTTACTCCAAATAAGCTAACGTAAATAAATTTATATTCTTTTTTATTTTCTTTATTTTTTATATAATTTCTTATGAAGTATGTCTTTCCACATCCCCATTCTCCAGTTAATAAAGTAGCATACTCAATATTTTCTTTGGCCAAGTAAATGTCTAAATATTCTTCTATATGCTCGTTCATTATTTTCTCCCTTATATTATATGAAATCTCTGAACTAACAGGTTGAGTTTTTTGAATTAAGGTGAATAATAAAAAGTAAAAATAATATTTTCAAGTTTTAGCTAGTATTTTTTATTCATAAATAAATGAAGATACCATTTATCTTAATCCCTCACTCCAAAAATTAGCGCTCCCAATTTTTACTATTGTCGAACCACATTTAATAGCTCTTATCTATTATAGTCCGTACCAATTAGAACTTGTCGATTTGTGCATCGTGTAGCGCCAGTTTGAACGACAAAATTACTTCACTATCCCTCATCAACCGCACGAATAGAAATATTCCACTTGCGAGCAATTTCTCGAATACGCTCATATTCTTCAAAAGAGAAAATCATAAACAAACAGCTATCATTGCCGTTCCAATAGTTACAAAGAGTATAATTTTGTGGCGCAAGTGCTTGTTGAACGTAAGGGTAGAGTGCATCATTATAGGTTTCTTCAGGACATTCGAGTTTGATTTTATTAGTCAACATACTATTGACCGCATATTCCAACTCTTCCGCATCAAATTTCCAATCGGTCAATTTAGAAAGGGCTTGTTGTTCGAGAATATCCGCTAAGCTTAGGCTCGGATAGTGTTGACCGTCTACAACAAACGCATTTTCATCCCAATCGAAATACTCATCATAATGTTCGTGCTCAGGATCTTCTGGCAAAATCCCTTTTTCTTGCCAATATAAATACCCCATCAACCCACTCACCTTGTGCTTCAAAAAGGGCTACAATGTCATCGATATATTGTTCGATAAACTCATCATCAACAAGTGATAAGCGTAAAAGCTCGGAAAGATCTTGTTTTAATTCGGTGCTCATTTTTAGATACTTTTATCAATTTTTTATTAATGTTAGGTTTATTTTCTATTTACTTAGAATAATCCCTCGCCCCAAAAATCGCCGTCCCGATTCGCACCATTGTCGAGCCACATTTAATCGCACTTGCCATATCATCAGTCATTCCCATTGAAAGCGTATCAATTTGTGCTTCTGGTAATGCTTGTTTGAGTTGTTCAAATAACATGTTCATTTGAGTGAAGGCTTGTTCTTGTGTGGCAAGCTCGTCTGTTGGGGCAGGGATCGCCATTAAGCCGCGGAGGCATAAGTGCGGTAGGTTTTGAATGTGTTTTGCAAGGTCGAGCATTTCTTCTGGTTGAATGCCTGATTTGCTGTCTTCGTCGCTGATGTTAATTTGGATTAGCACATTTAAGGGCTTTTTGTAATGTGGACGTTGTTCGTTTAAGCGGTCTGCGATTTTTTTGCGGTCGATAGTTTGCATCCAGTCAAAATTCTCTGCCACTAATTTGGTTTTATTGGATTGAAGTGGGCCGATGAAATGCCACTCGAGTGTGATGTTTTGTTGCTCGAAGTATTGGATTTTTTCTACGCCTTCTTGCACATAATTTTCGCCGAAAGCCGTTTGTCCTGCTTGATAGGCTTGATAGATAGCTTCGACAGGTTTTGTTTTTGAAACGGCTAATAATTTGATCGCACTTTCAGGGCGGTGTATTTGGGCAGCACATTGGCTGATTTGAGTTCGAATTTGGGTCAAGTTTTGTTGAATTGTCATGGAAAACTGTCCTGCTAAGTCATCATTTGCAATATGTTTTTCTGTAAAAAATATCTGCTATATTACAAGAACTTGAGGGATTTTTAAAATTTACTGTTTTTTTTCATTTTCTGTTTGACAACCTCAGTAAATTTCGGTATTTCTTACGCATTCTTTTTTATTTTTAACCAATATGATGAATAAACGCACTATTGTAACGATGATTATGATGACTACCACCATTATTACGATTAATGGTGCGGGTTAGTGCGTAGAAAATAGATCACATTACACCAAACCCGTACTCAGTAAAAAGTGCGGGTTTTTTTATGAAATTTTTACCATATTTTTAAAATTCACAACATCGAGGAGAGTTTATTATGCGTGTATTAAAGTTCGGGGGAACGTCGTTAGCGAATCCAGCGCGTTTTTCGCAGGCGGCACAACTTATCGAAAAAGCCCATTTTGAAGAACAAGCCGCCGGCGTGTTATCTGCTCCAGCCAAAATTACGAATCATCTTGTCGCCCTTTCTGAAAAAGCCAGTTTAAATCAACCCACTGATTCTCATTTCAATGAAGCGTTAGATATTTTCTATAACATTATTCATGGCTTGTATGAAGAAAATAATCATTTTGATCTTGAAGGGACAAAAGCATTAATTGATGCAGAATTTGCACAAATCAAAGAAGTCTTAGAACAAATTCGCCAACAAGGTTTTGTGTCAGATGCAGTGAAAGCAACTATCGATTGTCGTGGTGAAAAATTATCAATTGCGATGATGAAAGCGTGGTTTGAAGCGCGTGGTTATGATGTAACGGTGATAAACCCAGTTGAAAAACTTTTAGCGCATGGCAGTTATTTAGAGTCTTCCGTTGATCTTGATGTCTCAGAAAAACGTGTCGATGCAAAATCAATCCCTACTAAGAATGTAGTATTAATGGCAGGTTTTACCGCAGGGAATGAGAAAGGGGAATTGGTTTTACTGGGACGTAATGGGTCGGATTATTCTGCGGCATGTTTAGCGGCTTGCTTGGGGGCGAGCGCATGTGAGATCTGGACTGATGTAGATGGCGTGTTTACTTGTGATCCACGTTTAGTACCTGATGCACGTTTATTACCAAGCCTTTCTTATCGTGAAGCGATGGAGCTCTCTTATTTCGGCGCGAAAGTGATTCATCCACGTACCATTGGTCCTTTGGTGCAAAAAAATATTCCTTGTTTAATTAAAAATACAGGCAACCCTTCTGCGCCAGGCTCGATTATCGATGGCAATGTGACATCGGAGCAACTGCAAGTCAAAGGCATTACGAATTTGGATAACGTCGCGATGTTTAACGTGTCAGGCCCTGGTATGCAAGGTATGGTTGGCATGGCTTCGCGTGTTTTCTCCGCGATGTCAAATGCGGGAGTCTCTGTCATTTTAATCACGCAATCCTCATCAGAATACAGTATCAGTTTTTGTGTGCCAGCCAAGTCGGTTGAGGTGGCAAAACTGACGTTAGAAAAAGAATTTGAACAAGAATTAAGAGTAAATGCGCTGGAGCCAATTGAGGTGATTCGCGATTTATCGATTATTTCAGTGGTAGGTGATGGCATGAAGCAAGCGAAAGGCATCGCAGCGCGTTTCTTCTCAGCACTTGCTCAAGCCAATATTAGTATCGTGGCTATCGCACAGGGGTCCTCTGAGCGTTCTATTTCTGCGGTAGTTTCGTTAAATAAAGCGATCGAAGCGGTGAAAGCGACTCATCAAGCATTATTTAATAATAAAAAGGTTGTTGACGTTTTTTTGGTCGGTGTGGGTGGTGTCGGAGGCCAGCTGATTGAGCAAATTAAAAGTCAGAAAGCTTATTTAGCCAAAAAAGACATTGAAATTCGTGTTTGTGCGATTGCTAATTCCAATAAAATGTTGTTGAAAGCAGATGGTTTATGTTTAGAAAATTGGCAAACGGATTTAGAAAATGCGACTCAGCCGTCTGATTTTGATGTGTTATTGTCATTTATTAAATTACACCATGTCGTGAATCCTGTTTTTGTGGATTGTACGTCGGCAGAATCCGTATCAGGTTTGTATGTGAGAGCGCTGTCGGAGGGATTTCATGTAGTGACGCCAAATAAAAAAGCGAATACACGAGAGATAGCGTATTACAATGCATTACGTGAACAAGCGCGTAATAACCAACGCAAATTCCTGTATGACACTAATGTAGGGGCAGGTTTACCTGTAATCGAAAACTTGCAGAATTTGTTAGCCGCAGGCGATGAAGTCGTTAAATTTAACGGGATCTTATCTGGCTCGCTTTCTTTTATTTTTGGTGAGTTAGAAAATGGTCTTTCTTTATCCGAAGCGACCGCACTTGCGCGTGAAAAAGGCTTTACTGAGCCTGACCCTCGTGATGATTTATCAGGACAAGATGTGGCACGTAAATTATTGATTTTGGCGCGTGAAACAGGATTACAACTTGAACTGGCTGATGTTGAGGTAGAAAGTGTTTTACCCGTTGGCTTTGCAGAAGGAAAATCTACCGCAGTATTTATGGCAATGTTGCCAGAATTAGATGCTCAATTTGCACAACGTGTTGCTCAAGCAAAAGCGAAAGGCTGTGTGCTACGTTATGTTGGACAAATTGAAAACGGAAAATGTCAGGTATCGATTCGAGAAGTTGAAGAAGAGGATCCGCTGTATAAAGTGAAAAATGGTGAAAATGCGTTAGCGTTCTATACGCGTTATTATCAACCCGCACCATTGCTTTTACGTGGATACGGTGCGGGCAATGCGGTAACTGCGGCGGGCATTTTTGCCGACATTTTAAGAACATTACAAAACTAATCGGTGATGAATCAAATGGAAAATAAGATGCTTAGAATTTATGCACCAGCATCCAGTGCAAATTTAAGTGTGGGCTTTGATACATTGGGGGCGGCAGTGTCCCCAATTGATGGCTCATTGCTCGGTGATGTGGTGCAAGTTGAATCTATTCCAAGTGGATTCGAGCTAGAAAGTGCGGGTTATTTTGTGCGTAAATTGCCAAAAGAACCACAAAAAAACATTGTTTATCAGGCATATGTTTTATTTAGCGAGCGTTTGAAATTACGTGGTACGCAAGTGCGTCCATTGCGTTTAACCCTAGAGAAAAATATGCCGATTGGTTCTGGGTTAGGATCCAGTGCGTGTTCTATCGTGGCGGCGTTAGTAGCGTTAAATCAATTCCATCAAGAACCATTTTCTAAAATGGAATTGTTAGAGATGATGGGCGAGTTAGAAGGGCGTATTTCAGGGTCAATTCATTATGATAACGTAGCGCCTTGCTATTTAGGCGGTGTGCAATTAATGGTGCAATCACTTGGTAATATTTGTCAAACACTACCATTTTTTGATGAATGGTATTGGGTGTTGGCTTACCCAGGGATTGAAGTGTCAACGGCAGAAGCACGCGCTATTTTACCGAAAAGCTATACTCGCCAAGATGTGATTGCACAAGCGCGCCATTTAGGGAGCTTTGTTCACGCCTGCCATACTCAGCAAGCACAACTTGCTGCCTTAATGATGAAAGACGTAATTGCTGAACCTTATCGTGAAGCGTTATTACCAAATTTTGCCGACGTGAAACAAGCAACTCGTGATTTAGGCGCGTTAGCAACGGGGATTTCAGGTTCAGGGCCGACAATTTTTGCCATTGCACCTGATTTAGCCACTGCGATGAAATTATCCACTTATTTAGAAAATCATTACTTGCAAAACAATGAAGGTTTTGTGCATATTTGTAAGGTCGATAACCAAGGTGCGAGAGCGCTCGATTAATTGAAGAACGGAAAAGAATATGAATTTATACAATATCAAACACCCTGAAGAACAAGTCAATTTTGCACAAGCAGTCCGCCAAGGTTTGGGTAAAAACCAAGGCTTATTTTTCCCTGAAAATATACCGCACTTTGATGATATTGATGGCTTACTTGCTTTGTCATTAGTTGAGCGTAGCCAAAAAATTCTTGGTGCATTAATTGGGGAAGAAATTACAGAAAGCCAATTAGCACAAATGGTGAAAAATGCGTTTACGTTCCCCGCGCCAGTGGTAAAAGTAGAAGAGGGTGTTTATGCACTTGAGTTATTTCACGGTCCAACATTAGCTTTTAAAGACTTTGGTGGGCGCTTTATGGCACAAGCGTTGGCGACTGTGCGAGGTGACGGTAAAATCACGATTCTAACGGCAACCTCTGGTGACACAGGTGCAGCGGTTGCACACGCATTTTATGGCTTAGAAAATATTGATGTGGTGATTTTATACCCGCAAGGCAAAATCAGTCCACTACAAGAAAAATTATTCTGTACACTAGGTGGCAATATTCGCACTGTGGCAATTAAAGGGGATTTTGATGATTGCCAAGCTTTAGTGAAACAAGCGTTTGATGATGCGGAATTACGTCAAGCGATTGGTTTAAACTCGGCAAACTCAATTAATATCAGCCGTTTGTTAGCGCAAGTTTGTTACTACTTTGAAGCCGTTGCACAGTTGCCGAAAGAGGCTCGAGACAATGTGGTGGTGTCTGTACCAAGTGGTAACTTTGGTAATTTAACCGCGGGTTTAATTGCCAAATCACTGGGTTTACCAATTAAGCGTTTTGTGGCTTCGACTAACGTAAATGATACGGTTCCTCGCTATTTACGCAGTGGAAATTGGCAGCCCAATGACACGGTGGCGACCTTATCGAATGCGATGGACGTGAGCCGTCCAAATAACTGGCCACGAGTTGAAGAATTATTTAAGCGTAACGGCTGGGCGTTGTCAGACTTACATTCCAATAGCGTCAATGACAGCGAAACAGAAGAAACATTAAAACAAATGCACGAAAAAGGGTATTTATGTGAACCACACGGAGCGGTTGCTTATCGTGTATTAAAACAAGATCTCCAAGTGGGCGAAACAGGTTTATTCCTTTGCACTGCACACCCAGCGAAATTTAAAGAAAGTGTAGAGCGCATTTTGGATCTTGAATTAGACCTACCAGAAGCGTTAGCAAAACACGCCGTATTGCCATTACTTTCTGATGTAATGGAAAATGATTTTACTCAATTAAGACGCTATTTGCTTGGATAAGAGGCTCACCTCTCCTGTAGTATGTGACAGGAGAGGTCATTTTTCTCTTCAGAGATAGTAATGGGCGGTGTAATATTGCAAAATGACAGTCTGTTTTATTACAAACGCGCTAGAGATTGTTACATGACCACATTCATTGCCTACGGTAATATTCATCAACCCTATCCTTTAGACACAATACCGCCAGAATTATTGACGGAAAAATTACGTCAGTCTATTAAAAGCCTGAACACACGTGTGAAGATTCGCCATCGTTGTCGTTGGGTAGCACATTTTTTATTGTGGCAACTCCTCAAAATGTCAGAAAAAACCACCGCACTTTTGAAACATATTGATTACAGTGAAAGTGGGCGCCCGCAGTTGCCTGTGGAAGAGATTGACTTTAACATTAGCCATTCGGGGGATTGGGTGGCAGTGATTTTGAATGTGAATGCAGAGGGACGAAGTGCTGTTGGGATTGATATTGAGTGTCCGAACAAACCGCGTGATTTTTCGGCGTTGTTAGCTCATTTCGCCCCAAAAGCTGAACAAGCTTGGTTTTTACAGCAAACTTCTCCTCAGGATGCTTTTTATTTGACCTGGTGTTTGCGTGAGGCTGTATTGAAATCACAAGGGATAGGCATCGTGAAATTAGCCGAAGTGAAGCACGATCCCATTTTACGTCAGATTCACTCAACGTATTGCCCTGCTGGTCAATTAGTGTTTACGCAGGCACTTCCTTTTTATTTGGCTTTTTTTGTTAACAGCGAAACACCAATCAACTATCAATGTATGGTGTGGCATGAACAAGAGTTTAGGCCTGTGTCATTACACCAAACCGTACACTATGTGGTTAACCCATGCTAACAATAATGATGACGGTTAGTAAAACATGCATATTGGCAAGGTGATGCAGATGATTTTCTCTTACGCACTTTAAATCATAAAAAATATCCCCATTTAGTAGTGGGTTTCGTTAGACTTCACAACATATTTTGTTTAGACTGTTAAAATTTGTTTAAGCAAGTAACAATTTTTTGACAAATGGAGAACGTAATGTCATTGAACGGTTCAGATCAAGATCCTTGGGGTAAGCCAGGACAAAAAAAGCCTGAAAATCATCGTCCTGATCACAACGAGGGAGAACAGCCGAGTTGGAATGATCATTCGCATGGTAGAAAAGGCAATCAAGAGCAATCTCCTCCTGATATTGAAGAGATGTTTAATAATCTGTTGAAAAAATTAGGGGGGAATGGAAATAAACGAGGTCGTTCAAATTCAGGCGGTTCGTTTAATTTCGGTAAATTATTACCAATCGCAGCGGTGATTGGCGCGATTGTGTGGGGAGTCAGTGGTTTCTACACAGTGAAAGAGGCTGAGCGCGGTGTAGTCATGCGTTTTGGTGAGTTGAACTCAATTGTACAACCGGGTTTAAACTGGAAACCGACTTTTATTGATCGTGTGATTCCAGTTAACGTGGAACAAGTGAAAGAGTTGAGAACGCAAGGTTCGATGTTAACCCAAGATGAGAACATGGTAAAAGTAGAAATGACAGTACAATACCGCGTTCATGATCCTGCGAAATATTTATTTAGTGTAACCAATGCGGATGACAGTTTGAATCAGGCGACTGACAGTGCATTGCGTTATGTCATTGGTCATATGTCGATGGATGATATTCTGACGACAGGGCGTTCAGTGGTACGTGAAAATACCTGGAAAACCTTAAATAATATCATTGATCCTTACAATATGGGTCTTGAAGTAGTTGATGTAAACTTCCAATCAGCTCGTCCGCCAGAAGAAGTGAAAGATGCATTTGACGATGCCATTAAAGCACAAGAAGATGAACAACGTTATATTCGTGAAGCTGAAGCTTATGCACGTGAACGTGAACCAATTGCGCGTGGTGATGCACAACGTATTTTAGAAGAAGCAACGGCGTATAAAGAGCGTGTAGTATTAGATGCCAAAGGGGAAGTAGAGCGTTTTGAGCGTTTATTACCAGAATTTAAAACCGCACCAGAGTTATTACGTGAGCGTTTGTATATTCAAACAATGGAAAAAGTAATGGCGTCTACCCCTAAAGTAATGTTAGATGCAAATAGTGGCAATAACTTAACGGTTTTACCACTTGAGCAAATTTTAAAAGGACAAGCGAGCAAAACTCATGCTTCACAAAATCCTGTAGAAGAGTCGCGTCCAGTTCCTGTTATTCGTGTTGAAACACCGTCGGCACCATCGACTTCATTACCTTCAACAAGACAAGAGACAGTTCGTCAAGGGAGATTTAATTAATGCGTAAGTTTTTAACCCCAGCGATTCTTGTTATTGCTGCTGTTTTATATTCGAGCGTGGTCATTGTATCAGAAGGAACACGTGGTATTATGTTGCGTTTTAGCAAAGTCCACCGTGACGCTGATAACAAAGTGGTCGTGTATAATCCAGGTCTACATTTCAAGATTCCTTTTATCGACTCTATCAAAATTTTAGATGCTCGTATTCGCACACTCGATGGTCAAGCTGATCGTTTTGTGACGGTTGAGAAAAAAGACTTACTTGTGGATTCTTATGTGAAGTGGCGTATTAGTGATTTTGGGCGTTTTTATACTGCGACAGGGGGCGGTGATTATGCTCAAGCTTCTAACTTGTTGCGCCGTAAAGTGAATGACCGTTTACGTTCAGAAATTGGTTCACGTACGATTAAAGACATTGTTTCTGGTACACGTGGTGAATTAATGGATGGGGCTCGTAAAGCTTTAAATACGGGTGCGGATAGTACCGCTGAACTGGGAATTGAAGTGGTTGATGTACGAGTAAAACAAATCAATTTACCAGATGAAGTATCCTCATCAATTTATCAGCGCATGCGTGCTGAGCGAGATGCTGTTGCACGTGAACACCGTTCACAAGGTCGTGAGAAAGCCGCATTTATTCAAGCGGATGTGGATCGTAAAGTCACGTTAATTTTAGCGAATGCAAACCGTGCCGCGCAAGAATTACGAGGCTCTGGCGATGCGACTGCAGCTAAAGTGTTTTCTGACGCTTTTTCGCAAGAACCACAATTTTATAGTTTCTTGAGAAGTTTAAAGGCTTACGAAAGCAGCTTTGCAAATTCAGAAAATATGATGATTTTAAAACCAGATAGTGAGTTCTTCCGCTTTATGCAGGCTCCTACGAAGTAATTGGGTTATAAATAAAAAAAAGCGTGAGAAAAATACTCACGCTTTTTTATTGTCATGATGAGGTATCTAACATTATGGTTTTTAAATATTGAAAGATGTCTCGATAAGCCTTAGGTGGTTTGTTTTGTTCTTTTTCTTTTTGTGCCGAACGGATTAAATTACGTAAATGCTGGCGATCAGCGTCAGGATGTTCGGCTAAAAATTGAGTTAATGCCTCATTGTCAGCAATTAATGTATCACGTAGCATTTCCAGTTTGTGTAACATAGCTTGCTGTTGGTTATGTTTATTTTCTAACTTTTCTAAGGCCTCTTGAATAGGTTCTGCCTCTATATTGCGTAATAACTTTCCAATGTATTGTAATTGACGTCGCTTCGCTTCTTTTTGTAATCGCTGTGCGAGCTCAATTGCTTCAAGTAATTTCTCATCAAGTGGGATTTTGTCTAACTTGGCTTTATTGAGGTTGACTAGTTTTTCCCCGAGTTTTTTTAATGCTTCGGCATCGCGTTTGATTTCACTTTTACTTACCCAAATAATTTCTTCTTGCTCTTCTGCATCCCAATTGGTGTTGTCCCAATCAATGCTATTTTTGCCACGCTTTGCCATTTTCTTTCCTTTAATCTTACAAAATTCATCGAACATTTTAGCATGAAATTTTAAAATAGGATAAAATGCCCCAAATTTGTTTGAAGGAATTAAGATGAAAAATACTGAACAATCCACCGCACTTTTAATGCAGCAAGAACAAGCATTACGTGATGCGGTTAGTTATGCGGTTGATGTGGCACAAAAAGCGGGTGCAACAGCGGAAGTGGCAGTAACCAAAGTGAGTGGCTTATCCGTTTCTACACGTTTACAAGAAGTCGAAAATGTTGAATTTAATAATGATGGTGCGTTGGGTATTTCTGTGTATTTAGGTCAGCAAAAGGGGAACGCGTCTACTTCTGACTTAAGTCATGGGGCAATAAAAAATGCTGTCGAGGCTGCATTAGCGATTGCAAAGTATACGTCAGCCGATGATTGTGCGGGGCTGGCAGAACGTGAATTAATGGCGTTTGATGCCCCTGATTTAGACTTGTATCATGCTGCCGAGATGGATGTGGATCGTGCATTAACATTGGCACTTGCAGCAGAGCAAGCCGCATTGTCATATGATAAACGTATTGTAAATAGCGAGGGAGCTGCGTTTAATTCGCATACTGGTGTACGTGTATATGGTAACAGCCATGGCATGCTACAAAGCTACTTATCCAGCCGTTATTCACTCTCTTGTTCTGTGATAGGTGGGATGGATGAACAGTTAGAACGTGATTATGAATATACCATTTCACGTAATCTGAACCAGCTCGAAAGTGCTACATGGGTGGGGGAAAATTGTGCAAAGAAAACATTATCACGTTTACAGCCACGTAAATTAGCTACACAACACGTTCCCGTAATTTTTGCGAATGATGTAGCGACGGGATTAATTAGTCATTTAACCGCGGCAATTAGCGGTGGTAGTTTATACCGCAAAGCAAGTTTTTTACTTGATCACTTAGGTAAACGCATATTACCCGATTGGTTTCAGATTAGTGAACGCCCACACTTAATCGGTCAACTTGCTTCTTCTCCCTTCGATAGCGAAGGCGTGCGTACACAAAACCGAGAGATCATTGAACAAGGTATCTTGCAAACCTACCTTTTAACCAGCTATAGCGGTAAAAAATTGGGGATGCAAAGTACAGGGCATGCAGGTGGCATCCATAATTGGTTCGTCAAGCCCAATATGACAGGTGGATTGCCTGCATTGCTACGAGAAATAGGGACAGGTCTATTGGTCACCGATTTAATGGGGCAAGGCGTAAATTTAGTGACGGGGGATTATTCACGTGGCGCAGCAGGATTTTGGGTAGAAAACGGTGAAATCCAATATCCTGTGGCAGAAATTACAATTGCGGGTCAGTTAAAAGAGATGTTACGTCATATCGTGGCGGTGTCTGATGACATTGAGCATCGTTCGAATATTCAGACAGGAGCAATTTTACTCGATACATTAAAAGTATCAGGAAATTAATTTTGAAAATGATAATAATTCCTATTGACAGATAAAAATAATTTGTTAAGATACGCACATCTGTTAGAGATTCAATTGAAGGTGATAGAGTAGATCATTTTCAGTCAGGGTCATACTCCAAACAGGTAGAGTAGAAAGTAAATTCGTTAGGGTATTTATAGGCTGAAGGTTTAAACTTCAGCCTTTTTTTTGTAGAATGAACTTTTATCATCCCTCCTAAATACAAGGTAAACAAAATGAAAAAACATCATGTTGGTATTTTAATCTCGGAAGAAAAAGTTCGCGCTCGTATTCAAAAACTCGGTCATGAAATTACGCAGTATTACCAACAAAAAGCAGTAGAAAAAGTGATTGTGGTTGGACTGTTACGTGGTTCATTTATGTTTATGGCGGATCTTGTCCGTGAGATTAACTTGCCTGTCGAAATTGAATTTATGACAACATCAAGTTATGGCAGCGGTATGACGACAAATCATGATGTAAAAATTAGCAAAGATCTTGATGGCGATATTAAAGATGAGCATGTTTTAATTGTTGAAGACATCATTGATACGGGGTATACACTGCAAAAAGTCCGTGAAATCTTAAAATTACGCGATCCTGCGTCATTAACCATTTGTACATTGCTAGATAAACCCTCTCGCCGTGAAGTCGATGTGCCAGTTGAGTGGGTTGGGTTTACTATCCCTGACGAATTTGTGGTAGGTTACGGCATTGATTATGCGCAACGTTATCGTAATTTAGGTTACATCGGTCATGTTGTGCTAGAAGAATAAGGTCGTTTTTAGCGTTAAAAGGAGAAGTTATGTATTTTGATCAAATTAAAGCAGAACTGAATGAAGCGGCAGAGGTGTTAAATACGTTCATAAAGGATGAAAATAACATCAAGCTAATTCAGCAAGCTGCGTTACTCATTTCAGATAGCTTTAAGCAAGGTGGAAAAGTGTTATCTTGTGGTAATGGAGGGTCACACTGTGATGCCATGCACTTTGCCGAGGAATTGACAGGGCGTTATCGTGAAAATCGCCCAGGCTATCCTGCGATTGCCATTTCAGATGTCAGCCATTTAAGTTGTGTGAGTAATGATTTTGGCTATGAATATGTGTTCTCACGTTATGTTGAGGCTGTGGGACAAAAAGGCGATGTTTTGTTTGGTTTGTCAACATCAGGTAACTCTAAAAATATCCTTAATGCGATTCAAGCTGCTAAAGAGAAAGGCATGAAGGTTATTGCGATGACGGGTAAAGATGGTGGAAAAATGGCAGGGGTAGCCGATGTGGAAATTCGTGTGCCACATTTTGGTTATGCTGATCGTATCCAAGAGATTCACATTAAAGTGATTCATATTTTAATGATGCTAATTGAATTTGAGATGGCAAAAGCACAATAATCGCGAATTTGAACATAAGTAAAGTGCGGTTAATTTCTTTGCTTTTTTAGATGAAACAATCCTCTTTCATGTTATGAGAGAGGATTGTTTATTTGTAACATTTTTTATACAAAATTCATTTGCATAATTATGCAATAAATATTAATATTATTGCAGTTTTAAATTGTAGAGATTTTTTGAACAATGGCAATTAGTGTTAAAAATTTAAACTTTTTTTACGGTACTTCACAAGCGCTGTTTGATATTAGCTTACATGCAGAAGAAGGGGATACCGTTGTTTTGCTAGGACCAAGTGGGGCGGGTAAAAGCACTTTGATTCGCACGTTGAACTTATTGGAGGTTCCTACGTCGGGTGAGTTAGTGATTGCAAATAATCGTTTTGATCTTTCTGCAACTACTACAAATCCGAAACAAGTTTGTCGATTACGTCAAGATGTGGGCATGGTTTTTCAACAGTACAATTTATGGCCTCATTTAACGGTGATGGAAAATTTAATTGAAGCCCCTAAAAAAGTATTGAAACTAGATGATGAAACCGCTCGTACACAAGCCTTGGAGTTATTAAAACGCTTACGTTTAGAGCAATTTGCTACACGCTTCCCATTACATCTGTCTGGAGGGCAGCAACAACGTGTCGCGATTGCTAGAGCGTTGATGATGAAACCACAAGTTTTATTATTTGATGAGCCCACTGCTGCGTTGGACCCTGAAATTACTGCACAGGTAGTTGATATTATTAAAGAATTACAACAAACCGGTATTACTCAAGTGATTGTCACCCATGAAGTCGCTGTTGCAAAAAAAGTAGCAACCAAAGTCGTGTATATGGAACAAGGACATATTATTGAAATGGGCGATGCGAGTTGTTTTGAATCACCAAAAACAGAGCAATTTAAACAATATTTATCACACTAAAAGAAGGACACAACATGAAAAAATTACTTTTAACTGCACTTTTAGCCAGTACAACTTTTGTAGCTAACGCCAAAGATATCACATTTGCGATGGAACCGAGTTATCCTCCTTTTGAATTAACGAATGAGAAAGGGGAAATCATTGGCTTTGATGTGGATATTGCCAAAGCAATTTGTCAAGAAATCCAAGCGACATGTCATTTCAAGGGGCAAGCGTTTGACAGTTTGATTACGGGATTACGTTCTAAACATTTTGATGCAGCCATTTCCGCTATTGATATTACAGAAGCACGTGCGAAACAAGTCAGTTTCAGCGAACCTTATTATGATAGTTCAGCCAGCTTTATTGCAGTAAAAGGTAAAGCAGACTTGGCAAGTGCGAAAAAAGTGGGCGTACAAAATGGTACCACTTTCCAGCAATATGTTGTGGCTGAAGCCAAACAATATCAGCCAGTACCTTATGCAAGCTTACAAAGCGCAATTCTTGATTTGAAAAATGGTCGAATTGATGTGATTTTTGGTGATACCGCGGTACTCGTTGATATGTTACAGAAAGAAGAGAGTCTAGGTTTCGTTGGTGATAAAGTGACAAATAAAAAATATTTTGGTAATGGACTTGGCATTGCAGTGAACAAAGCAAGCAAAACATTATTGGAGGATTTGAATAAAGGGTTAGCGGCAATCAAAGCCAGTGGTGAATACCAAAAAATTTATGATAAATGGATGACAAAATAATCGATTATGTTTTTTGATTATCTTTCCTTGATGTACACCGCAACCCTAATGACTTTAGGGTTAGCGGTTTGTTCGTTGATTGTTGGTTTAATTTTATCAATTTTATTTGTTGTATTAGAAACAAGTAAGTGGTCATGTGTACGTAAACCGACTTCTGTTCTTGTTACACTCTTACGTGGTTTACCTGAGATTCTTGTCGTTCTACTCATTTATTTTGGTTCGACAGAAATCGTAGAAATGATCACAGGGGAATTTATTCAATTTAGCGCATTTAGTTGCGGTGTTTTTGCACTCTCTATTATTTTTGCGGCTTATGCTTCTCAGTCATTACGTGGTGCGATTCAAGCGATTCCGCTTGGACAATGGGAATCTGGGGCGGCGTTAGGATTAAGTCGAAGTTATACTTTTGTCCACATTATCATGCCGCAAGTTTGGCGCCATGCATTGCCAGGATTAAGTAATCAATGGTTAGTGTTATTAAAAGATACCGCCCTAGTGTCTTTAATTGGGGTAGAAGATCTAATGCGTCAAGCGGAATTGGTTAACACAGTGACACATCAGCCTTTTACTTGGTACGGCATAGCCGCACTATTATATCTTGCGATTACTTTAGTGAGCCAAGTTATTATTCGTAAATTGGAATGGCGTTTTACTCGCTTTGAAAGAGGAGTGAAATAATGTTTCAAGATTATTTTATGGTGATTGCACAAGGGATTCCAAGGAGCTTATTACTCACTGTCGTCTCACTGAGTGTCGCCTTTATTTTAGCAATTGCTTTCACATTTGGTTTAGCCATGGGCAATAAACTGGTCAAGTGTGGCATTAATGTGTATTTGACGTTATTTACGGGTACGCCTTTATTAGTGCAGTTTTTCCTTATTTATGCTGGACCGGGGCAATTCCAATGGATCGTAGAGAGTGCATTTTGGCCGCTCTTATCAGATGCGTGGTTTTGTGCGATGTTGACGCTTGCATTAAACAGTGGTGCGTATTCTACACAATTGTTTTACGGCGCAGTGAAAGCGATTAGTAAAGGACAGTGGGAGAGTTGTGCGGCTCTAGGTTTTACTCGTTTAGAAACATTAAAGATCTTGATTCCTTATGCGTTAAAACGCGCCTTGCCTTCTTATAGCAATGAAATTATTCTGGTTTTTAAGGGTACCGCATTAGCTTCAACCATTACGCTTATGGATATCATGGGTTATGCGAGACAGTTATATGGTACTGAATATGATGCGTTAACGATTTATAGTATTGCAGGTGGGATTTATTTAGTGATCACTGGAGTGGCTACCTTGCTATTACGTAGATTAGAAACAAAAGTCTTGTCATTTGAACGTTTAGAAGTCGATAAATCTTAGCAATATGAGCAACGTGCGTTTAAAAAGCGAATTTTAATAAAATTCGCTTTTTTTTAATTGACAATCCAGCTAGCGATACCAATCACTAAGGCAAAAATAACAAACCACACTAAATGTAATTTAGCACTTTGTTTATTTATTTCTTGATTATGTAAACGCCGTTCTTCTAGCTTTTGTCGGTAGATGGCTAAATCTTCCTCTTTAAAGGAGAAACCACAATTTGGGCACGTTATGGCGCTTTCACTGACTTTACGTCGACATTCTGGACAACGATGTAATGCCATTTTTCCTCTCTTGTTTAATGTATGATAGCTTGACGGAAATAAATGTGTATAAAAGAGCGGTCATTTTTTCACAAATTTTAAACAAAATCGACCCTATTATTTGAGTATATTGATGATATCAGGAGAAAAAATAGCCGTTAAAGCGTGATAGTTATCACAAAGTTGTAAATATCTTGTGATGTAGATTTATTCTATAGTTTACTTGATTGTAACAACTGAAATAAAATACGCAGGGCTTTTTTATAAGAAAAGTTGTTTAAATATTAATCTACTTAAGATAGGTAATTTATTATGTTATGGTTCTTCTTTTGCGTTGCAATATTAGTTCTCGGCTATTTTGTATACGGTAAAATTATCGAAAAGATCTTCGTGATCAACCCGAAAAAAGCAACGCCAGCTTATACAATGAATGATGGTGTTGACTATATGCCTATGTCAACTAAAAAGATTTGGTTGATTCAATTATTAAATATTGCTGGTACAGGTCCAATTTTCGGTCCTATCCTTGGTGCGCTATATGGACCTGTTGCGATGTTGTGGATTGTTATTGGGTGTATTTTTGCTGGTGCCGTACACGATTATTTCTGTGGTATGTTAAGTGTGCGTAACGGTGGGGCATCAATGCCAACCCTCGCAGGTCGTTATTTAGGTGCGCCTGTTAAAGCTTTCATTAATATGCTCGCGGTTGTGTTATTACTTTTAGTAGGTGTGGTATTCGTAGCAAGCCCTGCAAAATTATTAAGCACAATTACCATGGATAGCTTTGGTGTAGTGGAAAGTACTGGCGCAGCCGCAACGGTATTTGGTTATGATGCAGCAACAGTATTAGTCATTTGGACAACGATTATTTTTGTTTACTATATCATTGCGACCTTGTTACCAATTGATAAAATCATTGGTCGTATCTATCCATTATTTGGTGCATTATTACTCTTCATGACATTTGGCATGATGTATGGTTTAGTTAGCAGCCACTTAAATTCAGCTGAGCCAATTGAGTTCTTCCGTACTGTTGGCGGGTTAGATTTTGATAAATTCTTCCAAAATTTACAACCAAAAGGTGACTTACCAATTTGGCCACTCCTCTTCTTAACGATTTCTTGCGGTGCGTTATCTGGTTTCCATGCGACACAATCTCCATTAATGGCGCGTTGTGCACAAAATGAAAAAGAAGGTCGCTTCATTTTCTACGGCGCAATGATTGCAGAAGGGGTGATTGCGTTAGTTTGGTGTGCAGTGGGATTAAGTTTCTATCAAGATCCAAATGAATTACAAGCCGCTATCGCAGCAGGTTCTCCATCAAAAGTAGTTTATGATTCTTCAATCTACTTCTTAGGTGCGGTAGGGGGTGTGTTTGCGATTCTTGGTGTGGTCGTTCTTCCAATTACATCAGGCGATACAGCATTCCGTGCTGCGCGTTTAATCATTGCTGAGTTTTTCAAATTCGAGCAAAAAACTTTGGTTAAACGTCTTGTTATTGCGGTGCCATTATTTGTACTAGGCTTTATTGTATCGAAAATTGACTTTAGCGTCTTATGGCGTTATTTCAGCTGGGCAAACCAAACAACTGCAATGGTTATGTTATGGACAGCTGCGGCTTACTTATTCCGTTATGGTAAATTCCACTGGGTATGTACGTTGCCAGCCATGTTTATCAGTGCAGTATGTTTCACTTATTTAGCTTACAACAAAATCGGATTTAACTTAGATTACCAACTTTCAGTCTATATTGGTTTAGGTTTAACCGTATTCTGTAGCGTATTGTTCTTCACTTTATTAAAACCAATTGCAAAAGGCGATCCAGATGCGTTGGTAAATGATTTAGTCAAACAATAATTCACAGATTGTTATTTTTTGTGACACCCTATCAAGTGCACTTGGTAGGGTGTTTTTTTTTGCTTTTTCTCATGTCCAGTATGATGTGATTTTCCCCTTTTCTTTCATCGTCAAAAATATACAAAACTTTACTTCTGAAACCGTGAAATTGCTTGCAAGTTAATCAAAGTAATACTACACTTAGAAAAAGTGGTAATAAGTGGAGTTTTGTGGTAAAAGTGGGCAAAAAATTCCTTAATTTCATCTTGTAGTAATCACAAAGGGAAACAATTATGTTTCGTGGCGCATCAGCAGTTAACTTAGATTCAAAAGGTCGGATTGCGATCCCGACTCGTTATCGTGCTGAAATTCTCGAACAAAGTGCAGGTCAAATGGTATGCACTGTTGATATTCGCCAGCCTTGCTTGTTGCTTTATCCATTAAAAGAATGGGAATTAGTTGAACAAAAACTTTTAGCACTATCAAATTTCGAGACAACGCAACGTAGCTTACAACGTGTAATGCTAGGTTATGCCACTGAATGTGAGTTAGATAGTGCGGGACGTATCTTAATTAGTGGTCCATTACGTCAACACGCGAAATTAGAAAAAAGTCTGATGTTAGTCGGGCAATTAAATAAATTTGAAATTTGGAGCGATGCGGAATGGCATGCTCAAATTGAACGCGATATGGCGCTCGGTGCAAGTGGTCAATTTGCACTATCTGAAGAATTAAAAATGCTGTCATTATAAAGAAAGGTCACTTTCTCACAACAGAACAGCAGCACTAGCAAAGGATAAGCGGTGCGGTTGCACCGCCTTATCTTATTCTTAATATTTTATTTCCTTTATTTTGTACCATTGGTAATTGTTATGAATATACAGAATACTTTTTCGTCGCCTGATCATATCACCGTTTTATTACATGAAGCGGTTGAGGGCTTAGCATTGAAAGAAAAAGGGATTTATATTGATGGTACTTTCGGGCGAGGTGGACACTCTCGTTTGATTCTTTCTCAATTGACCGATAATGGTCGTCTTATCGCGATTGATCGCGATCCGCGTGCGATTGCTGAAGCAAATAAAATTCAAGATCCCCGTTTCCATATTGAACACAACAGTTTCTCTGCGATTCCTGAAATTTGTGAGAAGCTAGGTTTGACGGGTAAAATTGACGGTATTTTATTAGATCTAGGGGTCTCTTCTCCTCAGTTAGATGAAGCTGAGCGTGGTTTTAGTTTTATGAAAGATGGTCCGTTAGATATGCGTATGGATACGACTCAAGGTCTTTCTGCAAGCGAATGGCTACAACAGGTTTCCGAACAAGATTTAACGTGGGTGTTAAAAACATTCGGTGAAGAACGCTTTGCAAAACGTATTGCCACTGCTATTGTGAATTATAATCAAGCCGCACGCCAAAATGGTACTGAGCCACTGACTCGAACACACCAACTTGCAGAATTAGTCACAAGTACAATTCCTTTTAAAGATAAACATAAACACCCTGCTACTCGTACTTTCCAAGCAATTCGTATTTTCATTAACTCAGAATTAGAGGAATTGGAAAGTGTGTTGCAGTCTGCATTAACGGTTTTAGCCGAAAAAGGACGTTTATCTATTATTAGTTTTCACTCATTAGAAGATCGCATGGTGAAACATTTTATGCGTAAGCAAAGCAAAGGAGAAAGCCTTCCTAAAGGTTTGCCATTACGCGAGGACCAAATTCAAAAAACACAAACATTAAAAACGATTGGCAAAGCGATTATGCCAAGTGAACAAGAGCAAGCGTTGAATCCTCGATCAAGAAGTGCGGTATTACGTGTCGCGGAGAAAATCTAATGTTAGATAGCAATGAGCGTTATCCATTACATCATATTATTGTAGAAGATCTTTTTCATGCGAATAAAACGATTATGGCGTTGTTATTATCTATTGTGATTACTGCATTAGCAACGATTTGGATGACACATCAAACCCGTATTCTTGTGGCAGAAAAAGGGCAATTAGTGATTGAACACCAAGCGCTTGAAAATGAATATTTGAATTTGAAACTAGAAGAAGCAACGCAAAGTGATAATACCCGTATCGAAGCAATTGCTCATCAATTTGGTATGAAACGCGTTCAGCCTGAACAAGAAGTCTTGATCCTAGAGTGACCTTTGGGGATGACAAAATGGTGAAATTTAATACGACAAAGAAAATTAAACGAGCAAAACCCATTAATGTTGCTAAAAATGACGCGATTAAACTGAATAAACCGAAAGTGGTGTATGAGAACAGTTTTTTAAAATGGCGTTATTTTGTTTCGCTCGCCGTCATTATGAGTTGCTTAGTCGTATTAATTGGTAAGGCGGCAAATGTTCAAATCATTAATTCTGACTCGCTAATGGATGAGGCGGATAAACGTTCTTTGCGTACACAAGAAATCCAATCAGTACGTGGCTCTATTTTAGATCGTCATGGTCAGTTACTTTCTGTCAGTGTACCGATGTACTCTATCGTGGCAGATCCTAAAGATATTTTTGAGAAAAATTCTCTTGTTGATAAAGCGCGTTGGAAAGCCTTAGCAGATGCGGTAGGCATGTCATATAACGAGATGATGAAGCGCATTGAAAAAAATCCGCAGTCTCGTTTTGTCTATATTTCACGCCAAGTTTCTCCTACTATTGCAGACTATGTGAAAGCACTTAAATTACAAGGTATTGTGCTAAAAAATGAAGCACGCCGTTTTTATCCTCGTGTAGAAGAAGTTGCGCATTTGATTGGGTATACCAATATTGATGGTGAGGGAATTGAGGGAATTGAAAAGAGCTTTAATTCCCTACTCATTGGTAAATCAGGCTCACGTACCTATCGTAAAGACAAGTTTGGTAATATTGTTGAAAACATTGCAGATGTTAAAAAATATGACGCACAAGATGTGACGTTAAGTATTGATGAAAAGCTGCAATCCATGGTATACCGCGAAATTAAAAAAGCCGTAGCTGAAAATAAAGCAGAATCAGGGACTGCCGTGCTTGTGGATGTTCGCACTGGTGAGGTGTTAGCAATGGCGAATGCCCCGTCTTATAATCCGAATAACCGTGTGGGAGTGAAGGCGGATTTAATGCGTAACCGTGCTATTACGGATACTTTTGAACCTGGTTCGACAGTGAAACCCTTTGTTGTCCTTGCCGCATTACAACGTGGGGCGGTTAAACGCAATGAAGTGATTAATACAGGACCATTAGTGTTAAATGGACATGAAGTGCGCGATGTGGCACCACGTGATCAGCTCACGTTAGATGGTATTTTAGAGCATTCGAGTAACCGTGGGGTGAGCCGTTTAGCTTTACGTATGCCTCCGAGCGCATTGATGGAAACCTATATGAATGCAGGGCTGGGTAAACCAACGGATTTAGGTTTAATTGGCGAACAATCTGGTCTCTTGAATGCGAATCGTAAACGTTGGTCTGATATTGAGCGTGCTAACGTTGCTTATGGCTATGGGATTAATGCAACACCACTACAAATTGCACGTGCCTACGTGACGTTAGGCAGTTTTGGGATTTATCGACCACTATCAATCACAAAAGTGGATCCGCCTGTGATCGGTGAACGAGTTTATCCTGAAAAAATTACGCGTGAAGTCGTGAATATGATGGAGAAAGTGGCGATTAAGAATAAAAAAGCGATGGTTGAGGGTTATCGTGTCGGTATTAAAACGGGGACAGCGAAAAAATTAGAAAATGGTCGTTATGTGGATAAATATATTGCTTATACTGCGGGTGTGGCGCCCATTTCTGATCCGCGTTATGCCTTAATTGTCCTGATTAATGATCCTAAAGCTGGGCAATATTATGGTGGTGCGATTTCTGCGCCAGTGTTTTCGACTATTATGGGGTATGCCTTGAGAACAAACAATATTCCGCCTGACGCAGTATCGCAAGATAAAATAGCAAAACGGGTTGTCCGTTTGAATAATGATAATGGAACAAAAACAAACTAAGAAGAAATTATGCGAAAATTAACCGCACTTTTGGGGCAAGTTGAACTTGCCCCAAACATTGAACTGACCGAAATGATTTTAGACAGTCGAGCTGTACAGCAAGGCTGTCTTTTTGTTGCATTAAAAGGTCACCATGTTGATGGTCGTCAATACATTGCACAAGCCATTGAAAAAGGGGCAAGTGCGGTGTTAGCAGAGGCAGATTCTGACGCTCAACATTTACATGTGGCGTGGCAACATGACGTACCAGTGATTTCATTTTATCAACTTAGCCGACATTTATCGCAATTGGCGGATGTGTTCTATGGACAGCCTTCGCAAAAATTAACGTTGATTGGAGTGACAGGAACTAACGGTAAAACCACGGTTTCGCAGTTGTTAGCGCAGTGGAGTACGTTGTTAGGTCATAAGAGTGCGGTGATGGGAACGATCGGTAATGGATTAGTCGGTCAAGTTAAAGAAGCAACAAATACAACAGGCTCTGCTATTGAAATCCAAGCGGGATTAGCAGATTTTGTAGCCAAAGGAGCGGATTTTGCTGCTATTGAAGTGTCATCGCATGGCTTAGTGCAGCATCGTGTGGATGCGTTGCATTTTGCAGTAGCGATTTTTACTAATTTGAGCCGTGATCATCTGGATTACCATCAGACGATGGAAAATTATGCTTTAGCGAAAAAACGTTTATTTGTAGATTTAACATCTCAGCATCAAGTTATTAATGCAGATGATGAGATCGGGCGTGCATGGTTAGCTGAATTACCTCATGCTGTTGCCGTCAGTTCATGTGGCGAGTTTTGTCCTGCCCAAGCGCAGCAGAAGTGGTTAAAAGCAACACAAATTGCCTTTACAAATAAAGGGGCAACGATTGAATTTGAGTCAAGTTGGGGAAATGGACAATTACAAAGTCAGTTAATTGGTGTTTTTAATGTCAGCAATTTGCTTTTAGTCTTCGCAACACTTCTTTCTCTCGGATATGACATAACACAGTTAATGAAAACAGCAGCACAGTTGACTGGAGTATGTGGGCGAATGGAAATGTTAATGGCAGAGAAACAGCCGACAGCGATTGTGGATTATGCGCATACCCCTGATGCATTAGAAAAAGCGTTACAGGCTGCGCGCTTACATTGCCAGGGTAAACTTTGGTGTGTGTTTGGATGTGGTGGCGATCGCGATCGCGGGAAAAGACCACTTATGGCAGCGATTGCTCAGCAATTTGCGGATCACGTCATTGTGACGGATGATAATCCACGCACCGAATCGGCTACACAAATTGTCGCAGATATTTTGACAGGATTTGAGAAACCTACAATGGTAAATGTGATTCATGATCGTGAAGCAGCAATCCATTTTGCGTTGCAGCAAGCTGCCATTGAAGATGTGATTTTGATTGCAGGCAAAGGACATGAAGATTACCAGATTATTGGCACACAAAAGCAACATTTTTCAGATCAAGAAACGGTTCAAACTTATTTTGAAATGAGTCATCAACATGCTTAAATTAACGACAAAACAATTAGCGACAATTTTATCTGCACAATTAGTGGGCTCAGAAACAGTCACTGTTGAGACCATCAATACGGATACTCGTCAATCAGTAGCGAAGAGCCTCTTTTTTGCTTTAAAAGGCGAGCATTTTGATGCGCATGATTATTTAGCACAGGCCGTGGAACAAGGAGCCGTTGCATTAGTTGTTCAACAAGTGAATCCCTTGATTGTAGTACCACAATTAGTGGTGAAAGATACTCGTCTTGCACTCGGTCTTCTCGCAAAATGGGTCAAAAACCATGTGGCGCCTTTAACTGTGGCAATGACAGGATCATCGGGTAAAACCACCGTGAAGGAAATGACGGCAAGTATCTTACAAAGTGCGGTAGGAAGAGAGCATGTTTTATTTACTCAGGGCAATTTTAATAATGACATTGGGGTACCTTTGACGTTATTACGTTTAACTGAACAGCATCAATTTGCCGTGATTGAGTTGGGCGCTAATCATCAGGGGGAAATCGCTTATACTACCAGTTTGGTTCAGCCGAATGTGGCGCTTGTGAATAACGTGGCTGCGGCACATTTAGAGGGGTTTGGTTGTATAGAGGGGGTGGCAAAAGCAAAAGGGGAAATTTTCCGCGGACTGCGTTCGGATGGTATTGCTATCATTAATAAAGAGCATAATTATTACGAAAAATTCTGGGCGACAGAAATTGGTACGCGTCAAGTTCAGTATTTTGGTTATCAAACACCTGATGCAGATTTTTATGCAGACAACGTGCAGTTTACCGAGACGGGTTCAACCTTTGATTTACATACCCCAGCGGGTCAAGTTCGCATTAATTTATCTTATTTAGGCGAGCACAATATTAAAAATGCGTTGGCGGCAACGGCATTAGCTATGAATGTTGGAGCAAGTTTATCTCAAGTTAAACTCGGACTGGAAGTGCGTTCGCAAGTGAAAGGACGGCTATTTCCTATTCAACCTTGTGACAATCTATTATTGTTAGATGATACCTATAATGCGAATGTCGACTCTTTGCAATCTGCAATTAACGTGCTAAAAAAATATTCAGCTTTTTCGCATTTTAGTAGTTGGCGACATGGCAGAATTAGGCGAAAATACACAGTTTTGTCATCAACAGGTAGCAGACTGGGCCGAATCGGCTCAATTGGACGCCGTGTTTTCTTTTGGCGTGGAAAGTGCGGTCATTTCTAGAGCCTGTTTAGGACAACATTTTACAGATAAAACAAGGCTTTGTGCTGAATTGACAACATTGATTCGAGAAAAATTAGAACAGAATCAGCCTGTTGTCTTATTAGCAAAAGGGTCTCGTCGTATGAAGATGGAAGACGTCATTAATACATTGAAGGAAAATTTTGTATGTTAGTTTGGCTGGGTGAGTTTTTACAACAATATTACAGCGGGTTTAACGTTGTTTCTTATATTACAGTACGTGCCATTTTGGCATTATTAACTGCATTGTTATTGTCATTGTGGATTGGACCGAAAGTCATTCGTCGCCTGCAAGTACTTAAGTTTGGTCAAGAAGTCCGTAATGACGGACCTGAGAGCCATTTTAGTAAACGTGGTACACCAACGATGGGGGGGATTATGATCCTCTTTGCGATTGGAGTAAGCACACTTTTATGGGCGAATTTAGCAAACCCTTACATTTGGTTTAGTTTATTCGTGCTGTTTGGTTATGGTGCTGTTGGGTTTGTTGATGATTATCGTAAAATTACACGTAAAAATACCGATGGCTTAGTGGCACGTTGGAAATACTTTTGGCTGTCCGCCATTGCCTTATTCGCAGTGTTCGGGATGTATGCTTTAGGTAAAGACACCGATGCAACACGTTTAGTGGTGCCTTTTTTCAAAGAGGTGATGCCGCAGTTAGGGATATTTTATATTGTATTAGCGTATTTTGTGATCGTTGGTACCAGTAATGCCGTCAATTTAACCGATGGGTTAGATGGGCTAGCTATTATGCCAACGGTGTTAGTTGCGGGGGCATTTGCGTTAATTGCTTGGGCAACAGGTAATATTAACTTCGCAGAATATCTGCATATTCCTTATATTAAATTTAGTGCAGAGTTAGTTGTGTTCTGTACAGCGATTGTCGGAGCAGGTTTAGGGTTCCTTTGGTTTAACACTTATCCTGCTCAAGTGTTTATGGGCGATGTGGGATCATTAGCGCTGGGTGGCGCATTAGGGGTTGTTGCAGTATTAGTACGCCAAGAGTTTTTATTAGTGATTATGGGCGGGGTATTTGTAGTAGAAACGCTCTCCGTTATTTTGCAAGTTGGTTCTTATAAACTACGTAAACAACGTATTTTCCGCATGGCACCGATTCACCATCACTTCGAATTAAAAGGCTGGCCAGAGCCACGGGTGATTGTGCGTTTTTGGATCATTTCTTTAATGTTGGTATTGATTGGATTAGTGACGCTAAAACTGCGTTAACCAGAGAAAGGATAAGAGATAAATCATGCAAACTTGCTATCAAAATAAAAAAATCTGTGTGGTTGGATTAGGAAAAACAGGATTATCCTGTGTTGATTTTTTATTAGCTAAACAAGCCGATGTCTGTGTTATTGATACTCGACCACATCCTGCGGGTGCTGACCAATTACCTGCACATGTGCCACTCCATACAGGAAGTTTGAATCAGCAATGGTTGCTTGACGCAGAGATGATTGTGATTAGCCCTGGACTTGCTGTGAAAACACCCGAAATTCAGACTGCACTGAATGCTGGTGTGGAAGTGATTGGTGACATTGAGTTATTTTGTCGAGAAGCCACGAAACCGATTATTGCGATTACTGGTTCTAACGGGAAAAGCACGGTGACAACACTGGTAAGTGAAATGGCTAAAGCCGCTGGATTAAGTGTGGGGATGGGGGGGAATATTGGAATCCCCGCCCTGTCTTTGTTGACACAATCTTATGATCTTTATGTGCTTGAATTATCTAGCTTTCAATTGGAAACAACATACAATTTACAAGCCATTGCAGCGACTGTATTGAATGTGACAGAAGATCACATGAATCGCTATGTGGACTTAGAAGACTACCGTCAAGCCAAACTGAAAATTTATCAAGGCGCAACAACCGCAGTCATTAACGCAGAAGATCCTCTCACTCGCGCGAATAACTTAAAAAGTGTGGTCAGTTTTGGTGAGAAAAATGCAGATTATTGGCTAAAAACAGAAGAAGGCAAGGCGTATTTAATGGCAAATACAGACTGTATTTTAGACTGCGATGAAATGAAATTAGTCGGACGTCATAATTACATGAATGCCCTTGCGGCTATTGCGTTAGCACAAGCTGCTGGAATTGGCTTAGTGGGGATTCGTGATGCTTTACGTCATTTTTCTGGCTTAGACCACCGTTTTCAATTAGCGCATATTGCCCATGGTGTACGTTGGGTCAATGATTCAAAAGCCACCAATGTGGGCAGTACTGTGGCGGCCTTAACAGGATTACATGTAGCAGGTACCTTACATTTATTACTCGGCGGTGATGGTAAAGGGGCTGATTTTTCAGAATTAGCCTCACTAATTAATCAGCCGAATATTTTTTGTTATTGTTTTGGACAAGATGGCAAGCAATTGGCAGCACTTTCAGCGCAAAGTCAGCTTTTTGAGACCATGGCACAAGCGATCGAATCCTTACGCCCAAGATTAAGAGCAGGGGATATGGTGTTATTGTCTCCCGCCTGTGCAAGTCTCGATCAGTTCCCGAGTTTTGAAAAACGAGGCGAAGAATTTACGCGTTTAGCACAATTAAGTTAGGTAAACTCCCTATGCCATTATTTGAAAAAGTAAAGCAGCAATATGATCGTTGGACGCGTATTACACCGACCAATTTGTTGTACGATCGTGCGTTACTTTGGTTATTTATTGTATTACTCTTAATTGGGCTGTTAGCAGTGTCATCGGCATCGATTCCTGTTGGTACACGTTTATTTAAAGATCCTTTTCATTTTGCTAAACGCGATGCAATTTATGTTTTCCTTTCTTGCCTGACTTGTTATTTATGCGTACAGGTGCCGATTGAAAAATGGGAAAAATGGCATGTGCGTTTGTTTGCATTTGCGTTGTTTTTACTGTTAATTGTATTAATTCCAGGCATTGGTTTATCAGTCAATGGTGCAAGACGTTGGATTCCAATGGGATTATTCAATTTCCAACCTGCTGAGTTTGCGAAACTAGCATTAACCTGTTTTCTTGCCAGTTATTTTACTCGTAAATATGATGAAGTACGCAGTCGTAAGTTAAGTGCATTTAAGCCTTTCGCCTTAATGGGCTTGATGGGGGGATTCCTGCTGGTACAACCTGACTTGGGAAGTACCGTTGTGCTCTTTGTCATTACATTCGGTTTGCTTTTCATTGTTGGCGCAAATTTCTGGCAATTTGTTGGCTTAATTGCATTGGGAGGCTTACTGTTTGTTTGGCTCGTTTTGTCTTCCGCATATCGTTTAAAACGTTTTACGGGTTTTTTAGACCCTTTCAAAGATCCTTATGGGACTGGCTTCCAATTATCTAATTCTCTCATGGCATTTGGACGTGGTGAATGGGTAGGGGAAGGATTAGGTAATTCCATTCAAAAATTAGAGTATTTACCCGAGGCGCATACTGACTTTGTGATGGCGGTGGTGGGCGAGGAGTTCGGTTTCTTTGGCATCGTTGTCATTGTGATTTTACTTGGCTTGCTGATTTTAAGAGCGATGAAAATTGGACGTGAATCATTATTGTTAGAACAGCGCTTCAGGGGATTTTTGGCGTTTGGAATCAGCTTTTGGATTTTTTTCCAAGGGTTTGTCAACTTAGGTATGTCGTTAGGCCTCTTACCAACAAAAGGATTAACGTTCCCTTTAATCAGTTATGGTGGATCCAGCTTAATTATCATGTCAATGACGATTGGCTTATTATTGCGCATCGATCATGAAAATCGCTTAATGCAAATTGGGCAAGCGCGCCTGCGTGACGATTAAAAGATTTGAAAACCTCACCGCACTTTATGGCATAACATTAGCCAATTGAAAAAGTAGAAGGAAACAACGTGACAGAGCAGAATAAAAGATTATTAGTGATGGCTGGGGGAACAGGGGGACATGTTTTCCCTGCGATTGCAGTGGTGCAATGCTTACAGCAGCAGGGTTGGGAAATTTGTTGGCTCGGGACCCAAGATCGTATGGAAGCCCAACTGGTACCTAAACATGGTATTCCGATTAAATTTATTCAAATATCAGGCTTACGTGGTAAAGGCGTAAAAGCGTTACTTTGCGCGCCTTTTACTATTTTTAGAGCGGTTTTGCAAGCACGTAAAATTATTCAAGACTATCAACCACATGCGGTATTAGGGATGGGAGGCTATGTTTCAGGTCCTGGTGGATTAGCGGCAAAATTATGCGGGGTACCTGTCATTTTACATGAGCAAAATGCGGTAGCTGGTTTGACAAATAGTTGGTTAGCAAAAATTGCACAACGTGTATTACAGGCTTTCCCAACGGCATTTCCTGAGGTAGAAGTGGTGGGGAATCCAGTACGACAAGATTTATTTTTAACACCTAGCCCAGAACAACGTTTTGCACAGCGCGAAGGAAAATTACGCGTCTTAGTTGTGGGCGGAAGCCAGGGGGCCCGTGTATTAAATCATACGTTACCTGATGTTGTTGCACACTTGCAGGATAATTTAGAGGTTCGCCACCAAGTTGGGAAAGGCGCTGTGGCAGATGTGAAGGCTCGCTATGCACATAATGCTTCGGTCGTGGTGACAGAATTTATTGATGATATGGCAGAAGCGTATGCTTGGGCAGATATTGTGATCTGTCGTTCTGGTGCGTTGACGGTTTGTGAATTGGCTGCTGTTGGCACACCTGCGATTTTTGTGCCTTTCCAACATAAAGACCAGCAGCAGTATCTCAATGCCAAATATTTAGCGGATGTCGGCGCAGCAGAAATTATTCAGCAACAGGATCTGACTGCTGAAAAGCTGATAGCCTTATTAAACCAACTCGATCGCGAAAAATTACTGACTATGGCGATGAAAGCCAAAGCAATGGCGACGCCATTAGCAGCACAACGTGTAGCAGACGTAATCATTGAAGAAGCAAATTAAAAGAAAGCAGGACAGAAAAATGATGACATCAAAATGTGGAAAAGAATTTCAACAGCGCGTCAGAGATATGATTCCAGAAATGCGGCGTGTACGCCAAATTCATTTTGTTGGTATCGGTGGTGCCGGAATGGGCGGGATTGCCGAAGTATTGCTGAATGAAGGTTATGTGGTAACAGGTTCAGATATTATGGAAAGTGCGGTGACTCATCGCTTAATTTCATTCGGTGCCCAAATTCACTTCACTCATGCAGCTGAAAATATTGAGGGCGCAAGTGTGGTTGTCGTGTCGAGTGCCATCAAACCTGACAATGTGGAAGTGTTAGCGGCAAAAGAAAAACGTATTCCCGTGATTCAACGTGCCCAAATGCTCGCTGAAATTATGCGTTTTCGTCATGGTATTGCCATTGCAGGCACACATGGCAAAACGACTACCACTGCAATGGTATCTATGATTTATGCTCAAGCAGGGCTTGATCCTACGTTTGTTAATGGGGGATTAGTGAAATCAGCTGGAACCAATGCACATTTAGGTTGTAGCCGTTATTTAATTGCAGAAGCCGATGAAAGTGATGCCTCTTTCTTACATTTACAACCGATGGTTTCGGTTGTCACCAATGTTGAACCTGATCACATGGAAACCTATCATGGTTCCTTTGAAGAAATGAAGCAAACTTATGTGAATTTCCTACATAATTTGCCTTTTTATGGTTTAGCCGTGTTATGCGCTGATGATGCGGTATTGACCGAGTTGATGTCTAAAGTCGGGCGTCAGGTCATCACTTATGGCTTTGATCCAAAAGCGGATTATCGTATTGAAGATTACCAACAAACTGGTTTTCAAGGGCACTATACCGTTATCACGCCAGCAGGTGAACGCCTTGATGTTTTACTCAATGTGCCAGGACGACATAATGCGTTAAATGCCACTGCAGCACTCGTTGTTGCCAAAGAGGAAGGCATTTCTAATGAGGCGATTTTAGCAGCACTCGCTGATTTCCAAGGTGCAGGACGTCGCTTTGACCAATTGGGGCAATTTATTCGTCCAAATGGTAAAGTGATGCTTGTTGACGATTATGGTCATCATCCAACAGAAGTTGGGGTGACGATTCAAGCGGCGCGGCAAGGTTGGGAAAAGAAACGTATTGTGATGGTTTTCCAACCACATCGTTATTCTCGAACACGGGATCTTTTTGATGATTTTGTGCAGATCTTATCTCAAGTGGACGTGTTAATTATGCTCGATGTGTATGCGGCAGGAGAAACACCAATTGCAGGGGCAGATAGCCGAGCATTGTGTCGCTCAATTCGTAATTTAGGGAAAGTCGACCCAATTTTTGTGGCTGATCCAAATCAATTAGGTGAGATTCTCGATCAAGTATTGCAAGATGGTGATTTAATTTTGGCACAAGGCGCGGGCAATGTGAGTAAAGTGGCTCGTCAATTAGCAGAACGTTGGACAACAGAATAATGGATAATAAGATGAAAAAAGCATTGAAAGAACAAAAAATTGCGGTGTTATTGGGAGGAACCTCGGCAGAGCGTGAGGTCTCGTTAAATTCAGGTCAAGCGGTATTAAATGCGCTATTAAGCCAGGGATTCGATGCGCATCCGATTGATCCCAAATATTTCCCAGTCGCGAGTTTGAAAGAACATGGCTTTGAACGTGTTTTTAATATTTTGCATGGACGAGGTGGCGAAGATGGCACGATGCAAGGGCTATTAGAGCAAATCGGAATGCCTTATACGGGGTGTGGTGTCATGGCTTCGGCACTCACAATGGATAAGATGCGGACTAAAATGCTGTGGAAAGCGTTTGGTTTACCCGTCGCAGAGATGGAAATTGTGACAAAAGCGAATGTTGAAGAACTTAATCCCACTGCTGTTGTCGAAAAATTAGGCTTGCCATTGATGGTCAAACCGTCATTAGAAGGTTCTAGCGTCGGCTTAACGAAAGTAAAAACCGTTGATGAACTCAAAAGTGCGGTCGATTTTGCACTAAAATATGATGAAACCGTGTTAATTGAAGAATGGCTATCGGGAGATGAATTAACAGTTCCTGTATTAGATAACGAAGTTTTGCCATCTATTCGTATTGTACCAGAAGGCGAGTTTTATGATTATGAAGCAAAATATCTTTCAGATAATACACAGTATTTTTGTCCATCAGGGTTAACGCCAGCACGTGAAGAAGAACTTAAACAATTAGTAAAGCGTGCTTATGATGTAGTGGGTTGCCGTGGCTGGAGTCGAATTGATGTGATGCAAGATGATAAAGGTGAATTTCGTCTAGTTGAAGTGAATACTAATCCAGGTATGACAAGCCACAGTTTATTTCCGAAGTCTGCTGCAACAGTCGGCTATTCTTTCGAGCAGTTAGTTGTCAAAATTTTGGAGTTAAGTGCTGAATGAGAGGCCTAAAACGTAAAACAACACAAGGCATAAAAAAAGCAAGTGACTCACGAGATCTCTTTATTAAGAATGTTAAATTGGCGAGTGCGTTATGTTTTTTGGCCGTGTTTTTTTATGCTTATACTAACTGGCAAACTTTAATGGAAAAGCTAGATGATAAACCGATCAGTGCATTTATTCTAACGGGTACACCCACATTTACTACTTATGACGATATTCGTGATGTTGTCGTAAAAATGGGGGATTTAAAAGGTTTTTTCGGGCAAGATATTGATCTGGTTCGTGAACAAATTGAAACCATGCCTTGGATTAAGGGTGCGGTCGTTCGTAAAATTTGGCCAGATAAATTAAGTATTGCTCTGGCAGAATATACGCCAATAGCAATTTGGAATGAGGGTGAATTTTTATCTCGTGACGGGGTAATTTTCCAACTACCTTTTGACAAGTTAAAAGATAAAAACTTACCTCATTTATCTGGACCTGATTATCAAAGTGAGAAAGTGCTTGAGGCTTGGACATTAGTCGAGGCGAATTTAAAAGAAAAAGGGCTGGTGCTGAAAGCGGTCGCAATCGATGATCGTGGTGCATGGCAAATTGTACTTGATAATGATCTTGTATTAAAATTAGGCAGAGGTGAGTGGAAAGCAAAACTTGACCGTTTTGTAACAATTTATCCGCAAATAGAAATCCCAGAAAATAAGAAATTATCTTATGTTGATTTGAGGTATCGTGTTGGTGCAGCAGTAGGTTTTGCCGATGCTGACACACATTAATTAGATGATATGAAGTAATAAAAATGGCAAAAATTGTGGAATCGAAAATTATTGTTGGATTGGAAGTCGGTACCTCTAAAGTCGTGGCTTTAGTTGGCGAACTTTTACCTGATGGTGTCGTCAATATTCTTGGGGTGGGAAGTTGCCCAGCTAAAGGGATTGATAAAGGAAATATTACAGACTTAAATGCTGTGGTCACTTCTGTTCAACGTGCGATTGAACTTGCAGAATCCGTTGCAGATTGTGAAATTATTAGTGTGACATTAGCGATTACAGGACAGCATATTCAAAGCTGGAATGACAGTGGTGCTGCACCGATCGCGGATGGAGAAGTGACGCAAGATGATATTGATGCTGCGTTACATACGGCTAGCTCAATCAAAATGCCAGAGGGATTAGCGGTTTTACATCGTTTGCCACAAGAATATGCAGTTGACCAACAAAAAAATATCAAAAATCCGCTTGGTTTCCAAGGTGGGCGTTTAACATCCAATGTTCACTTAATTGCTTGTCATCAAGATTGGCTAAATAATTTACGTCAGGCTGTCGAACGGTGTAAGTTAAAAATTGATAAAGTGATTTTCTCTGGTATTGCGACGAGTCATTCTGTTTTAACTGAAGATGAGAAGGATTTGGGTGTTTGTTTAATTGACTTCGGCGCTGGCACAATGGAAGTCATGTTGTATACCAATGGATCATTGCGTTTTAGTAAAGTGATTCCTTATGCGGGTAATCGTGTAACGGATGATATTGCTTATGATTTAACGACATCGCGTATTGAAGCAGAGAACATTAAAGTGAAATATGGAAGTGCTGTCAGTCCGCCAAGACAAAATCCAGAGGAACAATTTGATGTGATGAGTATCGATGGTAGCGTGATTGAGCGCTGTTCTAAAGCCCGTTTGTCAATGGTGACGGCTGGACGTTATAGAGAAATTCTGGAATTAGTGAAAGACGAGTTAATTCAGCTTAAATATGACATGGAAAGTAAGCAAATGAAATTTGAGCTGATTGCGGGGATTGTGATCACTGGAGGGGGGGCACAAATTAAAGATTTGAAAGAATGTGCCACTGATGTTTTTGGTTTACATGTACGTATTGGTAACCCATTGAATATTGCAGGAGTGACACATTTAGTTGAGAAAAAGCCACAATATTCAACAGTCCTTGGCTTACTGCAATATGAATACAGCAGTAATGATGAAAGCCCGATTAACGATGCGTATAGCAATGAAAGTGGATTTCTTGGTTCTTTGTGGTCAGGAATGAAAAAATTTGCAAAGAAAGTAGGTTCAGAATTTTGAGAATTTCGATTTTTCATCTACAATAAGAAATATTTAAGTTTTAATAATGTGCTTGCAGAGAATTAGCATTGACGGAGAATAAATATGTTTGAACCAGTAGATTACGATCTTGGTGAAATGGACGGCGCTCTCATCAAAGTGGTGGGCGTCGGCGGCGGTGGCGGTAACGCCGTGAACCATATGGTCGCCAGTATGGTTAAAAATGATCTTGGTGGCACACTATTAGACGAAGCAGTCATGAACTCAGATGAGCATGGTAAAATTATTTTTTACGCTGTGAATACTGATGCTCAGGCATTACGTAAAAGCCAAGTTCAACAGACGGTACAAATCGGTGGTTCAACAACAAAAGGTTTAGGTGCAGGTGCGAATCCCAATGTTGGACGTAAAGCGGCTGAGGATGACCAAGAAGCGATTCGAGCAATGCTTGAAGGGGCAGATATGGTTTTCATCGCAGCAGGTATGGGCGGTGGTACAGGAACTGGAGCAGCTCCAATCGTTGCGCAAATTGCAAAAGAATTGGGTATTCTAACCGTTGCTGTCGTCACTAAACCATTCTCATTTGAAGGCAAAAAACGTATGTTGTTTGCTGAAATGGGCATTAAAGAACTGTCAAAACACGTCGATTCTCTGATTATTATTCCAAATGAGCAATTAGCGAAAGCATTACCGAAAAATGCAACCTTGCTCCAAGCTTTCTCTGCAGCTAATGATGTATTACGCAATTCTGTAACGGGTATTTCAGACATGATTACCTCGCCAGGTTTAATCAACGTTGACTTTGCGGACGTACGTACTGTGATGTCTGAAATGGGGCAAGCCATGATTGGTTTTGGTTCTTGCAAAGGTTCAGCAGGTGAGGGGCGTGCAGAAGAAGCGACTCGTATTGCGGTGAAAAGTGATTTATTAGAACGTGTTGATCTTTCTGGTGCGAAAGGAGTATTAGTCAATATTACATCGGGGATGGATCTTGGCTTGGATGAATTTAACGTGGTTGGTCAGACTGTTGCAGAGTTTGCTTCAGAAGAAGCTACCGTTGTTATTGGCACCACATTAGTACCTGAGATGGTTGATGAAATCCGTGTCACAATTGTTGCAACAGGTATTGGTGATATTGAGACTCCAGAAGTGCCACCTATGCACCGTCAGCAACAACCAATTCAGCATACTGTTGGCGAATCTAGACCATTGCAACCGGCAAACTTAAGTGGTAATCACACTGCAACGCAGGGTTACGGTACTCAACCGAGTCATGTTCCACCACGTCCAACAGATTTAACTAAGACAAGCATTTTGGATACACCAATTACAGCTCGTCCGGTGAATAACTTGCAAAAAGATGAAAATTTGTTTAATGTACAAAATTTCATCCGCAATACAGATAAGTAATTTGAAATTAATCTTGTTGTCAGTGCAATAAGTTAAGAGAAAAATATGATTAAACAAAGAACATTAAAACAAAGCATTAAAGTCACGGGTGTGGGGTTACATAGTGGGAATAAGGTTACGTTAACGTTACGTCCTGCGATGCCAAACACAGGGGTGATTTATTGTCGTACAGACTTGAATCCACCCGTCACGTTTCCTGCAAATGCTAATGCAGTACGTGACACGATGCTTTGTACTTGTTTAGTAAATGAAGAAGGTGTGCGTATTTCGACGGTAGAACACTTAAACGCAGCATTGGCTGGTTTGGGTATTGATAACGTCATCATTGAAGTGGATGCGCCAGAGATTCCGATCATGGATGGAAGCGCGAGTCCATTTATCTATCTTTTGCTTGATGCTGGTATTGAAGAACAACAAGCCGCGAAGAAATTTATTCGCATTAAACAAAAAGTCCGTGTTGAAGACGGAGATAAATGGGCAGAATTTACACCATATAATGGCTTCCGTTTAGACTTTACTATTGATTTTGAACATCCTGCGATTGGTAAAGATGTGCGTAATTATGTGATGGATTTTTCTGCGCAAGCCTTTGTTCAACAAATTAGCCGTGCGAGAACGTTTGGTTTTATGAAAGATATTGAATATCTTCAATCACAGGGGCTTGCATTAGGTGGAAGTTTAGATAATGCGATTGTATTAGATGACTACCGTATTCTTAATGAAGATGGTTTACGTTTTAAAGACGAATTAGTCCGTCACAAAATGTTAGATGCAATTGGTGATTTATACATGGCAGGGTATAACATTATTGGTGATTTTAAAGCCTATAAATCAGGACATGGTTTAAATAATAAGTTATTACGTGCCGTATTAGCAAATCAAGATGCATGGGAGTTTGTCACATTTGAAGACAAACAAACTGTACCACAGGGCTATGCTGCACCAACGCAAGTGTTGATCTAATTCACATACCGCGATGAAAAGCTATACTTTGTAACGAAGTATAGCTTTTTTGTTTTCTAAGAGTATCGTTCACTAGATCATCACGCTATTTAATGGAGATGAACGATTAAAACGAAATTAAATTTTACGTTTCTATCCACTCATTATTTTTAATTCAAAGAGAGCAATTATGTTTAATTTTTCATTTCAGTTACCGACAATCGCCTTATTTGGTCAGGGGCAGATATCGTCTATTTCTGAACATATTCCTGCAAACTCGCGTATTTTAGTGACAACGGGAAGCGGCAGTGTAAAAAGAAATGGAGTGTTTGCACAGGTCAAGCGAGCATTAGAGGGATACTATTGGCTTGAATTTAGTGGGATTGAACCTAACCCAACTTATGAAACGTTAATGAAGGCTGTTGCATTAGTGAAACAAGAAAAATTAGATTTTATTTTGGCAGTAGGTGGAGGTTCTGTATTAGATGGCAGTAAATTTATTGCAAGTGCGGTTCATTTTAATGGCGAACCTTGGGATATTTTAGCGAAACATGCCCCAGTTAAACGTGTTTTACCAATTGGCACGATTATGACTTTATCTGCTACAGGGTCAGAAATGAATGCTTATGCAGTCATTAGCCATCAACAACGCGCAGAAAAACTGGCGTTTTCATCGCCGTTAATACGCCCTGTTTTTGCAGTTTTGGATCCAACCACAACATATTCACTTCCAGCTAAACAGACTGCTAACGGCGTTGTTGATGCATTTGTACATACTTTCGAACAATATATGACTTATCCCGTCAATGCGAAGATCCAAGATCGTTTTGCTGAGGGCGTATTTCATACATTAATTGAAGAAGGACCGAAAGTGCTTGAGAACCCAATGGACTATGATGCAAGAGCGAATATTATGTGGGCTGCAACCATGGCGCTAAATGATCTTTTGGGGGTAGGCGTACCACAAGATTGGGCTTCTCATGCCATTGGACACGAAATGACGGCAATCTATGGGCTAGATCATGCTCAAACGTTGGCGTTAGTTGTGCCTGCGCTCATGACGCATCAAAAAGCACAAAAACGTGAAAAACTTGTTCAATTTGCTCAGCGTATTTGGGGATATGATGGACAGGATCAAGAAGAGGCTGTGCAAGTGGCTATCGAACGAACTCGCGAGTTTTTTGAACAGATGGGAGTAAAAACACGTTTTCGTGATTACGCTATTGATGATAGTCAATTTTCTGTTATTTTAGACAGATTAGCGGTGCACCAATGTTATAACTTGGGGGAGCATCAAAACTTAGATCGCCAGGCTGTTAAAGAAATTTTATATAGTGCGTTGTAATCTGTATTCTGTGCGGTCAAATTTTACTAATTGTTGATTTGAGATAGGAAAGAAATATGTCGTTTGATTTAAGTGAAATTCGTCAACAAATTACACAAGTTGATCGTAACCTACTGAAATTATTATCTGAACGTCATCGTTTAGCCTTTGATGTGGCACGTAGTAAAGAGATGACACAAAAACCTTTACGTGATTTAGAACGTGAGCAGCACTTGTTACAAGAGTTGATCCAATTTGCGGAAACACAAAATTACCAGCTTGAGCCGCAATATATTACTCAGATTTTTCAACGTATTATTGAAGATTCAGTTGCAACACAGCAAGTGTATTTGCAAAAAAAATTAAATGCGCAACGTGAGCAAAACATTCACATTGCTTTTTTAGGTAAACGAGGTTCTTATTCTCATCTGGCTGCACGTAATTATGCGACGCGTTATCAGGAAAAATTAGTTGAGCTCAGTTGCCGTTCATTTGATGAAATTTTTGAGAAAGTGAGTCAAGGTGAAGCAGATTATGGTGTGCTTCCACTTGAGAATACAACGTCTGGCGCCATTAATGACGTTTATGATTTGTTGCAACATACGGATTTAGTTTTAGTCGGGGAGTTAGCTTATCCTATTCGTCATTGTGTATTAGTCAATGGTCAAGAAGAACTGAGCAAAATTGATACACTATATAGCCATCCACAAGTGATTCAACAATGTAGTCAATTTATTAAAGGCTTAGATCGTGTTCATATTGAATATTGTGAAAGCAGTTCACATGCTATGCAACTCGTTGCCAGTTTAAATAAGCCGAATATTGCTGCGTTAGGGAATGCAGACGGTGGTCCATTATATGGATTGACCGTGTTGAAGACCGATATTGCTAACCAATCAAACAATATTACGCGTTTTATTGTTGTAGCGAAAAATCCGTTGAATGTTTCACCACAAATTCATACCAAAACTTTATTACTAATGAGTACAGCTCAAAAAGCTGGGGCATTAGTCGATGCATTATTAGTATTTAAAAAATATCAAATTAACATGACAAAATTGGAGTCACGTCCGATTTATGGCAAACCTTGGGAAGAAATGTTTTATTTAGAAATTGAAGCAAACATTCACCATCCAGAAACGCAACAAGCATTAAATGAACTTAAACAATATAGTACTTACTTGAAAATATTAGGTTGCTATCCAAGCGAAATTATTAAGCCTGCTGAGTTGGAGCAGTAAGTACATACTATAGTAAGAAATAGGAAAATTTTTTCATGTGGATAGAGACAAGGCTGAGGGAATAATTCAGTATTTTACAGTGTCATTTAATAAAAAGTGCGGTCAATTTTAAACAAGTTTTTAAAACTGTAAAAATTGACCGCACTTTTTTATTGGATAAGATGCCACATTTTATTTTATGTGGATCTTTATTTGCGTTGAAACGATGTGAATTTTCACCATTAGAAGCGGTAAAGTACCCCTAAATTGATGGCATCATTTTCTTTTTTTCCCTGTTGAGTGGATAAATGATAGCTCAGTTGTAAATTAAACCCATCGATTAACTCGTAAGATGCGCCTAATCCAAGCCATGTGCGATGTTTGCTGTGTTCTGCACCTTTGATGTGTATTGGATTATCGAACCCTGTAAATTTGGCATCAAAACCAAATTGATGGTGTTGTGGTGTGTAAGCGTGTGTGATGTTAGCGTTGAGTGTTAGCTTATCCAATTCAATATCCGATCTGAGTCCTAACATGAATGTGTTGATGTTATAGGTTTTATCTTGAGCATTGATACCAAATGCAACGGTCTCTTTAAATGCACCACGGTTGATGTGGTTGAATGAATGTGCAATAAAAGGATTGAGCTTAATGCTATCTAGATTGAGTCGTGTCCCTATTTCATTATAGAAATTATAAAGTTGGCTATTAAATTTAGCCTGTGTTTGCTCCTCAAAAACAACCCGATCAACACGGCTGTTAGCATGATTGATTCCTGCAATCGTAGCAAGATAAGCCTGATCCATTTGATAAGAACCGTAGACGAACGCTCCCATATTTTTTATCTTGCTTTCACCCGCATCGCGATTAAATTCCGCATTTGCGTGACTTTGTGTAAAAGCAACACCGAGAGAAAGCACATCTGATAGAGGTGTATCAATACCTATTTGTGAGCCAGTCGTTTTGATGTTTGCACTCGCATAACCCTGTTGGTTAATTTTGCTATTGGCATACATACCCTCTACCCAAAAGCCATTTGCTGAGCCATGCGTGACGGACATAATGCGTTGGCTGAGTACTTGGTTGGTGACTAAATTCTGATTGATCATCGCACTTTGCGTTGAGGCATAAATTTCGCCTGACAGGGAGTCAATAATCTTGGATAAGCGTTCAGGTTTCGCATGGAATAAACTTGCTGCTTTGGGTGCATATTGATGATATGTTGTGCTATTGGCTAAGCTATCTAGCACAGGATCCAGATTGCTGGCAGTCTGTAGGGCACTTTTCGGGGTATGTTCAATACGTTTTAATACATATTGTGTTGAGTTTCTTTTGTATGTTACGTTGATTTCTTTATCATCTTTGAGCGAAAAGTGAGAAATATCAATGTATTGATTGATGTTATCTGATTTCGCGTAAGTGATATGTTGATGGTTGGTAATTTTATGCGCTGTGATAAGTTTCTTTTCTTTTGCTTGTTGAGTAGGAATGCCATTGACGCTTAAGTCTTTCACATCAGCCACAATCTTACTGGTATTGCCCATATCCATCGTGCCTGTGACATCAAGTGTCGATTTATCGATATCGATGACGATTCTTGAATTTGCCTCTCCTTTATAGTCCCCATTAATGGTTAAACCTGCACCATATACATTAAGGGAACCGCTGTTTTTGACTGTATAGCTTGAAGACGTACTCGATTGATTTTTACTTTCTCCCAGTGTGACTTTGGTGGAGGCTGAGTTGTGATATTTTTGTGTAGCAAATTCCGTTAAAAGTGTGCCATTGGGTTTGATGATAACTGGGGAAGTCAGTGAGTGCCCAATGGCTAGCACACCACCATCAACAATGGTTTTACCTTGATATGCATTTTTACCTGTTAAGTATAATGTCCCACTTCCTTGTTTTAATATGCCAGCGTCGCCTTTGATATCGTTACTCCAAGTGAGTTTTTCTTTATCGGTATAATTTCTAAAATCAAAATTGACGACTAACAGATCTTTATAGCTATTTTGACCTGAAATATTGCTATTCTGTTCAATTTCGTCGTTAGTTAACAACTTAGCGTCTTTGTTAGTAAGGAGTCTTTTGTCAAAGAGAGCAGGACCTTTTAAGGCGCGTCTTTCGTTTAATAATCCCCAGCCGAATTTGTATTCAGGCTCGCTCGTGGGGATACCACATTCTTTAATTCCTGAGTGTCCACAGCCATCATCTTGACCAGGTAGGAAAGTACCCGGTTTATCAGCAGTAGATAAGATGCTGACTACGACTAAGTGGTGGTCCATCCAAGGAAATTTTGTCCAGACATTGGCGGCGGCGGCAGTGACCCTTGGTGCAGAGAAAGACGTCCCTATGGTTGGAAGACTATTACGTTTGCTACTTGGGGAGGCATTTTTGTTTTTTAATAAGAAGTGATATTCCCCCTGTGCTGCAATTCCCCAGCTTTTGGCTTTTTCTCCGATATAATTCGATGAGCTTGTTGCTGTATATTTTTTTCGTTCTGTGGTTCCATATACTCCGTTGCCATATTCTACTTCTGCAACACTTATCCAGCCGTTTCTTACATTATCATCTATCATCGGATAGAGTGCTTGAGGTGTACCATGATCTTGGTTTTCATTTCCTGCAGCCCAAACAAAAATACTATCATTTTTTGCGTATTGAACAGTATTTTTCTCATTTATTCCTGCCTTGGGTTCACGTGTTGCATCTCCTCCGTATGAATTATTAAAAATTCTAACACCTTGAGCATGAGCCTTATCATAATCTTCTTTTTTGACTAAAAATTTGTAGCTTGAGTCATGGTGTGTATTATATGCATACATAGTTGCTGTGTTATTGTATCTATTTATTACCGCAACGACAGATGTTCCGTGAGAATTAGTTATTTCATCAAATTCAGAAAATTGGTCATGTATTTTTAGCCTTTGGTTACCATTAGCATCCTTGAAACTATCACTTAGATAGTAAGAGGTGTCGATGATACCAATATCTTTCACCACATGTTCATCATTGATATATTGCAGATTGCTATTTAATACGATAGTTCCAGATGACTGGATATTATGAGTAGAGTTGTGAGGTGGGGAGATATTACCTTGTTTAGAATGAGATGAATGTTCTGATTGATAAGTATCACTGACTGAATAGATGCCATTTTTGCTGTTTGGATGTTCTTCAGGAGCAAAATTATTTTTTCTCGTCTTGGAAGAAGATACGGATGGTTTGGTACTCACTTCACTTTGGGAAGTAGAATTAGGCATTGTACTCAATTCTAAATTAAGAGGGGCATCTACAGTTGAGTGTGGGGTACTACTTGAAACAGCACTGTCTGATTGAGAACTATTATTTCTAGTCACACCTGGATTATACGCAGTAGGTGCACTGTTTTCACTGCCGCTGCCACTCCCACCTCCACAAGAGGTAAGAATAAGAGAGAGTGTGGGAATAATGATTTTCTGATATGTTGGTTTCATAGTCTATAACCTACTGAAATTAATGATAATATTGCTATAGATTCTAGTTTAATTAAAGAGAGTCATCAATTTTTTAAAGGAAACCGTTGACTATTTGCCTAAAATTGCGACCTTTTATGACTTTTTATGAAGCAGTAGCCAATCGTATCGTGTTTGTGGGGATTAGCTAACTCCGTGTTTTTACAAAGATAGGTGTAAAACAGGGTTATGAGCGCAACTGTAGTCTGAATTGTTTATCGAGTACTGATCGATTCCCGTAAGATTAATTCGGGTTCAAGCAGAAATGTGCGGTAACTATTGGTTGGATTTTTAATGCGTTGTAACAGTGTTTCGACGGCAAGTTTGCCGAGTTCCGCTTTAGGTTGGTTGATAGTACTAAGTGGTGGCGACATATATTGTGCGAGGGTGATATTATCATAGCCAATAATTGAGATATCTTGTGGGATCGATAATCCGTGTCGCCAAATTGTTTGATAAGCGCCAAACGCAATACTATCACTACAAGCAAAGACAGCGGTTGGGCGAGGATTAAGCAGGAGCACTTTTTCCATGCCTCGCATTCCCCCCTCAAAGTCAAAATGGCTTTCAATAATATATTCTGGTTGGCGTGGTAGATTGGCTTCAGCTAATGCACGTTGATAACCGTTAAGACGATTATGGGCGAGTGACTTTTTTAGGTTGCCTGTAATAATTGCAATACGTCGGTGTCCTTTTTCAATTAAGGCTTTTGTTGCAAGATAGCCGCCATATTCTGAATTTTCAAAGATTTTGTCGGCTTTTTCTTCTGTCGGCCACCAGTCCATGATCACAAAGGGTAAATTGAGATTGAGATCTTTGCCAATTTGAATACGTGAGTCAGAACACATTAACAATAGCCCATCTACTTGCTTTTGAATCAAGGTGTGTAAGTTATTGAGTAAGCGATCAGTATTCCCTTCGGTGTTGGAGAGAATTAAATTGTAGTGATGTTGGTGGCAATATTGCTCAACACCACTCACGACTTCCGTAAAAAAGGGATTATTGGTCGCGGTGACTAATAAACCAATGGTTTTTGTTTCTTTGACTTTGAGGCTACGAGCAAGCGCAGAAGGGGTATAGTTTAATTCTTTGACTACCGCCATCACTTTATCGCGAATTTCATCGCTAACAAAACGTGAGTTATTGATAACATGAGATACCGTTGAGGTGGATACGTTGGCGATCCTTGCAATGTCTTTCATTGTAGCCATAACATCTTTCCTATTTTTATGCTGACGAATCCATTATGCCAAATTTTTCCTCGCTGGTGTTGTTTTTTACGTCCATTAAAATTGGCGTACTGTTAGCAACTTAGGCGAGGAAAACTCGTGTTAGCGTTCTGATAAAAATTTTAGTGTTTCTTCTCTTGTTGGGATAGAGGGTTGTGCGCCTTGTCTCGTGACACTTATTGCCGCTGCCGCATGTGCAAAACGAATGGCTTGTGTCAGCGATTTGTCTTCTAAAAGTGCGGTCATAAGTGCGCCATTAAAAGTATCTCCTGCTGCAGTCGTGTCTTTTGCTTGCACACGGAAGCCCGCAATGATTTCACCAAATTGTCCTTGTTGACTGGCATAGACGCCTTTGGCACCTAGCGTAATTAAGACCGTCTTAATCCCTTTTTGGTGAAACACCGCGGCGGCTTCGGCAGCACTGTCTTCATCCGTAACTTTTACGCCAGTTAATATTTCTGTTTCCGTTTCATTTGGGGTGATCATGTCTAATAATGACAGGAGTTCATCTGGTAGTGCTCTTGCAGGTGCAGGGTTTAAGACTACTTGTGTGTTTGCCGCTTTTGCGTATTTTGCCGCAGAGATCACCGCATCAAGTGGTGTTTCTAATTGCATGAGCAGCCAGTCTGCTTGGGTAATTTTGCTTGCAAATTGTTCCACAATATTGGGGGTGAGGCAAGCATTGGCGCCAGCAGAAATCACGATACTGTTTTCACCACTGTCTGCAACCTGAATCATGGCAATACCCGTCATTTCATTTTGAATCGTGACAACTGCTTCGGTATTGATGCCATCTTGTGTAAAAGCATGCTTCATGGCTTGTCCAATATTGTCGTCTCCAATGCAGGCGATAAAATCAATGTTTGCGCCTAAACGTGCAGCAGCAACGGCTTGGTTAGCCCCTTTGCCACCATAAGCAATATGATAGTGATGACCTGTCAAGGTTTCACCAGGTTGAGCAAAGTGCGGTACAGAAATGACATGATCCGCATTAATACTCCCAAGAACCGTTAATTTTTTCATTTTCTTTCCACTTTTCTGTCAATACATCGCGTTGAAATACAGGCAGACCAAATGGTCTGCCCGACATATGATAATGAACAAAAACGTTTATTGACTTATCACTTTTAGATCAACTGGGATTTTGGCTTCCACTTTTTCGCCTTTGAGCATTTTATCTGCTGTGATAACGCCGAGCGCACCAATTAAGTCAGGTTGTTGTGCGATTGTTGCTGCCATTTTACCAGTTTGTACAGCTTTTACACCGTCTTCGGTGCCATCAAATCCAACAACTAACACGTGTTTATTTGCAGCTTTGATCGCACGTAGTGCGCCAAGTGCCATTTCATCATTTTGAGCAAAGACGGCTTTTACATCGCCTTTACTAGCTAATAAGTTTTCCATCACGTTTAAGCCTTTTGTGCGGTCAAAATCAGCGGGTTGGCTCGCGAGTACATCGAATTTGTGTGCATCAATTGCTTGTTTAAACCCTTCACCACGTTCGCGTGCGGCAGAGGTACCTGCAATGCCTTCTAATTGGATGACTTTTGCGCCTGTACCAAGTTTTTCAGCAATAAAATCGCCTGCCATTTTACCACCTGCGACGTTATCTGAAGCAATATGGCTGACTACATTCCCTGCAACTGCACCGCGGTCTAGGGTGATTACTGGGATATTATTGCGGTTTGCTATTTTGACAGCGTTAACAACAGCTTCAGAATCCGTTGGGTTAATCAATAAGACTTTTACTCCGCGTACAGTTAAATCTTCTACGTTAGCCAATTCTTTTGCTGGGTCATTTTGTGAATCCAGTACGACTAATTTATAACCTAATTCATCGGCTTTTTTCTGTGCACCATCTTTTAAAGTTACAAAGAATGGGTTATCTAGGGTGGATACCGCCAATGCAATGGTTTCTTTTGCTAGAGCAGTACCGCTCACGGCTAAATTAAGGATTAAAGCGGATACTAATGTCGTGAAAGTGTGACGTTTTTTCATAATAAATGCTCCTTTAGAGACTGAGTGGGTTAAACTTTTTTCGTGCCCAAATAGTTATCTGCGAGTACGGCCACTAAAATAACAAGGGCTTTGGCAATCATCTGATAGTAAGATGAAATATCTAATAGATTTAATGCGTTGTTTAAAAAGCCAATAATTAGGGCGCCAATTAAGGTTCCCATGACACGTCCTTTCCCGCCCATTAAACTGGTTCCACCAACGACTACTGCCGCAATGGCATCAAGTTCATAAGACACACCTGCAGTAGGTTGAGCTGACGAAAGACGAGATGTGACAATTAAGCCTGCGAGGGCAGATAAGAAACCACTTACAGCAAACACAAAGATTTTAATTTTATTGACGTTAATGCCAGAAAGTTGAGTCGCAGATTCATTACCGCCTAATGCGTAGATATAGCGACCGATACGGGTGTGCTTTAAGACATACCAAGAGGATGCAAATACACAGACCATGATCCAAATCGGAACAGGAATACCAAACACATAGCCTGTCCCTAAGAATGCAAAGGCATCGGCTCCTTCTGAAAAGCCTGTGCTAATTGGTCGACCATCGGTATAAACCATCGTGACACCGCGTAATAAGGTCATGGTGACGAGGGTTGCGATGAAGGCTTGTACTTTGCCTTTTGCTACAATTACGCCGCTGATTCCACCGAGTAGAGTGCCGAGCAAGAGTGTTAATGGGATAACTAATAAAATGGGTAATTCTGCGCCTACCATCGATGCTGCAATCGCCCCAGTAAGTGCGAGAACCGAACCAACAGAAAGGTCGATCCCTGCGATTAAAATGACAAAGGTCATCCCTACGGCAATAATCGCATTGACAGAAGTTTGACGTAAAATATTGAGGATATTATCAACACTGAAAAAATCAGGATTGATCATCGACACGATCGTGATCAGCACCAATAAGGCGATGACTGAACGTTGTTCAATTAAAAATGTACTAAGTTGAAAAGGCTTTGCTTGTGTTGTCATAATAAATCCTCACGTTTTAGACCGCACTTTTACCAATTGCAGCCGCTAATAATTTTTCTTGAGTGGCTTCACCACGTTGAAATTCGGCACGAATACGCCCTTCATGCATCACGAGAATACGATCACTCATGCCCAGTACCTCAGGCATTTCTGATGAAACCATGATGATACTCAATCCTTCTTTCTTAAATTCATTGATCAGTTGGTAAATTTCTTTTTTGGCACCCACATCGACACCTCGGGTTGGCTCGTCTAGGATGAGTATTTTGGGACGTGTCATGAGTCCTTTTGCAATGGCGACTTTTTGTTGATTCCCACCCGATAGCAGACCAATTGGCTGTTCTTGACTTGGCGTTTTAATATTGAACATAGTAATAAAATCACCAACAGCAAGTTTTTCAGCGCGATGATTAATTTGAATGCCTTTGGAAAAATAATCGAGAGCGGTTAAGGACATATTTTCTTTTACTGACATGCCTAAAATGAGTCCATCGCCTTTGCGATCTTCAGAAATATAGACGATGCCGTGGTTTAATCCCTCTTGTGGACAAGTGGGATTGATGTCTTGTTGATTTAAGCGGATTGTGCCTTGTGTATGAGGCAATGCTCCATAGAGCACTTTCATTAATTCTGTCCGCCCAGCTCCCATTAAGCCTGAAATCCCGAGTATTTCGCCCCGATGCAAAGTGAAACTGATATCTTTTACGCCACTTCCAGTGAGCCCGTCTACTTCAAGTAAGACTTCGCCACGTTCTTGTGCCAAATGGGGATATTGTTCTTCTAAGCGACGTCCCACCATCATCTCGATTAAACGATCTTCATCCAAATCAGCAACACGGCTTTCCCCGATAAATTGCCCATCGCGTAGTACCGTCACATCATCACAAATCTCAAAAATTTCTTTGATTCGATGGGAAATATACACAATGCCACGTTGCTCAGCTTTGAGTTCTCGAATGACTTTAAACAGCGCTTCCGTTTCAGTATCCGTGAGGGCATCAGTGGGTTCATCCATGATAATCACTTGAGATTCAAAACTGAGCGCTTTCGCAATTTCAACCATTTGTTGTTCACCAATGGACAGCTCCCCACAACGTTGGTGGCTACTATGTGAAACACCTAATCGTTGAAGTAACTTTTCTGCTTCTTGGTGCATTTTTTCCCAATCGATGCTACCCCAAGGGGTCACAAATTCTCGTCCTAAGAAGATATTTTCAGCAATGGTTAAGTTGCTGACCAAATTCAATTCTTGGTGAATGATACTGATCCCAGCCTCTTGTGATGCTTTAGGACCACTAAAAGCGACTTGTTGACCTAAGTACTCAATAGTGCCAGCATCCTTACTGTAAATCCCCGTGAGGACTTTCATCAACGTAGATTTCCCCGCACCGTTTTCTCCCATGAGTGCCATCGCACGTCCAGCATAGACTGATAAGCAGGCATTGCTTAATGCTTTTACCCCAGGGAAAGACTTATCGACACCACTGATTTTAAGTAAGGTTTTTTGTTGCATATCGACTCCCTTTAGAATGGTACGCCAGAATATAAAATGATGTTGGCATAAGGGGAGCATTCTCCACTTCGCACAATGGCTTTGCTGGAATGTGTCTGTATTTTGAACTGTTCATGGCTAACATATTGCACATTGATTTGGTTCCCTTGTTGTTGTTCAAGTTGTGCCAAACGGTTTAAAAGTGCGGTCAATATGGTCGGATTTTTTTCTTTGATCTCTTCTGCAATGAGTGCACGCTCAACAAACATTTCTGCTACGACAGCATCAACGGTTTGTAGGAAGCTTGGTATACCTGCACTTAATGCGAGATCAAGGCGTTCAACACCAGTTGGGATGGGTAAGCCTGCATCACAAATTGTGAGGCTATCGGTATGCCCTAAGGTTGCAATTACGTGAGATAAGGGGGCATTAAGTAGGCGCGTTTTTTTCATGACATACCTCTTACAGTCTTCATTATTTTTATCGAAACGTTTCGATAGTCTGATATTAGTGTAAAAGTAAATAAAAAAAGTGCAAAAGACTTTTATTCGATCTGTGAACTGGATCAAATAATTGTGTGAATTTATTTGCAAAAGATTATTTTTAGTATAAAAAATGATCAAATTTTGGTTTTTTGTTAAATTTTTGACATTATTTTATCTATTTTTTTTAATGAGTATCTAACAAGCATACGGCAATCGTGCCTAATGAAACGAGGAGAGTAAAATGAAAAAAGTTATCTTAGTGAGTGTGGGCTGTATAGCAATGTTATCTGCCTCTTCAACAATGGCAATAGAACTCTTTAAATCGAAATATTACTTATATAATGAGAGTAGCTTTCAGAATCCTGACGAAATTAAATGGGCGTTAGAGAAAATAGCGATTGAAACTTTACAAAAAAAAGATGTCAATCCGCTTGGTCCTCTACACAATAGCGCGACGATATTGGATTTAATTGAGCATGCCAACGATTTAAGTGGTCATACACAATACAGTATTAACCAAATTAATCGTAAGTATAACAATATGATGGCATCACAAATGGCGGTAGGGAATTTATTCCAACCTTATTCTGTGAAGAAACTTAACCTTACTGCAGCAGTCGGACAATACCGTTCTAGTTCAAGCATTGCAGTGGGTACCGGTTACCGCTTTAATGAAAACGTTGCAGCACGAGCGAGTGCGAGTTTCGTCAAAGGTGGGCGCACAGGATTCGGTGCTGGGATTAACCTTGAATACTAATGTGATTTTGAATGACATTATGACAAAAAACGCTGAGTGTGATCAGCGTTTTTTTATGGATGGATGTTTTGAGTGGAAGGCATTGCGATTAAGCTTTTTTCAAAAACTCAGATTTTAATGAAAAACTTTGCCCATCAATTTTGCAGTCTACATCGTGATCCGCATCAACTAAACGAATATTTTTAGCTTTTGTGCCTTTTTTTAACACAATAGACGAGCCTTTTACTTTAAGATCTTTAATTAAGATAACTGAATCCCCGTCTTGTAAAATATTACCGTTGCTGTCTTTTACGACATTTTCTTCACTTTCAACCGTATCTTGTTCGGACCACTCATAACTGCAATCGGGGCAGATAAAATTCACGGAATCATGATAAACATATTCACTTTGACACTTCGGACAATTTGGCATGGTTTCCATTCTTTTTCCTCTTTAATAATATGAGGCGAAAGTATAGCAGAAAAAGCGTTGCGTGATCAAAAAGATAGCCAAACACCTCTGACTTGTTTTATGTTGATTTTCCTGTAAAATCCAGCCAATTTTTTATTTCATTAAGGATCATTACATGAAAAAAATGACTTTGGCGTTTGGTTTGACCACATTGTTTTTTTCTAGTCATCTTTTTGCCCATCATCTCCAACTTAATCATAATTTGCCAGCTATCCAAGTGGCTACAGAGGGCGAATTAGTTTTGCAAGGTGACCAAATTACTTACCAACCATGGCACAGTTCAAGTTTAGTGGGTAAGGTTCGTATTTTGCACCATTTTGCGGGGCGCAGTAGTGTCAAGGAAAAGAATGAACCCTTAATGGAAGCCATTAAAGCCGCGCAATTTAGTGCAGAAAAATACCAAACTACAACGATTATTAATGCGGATGATGCTGTATTTGGAACGGGTGGATTCGTTAAAAGTAGTGCAGAAAAGGGCAAAAAAAGCAATGTGCGTAGCCAAGTTGTACTTGATCAACAAAGTGCGGTTAAAAATGCGTGGAATTTGAAAGAAAAAGAAAGTTTAATTGTAGTGTTAGATAAAAGCGGCAAGGTTAAATTTGTTCATGAAGGTGCACTATCAACACAGCAAATTCAAGAAGTGATAAAATTAGTAGGTGAATTGAGTAAATAATGAAATAGTGTTGCGCTTCATTATTAAAAATAGATAAATTCCTTTTATAAGCTAATTCCTTTTATTTTTTCTATTGAGCTCTGGTTTACTTATTAATCACTAGGCGGGTCATTTACCCGCCTTTCTTATTAAGTTAAGACAGATGGGTTATTTTATTCGATAAACCTGTTCAAAAGGAACCCGATACCGTTCTCCCCAGATACCTCTACCTGCTTTACGTACCCCACAACAGACGATCATATTGATTTCTGCGCCAGAGAGTAACTGCAGGATCTTTTTGACGCGAGCACTGTCAAATCCTTCCAAAGGACAGGTATCATAACCTTGTTCTGCCATCGCTAACATAAAAGTTTGAGCAACTAATGCACAGCTTTTATGGGTGACAACGCGCATATCTGATTCAGACATCTCAGTATAAATGGGGCGCCATAGACTCATAGTTTTGGCGAGTAGCTTTCTAACAAGACCGAATAAACCGAAACAACGCCGATAGGCAAAAGGCATTAATTTCGCATAATAATTCGTTTTGCCTTTTATTCGGTTAGCGTGGCGCTCAGGTGGGCTGTTACGTTTAATATTATCAATTTCAAACGCTAAAATGGCTTGAGCACGTTGTTGATATAAATCTTGACGCGTGACAAAAACGACCATTTGTTGTGCTGTTGTCGCAGCTTGTTGGCTTAAACAGGCTTCTGCCAATTTATCGAGTAGTGTTTTATCTACAATATGATAAAACTCATACAATTGCATATTGGAACTGGTCGGAGCGAGTGTTGCAAGTTGTAAACATTGTTTGACATTTTCGCTGTCGAGGGGATGTTCAGGATCAAAGTAACGCACAGCGCGACGTCGTTGTAGCAGGTCAGATAACGCCATTATATTCTTCCTTATAAACGAGGTGGATTGGCTCATTCTAGTGCAAATCATTTGTCCAGACTATAAAAAGTTTTGTGACATTTTGCCTCGTTAGGTTGACATCAATGACGAGATGAAAATTGATGATTTAGCAATGTAGCGTTGATTCACTCGGGCATTGAAATAGAGGTGGTTTGAGGGATTTTGATAAATATGGTAGAGGGCAACGTGTGTTAAAACGAAGCACACGTTGCTCACGTATTTATGAATAAAAGTGAGTGAGATTATTGTAAAGGGCAAAGACAAAAGCGATTGCCATCATACATAAGAAAATTTTTTCACCCGTTTTCAAGCGTAAGCTTTGACCTTGGTGTTGGTACCGTGAATATAAGTAAATTGCAATGCCAGGCATATAGAGTAAAACCGATAATAATAAGTAATCTAAGCCTGCGGCATAAATGATCCACACCCCATAGAGTGATGCCATCAAGCCTGTTAATTTAATATACCAAGCGCTTTGACGCTGAATCGCAAGTTTGAGTAAATACGCACCAATTAAGAAGTAAGGCACCAAAATCATCGAAGTCGAAATAAGGAGCAACGCGTTATAGCTTTTCCCTGTCATTAAGACTAAAACTAAGCACAATTGCACCACAATATTCGTAAACCAAAGTGAATTGATCGGTGTATCGTTCTCATTGAGTTTATTTAATATTTTTGGAAAAGCCCCATGTTTTGCGCCACGATAGGGGACCTCCGCAGAATACATCGTCCAACTGATATATGATGCGAGAACAGAAACAATTAAACAGGCGGTAATAATAACTTTACCACTGCTGCCAATCATGGCTTCTAATAAACCCGCCATAGATGGATTAGGCATGCTTGCGATCGTTTCACGTGGTAAAATACCGAGGGATAAAACAGTAATGGCGACGTATAGGACTAATGCAATAACAATTCCCAGTACGGTTGCTAAGCCAACATCACTGCGTTTTTTTGCGTGAGCAGAGAGAACAGCAGCGCCTTCTACTCCGACGAACACCCATAGAGTAATGAGCATCGTATTTTTAACTTGCTCCGAAATGGAGTGATTTAATTCGAGGGCTTTCAAATCAGATTGGAAGGTTTGTGGTGAAAAGTACCAAGCGGCTAAGACGATGAATAAGACTAAAGGGAATGCTTTCACAAATGTCGCGAGTAAGTTGAGAAATGCGGCTTCTTTGACGCCTCGAGTAATGAGCCAATGGACTAACCAGACTACGAGGGAGGCGCCTAAAAAGGCAAAAGGTGTATTTCCTTGTCCGAATAAGATATGATTTTCATGGTCCGTGAATAAACCAATTCCTTCAAATGCCACGACTAAATAGCCAACACTGCCAATCGTTGCACATAGCCAATATCCCCAAGCAGACAAAAAACCGACTAAATCACCAAAACCTTCTCTGGCATAAGTATAAATTCCACCATCTAGCTCGGGCTTTAAGCGCGAGATATAGAAAAAAGATAACCCAAGAAAAATGATCCCAATACCTGTAATCATCCACCCAATGATCAAGGCTTCTGCCCCTGCGACTTCTGCCATATTTTGAGGCAAGCTAAAAATTCCCGAACCAATCATTGAACTGAGCACTAATGCGGTAAGGGAGACTAATCCAATTTTTTTACTCGACATCTACTGTCTTCTCTTATTGTTATTATGAATGAGAATGAAAAAAGCACCGCACAATTGTTTTTAGTGCGGTGCTTTTTTAACGGATTTTAGACATTGAAACGGAAATGCATGACATCGCCATCTTGTACAATATAGTCTTTGCCTTCTAAGCGCCATTTGCCCGCATCTTTGGCACCTGCTTCACCTTTGTACTGAATAAAATCGTCGTAAGAAATGACTTCGGCACGAATAAACCCTTTCTCAAAATCAGTATGGATTACAGCGGCCGCTTTTGGTGCCGTTGCACCAACAGGAATTGTCCAAGCACGAACTTCTTTTACGCCCGCAGTAAAGTAAGTTTGTAAGTTAAGTAACTTATAGCCAGCACGAATTACGCGATTTAATCCAGGTTCTTCGATACCTAAATCCTGTAAAAAGTCGATTTTTTCTTCGTCATCTAATTCTGCAATTTCAGATTCGATTGCGGCACAAACAGGCACAACAACAGCCCCTTCTTTTTCTGCAATATCACGTACGCGATCCAAATAAGGATTGTTTTCAAAGCCATCTTCATTCACGTTAGCAATATACATTGTTGGCTTTAACGTTAAGAAATTGTAGCCTTTGATTGCTTGTAACTCATCTTTATCTAATCCAATTGAGCGAATCATACCCGCGTTTTCAAGGACAGGTAAGATTTTTTCCATAATAGCAAGCTCAAATTTTGCGTCTTTATCGCCACCTTTTGCACGTTTTTGTAAACGTTGAATGGCACGTTCACAGCTATCTAAATCCGCTAATGCCAGCTCTGTGTTAATGGTATCAATATCTTCAGCAGGATCGATTTTACCCGCTACGTGCACGATATCGTCATTTTCGAAACAACGCACCACATGACCAATGGCATCGGTTTCGCGAATGTTGGCTAAGAATTTATTTCCGAGACCTTCCCCTTTACTTGCACCGGCAACTAACCCCGCGATATCCACAAATTCCATAGTGGTCGGTAAAACACGTTCTGGGTCGACAATAGCAGCAAGGGCATCAAGGCGAGGATCAGGCATTGGCACTACCCCTGTATTCGGTTCAATCGTACAAAAAGGGTAGTTTGCTGCTTCAATGCCCGCTTTAGTTAATGCATTAAAAAGAGTGGATTTACCTACGTTAGGTAACCCGACGATGCCACATTTGAATCCCATGATCTTTCCTTCATTATTTGGTTATCTTTAAAAAATTATGCTTTAAAACTATTTAAGCGGTTTGTTGCTTTTGTGATGCCTTCTTTTATTAAGATTTCAACACAGTCAGTGGCTTCCTCTAAGGCGAGCTCGATACGTTGCCAATCTGTTGGGGAAGGTTTGCCTAATACGTAAGCTGAAACGGCATTTTTGTCACCAGGATGACCTATTCCAATTCGTAAACGATAGAAGTTTTTGTTATTTGCCAATTGTGCGATTGTATCACGTAGACCATTGTGTCCACCGTGTCCCCCACCTTGTTTAATTTTTGCTACGCCAGGCGGTAAATCGAGTTCATCATGAATAACTAAGATTTCTTCAGGTTTGATACGGTAGAAATTGGCTAATGCGCTGATGGCTTTTCCACTTAAATTCATAAACGTGGTTGGAACGAGAAAGCGGATTTCCTGTCCATTAATGAGGGCGCGAGCAGTTTTACCGAAATATTTATTTTCTGGGACAAGCGTCAGATTAAAACGACGCGCGAGACGATCAATCAGCCACTCGCCTGCATTATGGCGTGTATCCGCATATTTATCCCCTGGATTACCGAGTCCGACAATTAATTTGATTTCAGACATTCACTTTCTTCCACACGTTAAAAAGAGTGGCGTATTGTAGCGGAAAACGGCGGTTTACTCAACGTCATGATTTGTTCTGTTAACCAAGGAATTGCTTGTGTTAAAGGAAAATCTTGCGTGTCACTGGCATAAGTATTTTCTGGATGAGCACTAATAATTTTTAAGTGGGGAACTTGGCTTGGAATAAGCGGTTCCCATGTGCTGAGATTCGGTTGACTATTGGCAAAAAAACTCAATAACGGTTTTTTAAAGGCGCAAGCAAGATGTAACGACCCGCCGTCAACAGCGATAACGAGCTCTGCACTTTCTACGAGTGCTAAATATTCGTCTAACGTAGTTTGTGGCGAAAGGGTAATATTGAGTTTTGGGCATAGTGCGCTGAGTTTCGCACAATACTCTGCCGCAGTCGGCGTATAACCGATAAGGCATTGGACTTGTTGGGCAAGCGCCCCTGTTAAACTTGCATTCAGTAAGTTAGCCAGTTCTGTTTCAGGAATTTGGCGTTTGCTGCCTTGTGGACAAAGTAATAAACGAAATTGATTTTTTTGCCAATAAGCTGATATTTTTTCTCGATTTTCTTCAGTGGTATGTAACTCACTCTCGGGTTCTGATAATTGAAAATGTTCGCTAAAGATCGAGTGCATTAAATAATGACTGAGTCGCGCATTCTCTTGTTGCGGGCAATGCACATCGTAACTTTTTATTGTGTCAAAGTTATAATATTTTTTATTGTATTTGCGGAAAATTACGATCCATTTGGGCATCAAAATACGATCCATAAATAAAGAGGCTGAGTTAAAGTTATTTTCAAAATCTAGCAGCAAATCCCATTTTTTTGCGTGCTTCATGTAGCTGAAAATATTACGTTCTACATATTCATCGACTAATCCCGAAGCTTGATAAATGGCTTTATTTGCCCCGTGTACGACGACACCAATTTTCGCTTGGGGGAATAACGCTTTGAGTTGTTTCAAGTGGGCGGTGTGGACAGTTGCATCGCCAATGGCAAAACCGAGTGGGCGAAGCAGAATCCGATGAATTTGTTCAAATTGAATTGGGGAAGGGTGGCTTTGTCGATTTTGTAAAAGTGAAAGGAAAAGTTTCTTAATATTCATTGTTGTTATCCCAATTCTTTGCTTATTTAGACTGCATTTTTCCGTTATAATACACAAAAATGTTTTGAAAAATAAGTAGTCATACTATGCCAGTCATTAATCAAAATGCATTAGTTCCGTATAGTGCGGCACAAATGTATCAATTAGTCAATAATTATGAGCAGTATTCTGAGTTTGTACCAGGATGTGTAGAAGGACGAACGTTAACTCAGCAAGCAAATGTTGTGACAGCAGAGTTAGTGATCGCCAAAGCAGGGATTCGTCAGCGATTTACTACCCAGAATACGATGCTAGAAAATCGTGCGATTCGTATGCAGTTAGTGGAAGGTCCCTTTCAATTTTTACAAGGGGAATGGACGTTTGAGGCACTAGATGAACGTTGTTGTAAAATTGCCTTAACATTGGAGTTTGAATTTTCAAATCCGATTATTGCGATGGCATTTGGACAGATTTTTACACATTTAACGACACGTATGATCGCAGCCTTTAAACAACGTGCAAAAGAGGTGTATGGTGGCTCAAATTCATATTGAAATTGTTTATGCTTATCCAGAACGTTATTATCTCAAGAAGCTTAGTGTAGACGAGGGAACAATGATTCAGACGGCGATTTTGCAATCAGGCATTTTGCAACAATTCACGGAAATTGATTTGCGAGAAAATAAAGTCGGTATTTTTAGTCGCCCCGCAAAACTCACTGATTTGTTAAAAGACGGAGATCGAATTGAAATTTATCGCCCGTTGCTCGCCGATCCGAAAGAAATTCGTCGTAAACGTGCAGAACAGCAGGCAGCTCAAGCGAAAGAAAAACAAAAATAGGATACAACATATGGCATTTTGTTTACCCGAAGGCATCACACCAGAGATCTTTTTACGTGATTATTGGCAAAAAAAGCCGCTGTTAATTCGTGCTGGCTTACCGCAAATTGTCGGGATGTTTGAACCAGAAGAGATTATTGCATTGGCTCAACAAGAAGGCGTGACTGCGCGTCTTGTTAAACAATTTTCAGCAGACAAGTGGCAATTAACGCGTAGTCCGTTGAGTGAAACGGATTTTGCTGCTCTACCAGCACATTGGTCCGTATTAGTGCAAAATTTAGAGCAATGGTCGACGGAGTTAGGGGAATTATGGAACGCATTTGGTTTTATTCCACAATGGCAACGAGATGACATTATGGTGTCTTATGCCCCTAAGGGTGGATCCGTTGGCAAACATTATGATGAATACGATGTATTTTTAGTGCAGGGGTATGGTCACCGTCGTTGGCAGCTAGGGAAGTGGTGTGATCCAAGTACATCATTTAAAGCCAATCAACCTATTCGTATTTTTGACGATATGGGCGAGTTGATTTTTGATGAAGTTTTGGCTCCTGGCGATATCCTTTATGTGCCTTCTCGTTTATCTCATTATGGGGTCGCTGAAGATGACTGCTTAACATTCTCATTTGGTTTGCGGTATCCGAACGTCGCGGATTTGTTTGAGAATATCAATAAAGGCATATGCCAAGCATTACCCGAGATTGATGTGACTGCGCTCCATCTTCCGCTGCGCTTGAGTCCTAGTGAACAAGAAACGGGTAAACTTGATCCCGCTATGATTCAAAGGATGAAACAACAATTTTTAACCACTTTAGCGGACTCTGCGCAATTTGACCGTTTATTTCAACATGCTGTTGCGACGACAGTGAGTACGAGACGTTATGATTTATTTGCTACTGAAGAATATTGTGATCTAGATGAAGTGCGGGCTATTTTGGAAGAACATGGCACGCTTGTACAGGATAACAATTGTAAATTGCTCTATCTTGAAAACCCATTACGCCTTTATGCAAACGGTGAATGGTTAGATGAACTCAATCCAGTAGAGGCTAGGGTATTACAACGCCTCGCCGATGGGAAACGCGTCGATTTTGCTTTTTTGAACGAGGCATGTGCACAAGAAGCAAATCCCGATATGGCGTTAGATTTATTGCTTGATTCGTTATGTAACTGGCTTGATGATGGTTGGGTATTACTTGAAGAATAAGGACTTTCGTTTGTGTTTTTCATCCTCTGTGCGTGTTTAAATAAAGGTTTCGCGTATGTCTGAGCAAATTTATTCTGTTTCGCAACTGAATCAATCTGTTCGCTTGATGTTAGAAAATCAGCTGGGGCAAGTCTGGTTAACGGGAGAAATTTCCAATTTTAGCCAGCCTGTATCAGGGCACTGGTATTTAACGTTAAAAGATGAGCAAGCACAGGTACGTGCTGCCATGTTTCGTATGAAAAATATGCGAGTTGTTTTTCGTCCACAAAATGGCATGCAGGTCCTCGTTCGTGCAAGTGTCAGTTTGTATGAACCACGTGGTGATTATCAAATTATTATTGAGAGTATGCATCCTGCGGGTGAGGGCTTATTACAACAGCAGTTCGATGTGTTGAAAATGAAACTGGCGGCGGAAGGATTATTTGCACAGCATTTGAAGAAAACGCTCCCTTCTTTTAGTAAAGCGGTGGGGATTGTCACTTCGAAAACAGGCGCCGCGTTACAAGATATGTTGCAAATATTAGCGCGTCGTGATCCAACGTTAAAAGTTGTGATTTATCCTACGGCAGTACAAGGTAAAGAGGCCACTGCAGAAATTGTCCAAATGATTGAGTTAGCTAATCGTCGTCAGGAAGTGGATGTCTTAATTGTAGGACGGGGTGGGGGATCGTTAGAAGATTTGTGGTGTTTTAATGAAGAAGAGGTTGCCCGTGCTATTTTTAATTCCACGCTTCCTGTGATCAGTGCTGTGGGGCATGAAACGGATGTGACGATCGCTGATTTTGTGGCAGATTTACGTGCTCCCACACCTTCTGCAGCCGCGGAATTAGTGAGCCGTAACCAACAGGAATTATTGCAACAATTATATTACTATGCTCAGCGTCTAGAAATGGCACTTGACCGCGTGTTTGCTGAAAGAACACAACAGCTACAGCGTCTGCGTCTACGTTTACAACATCAACATCCTCATACTCAATTACGTGTCCAACAGCAACGTATGCAACAATTGTCTCATCGTTTGCAGTTAAGTATGCAGGCTCAACTCAATAAAAATCGTTATAAACTGACCGCACTGAATGAACAGTTACAGAAAACGTCCTTACCTCTACGGATACAGAAACTCCAGCATTATGTGTATCAATTAGATATGAGATTGAACGGAGCATGGCGTCAACTTTTCACTCAAAAACAACATCAACTTGTACGGGCTTGTGGTCTGTTAGATGGACTCAGTCCACTTAAAGTATTAGCAAGAGGATACGCTATTGTCGAAAATCAACAGGGGCAAGCTGTCACCAATCCAGCACAGGTTAGCGTAGGGGAGCGGTTAAGAACGCGTTTAATGCAAGGGGAGTTGGTTAGCGAAATTATCGCGATACATAAAAAGTAAAAAGGAACGAATCGTTCCTTTTTGGGCTCATTTTTCAGTTTTTTTGTGTTTAGCAAGTGATTTGTGTTGAATTTGGACATTTTTACCTTTCGCTTTGAAATATTGCCCAAGTTGTTCTGTGATATAGACTGAACGATGCTTCCCACCAGTACAGCCAATGGCAATTGTCAGATAACTGCGGTTATTTTGTTCTAACATCGGGAGCCACGTTTCAATATAATGACGTGTTAAATAAATAAAGTTATTCACCTCATTGTGTTTATTTAAAAACTCTGCAACGGGTTCATCCAAGCCAGTTAGAGGGCGTAACTCTGGATTCCAATGCGGATTAGGCAAAAAACGCACATCAAACACATAGTCCGCATCTAACGGCAGACCATATTTGAAACCAAAAGATTGGAAAATTATTTTTAAAGTTTTATCGGATTTACCGCACAAGAAATCACGTAAACGTTCAGCTAATTCATGTGTAGACAGTCGAGTAGTATCAATGATTAAATTCGCGTGCTGAATAAGCGGATCTAGGTATTTCTGTTCCTCATCAATGGCGGCTTCTAATGACAAATCTTGTACAGAGAGAGGATGTAAGCGACGTGAGTCACTATAACGACGGATCAGCGTGCCACGATCGGTTTCTAAAAAAATGATTTTGACCTGATGAAGTGCCTGTACTTTAGTGAGTAATTGTTCAAGTGTTTCTGAGGAATGCGGCAGGTTACGAATGTCTAAGCTAATCGCAACAGAACGGTGGTTGGCAGATAAAATATCAGCTAATTTAGGCAATAAATCGAGTGGCAAATTGTCTACACAATAATAGCCGATATCTTCTAATGCTCGTAGCGCAACAGATTTCCCTGCGCCAGAACGTCCACTCACAATGATAATTTCCATAGTATTACCTGTTGCTAGTTTGTTAAACGGATTCATGGTTCTCGTCGATGATATTTTTTTCATCTAGAGAAGCTAGTGGCGTTTCGTGTTCTTGCTGTTGATCAAAATTCTCAAAAATATGCCAAATTTCTTCCACGCTTTGTGCCGCACGAAGTTGTTTACAAAGGGTTTTATCTGAAATATTGTCAGCAAGCTCGGGTAAAACACTCATGTATTGTTCACACATTTTTTCTGGTACCAGTAGGGCGAGCACTAAGTCTACATCACGATGATCTGCTGACTCGTAATCTACGGGTGAGTCAAGATGAATAAAGACCGCAAGTGGGACATTACCTCCAGGGATACGTGCTTTAGGCATCGCGATGCCGTTTCCTAAGCCAGAATTGCCTATTTTTTCTCGGCTGAGTAAACAGTCAAAACACAGTTGTTCTGCATTTTCTAGTTGAATTTGCTCGGCAATGATTTGTGTGATTATTTCAAACAAACGTTTTTTGCTCGAACAAATTAATCCTTGACGAATATATTCTGGTCTGAGTAATTCAGTAAATTTGATCATAATTAAAGTTTAAATTCTTCGCCTAAATACACACGTTTAACTTGTTCATTATTAAGGATTTCTTCGGGCGTACCTGTTGCAATCATTTTCCCCGCACTCACAATATAAGCGCGTTCACAGACATCTAATGTTTCTCGCACATTGTGATCCGTGATAAGCACGCCTAATCCCCGATCACGCAGATCCATGATGATTTTCTTAATATCAATCACCGAAATGGGATCAACACCTGCAAAGGGTTCATCAAGTAAAATAAATTTTGGATTAGCCGCTAATGCACGCGCAATCTCAACTCGGCGGCGTTCGCCTCCAGAAAGCGATTGCCCTAAATTGTGGCGAATATGACCAATATTAAATTCGTCAATCAGTTCATCTGCTCTTGCACGGCGTTGTTCAGCCGTCAAATCTTGACGAATTTCTAATACTGCCATCAAGTTGTCGTAGACGCTTAAACGACGAAAGATAGAGGCTTCTTGTGGAAGATAGCCAATACCACGTTGAGCACGATTGTGCATAGGGAGTAAACTGATATCTTCTTCATCGATACGGATTTTACCTTGATCATGATTGACTAAACCGACCACCATATAAAAAGTCGTCGTTTTACCCGCACCATTTGGACCCAGTAAACCAACAATTTCACTTGAATGCACTGTTAAGCTCACATCTGAAACAACTTGACGATTTTTATAGCTTTTAGCTAAGTTTTCAGCATAAAGAATGGACATACTCAACCTTATTTTTTATTTTTATCATTCAATTGTGTTGGAATAAGTACAGTGCGGACGCGAGATTGACCTGTACTATTGGCTTTTAATTCTTGTTTATTGACATCATAAGTAATGAGGTCGCTATTGATTTTGCTGTCTAATTGTTTCAATTCAGCATCACCTGTCAAGGTTAAGAACTCATGTGTGAGATCATAATGCACATTATGAGCTTTTCCTTCTACAGGTTTGCCATCATCCAATTTTTGATAAAAAGTCACGGGTTTGCCAAAGGCTTCAATAGTCTCTTTTTTACCTGAATTTTCGGCAGGGCGTTTGATAATGACTTTAGCCGCACGAATTAAAATCGAACCTTGTGTAATCACAACGTTATCAGTAAAAGTCACAATGCTATTGTCCATATCTAACGATTGATTTTCAGAGACGATATTAATTGGTTGTTGTGAATCGCTTTTCAGTGCAAAAGCAGGCAATGTCACTGTAAATAATGTGGCTAAAAGAAGAATGTGATTACTTGTTAATTTCATAGTACGTATTTACCTGCTCTTTTAAAGTGGCCACTTGTTGTTGCAAGTTACCTGTTAATTTTAAACCTGTTGAGTGAAAGTTTTGTCCATAAATCTTCACTGTTGTATCGGATGTAATATCTTGTGTTGATAAATTGATAACAGCACGTTCAGTTTCAACACGCTGTAAACGAGAAAGAGTAAAAAGACTTTCTGCTAACACATTTCCTTCTAAGTACAGCATATTATCTTTCGTGAGTACCGCTTTATCTGCACGTAGTTTCCAGCTTTCTTTATCTTTATTGATGTTTTTGTCTGAACGGTCGATGTCAAATAAATACACTTCAGGTTGGTCAAAATGCGTTTCACCAGAGGCGGTAAAGTGAGCAACAGTGTCAGAGGTAGCAAGATATTGTTTTTTCCCTGTTGGTGAAAAGACGGTCGTTTGCATGTGTTGTCCTGTGTATTCTGGGCTGTCGGGTTTCTTAATTAGCCCATTGAGGCTTTGTTCACTTTGGTTGAGTGAATAAAACCAGGCAAGCAAAATAAATGCAATGACAGATAAAACAATATTCCAACGAATATTCATAATGCGTATTTTCAAGTAACTAGGGTTAATCATTAACCTATAATCATAGCATAATTTTGATAAAACAAAGCAAAGTGCGGTAGGTTTTCAGAAAATTTTTGCGATAGGAAACTTTTTTCAAGATAACGAGTCAAATGACAATTCGTTCTATATTGATGAAAATTTGACATTCAAGGGGAATTAATAGAATATCCCTTGTTAATTTTTGATGTATTCCAATTTAGCAAAAGCAGTTTTATGAATAATCCCTTAATTGAAGTGAAAAACCTCACGTTTAAACGAGGCGAACGTACCATTTACGATAACCTGAATTTGCAGTTTGCAAAAGGAAAAATTACTGCAATTATGGGACCCTCTGGTATCGGTAAAACAACGTTATTAAAGTTGATTGGTGGACAACTGCAGCCAGAGAAAGGTGAAATTTGGTTTGAAGGACAAGATATTTGTCAGTTATCTCGTTCTGATCTATATCAAGTGCGTCAAAAGATGGGAATGTTGTTTCAATCTGGGGCATTATTTACTGATATTTCCACATTTGATAATGTCGCGTTTCCGATTCGTGAACATACTCGTCTGCCAGAACAATTAATCCGCAAAATAGTTTTAATGAAACTTGAGGCCGTTGGGTTACGTGGTGCAGCAGACTTAATGCCATCTGAATTATCGGGTGGGATGGTAAGACGCGCGGCATTAGCCCGTGCGATTGCGCTGGATCCAGAATTGATCATGTTTGACGAACCTTTTGCAGGACAAGATCCTATTAGTATGGGGGTGATTTTAAGTTTGATTAAACGCCTAAATGAAGCCTTGCAGCTCACTTCTATTGTTGTATCTCATGATGTACAAGAAGTCTTAAGTATTGCCGATTATGCCTATATTATTGCGGATAAGCGCGTGATCGCAGAAGGAACATCTGAACAATTATTGCAGAGCCACGATCCACAAGTGCGTCAATTTCTTGATGGAGAGGCAGATGGACCCGTGCGTTTTCATTTTCCTGCTTCTGATTACGTAGAGGCGTTATTCGCATGATACATTTTATTTCAAATCTTGGTCAACAGGTGATAAGTTCATGTCGTGCCATGGGACGTGCGGGCTTTATGTTATTTGGCGCGTTAGTTGGACAGCCACAACTGAGAAAGCATTTTCCATTATTAATTAAACAACTGCATGTTTTGGGTGTGCAATCGTTGTTAATCATTATGCTGTCAGGTTTATTTATTGGCATGGTTCTTGGTTTACAAGGTTATGTTGTTCTGGTTGATTTTTCAGCAGAAACAAGTTTAGGGCAATTAGTTGCACTGTCGTTGTTACGTGAGTTAGGTCCTGTGGTCACGGCGCTATTATTCGCAGGGCGTGCAGGTTCAGCATTAACTGCTGAAATTGGTTTGATGAAAGCGACAGAACAGCTATCGAGTTTAGAAATGATGGCGGTCGACCCATTGCGTCGTGTGATTGCACCTCGCTTTTGGGCAGGTGTGATTGCTATGCCCATTTTAGCGGTCATTTTTACGGCTATTGGCATTTGGGGAGGCTCGCTTGTTGGGGTGGATTGGAAAGGCGTAGACGCAGGAAGTTTTTGGTCTGTGATGCAAAATGCAGTGACATGGGAAAAAGACTTGCTTAATGGCTTTATTAAAAGCCTCTGTTTTGCTATTGCAGTAGTGTGGATTGCTTTATTTAACGGTTATGACTGTATCCCTACATCAGAAGGGATTAGTAAAGCAACAACCAGAACGGTAGTTCATGCTTCTTTAGTTGTCCTCGGACTTGATTTTGTTTTAACTGCATTAATGTTTGGTGCGAGTTAATTGAAATTTGATTTGATTATTTTGAACATAAAGGAAATGTTATGCGACAAACGCGGAAATATGAATTTTGGGTTGGCTTATTCCTGTTATTAGGAATGAGCGCACTGGTTTTTTTAGGCCTCAAAGTTGCAAATATAGAAGGGTTTAGTGAAGCGAAATCTTATAAAATTCATGCCACATTTGACAATATTGGCGGATTGAAAGTCCGTTCGCCATTAAAAGTGGGCGGAGTCGTTATTGGTCGAGTCACAGATATTGCATTGGATGAAAAAAGTTATTTGCCTGTTGTGACGATCGCCATTGATGAACGTTATAATGAGATCCCTGAAACCAGTGCCTTATCGATTAAAACATCGGGTCTATTGGGCGAACAATACATCGCATTAAGCGTCGGGTTTGATGATGGTGAAGTCGAGATGTGGAAAGAAGGTGATCGTGTCGTTGATACGAAATCTGCCTTGGTCCTTGAGGATTTAGTTGGACAATTCTTGTATGGTGATCGTAACAAGAATGAAAATAGTGCAGAATCAGAAAAGGTACAATAAATTAAATTTTTGTGAATGGATTAGGAAAGTAAAATTAGGAGAGAACGATGTGGACAACAATGAAACGTATTATGCGTAAAATTATGATTATTTCAACTGCACTTTTTTCAGTGCAGGCTTGGGCAGCAGAGACTCCCTATGAGTTAACGGTAGAAGTCTCGGATAAATTATTTAAAAGCATTACCAGTAATCAAAGCAATATTAAGCAAGATCCAAATTACTTAAGAACGATTGTGCGTCATGAGTTAATGCCTTATGTCCATGTAAAATACGCAGGCTCAAAAGTTTTGGGTAAAAACTTTAAATCGACCACGCCAGAACAAAGAGAAAAGTTTTTTACCGCATTTGAGCAATATATTGAACAAACGTATGCTCAGGTTTTGACCTTGTATAGTGATCAAAAGCTACAAATTGAAAAACCTAAAGCGGAATCAGCGGATAAAACAGCAAGTATCCGTGTCAAAGTGATTCAGAGCGGTAATCAAGCCCCTGTCAACCTGACATTTTACTGGTATAAAAATAGCAAATCGGGTAAGTGGCAAGTGTTTGATATGAGTGCTGAAGGCGTCAGTATGGTGGAAACCAAAGAAAAAGAGTGGTCTCCAACTATCGTAAAAAGTGGCTTAGATGCGTTGACTGAGCAAGTAGAAAAAGCGGCAAAAGCACCCGTGACGTTAAGTAAATAAGCACATGCAAACGGAAAAAAGTTTAACTTGGGTAATCACACAAAATGATGATAAAATAGTAATCCAATTAATTGGAGAGCTATCTCGTGACACGTTGCTTCCTTTATGGGAGCAACGTGCTTCTTTTTTGTCTGTAGAAAAAATCAGTCAGTATAACGTAGAGTGGGATTTATCCCAGATTAAGCGAATTGATTCGGCTGGGTTTGCGTTATTATGTGATGTTTTGCAGTTTTGCCACACGACAATACAACGGGAATATCGCATTGTGTTAAAAAATGCGCCAAGCCAATTATTTACCTTGGCGGATTTATTTGGGCTATCTCATTGGATAGCAACATTTGTTCAATCCAACGGAAAGAGTTAATGGAAACGCAAGAAATAGAACGAATTTTAAAAGCAGCACTCAACTTAGATGAAGTGTATGTTCAAGGTGAAAATGCGCATTATGGTGTCATTGCAGTAAGTGATGAGTTTGCTGGGCTATCAAGAGTCAAACAACAACAATTAATTTACGCGCCATTAATGGAACACATTTCAAGTAATGCCATTCATGCATTAACAATTAAAACGTATACTGTTGAAAAATGGAAGCGTGAACGCTTACTTAATCAACCTCGTTAAGACTTAGCTAGGATAATTCTTATGCAAAAATTTCGTGTTTATGGTCAATCTTGTTTGAAAGGAACGGTAAATATTTCAGGGGCAAAAAATGCCGCGCTTCCAATCCTTTTTGCAACGATTTTAGCTGAAAAACCTGTCAAATTGACCAATGTTCCAGAATTAAAAGACATTGATACCACATTCAAAATTTTACGTAAATTAGGCGTTTCTGTTGAGCGTGATGCAGAAGGTGCAGTGCATATTGATGCATCAAAAATCGATCATTTCATCGCACCTTATGAACTTGTTAAAACAATGCGTGCTTCAATTTGGGCGCTTGCGCCATTAGTGGCTCGTTTTAACCAAGGTCAAGTTTCATTACCAGGTGGTTGTTCAATCGGTGCTCGTCCTGTTGATTTACATATTAGTGGTTTAGAGCGTTTAGGTGCACGAATTGCATTAGAAGATGGTTATGTTAAGGCTTACGTTGATCACCGTTTAGTGGGTACTCGTATCGTTGTAGAGAAAATCAGTGTGGGTGCAACACTTTCTATTATGATGGCGGCGACCTTAGCAAAAGGCGTTACCACAATTGAAAATGCGGCTCGTGAACCTGAAATTATTGATACCGCACTTTTCTTAAATAAATTAGGTGCGAAAATTACGGGTGCTGGCACGGATACAATTACTGTGGAAGGTGTTGACCATTTAGGCGGCTGTGAGCATAGTATCGTGCCTGACCGTATTGAAACGGGAACATTTTTAGTTGCCGCAGCAATTTCTGGCGGTCGTATTCAATGTAAAAATACGAAAGCAGATACCCTTGATGCAGTAATAGATAAATTACGTGAAGCGGGTGCACAAGTTGATGTGACGGAAAATACGATTACATTAGATATGTTAGGAAATCGCCCTCGTGCGGTGAATATCCGTACTGCACCATACCCAGGTTTCCCAACAGATATGCAAGCACAATTTACTTTATTAAATATGGTTGCTTGTGGCACCAGTATTATCACTGAAACCATTTTCGAAAATCGTTTTATGCATATTCCTGAACTTATTCGTATGGGCGGCAAAGCGGAAATCGAAGGTAACACGGCGATTTGTCACGGTGTAGATCATTTAAGTGGTGCAGAAGTGATGGCGACAGATTTACGTGCTTCAATCAGCTTAGTATTGGCAGGTTGTATTGCAACGGGTGAAACGATCGTTGATCGTATTTATCACATTGATCGTGGCTATGAACGCATTGAAGAAAAATTACGTGGCTTAGGTGCTCGTATTGAGCGTTTTTCTGCGGATAGCGAAGAATAATAAATAATTGTTCAAATAAAAAAGGGAAATGTTAAATTTCCCTTTTTTGTTGCTCTCTTTTATTGGACAACGGTACCGATAATACTGCGGGTGTCTTCTTTCACTTCAAGCAATTGTACATCAATCATATCGCCAATTTTATAAGCGACTTCACCCTTGATATACATCGCAAGTTCATCTGAATTTGCTTGCATTTCGTCTTTATTATTGTGTAGCTGTGAGGCTGGAATAAAGACAGATGCCCCATTTTCCGCTAACTGAACACGCAACCCGCCACGCATTACATCTTGGACTTCCGCTTTAAAAGTCGGTTTTTGTTCGACTTTTTCTGCTAAGTAACGGCAATATAACCAATCCGCAATATCACGCTCCACTAAGCGGTTTTGACGGCGTGCTTCTTGTAAACGAGCGAGCACTTCATCTTGTGGCTTTTCACATTCGCTGTGGGTTAATATCGCTTTGATTAAGCGATGGTTCACCATATCTGAATATTTACGAATTGGTGAAGTCCAAGTCGCATAACCTGTTAAGCCTAAGCCAAAGTGCGGTGCTAATTCGGACTTAAATTCTGCAAAGGTTAAGAAACGGCGTAAACGCAATTCTAAATAATTGCCTTCAATCGGTTCAATATCGTGACGCATTTGGCAGTAGCCTGCTAATGTCGCTAGATTTTCAGTAGAATAACGTTCAGCTAGTTCCGCCTCAGTTTCTTCATTTGCTAGATTTGCTAATAAAAATTGTTGTACGTTTTCGAGTGATTTTTTATCAAAGCCTAAATGTGCATTAAAGATACCGCACTTTGCGTGCTCATCTAAATATTGTGCAGCACAAATGTTAGCAATGATCATACATTCTTCCACAATTTGGTTGGCAATACGGCGGTATTCCGCTTTGATTTCTTGCACTTTACCATTTTCAGCAAGAATGAAAGTGTAATCGGGCTTTTCTTTGAATAATAACGAATGCTGTTTACGCCACTCAATCCGCGCTAAAGTAAATTGATGTAACCAATCAATTTGCTGCTTTTCTTGCTCATTTTCTGGCTGCCAAGCATCGGCTTTATTTTCTAAATAATCAGAAATGCGGTCATAAATTAATTTAGCTTTTGATTGTACATAAGCAGAAACAAAACGTGGCTTTGCACTCATGTTGCCTACTAAATCCGTTTCAATATAACAAACCAATGCAGGGCGAACTTCGTCTTTCATTAATGAGCACAGTTCATCAGATAATTCAGGTGGTAGCATTGGGATATTGAAACCCGGCAAATAGTTAGTGAAACAACGTTGTTTTGCTTCTTTTTCAATTTGTGAATCTAACGCAATGTAAGCCGTTGGATCAGCAATTGCAACCACTAAACGCCAGCCCGTTTGTTGCCCATTTTGTTGAATTGGTTCGATGTATAAGGCATCGTCCATATCTTTAGTGGTTTCAGCATCGATAGTCACGAAGTGAAGTGCGGTCAAATCTTCACGAGTTTGCTGATCTTGCATTTCGTAACTGTCCAATCCTTTCACAGGATAACGAGATTGCTCGTGACGTGCTAAAGTGACCCACCAAGGAGCAAGTTCATCGTCAGCCTTACAAATAAATTGTTGGATTTGAGCAAAGAAAAAACGATCGTCGCGTAACGGGTGGGTTTTTAAGGTCGCCACTACCCAATCACCCTCTTGTAATGTTTCTTTTACTGATTTGCTTTGGCTAGTACCCATTGGTTGATTAATTTGCGGATGATCCACCAATACTTGTAATTTTTTGTCTTTATTAAAGCGTACACGTGCAATAAAGCGAGTGAGCATTGGCTCGATTAGTGCATCAGGTTCTGCTTGTTCTTTATCACCAACGACTTCAATGAGGGCCTTGATTTTGTCACCATGCATGACTTTTTTCATCGCTGCTGGAGGAATAAAGTAGCTTTTTTTATCGCATTCGAGGAAGCCAAATGCTTTATCAGAACTTTTTACGGTTCCTTCAACTTGTTGTTTACTGTCTCTGATTTGTTGTTTTAATTGAGAAAGGAGGGGGTTATTTTGGAACATTAAAAATTATCCGTGAAAACGTCAAAAAAGCGGACGAGATCGTCCGCTTAAAATACATCATAAAACTTATTCAAGTTCGCCCATCGCAACAATACTGAAGCCCGCGTCGACGTGTAGTACCTCGCCAGTCACACCCGCGGCTAAGTCTGAACATAGGAAAGCGGCAGAGTTACCGACATCTTCAATGGTGACGGTACGGCGTAATGGTGCAGTTTGTTCGAAGTTAGCTAGCATTTTCTTGAAGTTTTTGATACCTGATGCCGCTAACGTGCGGATTGGACCCGCAGAGATTGCATTAACACGAATGCCATCTTTGCCTAACGATGCCGCCATAAAACGAGTATTGGCTTCTAATGACGCTTTTGCTAAACCCATGACGTTGTAGTTAGGGATTGCACGCTCAGCACCTAAGTAAGAAAGGGTTAATAATGCAGCATTTGGATTCAACATTCCACGTGCCGCTTTTGCCATAGCAACGAAGCTGTATGAGCTGACATCGTGTGCGATACGGAAACCTTCACGATTTACTGCATCTACGTAGTCGCCATCTAATTGATCGCCCGGAGCGAATGCGATTGAGTGAACAAAACCATCAAATTTATCCCAGTGTTTTGCTAATTCAGTAAAGCATTGTTCAATACTTTCATCGGTACCTACATCGCAAGGAATCACGATATCTGAACCTAATTCTTTCGCAAATTCTTCTACACGGCTTTTTAATTTGTCGTTTTGATAAGTAAAGGCTAATTCTGCACCTTCGCGTTTCATCGCTTGCGCGATACCGTAAGCGATTGAACGATTGCTTGCGACACCGGCGATTAAAATACGTTTATTTGTTAAGAAACCCATAATCAATACCTTTTCGTATGTTAAAAATTGTTGCTAGTATAAGGGAAAATGTGAATAAATACAAAGCGGACCTTATTTAAGCTGGATTATCGATATCTTTAAATTCAACCTCGAGACCATATTCACCCGCTAACCATTCTCCTAATGCTTGAATGCCATAACGTTCTGTGGCGTGGTGGCCCGCAGCAAAGAAATGAATCCCTTGTTCACGTGCAGAATGAATAGTTTGCTCAGACACTTCGCCCGTAATAAAGGCATCTACGCCTTGATTTGCGACTATATCAATATACCCCTGTCCTCCACCAGTACATATGCCTACAGTGCAGATTAAGTGCGGTGCATTTTCGCTACAAACTAATGGTTTGCGATTGAGAACGTGTTCAATGCGTGCAGCCAATGCGTCGCTGGTTAATGGGGTTGTTAATGTGCCATAGACGGGGATGCTGACGGAACCTGATTCTAGTGGCTGTAAATTTTCAATTTCTAACAATTGTGCAAGGCGTGCGTTATTGCCGAGCTCGGCGTGTACATCTAAAGGTAGGTGATAACCGTATAAATTGATGTTATTGACTAATAGGGTTTTAATGCGTTTTCCTTTCATGCCACGAATGCAAGGATTTTCACTTTTCCAAAAATAACCGTGATGTACTAAAAGCGCATCGGCATGTTGGCTTACTGCATAGTCAATTAGCGCTTGGCTGGCGGTGACGCCTGTGATGATTTTTTTGATTTCAGCTTTGCCTTCTACTTGTAAACCATTTGGGGCGTAATCTGAAATGCTGGTTGCGTTGAGTTTTTGATTTAAAATGCGTTCAAGTTCAAGATGATTCATAGTCTGTATTTCAGTTGTGTTTGATGAGATATGTAGGCAATGGTAAAGGATTTATGTGGGAATAAGAAGAAAAAAAATGGCTAATGCGAAAATCTTTTTTCAAGATTATGGGGGAGTGTTCGCATTAGCCAAGTGTATTTACTACTTCAAATTAAAAACAAGATCATTATATATTTATTTATATAATGATCAAGCGAAATATCTCTAAAAATGAAAAAAGGTGAAAAACTCACCTTTATTCAATACCAATTAATTTGTGGGTTTGGATGCTAAGTTGCCATTTTGGTTTATTAACTCGTTGATTTAATAGACCAATTTGTGTGATAGTTTCCAGCAAATTCATCTCACCATCGATTTCACAAGGAGATAAATAATAGCGTTCAGCTTGGATTTGTTGCTCAATTTGCTCACAAAAGTTGAATGCATCTTCATCTGCCACAATGCGAACTTCGTTAGCAAAGGGAATGCATTTTTGCTGGTATTTATGCTGATATAAGCGTTTAGGGCTGGTCGCAATATAATCAATCTGGCTCGGGATTGTTTTTAACCCATTGGTTTCAATGGCTAAAAAATATCCCTCAGCTTTCAATGCCTCTAGCAAATGCTCGATTTTAGGCACAATAGTCGGTTCGCCCCCTGTGATAATAATATTCTTCGCAGAAAACGACCGTACTTTTTGTCGAATTTGGCTGAGCGACCATGTGGTGTATTGATTGTAATGGGTGTCGCACCAAGGACAAGCCAAGTTACATTTACCAAAACGCACAAAAATGCTCGGCATACCCGTGTTAAAACCTTCGCCTTGCAGACTCTCGAAAATCTCAACGATGTCATATTCTGGCTCTAAAATTTCTCGAATTTGCACCGCACTTATTCCTCATATTCACAAAATGAGGTTGGTGTTTCCCATAAACGAATGGCATAAACGGGCAAATTTTCTTCATATTTCAAACAGTTGAAAATAAAGCGTGCCATTTCTTCTGCGGTGGTACGAGTTGAAAGAGAAAAGGTTTTTGAGTCCAATGATTGTAATAAATTTGCCACTTTGGCTTCTTTTTCGCTGGTGCAATCATAAATAAACGCGTGATCCATAGGATCTAAAATGCGTTTTTTCACAATCGCTTTTAAATCTGAAAAATCGATGACCATTCCTTTTTTCGGACCAAATTGGTGTAACTCGCCACAAAGTTCAACTTGTAACTTGTAAGTGTGGCCGTGTAAGTTTTTGCATTTGCCATCGTGCCCATCGAGCATATGCGCCATATCAAAACGAAATTCTTTTGCAATTTTAAACATAATTAGACCGCTCTTTTTGTTGCTAAATATTCGGTTAAACCATTCTCACGTAATACGCAGCTTGGGCATTCGCCACAACCTTGCTCAACCCCCATATAACAGGTGTGCGTGTGTTGGCGAATATAATCCAATGCGCCAAGCTCATCAGCGAATTGCCAAGTTTGTGCTTTAGTGAGATACATCAATGGCGTTTTGATATTGAAGGAATAATCCATTGCCAAATTTAAAGTCACATTCATTGATTTAATGAACACATCCCGGCAATCAGGATAACCGCTGAAATCCGTTTCGCATACGCCAGTAATAATGTTAGTGATGCCCTGCCCTTTGGCATAAATTGCCGTGTAGACTAGGAATAGCGCATTGCGACCATCAACAAACGTATTTGGTGTGCTGCCTTGTTGTTCAATCGTTGCGTTTTCGTCCATTAGTGCATTTTGCGTAATCGCTTTGATAATAGAGGTGTCAATTAAGGTTTGCTTAACTCCAAGATCTTGCGCAATCCATTGGGCTTTTTCCAGCTCAATGGCGTGGCGTTGACCATATTGGAAGGTGAGTGCTTCGACATTCTCAACGCCATATTCTTGAATGGCTTGAATCAGACAGGTGGTGGAATCTTGTCCACCCGAAAAAATAACAACCGCTTTGCGATTGCCGTTTGGGTTTGTAATATTCATATTGTTTTCCTAGTTTTGTTTCGAGCAAGGATTGGTTACATCCATTGTTCAAGTGGGAGGTTTACGAACCACTGTAAAAAATAAAAAAGCGGGATTGCTACTGCATTGAGCAGTTGCAATGCCCACTCACGACAAAGTGCGGTTATTTATTTGCTAAAATTTCCGCCAATTCTAAATCCTGTTTCACATCAATATCTACTGAACGATAAGTTGGCATTAAGTAGAATTTGAGTGGAGGAATAAAGAAATATTTTTCTTTGAGTAGCTGCGCAATATCGTTAATGTAAATTGCCCCATTGGCACGATACATTTTAGGTAAGGTTTGGCGAGCCGCCTCAAAATCAGCAATTTCACGAACAGGTAATACTTCGTGATCTTTGCCTAAAGAAAATGCTTTGTAAGGATGATGCTCACATTCACAAGCGGATACCACTGAATTTACGCCACCATTGATGAACATATCCATGGCATTTTTGATATCTAAATGATCACGCAACGGGCTGGTTGGTTGTAATAATGTACAAGTGCCTTCCGTGATTTTTAACGTTTCAAGGGCGTGTAAAATGGCATCAATTGTTCTTGAGCTATCTTGAGCAAGCTCAGCAGGGCGCTTGATTGCTGTTGCGCCATATTTTTCTGCTTCTTGTAAAATGTTATCGCCATCCGAGGTCACAATAATTTGATCAAACACTTCAGCTTGCTTAGCGGCTAAAATCGCACGCCCAATCAGAGAGTGCCCTCCAACGGGCTGCAGATTTTTATCAGGAATCCCTTTTGAGCCAGCACGTGCTGGAATAATGGCGATATTTTTCATCATTTTTTCCTATTGAAAAAGGGCTTTTCAGCCCTTTTAGTTGATAACATCATTTTTGTTTCATTGCAGGGAAGAGGATGACATCTCGGATTGACGCTGCATTTGCAAATAACATGGCTAAGCGGTCAATTCCTAAACCTTCACCTGCAGTTGGTGGTAAACCGTGTTCAAGTGCGGTGACAAAATCTTCATCTTTGAACATCGCTTCATCATCACCCGCTTCTTTTGCTGCAACTTGCGCATCGAAACGTTCATTTTGGTCTTCTGCGTCGTTTAACTCAGAGAAACCGTTACCAATTTCACGACCACCGATGAATAACTCGAAACGATCAGTTACTTCTGGGTTTTCATCATTGCGACGTGCTAATGGTGAAATTTCAGCAGGGTGTGCCATTAAGAACGTAGGTTGAATTAAGTGATGTTCAGCCACTTCTTCAAAAATCACGTTCACAAGGCTACCTAAGCCCCAAGATTTTTGTACTTCGATGCCTAATTTTTTCGCTACTGCAACAGCGCGATCAAAGTCGTATAAATCTTCTTTTTCGATACCTTTATCAGCACCGTATTTTAAGATTGCATCATGCATTGTGATACGCTCAAATGGTTTACCGAAGTCAAACTCATATTCACCATAAGGCACAATGGTTGTACCTAAAATATCGATAGCTAGTTTGCGTAATAATTCTTCAGTGTTGTCCATTAAATCGTGGTAGTCCGCGTATGCTTGGTAGTATTCAAGCATTGTGAACTCAGGGTTGTGGCGAACAGAAACACCTTCGTTACGGAAGTTACGGTTTAATTCAAATACACGCTCGAAGCCACCAACCACTAAACGTTTTAAGTAAAGCTCTGGTGCGATACGTAAGTACATATCCACATCTAATGCATTGTGGTGAGTGATAAATGGACGAGCAGAAGCACCACCCGGAATGATTTGTAACATTGGGGTTTCCACTTCCATAAAGCCTTTAGAAATAAAGTAGTCACGAATGCCCGCAATTACTTTTGAACGAATAATGAAAGTGCGGCGTGATTCTTCATTCGAAATTAAATCTAAATAACGTTGACGGTAACGCGTTTCTTGATCGCTTAAACCGTGGAATTTATCTGGTAATGGGCGAAGTGCTTTGGTTAATAATTCCACTTCAGTACAACGTACCGTTAATTCATTCGTTTTCGTTTTAAATAATGTACCTTTCACACCAACGATATCGCCTAAATCCCAAGTGCCGACATCTTCAGCGTAAACGCCTTCAGGTAAGTTATCACGTGCTACGTAAAGTTGGATACGACCAGACATATCTTGTAATGTGATAAAAGTCGCTTTACCCATTGCACGACGTGTCATAATACGACCAGCGACTTTCACTTCAACTTCTTGTGCTTTTAATGCTTCGCCTTCAATTGCATCGTATTGTGTATGTAAATCTGCTGCTAATGCATTACGACGGAAAGTATTTGGAAATGGGTTACCTTTTGCGCGTAATACCGCGAGTTTTTCACGACGAACTAACATTTCGCCATTAAGATCAAGTTCTTGAATTTGTTCTGACATTTTTATTACCTAGTTTATTTTTAAGATTTTGTCGGATAACGATAAAGATTATCCCGATTTTTATAATCCTGCTTTTAAGCTGGCTTCGATAAAGCGATCTAAATCCCCATCTAACACAGCCTGTATATTACGATTTTCAATGCCTGTGCGTAAATCTTTAATACGTGAATCATCTAATACATACGAACGGATTTGGCTGCCCCAACCGATATCCGATTTATTATCTTCCATCGCTTGTTTGTCGGCATTTTTCTTTTGCAATTCCATTTCATATAATTTCGCTTTCAACTGTTTCATACATTGATCTTTGTTTTTGTGTTGAGAGCGATCGTTTTGGCATTGTACAACGATGCCACTTGGAATATGAGTAATTCGCACCGCACTTTCCGTTTTATTGACGTGCTGACCACCGGCACCTGATGCACGATAAACGTCAATACGCAAATCCGCTGGGTTGATTTCGATATCAATATCATCATCAATTTCAGGATAAACGAAAGCGGCACTGAACGAAGTATGGCGGCGGTTGTTAGAGTCAAATGGACTTTTACGCACTAAACGATGGATACCCGTTTCGGTACGTAACCAACCAAAGGCATATTCGCCTGAAACTTTAATAGTGGCTGATTTAATCCCAGCAACATCACCGTCGGACACTTCCATTAATTCGGTTTTAAACCCTTTGCTTTCTGCCCAACGCAAGTACATACGCAGTAACATTTCGGTCCAGTCTTGCGCTTCTGTACCACCTGAACCAGCCTGCAGATCCACATAGCAATCAGCGGCATCGTGTTGATCACTGAACATACGGCGAAATTCTAATTTAGCGAGTTTTTCTTCTAATTCGTTAAGCTCGGTAACCGCTTCATTAAAGGTGTCTTCATCTTCTGCTTCAATGGCGAGTTCAAGTAAACCTTCAACATCTTCTAAGCCTTGATCAAGTGCTTTGATTGTATCGACAACTACCTCTAAGGCAACACGTTCTTTACCTAAGGCTTGGGCTTTTTCAGGCTCATTCCAGACATCTGGTTGTTCTAATTCAGCATTGACTTCTTCTAAGCGTTCAACTTTCGCATCGAAGTCAAAGATACCCCCTGAGTACCTGAGCGCGCTCGGTGAGATCAGAAATTTTATTTTTAATTGGATTAATTTCAAACATACTGCAATTTTTTACATTTTTTATCGTGAAAATTAAACAGAAATTATACGTCATTCTGAGTCATTATGGTAGGCAATTTTTAGACTCTTTGCTTGCACAAATATGGAATCTCTTTATAATCTTGCTGGTTATCTTTTCTGTTTCTTGACATTACTATTATAGGAATAAAAATGAAAAAATTGTTGACCGTACTTTTCGCTTTCACATTGTCGGCTCAAGTATTCGCATCGAATGATGCGATTTTAAAGCGTTTTAGTCATATGGGAGTCAAAGAGGTAGATATAAAACCCTCTCCTGTAAAAGGACTCAAAACCGTTATGACTGAACAAGGTATTTTTTATATCACAGATGATGCGAAGTATGTGCTAGATGGCAAATTATATGAGTTCAGTGAAAAAGGGCTAACCGATGTTTCTGCAAAAATTTTATTGGAAAAACTGAATAAATTTGAGAAAGAAATGATAGTGTATCCCGCCAAAGAAGAAAAGCATGTGGTCACTGTATTCATGGACATCAGCTGCCATTACTGTAAAGTCTTGCATGATCAGATTAAAGGCTACAATGAATTAGGGATTACCGTGCGTTACTTGGCGTTTCCTCGTGGCGGTATGCACTCGCAAGTGGCTCGCCAAATGGAAGCCATTTTTACTGCGGAGGATGCACAATTTGCCTTGAATGAAGCAGAAAAAGGGCGTTTCCCATCAACACTCAAAACGCCTAATGTGGTGAAAAATCACTACCAACTAGGTGTACAGTTTGGTGTAAATGGCACACCAACAATTGTGACTTCAACTGGTGAAGTGATCGGAGGGTACTTAGAACCTAAAGCGTTACTTGCGGAGTTAACGCGTTAATTACTTCACGATACCCTATTGATAAGGACGCCTTTTCGCGTCCTTATCTCTTTCTCTTCATCATTTCGTAGGATAGTTTTGTGAATAAGTTAATTCAACGTCGCGTTGTACCAAAAGGTGAACCAATTTGTTCTGATGCGCTTTTGGACCGTCTTTATCGTGCGCGCCATATCCAAAATCCTCAGCAATTAGACCGCACCTTGACCTCATTATTGCATCCACAGTTACTCCAAGGGATCGAAAAGGCAGTCACATTATTAGTTGATGCCTACCAACTGCAACAGAAAATTGTTATTGTCGGGGATTTTGATGCTGATGGTGCGACCAGTACCGCCTTGACAGTGCTTGCGCTTCGCCAACTGGGGTTCAGCAATGTCGCTTTTTTAGTACCTAATCGCTTTGAACAGGGTTATGGGCTGAGTGTAGCGGTAGCAGAGCAGGCTTTAGCACAACAAGTCGATTTGTTAATTACTGTTGATAATGGAGTTTCTTCGGTTGAGGGCGTGACATTTTTACAACAACATGGAGTAAAAGTGCTAATTACTGATCACCATTTGCCACCAGAGACATTACCGCTGGCTGATGCGATTGTAAATCCTAATTTATCGAGTTGTGCTTTTCCTTCAAAAGCACTTGCAGGCGTTGGGGTCGCTTTTTATGTCATGTTGGCATTGCGAGCGAGATTACGAGAGTTAGGGGTTTTCGATCAGAAAACTCAGCCCAATTTCAGTGAACTGTTGGATTTAGTGGCATTAGGGACGATTGCTGACGTGGTTCCATTAGACCAAAATAATCGTATTCTTGTCTATCAGGGATTAGCGCGTATCCGTGCACAGCATTGCCGCTGTGGGATTCGTGCGTTAGCTGAGGTGGCTAACCGAGACATTAGTCAATTTGCTGCATCAGATTTAGGTTTTTCCATTGCGCCTCGTTTGAATGCTGCTGGGCGTTTAGACAATATGTCAGTTGGCGTTGAGCTGTTATTAGCAGAAGATATGACTACAGCTCGGGCATTGGCGCATGAACTAGATAGTCTGAATCAAACTCGAAAAGAGATTGAACAAGGCATGAAACTTGAAGCGCTGGAAATTTGTCGTCGTTTGACTGCACTTCAACAGCGTTTGCCACAGGGGATCGTGTTATACCAAGCAGATTGGCATCAAGGTGTACTTGGTATTTTAGCCTCAAGAATTAAAGATCAGTTTCATCGTCCTGTTGTGGCTTTTGCTCGTGAGCAAGTGGGGATGTTAAAAGGATCAGCTCGCTCGGTCGAAGGTTTACATTTACGTGATGTATTAGAGCGCATTTATAGTAAATGTCCCGAGATCATTTTAAAATTTGGTGGGCATGCTATGGCGGCAGGGTTAACCATTCGTGAAGAATATTTTGATGCGTTTCAAATCGAATTTAATCAGACTGTCACAGAATGGTTGGGGGATGACGCATTACAGGGGATGATTTGGACCGATGGTGAGTTAGCGACGCAACAGCTTACACTTGAGATTGCGGAAACACTCAAACATGAAGGTCCCTGGGGACAAGCGTTTCCTGAGCCGATGTTTGATGGTGAGTTTAAGATTTTACAGCAGCGCATTGTCGGAGAGAAACACTTAAAAATGTTGGTAGAACCGCAACAAGGCGGACCATTACTAGATGCCATTGCCTTTAACGTTGATACTCGTTATTATCCTGATTTATCTATGCGAACAGCAAAATTTGCATATAAACTAGATATCAATGAGTTCAGAGGTCAACGCAATGTCCAATTACTCGTCGACTATATTGCGCCAGTGAGTCAGGAATAAACATGTGGCGTATTGGTTTTTGGGTGGTGTTAATCAGTCTTATTCAGGTGACATTCGCAAATAACGTTATGCCACTTCATGCTGCCAATATTGAAGCCTCAAGATTTATCGAAGGGCAAGATTATTTTGCTTATCAAGAGCCTGTTTATCGTCGCACTCCTAACCAACCTCTCTTAGTTCAGTTCTTTTTTGATTATGATTGCCGTGTTTGCTCATCTGCTTTAGATATTTTAGAACTGTACTCGCAGATTAACTTTGATAAAGTCGCATTAGTTGAGCATCCGATTGCGACAGATAAGGCCCATTATTCGGCCATGGTTTTTTATGCGCTTAAGATGATAAATGCCGAGGAGTTATCGGCTTTACTTCTATTTGAAACAGCGGAAAAACAACGTTTTTTGCAATTGTCACGTTTTAATACTTTGCGAACCTGGTTGGATGCACAGGGGGTTAATACAGATGATTTTACGAAGGCGTTTTACTCGGCAAATGTGGCAAACCTTGTTGAATTAGCGGAGAAACGAACCGAAGAATATGGCGTATTTACTTATCCTTATGTCGTGATCGACGGGCGTTATGTGTTAACAGCAAGCACACTATACAATGATGATTATAGTTTTGCTGTGTTAGATTTTTTAGTGCATAAATTAATAAAGGAAAAACAACAATAATGAAGATAGGTATTATCGGTGCGATGGCACAAGAAATAGAAATATTAGCCAAATTAATGGAAAACAAAGTGGTGACACAAGTAGCAAGCTGCACCATTTATGAAGGAATGATTCGAGGTAAAGCCGTGGCTTTATTGCAATCAGGTATTGGTAAAGTTGCTGCTGCGGTTGGCACAACAGTGTTATTGCAACAAACAAAGCCCGATGTAGTGATTAATACTGGATCGGCGGGCGGTGTGGCGCAAGGTTTGAAAGTCGGTGATATTGTAATTTCAAGCGAAACGATTTATCACGATGCCGACGTAACGGCTTTTGGTTATGTCAAAGGTCAACTGCCAGCTTGCCCGCCTGCGTTTATTTCTGACGAGAACTTATCATATTTAGCGGAGAGTAGTGCTCAAGCGCTAGGGCATCATGTCGAACGAGGTTTAATTTGCTCTGGCGATAGCTTTATCAATGGTGGCGAGGCGTTAGCAAAAATTAAAGTGGATTTCCCTAGTGTAGTGGCTGTGGAAATGGAAGCCACTGCAATTGCACAAGTTTGTCACGTGTTTCATGTGCCGTTTGTCGTCGTGCGTGCGATTTCTGATGCGAGTGATGGCGAAGCAAGTATGTCATTTGAAGAGTTTTTGCCCCTTGCTGCGAAACACTCTTCACAAATAGTATTAGGGATGTTAGATAAGCTGTAATCAGCCATTCTATTTAAACAAAAAGTGCGGTCGAAATTTTGGTGCTAGGTAGCGTTTATACAAAACGAAACATAATCTTGACTGTATTAAAAATTCTGATGTTTTCAACTAATTAAACACTTAATAAGAAATACATAATGGCTAAAAAAGAAACTCAAACTGACCTGTGGGTCTATGATTTGCTAAAAATTGCAGGGTTGAAATTATCTGCACAAGGTAGCGATATTATTGAAATTGACAATGCGTTAAAAACTGCATCTAAATCTAAAACAGGTAAAGTAGGGCGTCCAGAATACTGTGGTGTTGTGAAAGATTTTCTGGTTGTTATTGAAGATAAAGCAGATATAGCCAATCATTCAAAACTAAATGATAACACCTTGATTTGCAATGAAACTGTAAGCGTTCGTGATTTTGCTGTAAATGGAGCTTTGCATTATGGATTGCATTTAGCGCACAACACAAGCTATAAGAAAATTATTGCAATAGGCGTATCTGGTGATGAAAAACGCCATAGAATCACTCCTCTTTTTATTGATGAACGTGGTAATTATAAGCAACTTGATGATGTGGAAACATTCACGTTATTCAATGAAAAAAATATTGAAGAATACTATATTAAAAATATCCTTAAAGAAGATACCCCAGAAGAAAGAACAACTGCTGAAATTTTAAGTGATGCAAAGTTGTTACACGAAGATTTACGTAATTACGGTAGCATTCAGGATAAAGATAAACCTCTTATCGTATCAGGCATTTTACTTGCTCTGCGTGAAATAGAATACAAAAACTTTTCTATTGATAGTTTAACGGGTGATGTGCTCAAAACAGATGGTGAAAAAATTTATGCAGCGATTGAAGATAACCTTAATCGTGCCAAAGTTTCTCCACAAGTCAAAAAAGATAAGTTACTTAGCCAATTCTTAGTTATTAAAGATACTAAAGCAATCAATGAAATTAATAATAACCTAGGTAAAACGCCTATTAAGCATTACACCGAATTTTTATATGAACATATTTATAAAAATATCAAATACACGCAATCTGCAGAAGATTATTTAGGGCGTTTTTACTGTGAGTTTATGTCTTATTCTGGTGGTGATGGTCAAACACTCGGTATAGTATTAACACCTAAACATATTGTTGAATTATTTTGTGAGTTAGTTGATTTATCGGCTGATGATAGTGTGTTTGATCCTTGTTGTGGTACGGCTGGTTTTCTGATCGCAGCAATGCACCATATGTTACAGCAAGCAATGAAACACAAAAACGCAACATTCGCAAAAATCAGTTGCACGGTATTGAATTGCAGCCCTATATGTTTACCATTGCAACTACTAATATGATTTTACGTGGTGATGGCAAGAGCAATTTGGAGCAAGAAGACTTCTTAAAACAAAATACTGCTCAATTGCAACTAATGGGTTTTAATATTGGTATGATGAATCCGCCTTATTCACAAGGTTCAAAAGCTAATCCGAATTTGTATGAAATCGCTTTTACTGAACATTTACTGAATTCTATTTCTGAAGATGGCAAGGTGATAGTGATTGTGCCACAATCATCAATGACAGGTAAAACTAAAGAAGAACAAGCGATTAAAAACAATATCTTAAAATATCATACGCTCGAAGGTGTGATCACGCTAAATAAAAATACTTTCTATGGAGTAGGAACAAATCCGTGTATTGCAGTGTTTACGGTGGGTGTTCCTCATGATAAAGACAAGTTAGTTAAATTCATCAATTTTGAAAATGATGGTTTTGAAGTGCAAAAACATCGTGGTTTAGTTGAAACTGAATCAGCCAAAGATAAGAAAAACCATTTACTTGATGTATGGTTCGATCGTATAGAGGCTGAAACGAAATTCTGTGTTACGACGACTGTTGAAGCTGAAGATGAATGGCTACATTCGTTCTACTATTTCAATGATGAAATTCCTACTGAAGCCGATTTTGAGAAAACGATTGCAGACTATCTCACTTTTGAAGTGAATATGATTACGCACGGTCGTGGCTATTTGTTTGGATTAGAGCAAGGGGAAAACAATGCGTGAATTGAAGTTGACGGATAGGGAATGGAGAACGTTTAAAATTGGAGATTTGTTTGATACATTTGTTCGTGGGAATAATAAAGGTATTGATCTATTAGGATTTGGAAATATACCGTATATTGGTGCTAAATATAATGATAATGGCGTGACAGGCTTTGTAGATAATAAAAACTCAATGACAAAAGAATTTAAGGGTAATGCAATTGTATTTATTATGACTGGTGAAGGTTCTGTTGGTAAAGCTATTTATAAAGCTGAAGACTTTGTACCATCAAATAACGTTTTTGTTGCATATTCACCGATTTTAAATAGATATAATGCAAATTTTATTGTGACGGCGATAAACAATCAATCTGGGCGTTATAATTATGGTTATATTCGTAATGAAAAAAGATTGCAAAATGAAAAATTATTACTCCCAGTAGTTCAAAATGCTGGCTATAATCTTGCCAGCCAGCCAGCCAGCCAGCCAGCCAGCCAGCCAGCCAGCCAGCCAGCCAGCCAGCCAGCCAGCCAGCCAGCCAGCCAGCCAGCCAGCCAGCCAGCCAGCCAGCCAGCCAGCCAGCCAGCCAGCCAGCCAGATTGGGCTTTTATGGAAGCCTTTGTCAAGCAAAAAGAGCGGTCAAAAATCAGGGAGATTACAGAAATGTTAAGTAATCAAGCCCTTGGTTTAATCCTTGCTAGTAGTAGATTGAATGAACGTGAGTGGAAAGAGTTTAAAATAAATGATTTATTTTATATTTTTACAGGAGCTTTACTACCTAAAGATCAAATGAATGATGGGAGTATTCCTAGAATTAGTGCAACAGACAACAACAATGGAATAACATGTTTTACTGGGGATGTGGAGCATAAGAACTTCCGCACATTTGAGAATTTTATTAGTATTTCTTTCTTAGGAAGTGTTTTTTATCACAGACATAGAGTTAGCCTTGATATGAAAATACACGGTATAAAGCCTAGAGAGATTGAGCTTAATTCATATATAGCATTATTTATAATACCTTTGGTAAAAAACTTTACATTTAAATATAGTTATGGGTATCAATTATCCACCTCTATTTTAAAAACACAAAAACTGATGCTTCCAACTGATCAAAACGGAAATCCTGATTGGGCATTTATGGAAGCTTTTATGCGAAAAATTGAGCAAGATAAAATAAAAACCTTGCTATCTTACTACGATAAAAAACAATTACGAACGAACGAACGAACGAACGAACGAACGAACGAACGAACGAACGAACGAAAATGTAGCGTGGAAACCATTTGAAATTGGTGAGATTTGTTTAATAAAATCAGGAGTTCGTTTGATTAAATCGGATATGAAATCAGGTGATATTCCATTTATTGGGGCAAGTGATAGTAATAATGGTATTACAGAATTTGTTTCCAATATAAATAGCAGTTTGGATAAAAATATATTAGGAGTGAATTATAATGGTAGTGTAGTGGAAAATTTTTATCATCCTTACCAGTGCATATTTTCTGATGATGTAAAAAGACTAGAACTTAAATATGAATTAAGCCGCAATAAATGGGTTTATTTATTTCTAAAAACAGTTATTTTGAAACAAAAAGAAAAATACCAATATGGTTATAAATTTAATGCTCAACGAATGATAAAACAAAAAATTCTACTTCCAATTACTCCACAAGGTGAAATACATTTTGAATTTATTGAAAAAATGATGATGGAAAAAGAACTTTTTCAAGTTATTAAGCTATTAGCTTATTTTAATTCTAAGTAGTAAAAAGTCATCTGGAAAGCTTTTCAGATGACTTTTTTCTTTTATAATTCGCTTAAGTTTGTTTAAACGCTTTTTTAAACTGAATTGGCTTTCAGTAATTAGTATCATTTTGTTATAAATGCAGATCCTAGTAATTGAAAATTTTCACCGCACTTTTTTATTTAGTAAGCCACCGTTTTTATGGAAACAGTGACTTGATTTGAGATTAAGCGTTTTTCGCTTGGTTAATTAAGAATTGTACTAACAATGGCACTGGGCGACCTGTTGCACCTTTGTTTGCACCTTGTAACCACGCTGTACCTGCGATATCTAAGTGTGCCCAACGGTATTTGTCCGTAAAGTTAGACAAGAACGCACCAGCAGTAATTGCACCGCCCCAACGGCCACCAATGTTAGCAAGATCGGCAAAGTTAGATTTTAATTGCTCTTGGTATTCTTCGCCTAATGGTAAACGCCACGCTTTGTCTGTGGTTTCTGCTGCGGCTTGTTCTAACGCTTTTGCTAGCTCATCATCTGTTGAAATTAAACCACTGTTGTGCGCACCTAATGCTACTACACAAGCGCCTGTTAACGTCGCCACATCGATCACTAATTCAGGATCAAAACGCTCAACATAAGTTAAGGTATCACATAAGACTAATCGACCTTCTGCGTCAGTATTTAAGACTTCCACGGTTAAGCCTTTCATTGTGGTGAGAATATCACCTGGGCGATAAGCATTGCCGTCTGGTAAGTTTTCACAACCTGCTAATACACCGATCACATTTAATGGCAGTTTTAATTCAGCGATCGCATTCATTACACCGTATACAGATGCCGCTCCGCCCATATCGTATTTCATTTCATCCATCGCTTCCGCAGGTTTTAATGAAATACCACCCGCATCAAAGGTTAACCCTTTACCCACTAACACGATAGGTTTTGCGTTTGGATTTGGGTGATTGCGATATTCAATCAGTGAAAGTTGCGCTTCGTTCACAGAACCTTGTGAAACCGCTAAATACGCATTCATTTTTAAGTCGGCTAATTCTTTTTCACCAAGTACGGTGGTTTTGATTAAGTCAGAACGCGTCGCTAAGCTTTTTGCTTGTTCTGCTAAATACACTGGATTACAGATATTTGGAGGGCAGTTTGCGACATCTTTAGCAAATTTTACGCCTAAAGCCACCGCACTTGCGTGTTCAATCGCTTGTTGTGCTGCTTCGCCTTCCGCGCTAAAGACAAATTGAGTCAATGTAACACCTTGTTCTTTTTTCTTGCTTTTGAATTGCTCAAATTGATAGAAACTTGCTTCGATAGTTTCAACGCTGAAGCGGATGTTCCAATAAAGGTCACGATTTTTGATTTCGATGTCAGAAAGGTAGCTGATAACTTCTTGTGCTTTGGTGGATTTTACGGCTTTAATTGTCTCTTGAATTATTTGTTTGAATTGTTTCTCGTTAATTTCGCCTTTTTTACCCGCACCTACCACAAATACACGTTCTGCGTGGTAATTGGGTAAATGACGTAATACTACGACCTCACCCACTTTACCTGTAATTTCGCCTGATTGGATTAAATTTGTTAAGTACCCCTGAGAAATTTCATCGATTTTTTTGGCAGGAGAAGACAGCTCACCATTCTCATATAGACCAATAATAATGTTGCTTTTTATATCTAAAAGTGCGGTCGATTTTGCACAATATTTCATGTTATCCTCACAAAGATTTTTACTGTTTTCGGTTGAAAAATAAGTTATTATACGCGCAATAAAGTAGCCAAATTAGACCATTCTATACAAATTACAAGAAAAATATAGGCAATAATGTGATTTTAACCCGATATTTAACTAGAGAAGTGTTTAAGAGCCAGATTGCAATCTTATTCATTTTACTCCTGATTTTCTTTTGTCAACAGCTTGTTCGTGTTTTAGGTTCCGCAGCCAGTGGTAAAGTACCTGCTGACTTAGTGATGTCTTTGCTTGGATTAGGTATGCCAACGATGGCACAGTTGATGCTGCCATTGTGCTTATTTATTGCTATTTTGCTCACTTTTGGTCGTTTATATGCAGAAAGTGAAATTACAGTGATGCGTGCTTGCGGGGTAGGACAGCGTATTTTAGTGCGTGTTGTGCTCATTTTATCCTTTTTCACCGCCTCGTTAGCCACATACAATGTATTTTGGCTCACTCCTTGGGCGATTCAGAAGCAAGGCGAAATTCTTGAAGATGCAAAAGCTAATCCAACTATGGGCGCATTGGCATCTGGGCAGTTTATCAATACTAATAATAATGAATTTGTATTATTTATTGATAAGATTGAAAACAATACGATTCATGATGTCTATGTTTTTCAAACTCGGGAAAAAGGTAATTTAAAACCTTCCGTATTAGTTGCGGAGCAAGGGGAATTGAAAGCCTTACCGAATGGCGATCAAATTCTTAAATTAGAGAATAGTCAGCGTGTTGAAGGGAGTAGTGCTTTCCCTGATTTTAGGATTACACATTTTGATGAGTATCAGGCGTATTTAGGTTATCAAAATACGAATCATGATCAGCGTGATGCTGAAGAATTAACGTTATCCGCGTTACTTAATACGAATACACCTGCGGCAAAAGCAGAGTTAAATTGGCGTTTGAGTTTGATTCTTGCTGTGCCATTAATGGCATTATTAGCGGTGCCTTTGAGTCGTGTTAATCCTCGACAAGGTCGTTTTGCTAAGATCCTCCCTGCTTTATTATTATATTTAATTTATTTCTTGTTACAGAGTTCTTTAAAATCCGCTTGGGCAGCAGGCAAATTAGATGGAAGTTTACTCGTGCCATTAGTGAATGTACTCTTCTTCTTGCTTGGACTTTTCCTCAATAGTTGGAGTAGCGCATCGATGTATAAATTCCGTTATTGGTTTTCTAAAACGATTGCCACAAAAGGATAATCAAAGATGATGAATACGTTAGACCGTTATCTTGGTAAAAGCATTTTAGGGGCAATTTTCGCGACATTAATTATGTTAGTTGGATTGTCTGGCATCATTAAGTTTGTTGAGCAATTTCGTAGTGTTGGGAAAGGCACTTACGATATTTGGCAAGCGATTTTTTATACCGTCTTAACGATTCCAAAAGACATTGAAACGTTTTTTCCAATGGCGGCACTTCTAGGCGCGTTAATTGCGTTGGGGAATCTGGCAAGTCGTAGTGAATTGGTGGTGATGCAAGCATCGGGCTTTTCTCGTTTGAAAATCGGCTTTGCAGTGATGAAAACTGCGTTGCCATTAGTCATATTAACGATGTTGATCGGTGAATGGGGGATTCCTCAAACAGAACAATTTGCTCGGGATATGCGTTCAAAAGCCATTTCAGGTGGCTCATTACTTTCAGTTAAAAACGGTATTTGGGCAAAAGATGGGAATGATTTTATTTATATTAAACGAATTACTGATGATATTGAATTAAATGATATCTATGTTTATAGCTTTGGTGAAAATCGTCAATTACAACGTGTTAAGCATGCCAATTCAGCTGCGTATAAAGAAGGAAAATGGATGTTTGCTCAGCTTAATGAATCGGAAATTTATGAGGATGAAATTAAAACGATTAACCGTTTAAATGCAGAATGGCAAACTAGCTTAACGCCGGATAAATTAGGGATTGCTTCTTTAAGACCAACATCGCTTTCCATTTCTGGGTTGCATCATTACATTGCTTTTCTGAAAGAAACGGGACAAGAATCGAAAAAATTTGAGCTGACTTACTGGCGTAAATTATTCCAGCCACTTTCTGTTGGTGTCATGATGATGTTAGCACTTTCTTTTATTTTTGGTCCATTACGCAGTGTGACTGCGGGTGCCAGAATTGTGACGGGGATTTGTTTTGGTTTCTTATTTTATGTCGTCAATGAGATTTTTGGACCGTTGAGTTTGGTTTATAATGTTACACCACTTGCTGGTGCATTAATGCCAAGTATTCTGTTTTTATTAATTACGTGGTGGTTATTAAGTCGGAAACGAACCTAAGCCAATTTGTATCGATAGCTGAGACGCACGGAGTACCGTGCGTTCTTTGTTATGTTTCAATGTTTTTATGCTTAAATGTCTCTTAGTGAAATACCTTGTACTTGTCTAATGTTAAATAATCATCTAGGAACTCTCGAAGTTAGGATAAGATAGGGGGAAAGGATGCCAAGAAAACAGGTGAGAGGATATAGAGGGGGGGGATTTGTGAAGCAAAATAAAAGGCGGATAATCTTCCGCCTTTTTATTTAGATTGAGACTATAAGCTGAATACCGCAAAGAACACTAATACAGTATAAAGTACAGACAAACCATAGAAAATGACACCGCTTGCTGGAATATGAATTTTGAAATCATGCATGCCGTGGTGAATACGGTGCATTGCTCCCCACATCGGGAAGATCAATAAGACCAATAAGAGTAATTTCCCAAGTCCTGAGTGTAAAAATGCAATCAGTTCAATGGTATTTTCAGCATTAATTAAACCAAATGGCAGTAAGAAGCCAAGAATCAACACGAGTACAGGATAGAATATGGCGCTTACCGTTGTACCTGCACCGAATAATAACCATACAACAGGTTCATTAGAACGTTTTGGTGTATCTTTCATCTTTTTGCCTCACTTATACATACATAAACACTAAAATCACGAGACTTACGAACCCTGTTACTGCCCACAATGCTGTGGTGATCAGTTTTGGATTGATACGCTCATTTTTAACAATGATATTTAATACTTTTGGTGTCATCACATAATACGTGACGGTATTTAATAACATTGCACCAAGTGTGATAATGTTCAGAATGATAACAATTGGATTTTTTAAGAAAGCAATAAAGTTACCAAAGGTTTCTAAATCTCCTAAACTAATTACACCATAAAGTAATACTAAACAGAACCAAAGTGTTGGAATCGCGGTGGCTTCACGCGCAATATAAAGTTTGTAAAAATCTAACTTTTTCCACCAAGTTGGTTTAATTTCACGCACATATTTTTTGCGTTTACTGGTTGTTGCAGTCATTTTACACTCCTTACTTTTGCGGTTTAAGCATTGCAATTACAAAGTCTTTTGCACTTTCGACTTTACCTTGGTTCACCGCTGAAGCTGGATCAACGTGTTTTGGACAAACTTCTGAACAGTATCCAACGAAAGTACAGCTCCATACACCGTTTTTACCATTGATAATTTTCATACGTTCTTCTTTACCGTGATCGCGATTATCAAGGTTATAACGATGAGCAAGGGTTAACGCAGCAGGTCCCACAAATTCAGGATTTAAGCCAAATTGTGGGCAGGCTGCGTAACAGAGACCGCAGTTAATACACATTGAGAAAGTCCGGTATTTTTCTAATTGTGCAGGTGTTTGTTTAGTACGGCTTTTTGCTAGCTCTGAAGAAGGATGCGGTTTACCATCAAGTACTGGCGCTTGGTTACCGATAATGTAAGGTTTGATCGCCTCTAAACTTTCAATGAAGTGGCTTAAGTCAACAACTAAGTCACGTTCAATTGGGAAGTTCGCAAGTGGTTCAATACGCATATGACCACTGTAATCACGTAAGAACGTTTTACAAGCCAGTTTTGGTTTGCTGTTCACCATCATCCCGCAAGAACCACAGATCGCCATGCGGCAAGACCAACGGTAAGACAATTCAGGCTCAAGTTTGTCTTTAATGTAACCTAACGCATCAAGCAAGGAAGTTTGATTATCGTAAGGTACTTGATAAGTGCGTAAGTATGGTTCTTTGTCCTGTTCTGGATTATAACGCAATACTTCAATGTTCATGATCGCTTGATTAACCATTTGCGTTCTCCTTATTTGCTTCAGTTGCTTTTGCGGCTTCTTGTGCTTCAGCTTCTGCACCGTATACGCGTTTTGCAGGTTGTGATTTAGTAATTTTCACATCGCTATAGTCAATACGAGGCGCATCATCGCCGTTGTAGAATGCAAGGGTATGTTTCAAGTAATTCACATCATCACGTTCAGTGTAGTCTAAACGTTGGTGTGCACCACGAGATTCTTTACGCTCAATTGCAGAGTTTGCGATAGATTGTGCAACATCTAAAATGTAGCCTAATTCAACGGTATATAACACGTTGGTATTGAACACGCTTGAGCGGTCTGCAATACGAATACGTTTATAGCGTTCTTTCAGTTCGGCAATTTTATCGACGGCTTTTTGCATACTTTCTTGAGTACGGTAGATACCGCAGCCTTCTTCCATCGCATCACCCATTTCATCACGGATTTCAGACCAAGATTCTGTTCCTTCTTGGTGATATAAATCTTCTAAGCGTTGAACGATATCACGTGCTTGTGCATCAACTGCGGTTTGGTTCACTACAGGCGCTTCCATTGCACGTTGTGCGGCATATTCGCCAGCAACACGACCTAATACGACAAGTTCAGCGAGTGAGTTAGAACCTAAGCGGTTTGCACCATGTAAACCTGAAGACGCACATTCACCTACAGCGAATAAACCTTTAATACGTGTTTCGCTGTTGAAGTCGACTTCAATCCCCCCCATGGTATAGTGAACAACTGGACGGACTGGAATTGGTGCTTTAGCTGGGTCAACCCCTTCATACGCTTGTGCTAATTCACAAATGAATGGTAGACGTTCATGTAGGTATTTTTCACCTAAATGACGTAAGTCTAAGTGAACAACATCGACGCCTTTCGCTGTTTTTAGGGTGTTTCCTTTTTGTAATTCTTGCCAGAATGCTTGAGACACTTTATCGCGTGGACCCAGTTCCATATATTTATTTTCTGGTTTACCGATTGGGGTTTCTGGTCCTAAGCCATAATCTTGTAAGTAACGGTAACCGTCTTTATTGACTAAGATACCGCCTTCACCACGACAACCTTCCGTCATTAAGATACCCGTATTTGGTAAGCCGGTTGGGTGATATTGAACAAATTCCATATCACGAAGTGGGACGCCGTGACGATAAGCCATTGAGAGACCATCACCAGTTACGATACCGCCATTGGTGTTGAAACGGAACGCACGACAGCCACCCCCCGTTGCAATTACCACGGCATTGGCGTTGATTTGAACTAATGTGCCTTCCATCATATTCATGGCAACCATACCACGAGCATGACCATCATCAACGAGAATATCTAAGACAAAGTGTTCATCAAAACGCACGATTTGTGGATATTGGATGGATGTTTGAAATAAGGTATGAAGTAAGTGGAAACCTGTTTTGTCAGCAGCAAACCATGTCCGTTCGATTTTCATTCCGCCGAAACGACGTACGTTAACGTCGCCATCTGTTTTGCGGCTCCAAGGACAGCCCCAGCGTTCTAATTGTGTCATTTCAACTGGAGAGTGTTGTACAAAGTATTCCACTACATCTTGTTCACATAACCAGTCGCCACCCGCTACGGTGTCGTGAAAATGTTTATCGTAAGAATCTTCTTCTTTGATTACTGCTGCTGCACCACCTTCTGCTGCCACAGTATGACTACGCATAGGGTAAACTTTTGAAACTAATGCAATTTTTAAGTTAGGGTTTGCTTCCGCTGCTGCAATAGCCGCACGTAAACCACCGCCGCCAGCACCAACAATTGCAATATCGACATTAACAGTTTGCACGATATTCCTCCAATTAAGAAAGTAAAAAATAAAAATAAACCAAAATTGGTTAATTTAGGGTCATTCCATTTTGCCATTATTTTCAAAGATTAATAATCTTTTTTTACAATAAAAACTCAGTTTCGTGATCTACCTCAAAAAAGTTAAAAATGGTTTATTTTATAAGCTTTGTTCATGATCTGTATTTGGTTAAAAGCCCCTGTTTTCTGATGTGATTCGCTGTTCAAAATTTTCAAAAAAGTGACCGCACTTTGAGAGAAAAAGAAAGCGCATTAGGGGAAAGTGTTTTTGCTGTCTTGGCAGCGAGATAATTTGAAATAACCTACTGAGCTCGCTAGAATAGCACACTACATTTCGATAATGGACAAGACTATGTTTGAACAAGAATTATGGCAGCCTTCAGCCTCTATTGAGAATTTACTTGCACGTGCCAAAATCATCGCCGAGATTCGCCGTTTTTTCACTGACCGTGGTTTATTGGAAGTACAGACTCCTGTGTTAAGCGAGTTTGGCGTCACAGATGTACATTTATCCACATTTAGTACAGAATTTGTTGCTCCTTTTGCTCAACAATCTAAAACATTATGGCTCTCAACCAGCCCTGAATATCATATGAAGCGTTTGTTGGCGGCAGGATGCGGACCGATTTTCCAGCTTTGCCAGGTGTTTAGAAATGAAGAGGCTGGGCAGCGTCATAATCCAGAGTTTACAATGTTAGAGTGGTATCGACCGCACTTTGATATGTATCGTTTGATTAATGAAGTGGATGATTTGTTACAGCAAATTTTAGAGTGTAAACCGACCGAAAGTTTAAGCTATCAATTTGTTTTTCAAGAATATGTTGGATTAGATCCACTTTCAGCAGAAAGAGCGGAGTTAATTACCAAAGCTAAAGAATATCATTTGCTGAATGCAGAGCAAGAAGAACGGGATACGTTATTACAATTTTTATTTAGTACAGTCGTTGAGCCAAATATTGGTAAAGATAATCCTGTAGCGGTGTACCATTTCCCTGCGACACAAGCTGCATTAGCCCAAATTAGTTCAGAGGATCATCGGGTCGCCGAACGATTTGAATTTTATTATAAAGGGTTAGAGTTAGCGAATGGTTTTCATGAGTTAACCGATTCCAATGAACAATTACACCGTTTTGAGCAAGATAATGTACAACGCCAGAAACTTGGTTTACCACTGCGTGAAATTGATAAACGCTTGTTAGCCGCATTGAAATCGGGGGTGCCAAATTGTTCTGGTGTGGCACTGGGCGTTGATCGCTTATTAATGATTGCACTCGGCGCAAGTAGTATTAAAGAAGTGATCGCATTTGGCATTGAAAATGCGTGATGGTTATGTTTAGTCAAACAGGCAACGATAATCTGCTGCCTGTTTTTATTTGAATAAAAATAATCAACGGACTAGTTTTATCTCGCCATTTTCACTTCTTTGACCCATTTGTCTGTAAGGCGTTTTCCTTCGGCACTTTTACCAAAACGCTCAAAGTCATAATCAATTAATTTCAACTGAGTTAAATTAACTGATTGTGGAGCGGCTTCTGCATATTTATTGGTTGGCAATTGATACACTTTTGTTTCGCGCCAGACTAACTCTTGTGCTTCTTTGCCAAGTGCCCAATCGGCAAATAATTTCGCATTAGCGAGATTGCGGGCATTTTTGATAATACTCATTCCCCCTAAAGAATAGCCGTCACCTTCACAAGGCATGATGGTTTCAACGGGTGCGCCTTTTTCTTTTTCTGTGGCATAGCTGTGTACAAAACCAACCGCAACAGCAGATTCACCACGTGAGAGGTTAGTCGTAACAAGGGCACTTTTAACGTATTCTGATATATTGGCATTGAGTCGTTTTAGATAATCAAAAGCCTTGTCTTCTCCCCATAATTCAATTAGTGTAGCAATCGCAGTATAGGTGGTCCCTGAAATTTGGGGATCGGGCATTTGTACATAACCTTGTAGACGAGGATCAAGGAGATCTGACCAACATTTAGGTGCTTCTTTGATACCTAATTGGGTAAGTTTTTCTGTGTTCACACCAAAACCAAGGGCTAATAAGTAAATAATCGAAGTCAATTCCCCTCGTTTTTCTGTCAGTGTTTTAAATTGAGGAATGATGTCGGCTTGGTGTGGTGGACGGTAGGCTTCAAGTAAGCCTAAATCACCCGCTTGGAAGTGATGCTCAATCGTGCCTCCGTACCAAATATCGGCTTGAGGATTGTTCTTTTCTGCAATCAATTTAGCCAGTGTAGCACCTGTGCTATTGCGAATGAATTTGGTCTCGACCTGATATTGCTGACTAAATGTTTGTACCATTTTTTCACAAGTCGTATGTTGTACACTGCAATATACAGTTAATTTACCTTCTGCGAGTGAATTGGGCGAGAAAAGTAAGGGAAGCGCTAAACCAAGTGCGCTCAATTTGAATGAAATTTTCATTTACAGCATTCCTTTTTGAATTTTATTTAACATCAATAATAACGATTTCAGATTGAGAGCCTAAACGCATTGGAATCCCCCAGAAACCATAACCTGACGTGACAAGAAAGTGTCCATTGCCGATTTTCTTATAGCCATAATCCAAAGGATAGAGTAGGGCAGTAATCAGATTGGCTGGAAAAATTTGCCCCTTGTGAGCATGACCAGATACCTGAATATCAATGGGTAGCGTGGCATGTATTTCTATTTCAGTGGGGCGGTGATCGAGTAAAATAACTGGCAGTGTCGTATCGATTTCTTGGAGTAGCTGTGCTGTGCTCGGACGTGTTTTGTGTAAGTCATCATTACGCCCAACTAAAACAAAAGCATTATCGATGACTTTCGTTTGATCGAAGAGGACTGTTATACCCGCTTGTTCTAACTCATGTTTAATTGCCTGTTGATGACCAAAAAAATCATGATTCCCTAAGGTTGCATAAACGCCTAGAGGTGCCTGTAGTTTCGCTAAATGAGGGCGCATATTTTCTGCTACATACGCTTCCGTATTATCGTCCATAATGTCGCCAGGCATTAGGATAAGATCAACATGATGTTGTTCTAAGATGGTCGCAAGTTGGTCAAGTTGGCGATTGCCAAATAATAGCCCCAAATGTAAGTCACTGACTAAGCCAATACGTATTGGTTTAATGGGCTTATCAAGTGTGATGTGATAGTGTGTCACTGTTGGTGTATACGCGTTGTAAATACTGAGACCAAGTAGAGCGCTTAATGCCAATGGGTAGATACGTCGTAAGAGACGATGGAGGTTGCTTGCGGGAACATAAGGTTTCAAAACCAGATAGCAGAGAAAACAGCCGATACTAACAAAAGCACAAAACAATAAAAAAGCTAACAGGAAAGCGCTTAAACGAAACATCGGGAAGAGACGGAAAATCGTCAATAACACAATACTATTAGCTAGCAAATAAGTTGAGATGAATAAAATTTTGCGGGTTTTATTCGTGAGTTTTGAGGCAAAAAGCCAGTTTAATGTACGGTTAAAGAGGAATAAAAAGAGTTGGAGTACGAGTATCGCAACAAAAAACGTAATATAGTGACGCAATTCCAAGAGTGTAACCTATAACCTGAATATGTATTAAGTGAAAAACAAAAAAGAGGGAAACCTGCGTTCCCCCTTTTGTTCAACGGATGTTTTAGCAAAAATCTGATGAATTATACCGCACTTTGAAAGATAACGTGATCTGCTTTTTGCGTATAACGGCTGATCTTATCAAAATTCATGTAACGATAGGTATCATCTTTATCTTGCTGTAAATCTGCGGCAAATGATAGATATTCTTCTGGTGTTGGCAATTTACCTAAAATCGCCGAAACGGCAGCTAATTCCGCAGAGGCAAGATAAACATTCGCCCCTTGACCTAAACGGTTCGGGAAGTTACGCGTTGAAGTTGAGACAACTGTTGCTTTATCTGCGACACGTGCTTGGTTACCCATACATAATGAACATCCAGGGACTTCAATTCGCGCACCACTTTTACCGTAAATACTGTAATAGCCTTCTTCGCTTAAGAGCGCCGCATCCATTTTCGTGGGGGGGGCAATCCATAAACGCGTTGGGATCATATCTTTGAATTTGGCTAGGAGTTTTCCTGCTGCACGGAAGTGACCAATGTTTGTCATGCACGATCCAATAAAGACTTCATCGATTTTATCACCCTGTACTTCAGATAATAAGCGAGCATCGTCAGGATCATTTGGCGCACATAAGATTGGCTCTTTAATTTCAGCTAAATCAATTTCGATGACGGCTGCGTATTCAGCGTCTTTGTCAGCTTCCATTAGTTCTGGATTTGCAAGCCATTGCTCCATACCTTTGATGCGGCGTTCAAGGGTACGAGCATCACCATAACCTTCTGCGATCATATATTTCAATAACACAATGTTAGATTGTAAATATTCGATGATCGGCTCTTTAGCAAGTTTGATTGTACAAGCCGCAGCTGAACGTTCCGCTGAGGCATCAGAAAGCTCAAAGGCTTGTTCCACTTTTAAGTTTTCTAACCCTTCGATTTCTAAAATGCGACCAGAGAAAATGTTTTTCTTCCCTTTTTTCTCCACAGTGAGTAAGCCTTGTTTAATCGCATAGTATGGAATGGCATGAACTAAGTCACGTAAAGTAATACCCGCTTGCATTTCACCTTTGAAACGCACTAATACGGATTCTGGCATATCTAATGGCATGACACCTGTTGCGGCAGCGAATGCCACTAAACCAGACCCTGCTGGGAAAGAAATCCCGATCGGGAAACGTGTATGTGAGTCACCGCCAGTGCCGACAGTATCTGGTAATAACATACGGTTTAACCAAGAATGAATTACGCCATCGCCTGGACGTAATGATACCCCACCGCGATTCATAATAAAGTCAGGCAATGTGTGGTGAGTGACTACGTCTACTGGTTTTGGATACGCTGCGGTATGACAGAAAGATTGCATTACAAGATCTGCTGAGAAACCTAAACACGCCAAATCTTTTAATTCATCACGTGTCATTGGGCCAGTGGTATCTTGCGAACCGACAGAAGTCATACGTGGTTCACAATATTGACCTGGGCGAATACCATCAACACCACATGCTCGACCAACCATTTTTTGTGCAAGAGTAAAGCCTTTTGTGCTGTTTGACGTGCTTTGTGGTTTGGCAAAAATATCGGTTTCAGGTAAGCCCAGTTCACAACGTGCTTTATGTGTTAGACCTCGACCAATAATTAATGGAATACGTCCACCTGCACGTACTTCATCTAATAATACATTGGTTTTTAAGGTAAATTCGGCTAAAACTTCATCTGAGTTATGTCGACAAATTTTTTGTTCGTATGGATAAATATCAATGACATCGCCCATATTGAGTCGGCTTACGTCGACTTCAATCGGTAATGATCCTGCATCTTCCATGGTATTAAAGAAAATGGGCGCAATTTTACCCCCTAATACGACACCGCCTGCACGTTTATTGGGAATATAAGGGATATCCTCACCCATAAACCACAGCACTGAGTTAGTGGCGGATTTACGTGAAGAGCCTGTACCGACGACATCCCCAACATAAGCCAGAGGGAATCCTTTTTCTTTGAGTTTTTCAAGTTGTTTGATTGGACCAACATTGCCCGCATCATCAGGTTCAATACCATCGCGTGCATTTTTTAACATGGCTAGCGCATGTAATGGAATATCTGGACGTGACCACGCATCTTGTGCGGGTGATAAGTCATCTGTATTGGTTTCCCCTGTTACTTTGAAAACCGTCACCGTGATTTTTTCATCTAATTTAGGACGAGATAAGTACCATTCCGCTTCAGCCCAAGATTGTAACACTTGCTGTGCATATGGATTGCCTTGTTTGGCTTTTTCTGCAACATCATGAAAGTTATCGAACATGAGGAGCGTAAAAGATAATGCTTTAGCTGCAATCGGGGCAAGTTCTTCATCGTCTAAGGCGTGAAGTAAAGGTTCAATGTTGTAACCCCCTTGCATTGTTCCCAGTAATTTGACTGCTTTTTTAGGACAAATGAGTGGAGAAGTAATTTCTCTTTTAGCAACAGCAGCAAGGAAAGCCGCTTTGACATAGGCAGCTTCATCTACGCCAGCAGGGATACGATTTTCAAATAAGTCGAGTAAATAGTCTTTTTTATCTGCAGGCGGGTTTTTGAGTAGTTCAATGAGCTGCGCAGTTTGTTCTGCATCTAAGGGTTTCGGCACAATGCTTAATGCCGCACGTTCATCAATATGTTGTTGGTAGGATTGTAGAAAGTTAGACATAGGTTACCTCTTCGGGTTTGCTTGTATCTGTTAGGAAAACCGCATTAGAGTAGGTGCGGTAAGATTTCGTTACGAAAATGTTAAAACATAATAATACGTAAAAATCATCCTCTCAACAGAAAAAAGTTGAATTTTCAGTCTAGATCACGTTTCTTTATTCCCAATAGGGTAATTTTTAGTTAAAATGCCAGCCAATTTTTTAATTAACAAATGGAAGAAATTATGTTTGGAAAAGGTGGCTTAGGCAACTTAATGAAACAAGCGCAACAGATGCAAGATCGTATGCAAAAAATGCAAGAAGAAATTGCGCAGTTAGAAGTAACAGGCGAATCTGGTGCTGGGTTAGTGAAAATTACTATTAATGGTGCACATAATTGCCGTCGTATTGAAATTGATCCCTCTTTAATGGAGGATGATAAAGAAATGTTAGAAGATTTAATCGCAGCAGCATTTAACGATGCAGTTCGTCGTGCGGAAGAACTACAAAAAGAAAAAATGGCGTCAGTGACTGCTGGTATGTCGTTACCACCAGGATTTAAAATGCCATTTTAGTTTAATGGGGTACTTTTTTACTCATGTGAAAAGTAACCAAAAAACATGTCCTGGCTAAACTGCCTGCTTCCCATTACAGAAAATTTTTCTTCACACAAATTTTCTTTCATTCGGGCGGTTTACACAGGGAAGAGTAAAATGAATTGTGGTGGAGTAAAATTTGCGATAAACAGACCGCACTTGTAGAAAGTGCGGTCTATTTTTATAAAGATTTTAATGATGTAAAAACAACGTTTTGCTCCCGAGAGAATATACAAATGCAAACAAGTCCATTACTTGAACATCTTATTGAAAACTTACGCTGTCTTCCTGGCGTAGGACCAAAATCGGCGCAGCGTATGGCGTATCATCTTTTGCAACGCAATCGCAGTGGAGGAATGGGGTTGGCACGCGCTTTAACAGAAGCGATGTCAAGAATTGGACATTGTTCTCATTGTCGTACGTTTACAGAAGAAGAGGTTTGCACGATTTGTAATAACCCTCGTCGCCAACATTCAGGCTTACTCTGTGTGGTAGAACAGCCCTCTGATATTCAAGCCATCGAACAAACCGGTCAATTTTCAGGACGCTATTTTGTGTTGATGGGGCATTTATCCCCTCTCGATGGCATTGGACCGAAAGAAATTGGCTTAGATATTTTACAAAAACGCCTGCTAGAAGAAAGTTTTCATGAGGTGATTTTAGCCACTAATCCCACTGTTGAAGGTGATGCGACAGCGAATTACATTGCTGAAATCTGTATGCAACACAATGTCAAAGTGACTCGCATTGCGCACGGTATTCCTGTTGGTGGTGAGTTAGAAATGGTCGATGGTACTACATTAACACACTCTTTTTTAGGTCGCCGTCAACTTGGATAATTCATTCTAATGCGCCTGTTTATTGCGGAAAAACCGAGCCTAGCAAGAGCTATTGCCGATGTGCTACCCAAACCACATCAACGAGGTGATGGTTTTATTAAGTGTGGTAACGACGATTATGTCACTTGGTGCGTGGGGCATTTGTTAGAACAGGCGGAGCCCGATGCTTACGATCCGCGTTTTAAACAATGGCGTTTAGAACATTTACCCATCATTCCTGAAAAATGGCAGCTCATGCCACGTAAAGACGTTCAAAAACAACTGAACGTAGTGGAAAAACTGATTCATCAAGCTGATATTTTAATTAATGCAGGCGACCCCGATCGTGAAGGACAATTGTTGGTGGATGAAGTGTTTAGTCACGCCCAATTAAGTGTAGATAAACTCAATCAAATTCAACGTTGTTTGATTAGCGATCTCAATCCTAATGCAGTACAAAAAGCGGTTAATAAATTACAACCAAATCGTAATTTTATCCCCCTTGCAACTTCCGCCCTTGCGCGTGCTCGAGCAGATTGGCTTTACGGTATTAATATGACTCGAGCTTATACCATTCGTGGTCGTCAAGCAGGTTACAATGGGGTGCTTTCTGTTGGTCGTGTACAAACACCAGTGTTGGGATTGATTGTGCGACGTGATTTAGAAATTGAACATTTTCAACCGAAAGATTTCTATGAAGTGTTAGCGCACGTTCAGCCAGAAACGCTTGAAAAAATGACCGCACTTTCAGAGGCTGAAAAAGCGCAAATCCCCCTGTTTAAAGCCTTGTGGCAACCGAGTAAAGCCTGTGAGGACTATCAAGATGATGATGGGCGAGTGTTGTCGTTAGGTTTAGCTGAAAATGTGGTGAAACGCATTTACTCGCAACCTGCAGAAGTGACGGAATACGTGGATAAACGGGAAAAAGAAACTGCACCGTTGCCTTATTCCTTATCAGCTTTACAGATTGATGCAGCGAAACGTTACGGACTATCTGCACAAGATGTATTAGATATTTGCCAGCGTTTGTATGAAACGCATCGACTGATCACTTATCCTCGTTCGGATTGTCGTTATTTACCTGAAGAACATTTTGCCGAGCGTTTTGATGTACTGAATGCCATTTCTGTGCATATTAGCGATTATCAACCGCTCCCTGACATTGTGAATCCAGAACAGAAAAATCGCTGTTGGAATGATAAAAAAGTGGAAGCTCACCACGCGATCATCCCTACTGCGAAAAATAAACCCGTTAATTTAACTAAACAAGAATGGCAAATTTATCACTTAATAGCTCGCCAATATTTAATGCAGTTTTGTTCAGATGCAGAATATCGTAAAAGTAAGATCACTCTCAATATTGCGGGCGGAACTTTTATTGCGCAAGCGCGAAATCTACAAATGGCAGGTTGGAAACAGCTTTGGGGCAAAGAGGACGAAGATGAGCAACAAGAGCCATTATTACCTGTCGTCAAAAAAGGGCAGATCTTATTTTGTAAACAAGGTGAGATTGTGAGCAAAAAAACACAGCCACCGAAGCCGTTTACTGATGCAACATTGTTATCGGCAATGACAGGCATTGCACGCTTTGTACAAGATAAAGAATTGAAAAAAATTCTGCGTGAAACCGATGGATTAGGCACTGAAGCTACACGAGCGGGAATTATTGAATTGCTGTTTAAACGGGGCTTTTTATATAAAAAAGGGCGTAATATTCACAGTACAGAAGCTGGGCGGATTTTAATTCAAGCTTTGCCAGATGTAGCGACGCAGCCAGATATGACAGCCCATTGGGAGTCACAATTAACGAGCATTAGTCAGAAAGAAATGAGCTACCAACAGTTTATGTTTCGTTTAACTAGTTCGCTGCCAGAGTTATTACGTTACGTCAATTTTGCCGCATTAAAGCAATTTAGTCAGTTGGCACAATCTTCTGAATCGGTGAAAAAACAAAAGACGATTGCCAAGAAGCAAAAAACGACTCGCCAGTAAACAGAGTTGGTGTTGTTAAAAAAGAATGATACAAAATAAACATCGCTGAAAACCTGTTTTACATTCTACGGACAGGTCTACTGGCAATTTAGAAATGAGGTTGTAGGCATCAAGTCGCTGTTTCAGTATGAGGCAATAAATGTGAAATAGAATCGTCTTGAATAAAATACAATCAAACGAAGTCGGTTTTAATCAAAACACTTGCAAAATCTATTGATGTTCGTTAATATCCGCACGTTATTTTGAATGCTAATTTGCAAATGTCGAGAAAAATATAATGTATCAAGCACTATTAATTAGTTATTTATTAATTTCACTTGCAGTGATTGTTCTGATCTTACTTCAACAAGGTAAAGGTGCAGATGCAGGTGCGTCTTTTGGTGGCGGCGCGTCAGGTACAATTTTTGGTTCGGCAGGTTCTGGTAATTTTTTATCTAAAATGACTGCGCTTTTAGCAACGGCTTTTTTTGTGATTAGTATTGTTATTGGTAATATTAATTCGCACCGTAATAATGTCACAAAAGGTCAATTCGATGATTTATCTTCAACAGCTGAACAAATTCAACAACAGCAAAAAGTAGATGTACCAGCCGTTGAGACAAAAAATAGCGATATTCCTCAGTAATTTAAATATCTAAATCTGCTCTGGTGGTGGAATTGGTAGACACGCTATCTTGAGGGGGTAGTGTCCATAGGACGTGCGAGTTCAAGTCTCGCTCAGAGCACCAAATTAATAGATGAGAAGGCTAGACCATTAAGTGTTCTAGCCTTTTTTATTGGTTCGAATACGTCTCAATAAATCAGTTTGTGAGATGACGATAATTTGATAAAATTCAGTGAGTTTAATCAAAGTGGAAATAAGTATTAAGTATGCAAAGTATTTCATCGGAAGAACTTGGGGCAATCCGAACACAAATGTTAAGGTTTGCTGAATTGCAAATAAAAGATCCTGTTTTAGCAGAAGATATCGTACAAGAAGCATTCGTCAGTGCGTTAAAAAATATAGACAGTTTTAAGCGCCAAGCGGCGCTAAAAACGTGGATTTTTGCTATATTAAAAAATAAAATCATTGATTACTTACGTGTGAATAATCGTTTTATTGTAGAAAGTGATCTGGCAACAGGCGATGATGAGAATAGTTTTTTTGAGCGTAATGGTCATTGGAAGAAAGACTATTCCAGATCACGTTTGCAAGAAGATGAAAATACAGTATATTCAAAACAATTTTGGGCATTATTTGAAGTGTGTTTGACTCGCTTGCCTGCTTTACAGGCAAAGGTATTTATGATGCGCGAGTATTTAGAATTTACTGCAGATGATATTTGCACATCGGAACAAATTACAGTATCTAATTTACATGTCTTACTTTATCGTGCACGTTTGCAGTTACAGCATTGTTTGACTATGAAAATGGGGGAGAGATAAATGAAATATTGTTTTAAAGTAACGAAATTAATTTCAGAATCTCATGAGCGTAAGCTCTCATTTGTCGAAAGTGTGACAGTTCGTTTACATCGTTTAGTTTGCCCACAATGTGATAATTTTGGTAAAAATTGTCAAAGTTTGAGTGAAATGATGCGTAATTTTGCAGATCAGTCGGATAAACAAGAAAAATAAGACTAAGTGATCTATACAGAAAAAGTGCGGTAGGACATTTTCAATGTGTTACCGCACTTGTTGTTTTAAATCCTTTTAATGTCAGCTTAAGCTGAATTTATCCCTCCATTGGATAAATGACTTCTGCATTGACCCAATTTACCCAAGCTTGCTCTAGTAAGGGCTGTAATCCTGCATTATCTGTAATGAGTGTATTTAATTCAGTGAGTAAATTTTCTAAAGAGGTTGGTTGTTCACTTAAGTAAGTCAGTAACCAAAAATCGAGTTCAGTAAGGCGTTGTTGATTGACTGAAAAATCGCTATCTCTCCATACGATGATTTGCGTTGGCGTTGGTTCAAAACGAGTAAAGTGGCTTGATAAAAAATCTATGTCGTAGCATTTCAGAAAAGCAGTTTTTGATAACTGCATTACCGTATTTCTATCCCACTCAAATGTTTCAGGGACTTTTTCTGTAGCCACTTCGGCAAGCAATTGTGTATTTTCAAAATCCATTAATGCCAATACATTTGCATTAAAGTACGTCCCTGTTTGGCAGAAAGTGAGAAATTCTCCTGCAATGTCCTGAAAATAGGGAGAATGTGCTTTGCCTTCTTGTATAAATGTTTCTTTGACTTGTTGCCATGTTTTCGCATCAATATGCCGAGGAGCTTCAACGAAACAGCGATCAATAAAACTAAATGTGTTGTTACGGACCAATCGTGCATAAATAGCTAAGCGATTTGGTGCGTAATCATTTAGGGGAGCTGCATTTCCTAGGCGAACTGCTTGTGCTAGCGCCTGCTGCGCTTCAATAAGACTGGTTTTAGGCTGCATAGCGATTGTCCTGTAACGGTTTGGCATATTTTTGTTGAAGTTTAGCAATATGCTCAACTTCAGCATAGAGTTCAGCAAATGGAGGAAAGTTAAAATCACGTTCAAGCAATGTTGGAGGAATATGCGGTAAACGTTTATAAACATATTCAAGTAAATCCCAAACATTTCCTTTTACCGCTTCACCATGTGTATCGATGAGCAAATCAGGCAAATGGCGGTATTCCCCTTTTATCTTATTAAATGATTCTTCTGTTTCTTGAATCGGTTGAGCAGCAGTATGCTCTTCATCATGACCCGCAATGTGAATGTAATTTACTCGGTTTATGTCGACATTATCTAGAAAAACATAAGGATCAAGCAATCCATGATTGACGCCATTTACATAAATATTATTGACGTCTAAGTGAATACCACAATCTGCTTCTTGTGCGATAGCATTTAAAAATTCGACTTCATTCATGGTACTGGTTGGGGAATGTAAGTAATAAGACGTATTTTCCAATGAAATACGGCAACCTAAAAAATCTTGTACTTGTTGGATACGTTGAGCAACATGCTTCACAGCTTCCTCTGTGAATGGCATAGGTAATAAGTCATACAGATGTCCTGCACATTCACAATAGCTTAAATGTTCAGAAAAAAAGACGGAATGATATTGTGTCATGAGGGTTTTGATGCCAGTTAATAACTCGCGATCTAACGGTGCTTGACCGCCTAAAGAGAGGGATAGTCCGTGCACGGCGAGAGGAAAACGTTCTGCCGCTTGATCAAATTTATAGCGTGCAGCGCTTCCCATTTTTATCCAGTTTTCTGGAGCAACCTCCATGAATTGAATGGCATTATCTGTTGGAAGTAATAAAAAATCATCGGCTAAATCGCGCCGATAACCTAATCCTGCACCTTTTAACATAGTATTGACTCCATTAATTTGAAAAAGGGCTGGTGTAATACATTACACCAGCAAGTTAAGGTTATTTAGAACCACATTTACCTTCACCACATTTACCTTCGCCAGCTTTTGCTTTTTTAGTGTCATGTGCACCGCATTTACCTTCACCGCATTTGCCCTCTGCCGCTTTTGCTTTTTTGGTATCGTGCGCACCGCATTTACCTTCACCACATTTGCCTTCACCCGCTTTCGTTTTGACGCATTTACCTTCTACACATTGTTCAGCTTTGTCTGCCATTTTAGTTTCTGCGCTGACTGGTGCAGATACTGCCATTGTTAATGCACCTGCTAATGCTGCTAACGTTGCTAATTTTTTCATGTTTAATCTCCTATAAAAATGTTGAGTGGGTGGTTAATTAAAGAAATTTCAACCAACAGTGAGTTGAAAATTTTTTTCGTAATTGAGCATCTAAAGAGAATTTCCCTGCTCCTTGCGTAAATAATGGTAACAGTGTGACCAAATAAATGAGTGCCATTTTGTAACCATTGTTACATATGTTATAACCTGCATCTGCATGGACGGTGTACCATGCCACAGCAGTTAAAATTGCTAGACTTAATGCGCTAAAGCGAGTTAATAGTCCAAGGACTAAAAAAATCGGTAGAACTAACTCTGCGCTCATAGCTAATAACCAACTTAATTCTGCTGGGAGTAAATTAAAGGGGAAAGGAAAGCTTTCTTGTACTTCCATGAACCAATTCTCTCCATTTAACTTTTCTAAACCGGCATCAAAAAACTCTTTAGCAAGAAATAAGCGTAAGCCTAATAGCCCGATCCCTGTACTAACAGATTGTAAATAGTCGCTCTTTTTTTCCATGTTGTCCTCATAAGTCCGTTTACATTGAATTAGTCGAATTAAAAATGGTTTTCTTACAGCTTTTTTTAGTTACCCATTTCATTTCCTTATTCATAGGAGTTAGTCGGAGGTCTGGCTTTTTTTCTTACATATTTTTTTCAAAAAATCGTCATTTTTATATGAAATGTGCTAGAAAAGTGATGTGTCACTTTTTTATTGAGCGTTTAAGGGATGGGGAAAAGAAGTATTTATTAAGTATTTCTTCAGTTTTATTGGTTATCCTTTGGTTAGGATTTATACTGATTGTTTGTGTCACAATGAAAAAATGGGTTGAAAAGAGCGGTGTAAAAGATGCGAATTTTATTGATAGAAGATGATAGCTTGATTGGTAATGGTTTACAGACAGGTTTATCTAAGTCTGGTTTTACCGTGGATTGGTTTCGAGACGGGAAAACGGGGCTCGAGGCGATTAAATCAGCACCTTATGATGCGGTCGTGTTAGATTTAACTTTACCTAAAATGGATGGGCTAGCTATTTTAGAAACCTGGCGTAGAGAAAAACAAGATGTTCCCGTTCTGATTCTTACTGCGCGCGATACTCTGGATGAGCGTGTTACTGGGTTGCAACGAGGAGCGGACGATTATTTATGTAAACCCTTCGCATTAGCTGAGGTGGTGGCACGTTTACAAGCGTTGATTCGGCGTCGTTATGGTCAAACGAATCCCGTTATTAAGCATAGTTTAGTGACATTTGATCCAAATCAGCGGAAAGTTTTTTTAGATCAAAACGAAGTGTCTTTGACGACAAGAGAATATAAATTACTTGAGCTCTTTATGCTGAATAAAGAGCGTGTATTACCTCGAGCGTTAATTGAGGAAAAACTTTATACTTGGGATGATGAGGTGAGCAGTAACGCGCTTGAAGTGCATATTTATAATTTACGCCAGAAATTAGGCAAACACTTTATTCGTACTGTACATGGTGTGGGATATGCGTTAGGGAAAAATGATGAAACGACCTAATTTTTTAAGTGCGATACGTCGTCCAAATAAAAGTCTCCGTTTTCGTCTGACTTGGATCTTATCTTTGACTGCATTGATGATCTGGATTATCTCTACGCTAGTGGCTTGGGTACAGGTTCGTCAGGAAGTGAATGAGGTGTTTGATGCTCAACAAATCTTATTTGCGCAACGTTTGGCTTCTTCAGATTTACGTAATATGTTGGTGGGACCTGAGTATGCCAAACACAAACGAGAGCGTTTTAAACGCAATGGATTTGACGATGATGCACTCGGTTTTGCCATTTTTACTCGAGAAGGGCGCATTGTATTAAGTGATGGACATAATGGGGATAATTTTATTTTTACTCAGCAAAAAGGATTCTCTATTAGTCATATCACAGGTGAGGACGATCAGTGGCGTATTTTTTGGTTACCAGTGAATAATGGGCGTCTCGTGATTGCGGTTGGGCAAGAGCTAGATTATCGCAATGATTTGATCAATAAAATGGTATTTGGGCAAATGTGGATTTGGTTTGCGAGCTTGCCTTTTTTATTAGCTATTATTGTCTGGGTTGTGACACGAGAATTACAAAGTATCAGGCGAGTGAGCGAGCAATTGAAGCAACGTCGTCCAGATAATCATACGTTGATTGAAACTGCACAATTGCCGCAGGAAATTTTACCTTTAGTGCAGAATCTCAATCAATTTTTTGACCGCACTGCAAGCATGCTATTGCGTGAGCGCCGTTTTACGTCTGATGCTGCACATGAACTGAGAAGTCCTTTGGCAGCCTTGCGTATTCAGAGTGAGGTAGCCCAATTGGCTGGTGATGATGAAAAGATGCGTCAAGAAGCATTGCATAATTTGACATTAGGTATTGATCGCGCGACGCAATTGATTGAACAATTATTAACATTGTCTCGTTTAGATAATTTGAATCAGTTAGAGACTGTCGAAGAGATCGACTGGGACGCGATTGTCACCTCACTGATTGGAGAGCGTTATTTCGTGGCTCAGCAGAAACAAATCGAATTACATTTTGAGCGGGTAGGTCAGCCAACTGGTATGCAAGGACAGTCATTGCTTTTGTCGTTAATGGTACGTAACATCGTTGATAATGCGATTAAATATTGTCCAAATGGCAGTACCGTGATGATTCGTTTATATCCTGACAAGTTAGTGATTGAAGATGATGGAGAAGGCGTAAATGCGTCAGATTTAGCTAAATTAGGTCAACGTTTTTATCGACCAGCGGGGCAAAATGAAAAAGGAAGTGGTTTGGGGCTCTCAATTGTGTATCGCATTGCCGCATTACACCATTATCAAGTTCACTTGGAAAATAAGAGCATTCCAAGTGGAAGGATAGTCGGTTTTAAAGTGGTAGTAGAGTTTACATCTTAAGGGTTGTTTTCTATTCATTTCCCCTTATACTGGAGTCTATTTTATTGATCAGATTGCGATTAAGGAGCAAACATGAAAATCAGTGCAAGAAACCAATTAAAAGGTAAAGTTGTCGCTTTAGAGAAAGGTGCGGTGAACGCCGTTGTCAGCATCGATATCGGTGCTGGTAACGTGATTACTTCAACGATTTCTCTCGCTTCAGCAGAAGAGTTAAAACTAGCGGTGGGTAAAGAAGCGTATGCAATTATCAAAGCGACCTCAGTGATGGTTGGTGTAGAATAAGCACGTCTTGTCTCGTTTCAAAAGAAAAGCCTTGTATAATACAAGGCTTTTTTATGATTAAGCTTATCTGATTTGTGCGTTTTTCATAATGCGATCTTTGGTAACCTTCCATTCGCGTTCTTTGATATCTTCGCGTTTATCATGTTGTTTTTTACCTTTGGCTAAACCAATCTTGATTTTTGCCCAAGCCCCTTTCCAATAAAGTGAGAGAGCAACGATGGTATAACCATCTCGATTCGCTTTGCCAAATAAAGAGGCTAACTCTTTTTGGTTTAACAATAGTTTACGAGTGCGTGTCGGATCACACACAATGTGAGTTGAGGCAAGGCTAAGTGGTTGAATTGTGGCACCGAATAAATAGGCTTCTCCATTTTTAAAAATGATATAGCTATCGCTAATATTTGCCTTACCTGCACGCATCGATTTGACTTCCCAGCCCTGCAATGATAGCCCCGCTTCAATTTCATCTTCAATAAAGTAGTCGTGTCTTGCTCGTTTATTTAGAGCAATGGTATTGGACGCGACTTTAGTTTTTTTCTTTGTCATGATTATCCATTTTGTTCAAGATTAGTTGACAAATTCTACCTAAACTTTGTTGAGATAGCAAAAGCAGAGAGATTGAGATAATATAACTTCGCATAAAGACAAACCACTTTTGCCTGCGTGGTGTGAGGATTCGAGGTTATATGATGACCTGTTAAATATAACAAGGCGAGAATTTGGCAGGTAGTGTGTGGTGGCGTATTCGCATGAAAAAGGAATAAAAATGAAATATAAAGATTTGCGTGATTTTTTAGACTTATTAGAACAGCGAGGAGAGCTGAAACGGATTACACAAGAAGTGGATCCTTATTTAGAAATGACCGAAATTGCGGACCGCACACTGCGTGCAGGGGGGCCTGCATTATTATTTGAAAATCCGAAAGGCTTTGATATTCCCGTCTTATGTAATTTATTTGGGACACCGAAACGTGTTGCAATGGGAATGGGGCAAGAAGAAGTTTCTTCTTTACGTGATGTTGGTAAATTGCTGGCTTTTTTGAAAGAGCCAGAGCCACCAAAAGGGTTCAAAGATTTTCTTTCAAGTATTCCTCAATTTAAGCAAGTCTTAAATATGCCGACCAAAGTATTGGGGAAAGCAGATTGTCAGCAAGTTGTACTCAAAGGTGGAGAGGTTGACTTATACCAATTGCCGATTATGCAATGTTGGAAAGATGATGTTGCTCCTTTAGTGACATGGGGATTAACGATTACGAAAGGACCTTTGAAAAAACGTCAAAATTTAGGCATTTATCGTCAGCAGTTAATTGCGAAAAATAAGTTGATTATGCGTTGGCTTTCACATCGTGGTGGAGCATTAGATTTTCAAGAATGGAAAGAAACGCATCCAGGTGAGCCTTTCCCCGTGTCTGTTGCATTAGGCGCCGATCCAGCTACGATTTTAGGGGCAGTGACCCCCGTGCCAGATACGTTATCAGAATATGCTTTTGCAGGCCTATTACGTGGGACAAAAACTGCGGTGGTAAAATCCGTGAGTAACGATTTGGAAGTGCCTGCTAGCGCAGAAATTGTGTTGGAAGGATATATTGATCCAAATGAGACCGCACTTGAAGGCCCTTATGGCGACCATACTGGCTACTATAATGAACAGGAATATTTTCCTGTTTTTACTGTAACGCATATCACAATGCGTAAAGATCCGATTTATCATTCAACTTACACTGGGCGTCCACCAGATGAACCTGCAGTATTAGGTGAGGCGTTAAATGAAGTCTTTATTCCTATTTTACAAAAACAATTCCCGGAAATTGTGGACTTTTATTTACCGCCAGAGGGATGTTCGTATCGTTTAGCTGTTGTCACGATTAAGAAACAATATGCGGGACATGCGAAACGCGTCATGATGGGTGTCTGGTCTTTCTTGCGTCAATTTATGTACACCAAGTTTGTGATTGTGTGTGATGACGATGTGAATGCGCGTGATTGGAAAGATGTGATTTGGGCCATCACGACGCGTTGCGATCCTGCACGTGATTTGACCTTAGTAGAAAATACGCCGATCGATTACTTGGACTTTGCCTCACCAATAGCGGGATTAGGTTCAAAAATGGGGATTGATGCCACAAATAAATGGGCTGGCGAAACACAACGTGAATGGGGGGTGCCAATTAAGAAAGATCCCGATGTCGTGAAGCGCGTGGACGAAATGTGGCACAGTTTAGGGATTCTTGATGAAGACTCTACTGCATAAACAGCGTTCTGAATCAGAGATAAAAAAGCCTGTCAGAAAAAATGATGACAGGCTTAATTTTTTTACCGTTTATTCTAATTCACCGCAGAAGCGATAACCTTCGCCGTGGATGGTGGTGATAATTTCGGGTGTATTTGGGTGATCTTCAAAATGTTTGCGAATACGACGGATAGTCACATCGACAGTACGATCTTGTGGTTTTAATTCTCGTCCAGTCATTTTTTTCAATAATTCTTCGCGTGTTTGAATTTTACCAGGGTTCTCACAGAAATGTAACATTGCACGAAATTCGCTACGTGGGAGCTTGTACTCTTCTCCTTCTGGGTTGATCAACGTACGACTATTGAGATCTAAGGTCCAACCATTGAAACGATAATGCTCAACGGTTTGTGTGGCATCTTTAGTATTTTCTTGCATAGTGCGTTGTAGTAGATTGCGTGCACGAATGGTTAATTCTCTCGGATTAAATGGTTTGGTAATATAGTCATCTGCACCGATTTCAAGACCGAGAATCTTGTCGACTTCATTATCACGTCCCGTTAAGAACATTAAGGCAGTATTGGTGGTTTCACGTAATTCGCGTGCAAGCATCAATCCATTTTTGCCTGGTAAGTTAATGTCCATGATGACAAGATTAATGACTTTATTAGACAGAATACGGTGCATCTGTGCACCATCTGCCGCCTCAAATACTTCATAACCCTCAGCTTCAAAAATACTTTTTAATGTATTTCTGGTGATTGCTTCGTCTTCAACAATTAAAATTTGTGGCGTTCCCATTTGTATTTCCTATTACAATTTTTTAAGTTAATCATTTTGTTACTAAGATTAGCGCAAAATTAACGTACTCATTGTATAGTTGCAACATAATTGTAACAATAGAAAAAGTCAATTTTGTTAAATTAGATTGTTATTTCATGACCTAGATCATAAAAAAATCCCTCAATAACCAGAGGATATTGAGGGTGTAAGTCGAGCGAATTGCTCGGTTAAACTACATACAAAATGAACTAATAGAAGGCAATTGGGATTGAATATTCGATTTAATATCTTGTTAGTCAATCAATTTCTGTTGAGAAACATTACTCATTTCAAGATCCTACAATACTTTTAGGTTTGTAGCAAAACTTATTTTTATAAATAAAATAAGATGCTTATTTCTTGTGTAATTTTAAGAAAATATTTTCGATTTGGGGCAGAAACAGGCTTGTGCTAGAATGGAAATTATTTTTCGTTTTAGTTCATCATGTATTTTATGAGAAAAATTGTATCTTTTTTGTTGCTTTTCCTGAGCACGTTAGCCGCACAAGCGGGTGTGTTTGATAAACGCCCTGTGTTTTTAAATGCGGATCAAGCATTTATTTTTTCTAGTACACAACAAGCGGAGACCGTGCAATTGCATTGGTTAATTGCGGAGAATTATTATTTATATCAGCGCACTTTCGAGATAAAAGCAAATAATCTAGACATTGGCGAATGGCATTTCCCAATTGCTGAAACCTATCAAGATGATTTTTTTGGTGAAGTGAAAATTTACCGGAATGAAGTTTCTTTACAGATACCTGTATCAAACATCGCACCAGATGCGACATTTGAAGTGAGTTATCAAGGTTGTACGATTGGCTTTTGTTATCCTCCAGAAACAAAGATTCTTCCAGTTAAGTCTGTTATGACACCAGTAGCAGAGAGAACGGTGCAAGCCCATACGGGTTCTTTGCTGGTAGCAGAACAGGATCGTTTAGCTGAAAGCCTGTTTCAAAGTAAATATGCTGTATTTTGGTTCTTTTTATTGGGATTGGGTTTAGCATTTACACCTTGCGTATTGCCAGTGTTGCCATTGCTTTCTGCCATTGTGATCGGTGGGCAAATTAGACCAAACACCTTACGTGCATTAACGTTAAGTTTCGTCTATGTACAAGGAATGGCACTGACTTACACTTTGCTTGGCTTGATTGTTGCGGCAATCGGTTTGCCTTTCCAAGTGGCATTGCAAAGCCCTTATGTTTTACTTACGTTGTCAGTGATTTTTGTCCTTTTAGCGTTATCAATGTTTGGTTTATTTACCTTACAGCTACCAACAAGCTTACAAACCAAATTAACTCAATATAGCCAACAGCAAAAGCGCGGTGCATTTGGTGGCGTTTTTGTAATGGGAATGATTGCAGGTTTAGTCGCCTCACCTTGTACTTCCGCGCCACTTTCAGGGGCATTGCTTTATGTGGCTCAAAGCGGGGATTTATTTACGGGGGCAATTACCTTGTATTTGCTTGCGTTAGGAATGGGCACGCCATTAATCCTCATCACCGTATTTGGTAATAAAATTTTACCAAAATCAGGCAACTGGATGATTCAAGTGAAAAATGCTTTTGGTTTTGTATTGTTAGCCTTACCTGTCTTTTTAGTTTCGCGAGTTTTCCCTGAAATTGAAGGGCATTTATGGTTTACCTTAGCCATTGGTTTTGCTTTGTGGCTGTTATTTCAGTTACGCAATTATAAGTGGGTTTGGCTTGTTGTGTTTATCGGCTTGGTTCTTGCAAAACTTTTCTCTGTGCCTTTACATCAATGGTTTTTGAGTGAAAGTGCGGTGCAAAAATCACAAATTTCACAGCATGTACAATTCAGGCAAATGAAAACGTATGACGAGTTGCAACAGACCTTGCAAGCAAATCCCAAATCCATGGCTATGTTAGATTTATATGCAGATTGGTGTGTGGCTTGTAAAGAGTTTGAAAAATACACCTTTACTGATGCATTAGTACAAAAAGAATTTGAAGATATTTTACTGTTACAAGTGGATATGACTAAAAATAGCGATGCGAATCGTGAGTTAATGCAAAAGCTACAAGTGATTGGGTTACCCACTATTATTTTCTTTGATAAACAAGGCAGTGAACTTGAAGGTTCAAGAGTTACAGGCTTTATGCAAGCAAAACCATTTGTAGATTGGTTGCAGAAAATTAAACCTACACACTGATTTGACTTATCGCGAATAAACGATGCGATCTTCGCTTTAACAAGAAATCGTACCAAAACCGCTTATTTGATTTATTGGGAAATAAGCGGTTTTTTATTGAAAATTTTCACACAAACGCAAACGTTTGCGTTATAATGCGTGCTTCTATTTTATGACTTCTTTTAAACTCTCTATTTTAAGGATTTTTTAATGCAACCTAATCGTCCTATTCGTCAAGCATTATTAAGCGTTTCTGATAAAGCAGGCATCGTTGAATTTGCTCAAGGCTTAGTTCAACGTGGTGTGAAATTACTTTCAACTGGTGGAACAGCAAAATTACTCGCTGATAGCGGTTTACCTGTGACAGAGGTGTCTGATTATACAGGTTTCCCAGAAATGATGGATGGGCGTGTAAAAACTTTACACCCAAAAGTACACGGTGGCATTTTAGGGCGTCGTGGTACAGATGATGAAGTGATGAACCAACACGGTATCGAAGGGATCGATATGGTTGTGGTGAATTTATATCCTTTCGCAGCAACAGTGGCTAAACCAAACTGCACCTTAGAAGATGCGGTGGAAAACATTGATATCGGTGGCCCAACAATGGTGCGTTCTGCAGCGAAAAACCATAAATATGTTGCGATTGTGGTAAATAATAACGATTTTAATGCTATTCTTGCTGAAATGGATCAAAACCAAAACAGCTTAACGTTAGAAACCCGTTTTGATCTTGCAATTAAAGCGTTTGAGCATACCGCTCAATACGACTCGATGATCGCAAACTATTTTGGTCAATTAGTAAAACCTTATTTTGTGGCTGACGAAGAAGATGCAGAAGCGAAGTGCGGTCAATTCCCACGTACTTTAAACTTAAACTTCATTCGTAAGCAAACAATGCGTTACGGTGAAAATGGTCACCAAAAAGCCGCATTTTATGTAGAAAAAGAAGTGAAAGAAGCTTCTGTTTCAACCGCAAAACAATTACAAGGTAAAGCCCTTTCTTATAACAATATCGCAGACACAGAGGCAGCACTGGAATGCGTGAAAAGTTTCGATGAGCCCGCTTGTGTTATCGTAAAACACGCAAACCCTTGTGGCGTGGCGTTAGGTGCAGATATTTTAGAAGCCTATAATCGTGCTTATCAAACAGATCCAACTTCTGCATTCGGTGGCATTATTGCATTCAACCGTCAGTTAGACGCAACAACGGCACAAACCATTATTGATCGTCAATTCGTTGAAGTGATCATTGCACCAACAGTTGCAGCAGAAGCAAAAGAATTATTAAAAGCGAAGAAAAACGTGCGTGTACTTGAATGTGGTGAATGGGCAACTGCTGAGCAGCGTTTAGATTTCAAACGTGTGAACGGTGGCTTGTTAGTGCAAGAAAGCGATTTAGGTATGGTTGATTTAGCTGACTTAAAAGTGGTGAGCAAACGTCAACCAACAGAACAAGAATTAAAAGATTTATTATTCTGCTGGAAAGTCGCGAAATTCGTGAAATCCAATGCGATTGTGTACGCAAAAGATAACCAAACCATCGGTATTGGTGCAGGTCAAATGAGCCGTGTATATTCAGCGAAAATCGCTGGTATCAAAGCACAAGATGAAGGTTTAGAAGTAGCAGGTTGCGTAATGGCATCTGATGCATTCTTCCCATTCCGTGATGGTATTGATGCAGCTGCGAAAGTCGGTATTCAATGTGTAATCCACCCAGGTGGTTCAATGCGTGATCAAGAAGTGATTGATGCAGCAGATGAGCATAATATGGTGATGGTGTTGACGGGAATGCGTCATTTTAGACATTAAGATTTTATGTATTTATAAAAATCAAAATGTTTCATTTTAAATAAGCGTATCAATTTCAAATAATACAGGAAAATCATTATGAACATTCTCATCATCGGAAATGGCGGTCGTGAACACGCATTGGCTTGGAAAGTTGCACAATCTCCATTAGCAGATAAAGTATTTGTCGCACCAGGTAATGCGGGGACTGCATTAGAAAATAAAGTGGAAAACGTTGCAATTTCTGCGACCGATGTCGAAAAATTAGTGGCGTTTGCACAAGAAAATCAAATCGGCTTAACTATTGTTGGGCCAGAAGCACCGTTAGTGATTGGTATTGTCGATGCATTTCGTGCGGCGGGTTTGAAAATTTTCGGACCAACGAAAGCAGCTGCACAATTGGAAGGTTCAAAAGCCTTTACGAAAGATTTTTTAGCTCGTCATAAAATCCCAACGGCAGAATATCAAAACTTTACTGAAGTTGAGCCAGCCCTTGCGTATTTACGTGAAAAAGGTGCACCAATTGTCGTGAAAGCGGACGGTTTAGCAGCAGGAAAAGGCGTGATCGTGGCGATGACTTTAGAAGAGGCAGAAGCAGCAGTGAAAGATATGCTTTCAGGCAATGCTTTTGGTGAAGCGGGTAGTCGTGTTGTTATTGAAGAATTTTTAGACGGCGAAGAAGCCAGTTTCATTGTGATGGTGGACGGTAAAAACGTTGAACCTATGGCAACTAGTCAAGACCATAAACGTGTGGGTGAAAATGACACTGGTTTAAATACCGGTGGTATGGGTGCCTATTCGCCAGCACCAGTTGTGACTGCTGAAATTCACGATCGCATTATGCAAGAAGTGATTTATCCAACAGTAAATGGAATGGCAGCAGAAGGGAATGTGTACACGGGTTTCCTTTACGCTGGCTTGATGATTATGCCAAATGGCCAACCAAAAGTGATCGAGTTTAACTGCCGTTTCGGTGATCCTGAAACTCAACCAATTATGTTGCGTTTAGAGTCAGATTTAGTTGAGCTTTGCCTTGCCGCTTGCGAAGGTAAATTAGATGAGAAAAAATCACAGTGGTGTGAGAAAGCTTCACTTGGGATTGTCCTTGCTGCAGAAGGTTACCCAGGTGATTACCGTAAAGGTGATGAGATCACTGGCATTGAAAGTGCGGTCGAAAATCAAAAAGTTTTCTTAGCTGGCGTAGAAAACAAAGACGGTAAATTAGTCACCAATGGCGGACGTGTGGTTTGTGTGACTGCTTTGGGCGATAGCGTTTATGATGCACAACAACAAGCATTAGTGTTAGCAGAAAAAGTGAAATGGACAGGTCGTTTCTATCGTCGTGATATTGGTTATCGTGCGGTTGCAAGAGAACAACAATAAAGTGCGGTGTATTTTTCATCAATTTTATAAGATGAAATTTTTTCATTAAAAAAATGAAAAATTAACAGCCAAATTTTAATTAAAAAATCCTGTAGAAACAGGTACACTAAACGAATTCACAATCATCTTTAGTTAAAGAGGAAATCATAATGTTAAAAAGAAGTATGAACATCGCTGATTACGATCCGGTTTTATGGCAAGCAATTCAAGACGAAAATCGTCGTCAAGAAGAACATATTGAATTAATCGCATCTGAAAACTATGCAAGCCCACGTGTAATGGAAGCGCAAGGTTCTCAATTCACTAATAAATACGCAGAAGGTTACCCAGGCAAACGTTATTACGGTGGTTGTGAGTATGCGGATATCGTTGAACAATTAGCGATTGATCGTGCGAAAGAATTATTTGATGCAGACTATGTGAACGTACAACCTCACTCTGGTTCACAAGCAAACGCTGCTGTTTATGGTGCACTATTACAGCCACACGACACTATTTTAGGGATGAGCCTTGCTCACGGTGGTCACTTAACGCACGGTGCATCAGTAAGCTTCTCTGGTAAAATCTATAACGCAGTTCAATACGGTATCACTGCTGATGGTTTAATCGATTATGAAGATGTTCGCCAAAAAGCATTAGAGTGCAAACCAAAAATGATTGTGGCAGGCTTCTCTGCGTACTCTCAAGTAGTTGATTGGGCGAAAATGCGTGAAATCGCTGATGAAGTGGGTGCTTATCTTTTCGTTGATATGGCGCACGTTGCGGGCCTTATCGCAGCAGGCGTTTACCCAAGCCCATTACCACACGCACACATCGTAACAACGACAACGCACAAAACATTAGGTGGCCCACGTGGTGGTTTAATCCTTTCTGCGGCGAAAGATGAAGAACTTTATAAAAAATTACAAAGCTCTGTATTCCCAGCGAACCAAGGTGGCCCATTAGTTCACGTAATCGCAGCAAAAGCAGTTTGCTTTAAAGAAGCACTTGAGCCTGAATACAAAGAGTATCAAAAACAAGTACTTAAAAATGCCAAAGCGATGGTGGAAGTGTTCAAACAACGTGGTTACAACGTAGTATCAAACGGCACTGAAAACCACTTGTTCTTAGTGGACTTAGTGAGCCACGGTTTAACAGGTAAAGCAGCTGATGCGGCATTAGGTAGCGCAAACATTACTGTTAACAAAAATGCAGTACCAAATGACCCACAAAAACCATTTGTGACTTCAGGTATTCGTGTAGGTACGCCTTCAATTACACGTCGTGGCTTCAAAGAAGCTGAATCTGCAGAATTAGCGGGTTGGATGTGCGATGTGTTAGATGCAATGGGTAAAGACAACGAAGCACAAGTGATTGCAGAAACAAAAGAGAAAGTATTAGCAATTTGTAAACGTCTTCCAGTTTATGCTTAATTATTTGTTAGTGATATTCACTTACTTAGCGGTGGCAAATGCCACCGCTTATTTTTTGATGTATAAAGATAAACAGTATGCCATTCAAGGTCAATGGCGTATTGCACAAAGTTGGCTATTATTGTGTTGCTTTATAGGAGGATTTATTGGAACGCACTTAGCCATGCAGCACTTCCGACATAAAACAACACTGCTTGCATTTAAAAGTGCGGTCATATTTAGTGGAATAATATGGATTGTTTTGTTGCCTATACTGTTTTTCTGGTTGTTTATGAGCTCTTTTAGGGCATGAGATAATACAATATACAAAAAAGTGAGCTTGTTTGCTCACCTTTTGCTTATTTTGAGTACGATGTTAATTATGGAATATCATCTAGATCGTCATTGTCTACTTTCGGTGGCAACATATGTTCACGTTTTAAGCCTAAATCATAGGCCAATGCGATTGCGACGAAAATAGAAGAGTAGGTACCAAAGCCAATACCAATCAATAGTGCGACTGAGAAGCTATGGATACTTGGACCACCAAAAACTAATAAAGACACAACGACAATCACGGTAGTCACGGAAGTCATTAAGGTTCTTGATAAGGTTTGTGATAGAGAGATATTGATAATATCAATGACATCTGTACGTCTAATCTTACGCATATTTTCTCTGACACGGTCAAATACAACGATACTATCGTTGAGTGAGTAACCTACCACTGTTAAGATTGCTGCAACGAACGTTAGGTTAACTTCAATTTGAAATAAAGAGAAGAAACCAAGAGTCACGAAAACGTCATGAGCTAATGACGCGACAGCACCTACGGCTAAACGCCATTCAAAGCGCATACCAATATACACTAAGAGCATGAGTAAGGTGGCTAATGTGGCATAGATAGCTGATTGTGTTAATTCTTCCCCAACATTAGGTCCAACAAACTCAATACTATGCACAACCACATCTTTATCAACTGATGAAGCGAGCATATCTTTAATGTGGTTACCGATATTAGCATCACTCATTGCAGCAGGTAAACGGATAATGATATCTTTCACACTACCAGAATTTTGTACTACTGCACCTTGAATACCACTTTGCTCTAGAGTAGAGCGAACTTTATCCAATTCTGCAGGCTGTGAAAAACTCATATCAATTACGGTTCCGCCAGTAAAGTCGAGTCCCCAGTTGAATCCTTTTGTCACAATGAAAAAGAGAGACAAGGCGATCACGAATACTGAAACAAGGTACCCCCATTTACGCGTATCCATAAAGCGAATTAAGCGGTAGGGTAACTTGATATTTCCGACTTCAGTCGGTTCTTTTTTATCTGTAAATAAGCTCACAATATCCTCGCTAAATCGACAATTTGTTGACACGTTTGCCACCGTATAAAGCATTCACAATCGCACGAGTACCAACAATAGCAGTAAACATAGAAATACCTACCCCAAGCGCAAGGGTGATCGCAAAGCCTTTAACTGGACCTGCACCGACGGCATAAAGAATGATAGACGTTAAAATAGTTGTTAAGTTTGCATCAAAGATACTAGTGAATGCCCCAGAATAGCCCTCATGGATGGCTTGTTGAATCGGTCTACCATTACGGATTTCTTCTTTAATACGCTCGAAGATTAATACGTTAGCATCGATAGACATACCGACGGATAAAACGATCCCTGCAATTCCTGGCATTGAGAGTGTTGCTCCAGGGAGTAGTGACATCAACCCAACAACGAGAACAATATTGGCAACTAATGCGACATTCGCAATTAAGCCGAATTTACGGTAGTACAATGCCATAAAGATGATGACGGTAACGAGCCCCCATAAGCTTGCTTCTAAGCCTTGGCGTACATTTTCAGCACCGAGTGACGGTCCAATCGTGCGTTCTTCAACAATTTGAATCGGGGCAATTAAGGCGCCAGAACGTAATAGTACTGCCAAATTCAAGGCTTCAGCCGGACTGTCAATACCTGTAATTTGGAATTGGCTACCAAAACGACCTTGGATGGTTGCCACATTAATGACTTCTTCGTGTTTTTCTAGGATCGCTTTACCGTTTTCATCTTTTTTGCCGCTGTCTTTATATTCAACATATAACGTTGCCATTGGTTTTTTCAGATTTAAACGTGTCGCTTGTGACATAATTTCACCGCCTTCACTATCTAGCGTGACGCTTACTTGCGGGCGAGATGTCTGTTGGTCTACACCTGAATTTGCATTAGTGATGTGTTCACCACCCAGTACGGCGCGTTTGTAAAGTACAACTGGACGACCGTGACGATCTAATTTGACTTCAGAGTCATTTGGGACAAAGCCACGTGTTGCCGAGTCGAGGTTCACATTTTCGTTGACTAAGCGAAATTCTAATGTCGCAGTAGCACCTAAGATTTCTTTTGCACGTGCTGTATCTTGTACACCTGGTAGCTCAACAACAATACGTTCTGCTCCTTGGCGTTGAATCACCGCTTCGGATACGCCTAGTTCAGATACACGTTTACGTAATATAGTTAAGTTCTGTTCAATTGCACTTTCACGCGATTCATTTAATGCAGCTTCAGATAGTTCAAGAGAAAATGTGTTGTCTGAGATGTTTTTGAACACTAAATTAGGGTGTAGCTTACGTAAAAAGCGTTCTACTTCTTCCAATTGATCGGGTTTTAAAAGCGTAACGATAGTATTGAAGTGATCACCCGCTTTAATCGCCGTATATTGATATTTTTCTTTGCGTAATTGAGTACGTAGGGCATCTTGTAATTGTTCTTGACGTTTTGTTAACGCCGAATTCATATCGACTTCCATTAAAAAACGCACGCCCCCACGCAGATCAAGACCCCATTTCATTGGGTAAGCACCAACTGATGTGAGCCATTTAGGGGTAGCGGGTGCCAAATTGAGAGCTACAGAGTATTGATTACCGAGTTTTTCAGATAATTTATCTTTGGCGAGAAGTTGAGTATCTGTATTGTTAAAACGAGCAAGGATTGAGCCGTTTTCTAAGATAATGGATTTGGTTTCAAGATGATTTTGATTTAATAAAGTTTGTACTTCACTAAATAGTTGGGTATTGGCTTCTTGTCCCCGTGTACCAGATATTTGAACAGCTGGGTCTTCGCCATAAAGATTTGGAAGAGAATATAAAACACCAATGGCGATCACGAGGATCACCATTAGGTTCTTCCAAAGAGGGTAACGATTTAACATAGTTGTCCCTTTAGGAATGAAAAAATTAAGATTTTAATGAGCCTTTTGGTAACACTGCAACAACGTAGTTACGGTTGATCGTGACTTCAGTTGAGTCATTTAATGCAATGATAATGCTATCGCTATCTGGAGAGACTTTGGTGATACGACCAATTAAGCCGCCTGCGATTAATACTTCAGTACCTTTCGCTAACTCAGACATTAATTTTTTATGTTCTTTATTACGTTTTGCTTGTGGACGATAAATCATGAAATAGAAAATCAATCCGAACAATACGAAAATAAACAACATTGAGATTGGACTACCTTGTTGAGCTTCCATTTGTTATTTCCCTTCTTGAAAGTAAAATTAAAACATAAATTTGACGAAAAAATCGCTTGCTAAAAATACCATAAAATCAGGTGAAGGGAAAGGAATTGGCATTATTTTTGCAGGGTAAGTTGATAAGATATGTCATCGATTTGTTGAAGATGAAGCAAGCGGTAATGGTGTTGTTGACAAAGTAGCAACATATCGTTGAGCGTACTCTGATTTGCGATCCGTATTATGAGAGTTTCTGAAGGTTGAAGAGATGCTAATGCTTTTCTTGCCATGAAAAGAGGAATGGGGCAAATAAAGGGGGTGAGATCTAACATATAATCCATTTTATTTGCCCTGCTTTTTTATTTCACACAACGGCGTGCAAACATAATTTTACCCATTGCATTTAATTGCTCTGGAGATAAATATTGTTTACCTAGCTCAAAAAGTGGTTCTTCAATCGCAATATGCGCATCATAACCCGCAATAAACTGGCGAATTAATTCGGCATCGATGTGAGTACGTTTTTCTTGAACCAACTCTTCAAGTTGACGTGAAAGATTATCCCAATTTTGATGCAGCAAAATATGTTGCGCTTCTAATTTTTCAATTTCTGACTGCACTTGTGGTGCCTTTGCTAACAAGGCAGGGAAGAAATCATCTTCTTCATCTTGATGATGCAAGGGGGCAGATTGATTGAAGTAAGTGATGATTTGTTTTACATCATTTTTAACCGCTTGGTTGACACCGTGTTCTGCTAAATAATTTGGCAGAATACTGAGTTGGTGGCAGAAACGCTTTACTTTGCTGTGGCAAGCGTAAAGCATTTCGATGGGTTCATCCCAAGTCACAACATCTTGTGGTGAAAGGTTAATCATTGTTTGTGCCTAATTGCAATGGTGGTACCAGTTTACCAATTCTAGCATAAAACTCGTTCACAAAATCATCAAAACGATCTTGCTCAATCGCTTGGCGAATTTCAGCCATTAAGCGTTGATAATAACGTAAATTATGAATGGTATTTAATCTTGCACCTAAAATCTCATTACACTTATCTAAGTGATATAAGTATGCTTTGGTGTAGTTTTTGCAGGTGTAGCAATCACATTCAGGATCGAGTGGAGTCGTGTCATCACGGTATTTTGCATTACGAATTTTCACAATGCCGTTAGTCACAAATAAATGGCCGTTACGAGCGTTACGGGTTGGCATGACACAGTCGAACATATCAATACCACGGCGAACGCCTTCCACGAGATCTTCCGGCTTGCCTACACCCATTAAATAGCGAGGTTTGTCTGCTGGAATTTGTGGGCAAATGTATTCTAAAATACGGTGCATATCTTCTTTTGGTTCACCGACGGCTAAACCGCCCACGGCATAACCATCAAAACCGATCTTCACTAAGCCTTCTACGGAAATTTTACGTAACTCTTCGTAAACACCGCCTTGAATGATACCGAATAAGGCGTTTTTATTGCCTAATTCATCGAAACGATCACGACTGCGTTTCGCCCAACGTAATGACATTTCCATGGACTGTTTCGCGTAGTCAAATGTGGCTGGATAAGGGGTACATTCATCGAAAATCATCACGATGTCAGAACCTAAATCATATTGAATTTCCATTGATTTTTCGGGTGATAAGAAAATGCGCTCACCATTAATTGGGTTTTGGAATTTTACGCCTTCTTCCGTAATTTTTCGCAATTTGCCTAAGCTGAATACTTGGAAACCACCAGAGTCAGTTAAAATTGGACGATGCCATTGCATAAAATCGTGCAAATCACCGTGTTTACGCATCACTTCTTGACCTGGACGAAGCCATAAATGGAAAGTGTTACCTAGTAGGATTTCTGCACCTGTTGCACGTACTTCTTCAGGAGTCATCCCTTTTACTGTGCCGTAAGTACCCACTGGCATAAAGGCAGGCGTTTCCACAGTAAATGTGCCTTGTGGGCGTTCAAACACAAGGCGACCACGTCTTGCGTTGCCGTCGGTTTTATCAAGTTCGTATTTCATTTAATTTCCTTTCAACGAATAAACAGTTCGAAGCGTTTTTTGAATAAAAAAGCCTGTATTCAACAGGCTTTTAAGAGACTTATTTTGACTATTAGTTTTTTATTGTATGGGTTCAAACCACATAAGTCAAATTGTGTGCTTAGGCAACAACCATGATTTCAGTTGCTACAATGACGACAATTAAACCTACGATCATTGGAACGGAAATACGTTTCACGACTTCAAACGGTGAAATTTTTGCCATACCAGACACGGCGACGACCACGCCAGATACTGGTGATAAACTACGACCAATATTTGAAGCTTGTAACATCGGGATGGTTAAATAAGCTGGGTTAATGCCCATTTGTGTTGCAAGCTTAGGAATCAGTTCAACAAACGCATAAAACGGTGCATTACCAGAACCGGTTGTAATCGCAGCAAGTGCGGTGATTAATGCCAACGCGAGCATCATCAGGAAGCCACCTGTACTAACGGATTGTACAGAATCGATGAGAGAGTGGATAAATCCGATCGTACTTAATCCTTGTGCAAATACGCCAGCGGCAACGAGAAGTACAACAACACCCGAGAACGCATCTGCCATACCTTGATACGCCATGTGCAAGTTTTCATACATTTTTTTTGCACTGAAGGTTCTTAAGAAGTCGATTAACGCCACTAAAACCAAACAAATGACAATAATAGTGATGATGTGGAGTTCTGGTGCAATGTTGCCATCAAACACTAAGACACCAATAATTGGAGTAAAAGGGAGGATTGCGTAGAAACGTGGTGCGTCGGTTTTAATTTCACCCACTTCTAACATTTCTGCCACATGACCCTCTTTACGATCTAAATAACGTTGCCAAAAATAATGTGCAATCGCAATAGAGACGATCGCCATGATAGAAATAGGCAATGTCAAATTAAACGCAAAATCCAATAATGGCATTTTTGAAACTTCAGCTGCTAATACAACGTCACCTGACGTTGGAGAAAGGATGATCGCAGCAGGTGAAGCACAAATTGAGGCTGCCGCACCACGTGAAATACCCACATTGACCATGACAGGAAACAGGGTTGCCATTAATAATACACCGAGTCCTGTTGCAGACGGTACTGCTAAAGACATTAAACAAGCAAGGAAATAGGCGACGATCATTAATAAATAAGGGGATTTAATATATTTGAGTGGTTGTGAAGCCAGTTTTACCACCATGTCATTAGCACCTAAGTGTGTCATATAAGCAGCAAAGCCACATAACACCATAATTAACATACCGAGGTTACCACCGCGGTTCATTAATAAGTATTTAACATACTCGAAAATATCAAGGTAGATACTGCCTGTTGATTTAACACTGTTTGGTAAGATGGGTTTGTCTAATAGTACGCTACATAAAAGTAATAACAAACCCACTGTCATGAGTACGCCTGTTGCCGAGTAGCCCTTAACAATATAGTACCCTACAAGGATGACGGCAACGATGCCGATAATTAGATCCATAAGTTAATCTCCATTTAATAAATTTAAGGAATAGATCCTATCAATTGTGTAATTTTTTCCGCAATCTGTACTGGATTGCAGGAAAGTGTGGTGTTTGTAACAGACTGCAATAGGGCGACATCACCGATACAAACAGAATATTGAGCATGTTGTAATAACATGAGATCATTTAGGTCATTACCAAACGCAATGTATTTTTTATCGCCAATTAGTGTGCGCAAGGTGCGATATTTGTTAATGCCTTGAGCCGTAATATCTAGATGAAATACCTGATTTTTTTCGTGGTATGTGATTACATTCAGAGCACGCTTCTCAAGGTGTTGTTTGAGTGTATGATACTGTGTCTCAGATAAGTTAAGTAACAGGGTTTTAATTGGATTGTGAAGCGCTAAGAGCGGTCTGTTTTCTGCCAGTTTTGCAGGATCAATTTGTTGTTCAATTGGATGCGGTTGTCGAATTTGTTTACTGTAATGCCAGATGTCATCGACTAAATAATCGAGATCGAAAGTATCAATCCAGTGTTGCAGATAGACAAAATCCGTGTTTGATATTGGCGTTTTGGTTTCAAGGTGTTGGTTGATTTGTGTGATAGCGCCATTCCCACCAATTAAGATCGCTTGTTTTAGCTGAGTGTTTAAAAGGGGGAGCAAGTCTCTAATTGGACGAGCAGAAGCAAAAATCAGCTGATGGCTAGATGCTATTAATTGTTCCAGTGCCTGTTCAATTTCCATTGGGATCTGTTTACCATCGAAGCAAATTGTCCCATCTATATCAAACACAAAAATCATCAATCAAGTCCTGTTACATGGTGATTTTTGGTGATAAACATCGCATCGCCATAGCTAAAGAAACGATAACGATTGGCAACGGCTTGTTGATAAGCTGCCATGGTGTGTTTATAACCTGCAAACGCAGAAACTAGCATAATTAGCGTACTTTCTGGTAAGTGAAAGTTAGTAATTAAACCGTCTATAATACGAAATGGTTTACCTGGGTAAATAAAAATCGACGTATCTGAGAAATAGGGCATGATTAATTGTGCACTGCCATTTTCTTCTGCTGCTAATGCCGCACTTTCTACTGAGCGCACGGAGGTTGTTCCAACCGCAATCACACGCTTGCCAGCTTGTTTTGTTGCAATGATCGCATCACAGACGGCTTGAGGGACTTCAACATATTCAGCGTGCATTTTATGATCTTCAATATGTTCTACACGCACTGGCTGGAAGGTTCCTGCTCCGACATGTAGGGTAACAAAAGCAAAGTTTACCCCTTTTGCTTTTAATTTTGCTAAAAGGTCATCATCAAAATGCAGGCCCGCAGTCGGCGCAGCAACTGCACCAGGTACTTGATTATAGACAGTTTGATAACGCTCTTTATCTGCTTCTTCATCAGGGCGATCAATATAAGGAGGTAGAGGCATATGCCCAATCTGCTGTAATATATCTAAAAGTGCGCCCTGTTTTTCAGCGATTTCCACTTCGAATAAGGTGTCATGGCGTGCAACCATGATCATCTTTATTCCCTCATTTTCGCCTAATTTATCTTCACCTAAAAAGAGCGTGGTGTTTTCTTTTGGTGCTTTTGATGAACGAATATGAGCGAGAAAACGTGTATCAGTTAAAATGCGCTCAATTAATACTTCTACTTTGCCACCGCTTGCTTTACGACCAAACATCCGCGCGGGGATGACGCGAGTATTATTAAAAATCAGTAAGTCTCCCTCGTCAATAAGTGTCAGTATATCAGCAAAAGTGCGGTGTGAAATGTCACCATTTTCGCCATTGAGCTGTAAAAGGCGGCTAGAGGTGCGATCGGTTTTAGGATAACGAGCAATGAGCTCATCAGGTAAGTCGAAATTAAAATCTGCAACACGCATAAAATCAAATTGTTAAATGTTATCTGAAAAATGGTGGGCGTAAGTCTATTGTGAATTGAGGTATTGCACAAGGAAAAATCAAAGGTTTTACGATCAGAATCAATTTCAGAGAACTCTGGGCAAAAAAAAGCCCTTTCAAAACGAAAGGGCAAAATATATTTGGAGTCATACTTTTTAGGGTATGGGGGGTATTATACACATAAAAATAACAAATGCAACATTTTTTTAACAAAAATGTTGTGTTTTATGTGGGGATCCGTTTATCAACTAGCTAGGCAGCATGAGGTTGACGTGTGTTCGTGTTAACCAAATTACGCATTAATAACGCATAATCCAATTGTACATCTTCAGGCACATCTAAGAATACGAAATGACCATCCCCTAATCCGGCTTCCACTTCTTCATTTTTGCGGTTCAGCATACGTTGGATTTTGAACACAATGTTGCCTTTTGGCGTCATCATTTCCACTTCATCCCCAAGCAAGAATTTATTTTTTACCGCGACTTCAGCCATACCTTGCTCGTTACGTTTACCCGTAAACTCACCGACAAATTGTTGGCGTTCAGAGATTGAATAGCCATAGTCATAATTTTGATATTCATCATGCGTGTGGCGACGTAAGAAACCTTCGGTATAACCACGATGCGCTAAGGATTCCAAGGTATCCATTAAACTTTCATCAAAGGGTTTCCCTGCAACGGCATCATCAATGGCTTTACGATACACTTGCGCCGTTCTAGCACAATAATAGAACGATTTTGTACGTCCTTCGATTTTTAATGAATGCACACCAAGTGCGGTCAATTTTTCCACGTGTTGAACAGCACGCAGATCTTTAGAGTTCATAATGTAAGTGCCGTGCTCGTCTTCAAACGCCGACATCTGTTCTTCTGGGCGTTGGCTTTCGGCAAGTAAGAACACTTTGCTGGTGGTATCACCTTCACCGAGTGTTGGCGCCACATTTTTCACTGGAATTTCTTCACCCACATTAACAATATTCCCGATTTCATCTTCTTTCGCTTCGGTCACGCTATATTCCCAACGGCACGCATTGGTACAAGTGCCTTGGTTTGGATCGCGTTTGTTAATGTAGCCTGATAATAAGCAGCGACCAGAATACGCCATACACAATGCACCGTGTACGAACACTTCAATTTCCATATCTGGTACTTGTTGGCGAATTTCTGCGATTTCATCTAATGAAAGCTCACGGGATAAAATCACACGAGTTAAGCCCATTTGTTTCCAGAATTTCACTGATGCCCAGTTGACCGCATTTGCTTGTACTGAAAGGTGGATCGCAACCTGTGGGAAATGCTCACGCACTAACATAATTAGGCCCGGATCTGACATAATTAACGCATCTGGACCCATTGCAATCACGGGTTCTAAGTCGCGAATAAAGGTTTTTAATTTTGAGTTGTGCGGTGCGATATTCACCACTACATAGAATTTTTTGCCTAAAGCGTGTGCTTCATCAATACCGATTTTTAGATTCGCGTGATTAAATTCATTGTTACGCACACGTAAGCTATAACGAGGTTGACCTGCATAAACTGCGTCAGCACCATAAGCAAAGGCATAACGCATATTTTTTAATGAGCCAGCAGGCGAGAGTAGCTCAGGAGTAAAAGTAGTCATAAATTTTCCGTTAGTCTGATTACAAGTCAGGTATTCACCATTGTGAATATTAAAGGGCAATATTGTAGGAGGATTTTAGGCTTTGTAAAGCAGAAAGCGTGAATGAGAAGAAAAAGCACGATCTAGATGAATGCGTTGTTGAACTAGATCGTGCCTTGAATTTATGGTGTGTTTAAGGGAGGCTCTTGATCAACAGCTGCTGGTGGCGAATCTGTTGCAGAAGGAGCAGACGAATCGTCTAATTGGGCTGGAGAGACAAGTTTTTTTATGACGTCCTCAAGCGGTTGACCATTAATTATTTGCACATGATTTTGTTGAATAAGATGGAATGTATAGTGTTCTCCCTCATCAGCAAAATAAGGTGCTAATTGAGCATTGGGTTTGATGATATCGTAAAGTGTTTGCCATGCTTCTCTTTTTTCTGGTGTAAGTTGGGCAAGATGGCTTTCATTATGAGCGAGCCCTTTGGCAAATGTCACTTTAACATCCATATCTGATGGGAGCCAATAAGGAAGTACAGTCACGGTAGATGGCATCATGATCTCGCTGTTTTGTGGTGTGAGCCCCAGCGTAAGTGCAATATTGACAGGATAGGCTTGTGTATGAGGAATGGTGTCTACATCCATTTTAAATTGTGCGTTGTCAATAGTGGGCTTTGCCTCTTTAATAAAGCGGTTTTGCCATTTTTTATAGCTTTTTTCAGAAAGATAAAATGGGCATAAATGGTAATAGGTATTGTCATAACACAGGTCTAATGGCGAGGGGTTCGCACGAGTAGTCAGTCGTAATGGTATTTGATATTCCACATCATTGAATTGCATGCCCAGTGTATTAAGCATTATGTTTTTAATTGCTAACGAAGACGTTGAACCATATTTCATGTCTTGCCAACCGTCAAAATGTGTCAGGCTTAACTGGTTTAAGGAAATATCCGTGGCGAACAACGGTGTTTTATAAGCTAATGTCTCAATCGTTAATGTCGATTCACGTTGTTCTTCAAAATTTGTGGCAAGTTGTTTTACCACTTCAATAAATGCGAGATCGTCTTTTGCTGGGAAAGTGGATGGCGTGACGGTTTTTTTCCAACGCCCAAAATAGTAAGGCAATGCCTTTAACCGTGCATTTAAGTTAAATTGATTTAATTTTTGACTTGCTAAAAGCCCTTGTATATTTAATTTTTCATTTTCTGAACCAGTTTGAGTCAGTTGTTTTATTTTGAGAGTAGCGGTGGTATTGGCATGAGTTCTCTCTTGATTATCTGAATCCAATGTGAAGGCAGCATCCTGCACAGTAATGAATTGGAGGCTATCGCTATGGAGTGGGACACTCAATGCGTTGACAGTTAATTTTGCTTCGACCTTGTCATTATTAAAAAGCAGTTGACTCAATAAATCGATTGCATCTGGTAAGGTTTTATTTTGTTCAATAAAGTTTTCCCACTCATGATAAATCGTTAAGCTGTTTGGGATACGTTGCTGTGTACTGGTCAGAGTAACCTCGTTTAGCTCGATTTGATCTTTCTCTGAGGTCTTATTTTTATTTGAAATTGTTGCATTTTGCACATTAACAAACGTCTCAAGATCATAATGTTGTTCCATTAACGATTTGTTAAAGCGATAGTTAGCTTTGTCAAGTTTTATATTAGTATTTTCACCATTTAATAAATAGATATCTGCGCGTTTAATTGTTAAATCAAGTTCAGTCAGATCATAATGATGTTCACCCGTTGGAATGAACACGTATTGCCCTGCGATGCCCTCAAATTTAGTTTTGGCATCATAGTTAAACGCGGATAGCTGGCTTTGAATCTCCATCGCTTTAGTTTTGGCGGCATAGTTAATACTAATGTGTAAATCTTGTGGTTTATTAGCCAGATCCCTAAATTGCGTCACAATATCCGATTGTAAATAATCACCAACAACAGAAAATTTGCTATTAATGTTATTTTTATCAATTGTAATATTTAATTTTTTATTTAATTCGCGAATAAGTGCGCTAGGTACATGAGATTCCGCCAGAATAGTGAAGGGAAGTGCGGTTAAGTTTGTTGAAATAATATCCGTTTTTTGCTGTTGATCATTTTCAAGACTGAACACTAGTTCGCGTTGAAAAAAATCTTTGTGTTTTTCAGCAACATGTAGGGTTAATTGATCTTTTATATGATAAGGGAAGCTATTTAAAACGCGATCAATTTTATGGTTAGTGTAGTATTGTGCTGTGCTTCCTAAAATAAGCGTAATTGTTGTTAAAGTCAGCACAATCTTCGCTTTTCTATTCATTTTCACTGTGTCCTTACTCTTAAATTATGGTGTCTTTGCGAAGTATAACGACTCACTACAAACAAAGCTATCTGTTTAATGATGAATCGTTTGTATCACATGAAGGGAATCTTCATTATATTGCAGTTAGGTTATCCTAGGAACAGACGTCGGAGACCAGTATGTTAAGAGAACATGAATATTCTGATGAATGGGTAGGGAATATTTTAATGAGTAATTGAATTAGCGAAAAATATTGTATTAAAAGCAATATTTAGAAAAAAATAAGTAAGTGTCTTGTTATTTTTAGTGAAAAATAACGTATTTGATTTAAAAATATAGTCATTTTTTTGGCTATAAAGTTAATAAAAACAGAATTTTTTTACATTTTATTTACATCAGGGATTGCTATTTGGGCTAAAACTTGCCATATTCATAGGCGTTTATGTAAACAAAAAGTGCATATTTTGTGCTATACCAACAACATCTTGGAGTGAAAAATGAAAAAACTAACAAAACTCTCTCTTATCGCGTTAGCGATGACATCGACCTCTGTGTTTGCAGCAGGTCCGAAAACCTTTGTTTATTGCTCGGAAGCTTCGCCTTCTTATCTGAGTCCTGTTTTAGGTACCGATGGTGCGACATTGGATGCTTCAGGTCAGACAATGTTTAACGGGTTGACAACGTTTGAGCGTGGTACGACTAATGTCATTCCAGCTTTGGCAGAAAAATGGGATGTCTCTGAAGACGGTAAAACCTATGTTTTTCATTTACGTAAAGGGGTGAAATTCCATAGTAATAAGGAATTTAAACCAAAACGTGATTTTAATGCAGATGACGTTGTTTTCTCTTTTAACCGTCAATTAGATCCAAATCATCCTTATCACAAAGTGTCGGGTGGGACTTATGAATACTTTATTGGTATGGATATGCAAAACATTATCGATGAAGTAGAGAAAGTGGATGATTATACGGTTAAAATCAGTTTAAAAGTGCCAAATGCCCCTTTCTTAGCTAACTTAGCAATGGATTTTGCATCGATTTATTCTGCAGAATATGCCGATGCGATGGCAAAAGCCAAAACACCTGAAAAATTAGATAGCGCACCAATTGGTACAGGTCCATTTGAATTTGTGTCTTATCAAAAAGATTCCGCGGTTCGTTATAAAGCTTTTGAGCATTACTGGCAAGGTAAAGCAAAAATTGATCGTTTAGTGTTCTCAATCACGCCTGACGCGTCAGTACGTTATGCAAAATTACAGAAAGGTGAATGCCATGCCGCACCATATCCAAACCCTGCGGATATCGCAAAATTGAAAGCGGATCCAAACGTTGAATTATTGACAAAACCAGGTTTGAATATCGGTTATTTAAACTTTAACGTACAAAAAGCCCCATTTGATAATGTGAAAGTGCGTCAGGCACTAAACTATGCAGTAAACAAAGAGGCGATTATTGAATCCGTTTATCAAGGCGCAGGTCAAGTCGCGAAAAACCCAATTCCACCAACAATGTGGTCTTATAATGATGATGTAAAAGATTACGAGTACAACCCAGAAAAAGCTAAAGCACTCTTAAAAGAAGCTGGTTTTGAGAAAGGTTTTGAAACAGATTTATGGGCAATGCCAGTTTCTCGTCCATATAACCCAAATGCACGTCGTATGGCAGAGTTAGTTCAAGCTGACTGGGAAAAAGTGGGTGTGAAAACCAAAATCGTGAGTTACGAGTGGGGTGAGTACTTAAAACGTATGCGTGCAGGTGATCACCAAACTGGTATGATGGGATGGACTGGGGATAATGGTGACCCAGATAACTTCTTAAATACATTGTTAAGTTGTGCTGCTGTGGAATCAGGTTCTAACTATGCGAAATTCTGTCATAAAGAATTTAATGATTTAGTGACTAAAGCAGCTCAAGTGACCGATCCAGCTGAGCGTACAGCGATTTATAAACAAGCACAAGCTGTCTTTAAAGAGCAAGCTCCATGGATTACGATTGCCCACTCAACGACTTATTTCCCTGTACGTAAAGAAGTGACAGGCTATGTTATCGACCCATTTGGTTTACATAACTTCTATTTGGTTGATTTAACGAAATAAGTTTTCCACAAAAGTGCGGTCAAATTTTTATGAATTTGACAACAAAAAAGGATAGCATGAGCAGGTTAGGCTTGTGCTATCCTAATTTGGTTTTTAGTTATTCTACTTTTATTTGACCGTTTATGATTTTCCTCTTGATATAAGAGGAACAAGGGATTCAAAACTATAAATATAGAGAGTCTTCGATGTTTCAATTTATTTTAAAACGTCTTTTAATGGTTATTCCGACCTTTATTGCAATAACCTTAATTACTTTTGCTTTAGTGCATATGATACCCGGTGACCCAATTGAAATTAGAATGGGAGAGCGCGGATTAACGCCTGAAGTACATGCTGAAATGATGCAGAAATTAGGTTTAGATAAACCTTTGCCTGAACAATACTTAACCTATGTGAAGGGCGTATTACAGGGTGATCTCGGGACATCATTTCGCAACAATGAACCTGTTCTGAAAGAATTTTTTACCTTATTTCCAGCCACGGTTGAATTGGCTTTTTTTGCGTTGTTGTGGTCGTTAATTTTAGGGATTTTTTTAGGTGTGATTGCTGCGGTAAAAAAAGAGTCATGGATATCGCATACAGTAACATCTTTGTCTTTAACGGGTTATTCGATGCCAATTTTCTGGTGGGGATTAATCTTAATTCTTTATGTTTCTACGCCATTAGGTTTGCCTGCATCAGGGCGTTTACCTGCAGAATATTGGATTGAAGCTGAAACAGGCTTTATGCTAATCGATACTTGGCGTTCAGATGAGCCAGGTGCATTTTTAGCAGCAATCAAATCGTTAATTTTACCTTCTATTGTGCTTGGCACTATTCCATTAGCTGTGATTACCCGTATGACCCGTTCTTCTATGTTAGAAGTACTTGGGGAAGATTATATTCGTACCGCTAAAGCGAAAGGTTTAAACACTACGCGTATCGTGGTTGTTCATGCCTTACGTAATGCGTTGATTCCAGTGGTGACTGTTGTGGGATTGATTGTTGGACAATTATTGTCTGGGGCAGTGTTAACTGAAAATATTTTTTCTTGGCCGGGGATTGGTAAGTGGATTATTGATGCGATTAACTCTCGAGACTATCCTGTCTTACAAGGCTCAGTATTAATTATTGCCACGCTGATTATTTTAGTGAATTTAACTGTTGATTTAATTTATGGTGTAGTGAATCCACGTATTCGCCATACTTAATATTGCTTTCATTGGAGTGAAAAATGTCAAGTGTAACCACCGTCAGTTCACCTGCACCAAAAACACCTTTACAAGAATTTTGGTTTTATTTTAAACAAAATCATGGTGCAGTAATTGGGCTGACATTTATTGCGATTGTATTTGTTGTGTGTCTTTTTGCTGGGATCATTGCTCCTTTTGATCCGATTGCACAAGACCGTAGCGCGTTATTACTGCCTCCTGCTTGGGTTGAAGGTGGAAATAGTGCCTATTTATTAGGAACGGATGATATTGGACGTGATATCTTATCCAGAATTATTTATGGTGCACGTTTATCCGTGTTTATTGGTTTAACAATTGTTTTGCTTTCTTGTTTTTTTGGGGTTATTTTAGGGCTCTTAGCGGGTTATTACGGTGGCATGATTGATACGATGATCATGCGACTTGTTGATATTATGTTGGCGATTCCAAGCTTGTTATTAACTATTGGCGTAGTGACCATTTTAGGTCCTTCTTTAACCAATGCGGCGATTGCAATTGCAGTCGTTTCTATTCCGAGTTACGTCCGCTTAACGCGAGCCTCTGTACTGAGTGAAAAAAGTCGTGATTATGTTGTTGCATCACGAGTGGCTGGGGCGGGTGTTTTCCGTTTAATGTTTATTGTGATTTTGCCGAACTGTTTGGCGCCATTAATTGTGCAAATGACGATGGGGATCTCTAATGCCATTCTTGAGTTAGCTGCGTTAGGTTTCCTTGGCATTGGCGCACAGCCACCGACACCTGAACTAGGAACGATGTTGGCAGAGTCTCGTGGTTTTATGCAAACAGCACACTGGCTTGTTACGATTCCTGGCTTAGCTATTCTTTCCCTCGTACTCGCGTTTAACTTAATGGGCGATGGTTTACGAGATGCACTCGATCCAAAATTAAAACAATAAGGGGGAAAGCATGGCATTATTAAATGTAGAAAATTTATCTGTTCATTTTGGTGACGAGAATGCACCATTTAAAGCCGTAGATCGCGTGAGTTATACAGTCAATGAAGGCGAAGTACTAGGCATAGTGGGAGAATCTGGTTCAGGAAAATCAGTGAGTTCCTTAGCGATTATGGGGCTAATTGATTATCCTGGGCGTGTTTATGCAGAATCGTTAGCATTTAATCAAAGTGATTTGTTGGCGTTAACGCCAAAACAAAAACAAAAAATTGTTGGTGCGGATGTATCGATGATCTTCCAAGATGCAATGACGAGTTTGAACCCAAGTTATACTGTGGGTTATCAAATTATGGAAGCATTAAAGGTGCATCAAGGTGGTTCAAAATCATGGCGCCGTGAGCGTGCGATTGAATTGTTAACGTTAGTTGGGATTCCCGATCCCACTTCACGTTTAGATGTTTATCCACATCAACTCTCTGGAGGAATGAGCCAGCGCGTGATGATTGCGATGGCAATTGCTTGTAATCCGAAGCTTTTGATTGCCGATGAGCCAACAACGGCGTTAGATGTGACGATTCAGGCTCAGATTATTGATTTATTACTTGAATTACAGCGTAAAGAAAACATGGCGCTTATTTTGATTACCCATGATTTAGCTTTAGTGGCTGAAGCGGCACATCGTATTATCGTGATGTATGCGGGACAGGTTGTCGAAGAAGGAAAAGCGGAAGCAATCTTTAAATCGCCATTACATCCTTATACTCAAGCCTTATTGCGAGCATTACCTGAATTTGCAGAAGGGAAGTCTCGTTTACAGTCGTTGCCAGGCGTTGTACCAGGTAAATATGACCGCCCTACTGGTTGTCTACTTAATCCACGTTGTCCTTATGCAACCGAGTTATGTCGTCAACAAGAACCTGAAATACGTATTGTTAATGGTCATCGTGTGAAATGCCATACCCCACTCAATGCACAGGGGATTCCAAGCAGACAAGATGTTGCCGTGTGATAACAAGAATAAAGAGAACAATATGCAAGAAAATCAAGCAAATGCGCCACTTTTAGACGCGATTAATTTGAAAAAATACTATCCAGTTAAAAAAGGGTTATTTAGCCAGCCTAAATTAGTCAAGGCAGTTGATGGGGTATCTTTTACCTTAGAACGTGGAAAAACATTGGCTATTGTAGGGGAGTCAGGTTGTGGTAAATCAACATTAGGTCGTATGTTAACCATGATTGAAACACCAACACGTGGCGAATTGTTTTATAAGGGGCAAAACTTCTTAGTCAATGATTCTGCGACACAGAAATTGCGCCGCAAAAAAATCCAGATTGTGTTTCAAAACCCTTATGCGTCGTTGAATCCTCGAAAGAAAATTGGTGCAATTTTAGAGGAGCCATTGATCATTAATACGGATTTGTCCGTACAAGAACGTAAACAACAAGTGTTAGAAATGATGGCTAAAGTTGGGTTAAAACCTGAATTTTATGATCGTTATCCACATATGTTTTCAGGCGGGCAGCGCCAACGTATTGCGATAGCTCGTGGATTAATGTTACGTCCTGATATTGTGGTAGCAGATGAGCCTGTTTCAGCATTGGATGTTTCAGTTCGAGCACAAGTATTGAACTTGATGATGGACTTACAAGAAGAAATGGGGTTGTCTTATGTGTTTATTTCCCATGATCTTTCTGTAGTAGAGCATATTGCAGATGAGGTGATGGTGATGTATTTAGGACGTTGCGTTGAGCAAGGAGAGACAAAAACAATCTTTAATAATCCTCGTCATCCTTATACGCAAGCATTATTATCTGCGACACCAAGACTGAATGCAGAGCATCGTCGAGAGCGCATCAAATTGACGGGTGAATTACCAAGTCCATTGAATCCGCCTAAAGGTTGTGCTTTCCATGCGCGTTGTCGTTTTGCTACAGGACAATGTAAAGTGGAAAAACCTGCGTTGAAAACTTATGAAGACGGCACTAAAGTTGCTTGTTTTATGATGGATTAATTTTTTTGAATCACACAAAAGGCGAACGTGATGTTCGCCTTTTTCATATGTGAAATGCGTTGAAAACTGACCGCACTTCAAGACTGTTCTTTTTTAAAGAGTGAAAGAAGAAACAGCAAGCTCGCGGCAATGACAACGGAAGGTCCCGCTGCAGTATCATAAAATGCGGAGAGGCATAATCCTCCACTAATGGCGAGCATACTGACAAAGATAGCAATGATAACCATACTTTCTGGGGTTTTCGCAAAGCGGCGTGCTGTGGCGGAGGGAATAATGAGGAGTGACGTAATAATGAGCGCTCCAACAAATTTCATACTTAATGCGATAGTTAACGCAGTGAGAAGCATTAAAATAAAACGCATTTTTTTGACATTGACCCCCTCGACTTGTGCTAGCTCAGGACTGACGGTTGTAGAGAGTAACGGCTGCCAGAAATAAAGTAATGTACATAGCACAATAATGACACCTATGCCAATTATAATAAGATCATCGTAATGTAATGCTAATAAATCTCCAAATAAATAGGCCATCAAATCAACTCGTACATTTTGTAATAATCCAACAGTGACCACCCCTAAAGACAAGCAACTATGCGCAATGATGCCAAGTAGTGTATCGACGGAGAATTGTGTTTTCCCTTCTAGCCAAACCATTGCGATAGCCAAAATCAGGGTAAGTATGACGATGGATAAGTATGGATTGATATCGAGGAAAATGCCCAGTGCTACGCCTAGTAGGGCAGAATGGGCAAGCGTATCACCAAAATAAGCCATTTTTCGCCATACAACGAAAGCGCCTAAAGGGGCAGTAATGCAAGAAAGAAGTAGACCTGTGAGCCAAGCTGGGAAAAGAATATCAAACATGATTTATCTCATTATTTCAGGTGGGAACATTGCGGTGAGGTAAAGTCTGGCGCGCAACATACATCACCATGTATATCGTGTTTATGGTTGTGTCTATGGGTGTAAAGCGCCACATTTTTCGCAAATTGATCGCCAAAAAAGTGAATAAAGGTTGGATCATTTGAAACAATTTCGGGCGTGCCAGCACAACAAATATGCTGGTTGATACAAATGACCTGATGGGTATCTGCCATCACAATATTTAGATCATGAGACACCATTAAAATAGCACAATTGAGTTTTTGTTGAGTCTGATGAATTAATTGATAAAGTTCGACTTGACCATGAATGTCAACACCTTGAGTGGGCTCATCTAACACTAATAAATTTGGTTTGTTTAAGATAGCACGGGCAAGTAAAACACGCTGCATTTCACCACCAGAGAGTTTTTGCATGGTATTTTGAGTTAAATGGCTTATAGATAATAGCGCCAATGTCTCTTGTATTTCCTGTTTTTTAAGCCCTTTTTTCAGGGACAAGAAACGTTCAACTGTAATCGGTAGACTATGGTCTAAATGGATCTTTTGTGGGACATAACCAATACGAACCTGTTTACTGTAATGCACTTCACCAGACGTTGGGGGTAATAATTTCAGTAATACTTTGAGTAAAGTCGATTTTCCACCGCCGTTAGGTCCAACAATCGTAATAATTGAATTGGGATAAATTGTTAAGTTAATATTTTGTAATGCCTTTTTCTGTTCAAAAATGACATGAATATTTTTTAGTTCAATTAGAGGTAATTTGATAGAATGAACTTGCATTATTTGCTAGACTTGAATGTTTAAAATTTTAATCAAAATAGCTTATTTTTCTTGGTTTAACAAGTTCACTATATAAAAATAAGCAAAGCTTAGGTAAATTCGGTATTTATTGGCTTTTTTTTAGCGTTACTCAGAATTTTTTATCATTTATTTGGTCATAATAAAACAAAGAGAGAATAATTGAAATAAGGGAATAGTGTGCGACATGTGAAGTTAGCAAGAGACAGACGAAGAAAAAAATTACAAATAAGAGTCATGCTTTTTGTTGCTGCCGTTTTATTCGTAGTTATTGGCGTTTGGCTAAAGAATGAGAAACAAACGGCATCAATCGCTACGTCATCCGATTCAATATCGCACGCTCAACGAGAATCCCTATTATCATCTCAATCTGCTGTTGTTCCTTCTGTATCGAATACAAACTCAGCTAATATGCCCTTAGTATCCGATTCTCAGCCATTAGCATCAGGTTCCAAAGCTCATTTTGAGAGAATAGAATCGATAGTCTCTCAACCTACGTCAGTTGCTCAGGCTACTTCGATGCCTGAGCATTCTCAATCTTCCTTTGATAAACAGACTGAATCATCTCTTGTTCAAGAAACACATGATACGGCGGCAGCACGCTCACAGGATAAAACGAAATTAGAAGTCAATGCATTGGATGCCACTTCCTTTTATGATGATTTAGATGTCAAAGATGATGAAGTAGATGAAATTAAATCTGATGTGATGGATGAATTAGCCGAGCTTCCTGAGTCAGCACGGAATGTATTAAATGATTTATTTGATGTCATTGATCAAGCGATGCGGATTAAAAACCAATTTAGTCATATTGTCGTCAAGGGTGATACGTTAAAAGATATTCTTGAGCTGTCGGGATTAGAAGCAGAGGTAAGTGAGGGATTAATTCAGAATTATGCTGAATTAAAAAAACTAAAGCCTGGTCAACAGTTTTATTGGATATTAGATAATCAAGGTGAATTAGAATATTTGAATTGGCTTGTTTCTGAGCGAGAAGAACGCATTTATGAGAGAACAAAGGACGGTCAATTTAAACGTGATATTCTCAAAAAACAGAGTGTTTGGAAACAAGAGGTCCTGAAAGATAAAATTGATGGATCGTTCAATACGACATTGAGGACACTCGGATTAGAAGCAAGACAGATTAATCAGCTAGTGAATGCGTTACAGTGGCAAATCAACTTAAAAAGGCTTAAGAAAGGTGATAAGTTTGCCTTATTAGTTACTCGTGAATATATTGATAATAAACTGACAGGGCAGGGGAATGTGGACGGTATTCATATTATCTCTGGTGGAAAAAGTTATTATGCTATTCAAGCGAATAATGGACGTTATTACAATCGCCAAGGAGAAACATTAGGTAAAGGGTTTGCTCGTTACCCATTACAACGCCAAGCACGTGTTTCATCACATTTTAATCCTTATCGACGTCATCCTGTAACTGGGCGAATTGCACCACATAAAGGGGTTGATTTTGCGATGCCGATTGGTACCCCAATTATTGCTCCTGCAGAAGGGATAGTCGAAAAAGTGGCTTATCAAGCTAATGGTGCAGGTCGCTATATTGTAATTCGTCACGGACGAGAGTATCAAACCGTGTATATGCACTTAAGTCGTCCTTTAGTGAAAGCTGGACAACGTGTCAAACGCGGTGAACGGATTGCTTTATCCGGTAACACGGGGCGTTCTACCGGTCCACATCTACATTATGAGTTCCATATTAATGGACGCCCTGTGAATCCACTTACTGTCAAATTGCCAGGTACCAGTAGTGGAATGGGAACGGCCGAGCGTAAGGCATTCTTGATACGTGCAAAAGAAGTTGAGCGTCAATTGAAATTATAGAATAAGAGAAGACAGCGCGGTGAAAAATCTTTTTTTAACCGCGCTTTCTTTTACGTTCACGAATAAAAAAGTGAGCTAAGTTAAAAACTCACTTTTCTATGTAATCTTAGGTAAACATCGCAGAAATAGATTCTTCGTTACTGATACGACGAATTGCTTCGGCTAACATACCTGATAAAGTTAAAACACGGACTTTATTTAACGCTTTAATTTCAGGAGAAAGTGGGATGGTATCGGTTACCACGACTTCATCCAATGCGTCACTTGCAAGATTTTTGGCGGCAGAACCGGAGAAAACGGCGTGGGTTGCATAAGCAAAAACGCGTTTTGCACCGCGTTCTTTTAATGCTTCGGCAGCTTTACAAAGTGTACCACCTGTATCAATCATATCATCAACTAAAATACAATCACGACCAGCTACATCACCAATGATGTGCATAACTTGAGCTACATTTGCACGAGGACGGCGTTTGTCGATGATTGCCATATCTGTATCATTCAGTAATTTTGCAATTGCACGAGCACGGACTACCCCACCAATATCAGGTGAAACAACAATTGGGTTTTCCATATCTGTTTTTTTCAACATATCGTGTACTAGCACAGGTGAACCAAACACATTATCAACAGGGACATCAAAGAAACCTTGAATTTGCTCGGCATGTAGGTCACAAGTCAGGACTCGGTCAACCCCTACGCTTGATAAGAAATCAGCGACAACTTTTGCAGTGATCGGAACACGAGCGGAGCGAACACGACGATCTTGGCGAGCATAACCAAAATAAGGAATGACCGCTGTAATACGACCTGCCGATGCTCTGCGTAGAGCATCAACCATGACAATCAACTCCATTAAGTTATCATTTGTTGGTGCACAAGTAGATTGAATAATGAACACATCACTACCACGTACGTTTTCATTGATTTGAACTTGGATTTCTCCATCACTAAAACGACCCACTGTCGCATCGCCAAGTGAGAGGTATAACCGTTCAGAAATTCGTTTTGCTAGTTCTGGTGTAGCATTACCAGTAAAGAGTTTTATGTCAGGCATTGTTAATTGAACCTCAAGGTTTAGATTGTAAAGAAATAAATAGTTGAGTTAATTCGTTATCACATTGAACTACTTTAGTTGAGCAAGCATTTCATGCAAAGGTGAAATATTTAATCCTTGCGCGACAAAGCCAAAATACTGGTTTGGCATCGCTTGAAAGGCTATTTTAGCACTTTCTTCATCATTAAATTCAGCAAATACACAGGCACCAGTCCCTGTTAATCTAGATGGGGCATATTGTAACAACCTGTGGAGTATTTCTTCAACCTCTGGATAATGATTTATGACAACTTTTTCGCAATCGTTTTCATATTTTTGTACCAATAATTGTTCCAGTGTTTTTTTCGGAGTATTGCGAGTTAAGTTTGGATCAGAAAAAACCTTAGCTGTAGAGATAGAAACATTGGGTTTTAATACCACATACCATTTTTCTGGGGGAGTACAATATGTAATTTTTTCTCCTACACCTTCCGCAAATGCAGCATGTCCATGGACAAAAATCGGGACATCCGCACCTAATGAGAGCCCAATTTGTGCCAGTTGTTCCGTATTTAGTTGCGTATTCCAAAGGTAATTGAGGGCAACAAGTGCGGTTGCTGCATTTGATGAGCCCCCTCCGATCCCAGCTCCCATCGGCAGAATTTTATCAAGATGTAAGTTCGCACCCAGCGAGCAGTCTGTTTTTTGTTGTAGTAACTTGGCTGCGCGGTAAACTAAATTTTCCTCCATTGCTAGGTTAGGAAGAGCTGGAGTCAGTTGGATTTCTCCATCTTCACGAACTTCAATATTTAACCAATCACCAAAATCAACAAATTGAAAGAGTGTTTGTAGTTCATGGTAGCCATCAGGGCGTTTGCTGTTAATATAAAGAAATAAATTCAGTTTAGCAGGGCAAGGAAAACGAAGTGGATTTTCTTGCTGTGTTAGACGAGTATTAGAAAATTGATAATGTTGCATTAATAGGTCCAATTATCGATGCGGATTTTCAAAGTTTGACCTTCTGTCTTTAGCAAAATCTCTTTAGGTAAAGGCAAATTTTGTTGATGGTAGCTTAAATAATCCGCTGTCCAAGTGTTATTTTTGAGTGAATAATCGAAACTCGCAAGTAAATGGTTGGTCGCGACGTTATAATTGCTGCTTTCATCAGGTTGACCTTTCATCCAGTGCGCAAATTGTACCAATGGAAAGTTCACTCCAATCATCTCTTTTAATAAGTACTCAGCCTCTTCTGCTGAACGCTGATTGCCTTTATTATCATAAATTCGCATTACATTATTACGCATCTCGATGGTAAATGTCGTACTGCTTACTGTTGATGAAAGCACTAGACGGTAGTTTCCTTCATTTTGATATTGCCAATTAAAACGCGTTGAAAAACGCTCTTGAGTACTGATATAGCCGAGTTGACCTTGGTTACGGTATTGCTGGATTGTTTTGATTTTGGCAAGGTGTTGAAGCCAAGTAGGATCCGTATTACTGATGTATTGCACATCAGTTGGGCGCGCGGTATCGAGCGTGCAAGCGGTGAGCAAGAGGCTAACGATAGCGATTGGAAGAAAGCAGTATTGTTTTTTCATAGTAGAAGAGAGTAACAAAATTGCGCTCATTTTACGAGCTTAATTGAGATTAGTAAAGTGTGCGAGTATTTCAGCACGCTTCTGTTTTATTGCTTGTGTACGGCGTCGATTGAGTTCGTCACGGATACCTTGTTTTTCAAACCCTTCTGCGATCACCTCTTTGACATCAACATGTAATGCAGCCTGATACAGTTGCCACAAAAAATCGCGTTGTGGATAGGCAATATGTTCAAATCCAGTTCTTCCTCGGCTGTCTGCGACACAAACGAGTAGAAGCGCTTCAAAGCGTTGGGGCTTACGCCAAACATCGAGAGTATTAAACAATTTCATGATTGTTTCAGGACGTAGTTCAAAGGCTTTATGTACATGTGAGTGATATTCACAACAAAGTTCGGCAAATTCTTGGATGGGGATTGGCAATTTTAGACGTCGACATAAATCACGAGTCGGTTTGAGCCCTTTTTGTTCGTGCCCATAATGATGTGGCAAGATTTCTTTTGGGGTTAATGCTTTGCCGAGGTCATGACAAATGGCTGCAAAACGTACCGCACTTTTAGCGTAATCTGTTTGTTCAGTAAGACGTACAGCTTGTTGTAGCACTAACATAGTGTGAACAAAAGAATCAATTTCGGGGTGATATGTCGCTGGATTCGGTACACCAGATAAAGCTGCTAATTCAGGAAATAAAACCTGTAAAGCTCCAATGTGATGGAGTGTTTCAAAATAGATCTCAGGATTTTTTTCTAATAAGGCTTTTTCTGTTTCTATCCAAATGCGTTCTGGTGTTAACTGTGCTATTTCACCTTGTTCGGTAAGCTGTTGCATCAGGGTGAGTGTTTCGGGGGCTATACGAAATCCGAGGGCATGATAGCGAGCGGCGAAGCGAGCCACTCGTAAGACACGTAGAGGGTCTTCTGCAAATGCAGGAGAAATATGACGTAGAATGCGATGGTTTAAATCTGAAATTCCGCCATAGAAATCATATATTTTCCCAGTTTCATCTTGAGCGAGTGCGTTAATCGTTAAATCACGGCGAATTAAGTCTTGTTCCAAAGAGATAGTGGGGGAAAAATCACACATAAAGCCAGTATAACCTGAGCCTGATTTACGTTCAGTTCTGGCGAGTGCATATTCTTCTTTAGTTTGAGGATGAAGAAAAACGGGGAAGTCTTTGCCAACTTGCTGATAACCCTGTGCGCGTAATGACTCTGGCGTTGCACCGACAACAACCCAATCTCGATCTTTGACTGGCAGGTGAAGGAGCTGATCACGCACAGCGCCTCCGACTAAATAAATCTGGATGTTATCAGTTTGCATAATAAGAGGTTTTACACCCAACCCGTATTACGGCGGCGTTTTGGTAAAATGAGAGGAATAAATAGACCCATTAGTAAACCAACACCTAATACTGAGCCGCCATAAATAAACCATTGAATTGCAATTTCACGTTTCCCCGCATCAAGCATCGCTTCAAGGTCACGATTTTTATTTTTTGTCATTTCTAGTTCACGTTTTAATTGTGAATTTTGTTCTAGTAATTGGCTACTTTGTTGTTCTGCTTGATTCGCTCTACGTTGTATTTCGCTCGTGCGTTGTTGCCAATCGCTATCTAAACGATTTAACTTCATCGTGAGCTCTTGGATTTGCATTTTTAGTTTCGGGTTTTCTTCTCGACTGCTTGGAGTTGAAGTTAATTCACTAGTTAAAATCCAAGCATCACGGTTTTTGTTATCACGAATTAAAGTGTATTTTTCTTTTTGATCTAGCACAGTAACGAGTTCACCAGCACGAATGGCACCCGCAATTTTATATTGGTCGCCTGCACCTTTACGCAAGAACGTACTTAAATTTTCGGTTACATATTTTGTTTCAGCTTGTGCCGCTTGGATAGAGATCCCCAGAAAAAGACAAGAAACTAAAATGTTAGCGATTTTCTGCATAAAAAATAATACCCTATTAAATCAAAAATATAAAAAGTGCGGTGAATTACACCGCACTTTAAGCAAAAAGATTAGTGGAAAATCAGACTTAACACATAATAAATGATAATCGAGAAAAATGCACCCGCTGGTAAGGTGACAATCCACGATGCAATGATATTACGGATGACATTTAAGTTTAATGCGGCAATACCTCGAGCAAAACCCACCCCCAACACAGCACCAACCAAGGTTTGTGTAGTAGAAATTGGTAGACCTGTACCTGAAGCAAGTACGACAGTAATAGCCGTTGCGAATTGTGCAGCAAATCCACGGCTAGGGGTTAAATCTGTAATGCCTGTACCGATCGTTGCCATCACTTTGTAACCCATAACAATAAGGCCCACTACAATTCCCGCTGCACCTAGAGGTAAAATCCACCAAGCAAGTTGTGTTTTTGGTAGAATTTGACCGCCGTGTTCAACGATAGAGACGACAGCAGAGAGAGGCCCAATAGCATTGGCAACGTCGTTTGACCCATGAGCAAATGCCATGGCACAAGCCGTTAATAACATTAAGATACTGAATACTTTTTCTACTGCACCAAAGGTACCTTTTTGAACTTTTTGGATGAAATTTGGGCTTCTAAAATAGAAATGGCAGATAACAATCGAAATAATGCCAATGACTAAAGAGATTAAAAAAACTTCAAAACCATTTAAGTGTAACCCAATATGTTTCAAGCCCTTTGTTAGCGTTACGATACAGAGAATGAATGCCGTGATCCCCATATAGTAAGGACCATATTTTTGTGCATTTTTAAGGGGTTCATCAGTATCAAAAATCAATTTCTGCGTGCTTGCAAAAATGCCGTAAGCAACAATTCCCGCAATGACAGGCGTAATAAACCAGCTGCCAACGATATTTTTAATGGTCCCCCATTCTACTGCTTCTTTTCCGACTGTCACACAAGCAAATCCAACAACCGCACCGACAATTGAGTGAGTGGTTGAGACAGGCCAGCCCATACGTGAGGCGATGAGAAGCCATATACCAGAGGCAAATAAGGCTGCCATCATACCTAATACGAGTACATCTGGCGTAGCGGCAAATTGCATTGGGTCGATAATACCGCTTTTGATTGTTTCTGTGACTTCTCCACCCGCTAAATACGCACCAGCAGATTCAAAAATCATTGCAATAATAATGGCTTGCTTGGCAGTGATGGTACCCGAACCAACGGAGGTCCCCATTGCATTAGAAACATCATTGGCACCAATACCAAATGCCATGAAGAAACCGAAAACGGCAGTAATGAAAACGAGTACGGTACCATATTGATTAAGTAGTTCCATTTTTGTTCTTCCTATAAAACCAATGGGTTATGAACGAGCTAACATTAACTCTATCCGTGAGCCTACACGCTGTGCTTGATCAGCTAAAACACCTACCCATTCAAGTGTTTTGTATAAAAACATGACATCTATCGGGTTGTAGCGTGATTCAATACTGAGTAACATTTTTCTGAGATGAATTTGCATTTGATCTGTATCATCTTCAATTGCATCTAGCTCATTGATCATACGATTAACCAGATCGAGCTCACGACCTTTGAAGCCTGTTTCAAGTAACTGTTCCATTTCATCAATAACACGATGAGCTTGGATAATCGCATCTAAGCTACGTTTTAAATATTTTTCAAACTCAGGTTGCATCTCTTCAGGAATGGCAAAATGGCGACCAATCATACGACCTGAAATGTCTTTCGCAAAATTAGCTAATTTATCTTGTTGAGTGACGAGTTCTAATAAATCCGTACGATCAATTGGCATGAATAAACCACGAGGTAATTTCAAACGAATTTCTCGTTTTAATGTATCAGCTTGACGTTCACATTCTGAGATTTTTGCACGTAATTCTTCAGCTTTATCCCATTCTGAACGGAAAGTGTGTTCAAAAAATGGGATCAGCAAATTACAACATTCAGTCACTTTTTCTGAATGCTTTTGCAATGGTTTAAGTGGCGAATGTGCAAATAATCCCAAGATATTATTGATTGCCATAAGAAACTCCCTGATAGAGATTGATGTAATTTTCAGGCGAATATTACCTTATGTGAGTTAAAAATTCACGATTTTAATCGAAAAAGTTCAGCATTTATTGGATAATGCGAGAAGAAATAGGTTGTGCTTTTTTTGATATTTTTTCTAATTGGTTGAAACAAAAGGAATTTTATAATGCCTAATGAAGTCGAGTTGAAGTTATCTGTTGAGCCTCATTTTGTAGATTTTTTACGCCAAGAAATCACACATTTGCGTGTTTTGCATACAGAAAAACAAGTTTTAGGGAATTGTTATTACGATACCTCTGATTGCGCCTTGGCAAAACAAAAAGTAGGATTACGTGTACGCCAACATAATGGTGACTACACTCTGACATTAAAAACCGATGGTGAGGTGAAAGGGGGATTACATATTCGCCCTGAATATAATGTGAGTTTACCAAATGCCCAACCTAATGTTCAGCTGTTAGCAGCGCAGAGTGGTCTGGATTTAGACAAGATTGCACAACTTCCACTAAAACCTATTTTTAGTACGGATTTTGAACGCCAATTATGGTTAGTTGAATGTGGCAATGGTACATTGATTGAAATTGCATTTGATTTAGGCAGTATTATTGCGGGTGACAAACGTGCACCAATTTGTGAAGTTGAATTTGAACTGAAATCAGGTAAAACGCATGATCTTTTACGTTTTGTCAGCACTTTTACATTAGAAAATGGGGTACGTTTGGGATCAGCATCAAAAGCTAAGCGTGGTTACCTATTAGCAAGTGAACAACCGCTTGTGCCAAGTGATTGGTTGGAAAAATGGCGTGATTTTTTACAGTTTGCCCAACATGAGACGGATGCGTTACAGAAATTAGATGCCCTATTTCAATTAGAACAAGCGTTAATCGAAGAAACTTTTCTTGTTGAGACGGAATATTTTGCAACAGACTTTTTACGTACTGTGGCACAAATTGGGGCATTCTTTAATCTCTATCATTATTATCAAGATAACGGAAAGTTACTGGAAGAATGTGTAAATCAAGCCTCATCTCAGTATGTGCGATATGATAATACGCAAGTATTGGCAGATTTACTGGAGAGTAATCAGCAGCTATTTGCACAAATTCGTGACATTATCCGTTTACATAGTGAAACAAAAGACAATGTGCTGGCGTTACAACGATTAAAACAGGTATTAAAAACTGGGCAGTATGTAAAACGGATGATTCAATTAATTTCATTAACAGTGAGTGAACTATAATGGCAAAGGCAGTAAAAACCGCTTATGTTTGTCATGATTGTGGCGCGGAATTTTCACGTTGGCAGGGACAATGTGCTGCATGTAAAGCGTGGAACACAATCAGTGAAGTGCGTTTAGTTTCAACCGCAACAACCGCAAAAGGTGATCGCTTCAGTGGTTATGCAGGTGAAACGCGCGCCAAAATTCAAACATTATCTGATATTTCTTTGCAAGAAACCCCACGCTTTTCCAGTGGGTTTAATGAGTTAGACCGAGTGCTAGGCGGCGGCGTGGTACCAGGAAGTGCGATTTTAATCGGGGGGCATCCTGGCGCGGGTAAAAGTACTTTATTGTTGCAAGTCATGTGTGGTCTTGCACAACATATGACCGCACTTTATGTGACGGGGGAAGAATCCTTACAACAAGTTGCTATGCGAGCCAACCGCTTGGGATTACCCGCAGATAAGTTACATATGTTATCTGAAACTGCGGTAGAACAAATTTGTTCTTTAGCCGATCAATTAAAGCCCCAGATTATTGTCATCGATTCGATTCAAGTCATGCACTTAGCAGATATTCAATCTTCGCCTGGTAGTGTAGCTCAAGTTCGTGAATGTGCTTCTTTTTTAACGCGTTATGCCAAAACAAGACAAGTTGCTATTGTAATGGTCGGTCATGTGACTAAGGATGGTACATTAGCTGGACCGAAAGTATTAGAACATGTGATTGACTGTTCTTTATTACTTGAAGGGGAAACCGATTCACGTTATCGCACTTTGCGTAGTCATAAAAATCGCTTTGGTGCAGTGAATGAATTAGGGGTTTTCGCGATGACGGAGCAAGGCTTGCGTGAAGTCAAAAACCCCTCTGCGATTTTTTTAAGCCGTGGCGAAGAACAAACATCAGGCAGTTCGGTGATGGTCATTTGGGAGGGTACACGCCCATTATTAGTAGAAATTCAAGCGTTAGTTGACCACTCCCTGTTAGCGAATCCCCGCCGTGTTGCTGTTGGGCTCGAGCAAAACCGTTTGGCACTTTTATTGGCTGTGTTACATCGACATGGTGGTTTACAAATGGCGGATCAAGATGTGTTTGTCAATGTCGTCGGGGGGGTAAAGGTGAGCGAAACCAGTGCAGATTTAGCCTTGTTATTGGCATTAATTTCGAGTTTCCGTAATCGTCCGTTGCCACAAGATCTTGTTGTTTTTGGAGAAGTGGGGTTAGCGGGCGAAATTCGTCCTGTACCAAGTGGGCAAGAGCGAATTAGCGAAGCGGCTAAACATGGATTCAAACGTGCCATTGTGCCATTCGCGAATCGGCCTAAACAAGTGTTACCTAATATGCAAGTGTTTACCGTGAAAAAATTAGCAGATGCGTTATCTCTTTTAGATACTTTTTAAGTATCGCTTACGTGGCGGTTACATACAGCCGCCACAGCTTCCACAACGCCAATCTTCTTGATTGACGGCTTGATAGAACTGGCGAAATAAGGATTCTTCGAGTGGAATATTGGCATTGATAAAGACGTCAGAAAGCCAATCAATATTTGCCAGAATCCAATCATCTTCCTCTAAACCTTCTAAATAAAGCGTATCGTCTGGATCAATAAAATTATAAATTCCTCGTGTTCCCATGTCTTTTTCAGTACGCTCTGTTGGCAGTACAATTAATTTATCGAAATAGTGAATTTCCCAGTGTCCTAAACATAGCGTATTACCTTTGGCTGTCCAATTCGCACGAAAGGGATTCGTCGCATGCATTGTGTGCTCCTGTAATTTGATATGTGGATAGTGTAGAACGTTTAAAGATGGAAAGCGATATAGAAAGTAGGAAAGCATCATTTAAGGCAAAGAAAACAAATTAAATTTTGAAAAATGGTGTAAAATTAGTTAATCTCACTGGCATAGGTAGCGTTTGATGGCTTAGGACTTAGGAAAATTCATGAAAGCACTTGATAATATTGATATAAACATTTTGAATGAACTACAACGTAATGGAAAAATCTCAAATATTGAGTTATCCAAAAAAGTGGGGTTATCTCCAACACCTTGCTTAGAACGTGTGAAACGTCTTGAGAAGCAAGGCATTATCATGGGTTATCGTGCGTTATTAAATCCTGAGCTATTGGATTCGCCACTTTTAGTGATTGTGGAAATTACGTTAATTCGTGGTAAACCAGATGTGTTTGAAGAATTTAATGCTGCTGTTCAACAGCTTGATGAAATTCAAGAATGCCATTTAGTTTCAGGTGATTTTGATTATTTATTGAAAACGCGTGTAGCCGATATGGCAGCCTATCGTAAGTTACTTGGGACAACGTTGTTACGTTTACCTGGTGTGAATGACACTCGCACTTACGTTGTGATGGAAGAAGTTAAACAAACGAATTTTTTGCAGTTGAAGTAAGAGCATGATTAAACGAATTTCTGAAAAGTTTAGCCCAAAGCAGTATTTATTGAGATTTTTCTTTATTTTGACCGCACTTTTCGGTCTTTATTTGATCGTAGCGTGGTCAAGTTATTCCCCGTTAGATAGTTCATGGGCATCATCAAGTTATATTGAGAAAACAATCAATAAAGCAGGTGCTTTCGGCGCTTGGTTTATTGATTTGTTTTTTGTGCTTTTGGGACATATTGGACACTTGATTCCTTTTGTGATTTTTATCACATCTGTTTATTTTCTGCGGAGTAAAGCAAGAACTTCCTTCCATTTCTGGCGTTTTAATCTAGGCTTGTTTGGTTTTGTTGTTTTTTTGTGCGGCGCTTCGATCGTGGCAACTTTGTTGTTATCTAATACACCTTATTATTTAGCGGGAGGGGTGTTAGGGGGATATTTAGTGGCTACATTTTTCCCCGTCTTAGATTTTGTCGGGTTAATGCTAATAGGCGGGGGACTAAGTGTCGTTGGATTTATGCTTTGTTCAGGCACCTCGCTAATTCGTTTCGTCATGGCATTTTTTGCTTGGCTGGCGATGAAAAATCATGATAAAGCCGAAGATGCTCCCTCACAATCTGTACCTGTTCAACAGGAGTTGGCGTTACCACTGGAAGAGAATGAGCGTCAATTATCGGAAATTGCACAAAGTATGGAAGAGACCCACCTTACCGCTGATTCTTCACCTGCGCTCGTAAATGTTGAAAATTTTATTCATATTAATGGGTTAACACCTGAAACAAACTTAACAGAGCAGAACATTGACTCCGTTGAATCTATTGAATCCATTGAATCGACATTGGACCGTGCGGAAGTTGCACAGTTAGGTGGATATGCGGTTGAGCAGGATATATCCTTACCTACAGTGAGTGTTCAGCATAATGATATTGACCCAGAGCGTTTAAATGCGATCGTACCAGAAACAGTTACGATGACAGCATGGCAAAATAGTACGGACGTGTTATCTTCCGATTTGGAGAATATTCCCACTGTATCGCTATCGCCTTTACCAGCACACACTACTGAGCAATTGAGTGTATTAGATGAGGGAAATGATTTAGCTCGTCAATTTGCTGCACAGGAACAACAGCGTTTGGATGAAATGGCATTACGTGCAAAAGAACTGAATGCGGAAGACGCATTACAGACCATTTTTGCGGAACCCGTTGCGGCAGATGATGCGTTGCTCTCCGCTACGCCAAACTATAAACCATATGGTGATTCACTGATTCATCCCGCGTTACAGCAAAAAGTCACGACAAAAGTAAAACCCACGACACCGATGCCAAGTCTCGACTTATTGGAGTATCGTCCAAGCCAAGCACACCGTATTACACAAGATGAGATTATTGATACATCGCAACGTATTGAACATCAATTACGTAATTTTGGGGTGAAAGCCAGTGTAAAAGATGTGTTAGTCGGTCCTGTAGTGACGCGTTATGAACTTGAGTTACAACCCGGTGTCAAAGCTGCCAAGGTCACCAGTATTGATACGGATTTAGCACGTGCGTTGATGTTTCGTTCAATTCGTGTGGCAGAGGTGATTCCTGGTAAGCCATATATCGGTATTGAAACACCAAATGTCAATCGTCAAATGGTGACCTTACGCGAAGTCCTCGACAGTGATGAATTTCGTCAATCTCATTCCGTATTGTCGATGGCGTTAGGTAAAGATATTAGTGGTAAGCCTGTTGTAGTTGATTTAGCCAAAATGCCACATTTATTAGTGGCGGGATCCACTGGCTCAGGTAAGTCCGTTGGGGTGAATACCATGATTTTGAGTTTGCTCTTTAGAGTGAAGCCTGAAGAAGTCAAATTCATTATGATTGACCCTAAAGTTGTTGAATTATCTATCTATAACGGGATTCCTCATTTGTTAACTGAGGTCGTGACGGATATGAAAAAAGCCGCAAATGCATTGCGTTGGTGTGTGGATGAAATGGAACGTCGCTATCAACTTCTTTCTGCATTACGTGTGCGTAATATTGAAGGTTACAATGAAAAAATTGATGAATATGACGCCATGAATATGCCGATCCCGAATCCTTTATGGCGACCTGGCGACACAATGGATGCGTTACCCCCACCATTAGAGAAACTGAGTTATATTGTGGTGATAGTGGATGAGTTCGCTGATTTAATGATGGTGGCAGGCAAACAAGTCGAAGAATTAATTGCTCGTTTAGCACAAAAAGCGCGTGCAATTGGGATTCACTTAATTTTAGCGACACAGCGTCCTTCTGTTGATGTGATTACGGGGTTGATTAAAGCGAATATTCCAAGTCGAATCGCATTTACGGTGGCAAGTAAAATTGACTCGCGTACAATTTTAGACCAAGTGGGCGCGGAAGCGCTACTTGGACGTGGAGATATGTTATATTCTGGTGCAGGCTCATCGGATTTAGTTCGTGTACATGGCGCATTTATGAGTGATGATGAGGTTGCACGAGTAGTGGATGATTGGAAAGCACGTGGTAAGCCAAATTATATTGAAGCAATTTTAGATGGCTCAGACGAAGAGGACGAGGATTCGTTTCCTTCTGTGACCGATTCGGATGAGCTCGATGACTTATTTGATGAAGTTGTTGAATTAGTTACCACAACAGGCAATGCTTCCACATCTTACGTTCAACGTAAATTCAAAGTAGGGTTTAATCGTGCAGCAAGAATTATGGAGCAATTAGAAGAACAAGGGATTGTTTCAGCGATGCAGAATGGTAAACGTGAAGTCTTAGCAAGACGTTCTTCAGATTTTTAGGAAAATACAGATGAAAATATTATTAAAAACGACCGCACTTTTATGGGTAGCGATGAGTTCTGTTGCTTGGGCAGATGCCGCGAAAGAGCTACAACAACGTTTAGCTAAAGTGGATGTGTTAAGTGCGGATTATGCACAAACAGTGAGCGCCGCGGATGGTAAAAATGTGCAACAAGGGAGCGGAAAGCTTCAAATTAAACGTCCAAATTTATTCCGTATGGAGAACAAAGAACCACAGGAAAGCCAAATTATCTCAGATGGTAAAACATTGTGGTTTTATGATCCTTTTGTTGAACAAGTTACGGCAAATTGGGTAAAAGATGCAGTGAATAATACCCCTTTTGTTTTGTTGACTACGGACGATAAAAGCCATTGGGCACAATATACGGTAGAGCAAAAAGCCGATACATTTACTCTCGTCCCTAAAGCGAAGAAAAGTCATATTAAGCAATTCACGATTCGTATTGATCAAGAAGGCGTGTTGCGTAATTTCAGTACCACTGAAAAAGATGGTCAATCAAATCTTTATGTATTACGCAATATTACTAACCAGACCTTAGCAAGTAGTTTATTTCACTTTACTGTACCTAAAGGCGTAGAAGTCGACGATCAACGTAAAAAATAACGAGAATTGAATATGGCTAACTTAAGTTTGGATTTTGAGCAGAGTGACTTTCGTCCTTTAGCTGCCAGAATGCGACCGACGACCTTGGCACAGTATTTTGGTCAAGCACATTTAGTTGGTGAAGGTAAACCGCTACGTAAAGCCATTGAAGTGGGACATATTCATTCTATGATTTTCTGGGGACCGCCAGGTACAGGCAAAACGACACTAGCTGAAATGATTGCACAACGAATTAATGCTGAGGTTGAGCGTATTTCGGCGGTTACCAGTGGGGTAAAAGAAATCAGAGAGGCGATTGAGCGTGCCAAACAACATCGTTTAGCGGATCGTCGGACTGTCCTGTTTGTTGATGAAGTGCATCGTTTTAATAAAAGTCAGCAAGATGCTTTTTTACCTTATATTGAAGATGGCACTATTATTTTTATTGGTGCAACGACAGAAAATCCGTCTTTTGAATTAAATAGTGCGCTTTTATCACGTGCACGCGTCTATATTCTCAAACCCCTTACAACACAGGATATCAGGCTTGTTTTGCAGCAGGCTTTACAAGATAAAGAACGTGGTTTAGGACAAGAAGCTTTTATTTTAGAAGATGGTTTGCTTGAAATGCTGGCTGAATATGTCAATGGTGACGCACGTTTGGCATTAAATAGCTTGGAATTGATGGCGGAGATGGCGGATGAAAGTGAAAAAGGAAAACGTTTAGATCGCGCTTTGTTACATGCTGTATTGGGTGAACGTCAAGCCCGTTTTGATAAACAAGGCGATCGTTTTTATGATTTCATTTCAGCTTTGCATAAATCCGTTCGGGGCTCAGCTCCTGATGCCGCGTTATATTGGTATGCACGTATTATTACGGCTGGTGGTGATCCGCTTTATGTCGCAAGACGTTTATTGGCGATTGCGTCGGAAGATATTGGCAATGCGGATCCAAGAGCAATGCAAGTTGCGCTTGCTGCTTGGGACTGTTTTACACGTGTTGGGGCAGCAGAAGGAGAAAGAGCTATTGCACAAGCAGTTGTTTATCTCGCAATTGCACCCAAAAGTAATGCTGTTTATCTTGCCTTTAAGCAAGCTAAAAAACATGCCAAAGAATTACCTGATTATGATGTCCCAGAGCATTTACGTAATGCACCTACGCATTTAATGAAAACATTAGGATATGGGGCAGAATATCGCTATGCGCATGATGAGCCGAATGCGTATGCAGCGGGTGAAAATTATTTTCCTGAACCACTTAAAACGACACAATATTATTTCCCAAGCAATCGTGGGCTAGAAATGAAAGTGAGAGAAAAGCTGGATTGGTTGAGAGAGCAGGATCAAAAAAGTCCTCAAAAGCGTTATTAAATTAATTTATCTCTTATTTTGCTCAGCGTTAAGAGTAGGTAGTAAGTCATTTTTGCTTATTTTTTCTACGAATAGGCAAGTCTCTTGATTAATAAAAATCACTATTTTTGAATAGGTAAGCCAGATTTTAAACTGGTTTCTTATGTTATTTCGATCTAAAATACAAAAATTATTTCGAGACAAAAGTGCGGTTAATTCCGCCTAAATTTTAATAAAAGTAGGTAAAACATGATCGATCCAAATCTATTGCGTAACAATCTTGTAGACGTGGCGGAAAAATTAAAAATTAAGCGCAATTTCGTGTTAGATGTGGCTTTGTTAAGTGACTTAGAAGAACAACGTAAATCATTGCAGGTTAAAACAGAAACGTTGCAAGCCGAACGTAATGCACGCTCAAAAAATATTGGTCAGGCTAAAGCGCGTGGTGAAGATATTTCGACGTTATTGGATGAAGTTGATAATATGGGAATTGAGCTCAGTACCACAAAAGCTAAATTGGATGATGTCTTAGCAGAAATTAATCAGATTGCGTTAACGATTCCTAATTTACCTGCAGATGAAGTGCCTTTAGGAAGAGATGATAGTGAAAATCTAGAAGTGTCACGTTGGGGAACACCGAAGGTATTTGATTTTGAAGTGCAAGATCACGTGACATTAGGAGAAACTTTACAAGGTTTAGATTTCTCTGCGGGAGCAAAATTAAGCGGTTCTCGTTTTGCAGTAATGAAAGGGCAAATTGCGAAATTACATCGTGCATTGTCGCAATTTATGCTTGATTTACATACTGAGCAACATGGATATATGGAAACGTATGTCCCTTATTTAGTGAATCACACAACCCTTTATGGCACAGGTCAATTACCTAAATTTGGTGAGGATTTATTCCACACTAATGCGTTAGAAGGTGAACAGCCTTATGCGTTAATTCCTACTGCTGAGGTGCCAGTAACAAACTTAGTGCGTGATGTAATTTTAGAAGAAGCCGATTTACCATTAAAAATGACCGCACATACACCCTGTTTCCGTTCTGAAGCAGGTTCTTATGGACGTGATACCCGTGGTTTAATTCGTATGCACCAATTTGATAAAGTCGAATTAGTGCAAATCGTTGCTCCAGAGACCTCAATGGATGCCTTAGAAGAATTGACGGGTCAGGCAGAAAAAGTGTTGCAATTATTAGAGCTTCCATATCGTAAAGTCTTATTATGTACAGGTGATATGGGCTTTGGCGCATGCAAAACATATGATTTAGAAGTGTGGCTTCCTGCACAAAACACTTATAGAGAAATTTCTTCTTGTTCAAATATGTGGGATTTCCAGGCACGTCGTATGCAAGCGCGTTGTCGTATGAAAGGCGATAAAAAAACACGTTTAGTTCATACCTTAAATGGTTCAGGCTTAGCCGTAGGACGTACTTTAGTGGCAGTATTAGAAAACTACCAAAATGCGGATGGTAGTATTACCGTACCAACTGTGTTACGCCCATATATGAATGGATTAACTATTATTGGAAAATAAATGCACTTTCTACTAAAAAGATAGCCAATTGGCTATCTTTTTTATATTGTATTAAGAGAAACGGCTTGCTTTTACGTGTTGATTAAAAAGTGCAGTTGATAAAAGCAAAAGCGGACAGTCTTTTTATGGGGCTTATCGAAGCATTAGATCTCAATATATTCTAATTTCACATCACAAATACTTTCAACTAAGTCTTCGCTCATTTTACGATAGTTTAACCTATTAGCTCGTTCTAGCATGACAATTTTTTGGATATGTTCAATTTCACCGCCCTGTAAGAAAACGTGGTTTAGGGCAACTTGTAATGCGGGTAAGCTCGGATTAAAGGCCGCATTTTCTGCGTAGCTACCAATGAAAATACGCTGATCTTGCAATTGAATCGCTACACCATGATAGGAATTGGAATATGGGGCATGTGCCATGTTTGCTGCTTCTAATGCGGCTAATACAACGGGATTTTTAGTGTGATAACTCAGGTGATTAGTGTGTTCATCTAAAAGCAATAAATCAATATTTAAATCTTTTGGCCCAAATGAGTCGGGTAAATAGTTTTGTAAAGGGTTATTTTGGCTATGTGGAAGGTGGATATAGAGCTCTGATGCTGAGTTTAATTCATTCATAAATTGGCGACAATGACCGCATGGCGTGTAGTTGACAACAATATCTGTAATGCCTTTCTCTTGTCTCATCCACGCATGTGAGATAGCGCTTTGCTCTGCATGAATTGTTTGTTGAATACTGCTATGAGAAAATTCTTGGTTAGCGCCAAAATAAAAATTACCACTTAGTCCAATAGCAATCGCACCGACATGGAAATGTGAAATGGGAGTATGTGAGTAACAGGCGGCAATCGGTAATAATTTTAAAGCAAGTTGTTTGTTATCAAGGTGATGTTTTTCACAAATATGGCGAACAACAAAATGCGGTAGTAGACCGATAAAATGTTGTTCTTCGAGAATATGAAGCAGGTCTTGTCTGAGCGCTTCTGGCTCGATTTGGTGCAGTGCTTGGGTGATTTTTTCTGAAATATGTATCTTCATATTGGCTCTCCTTGTCTGAATATTTTCACATTATATTAATGTACAAAACAAAAAAGATCTTCATTCAGAAGATCTTTTTGTGATTGAAATCAAGCTATACTGAATTATTTTGCTGCTTTAAGTTTTTGATAGTAGCTGTCATATAAATCAATAGCATGATCAACATCGATTTGCCATTGGCTGCGGTGAATTACGTCTTGTGTTAAGAAGGTTGCTTGATCTTCCGTCAACTCTTTTGGTAAGCGTTTTAATGCTTCTAAATTAGAAGTTGGATAACCGATGTTTAAGGTCAGCTTTTCGGATACATCCGCACTTAATAAATAGTTAATTAATTTATAGGCATTTTCAGTATTTTGGGAAGTAGAAGGAATCGCTAAGTTATCAATCCATAGCATTGTGCCTTCTTTTGGATAAACCATATCCACTTGTGCACCTTCATTTTTTGCAATACGCACAGAGCCATTCCAAAGTAAGCCAATGTCTGTTTCGCCCGAGATAAAAGTGCTGGCAGGATTATCAGAGTTAAAAGAAAGAATATTTGGACGTAATTTTAGTAATTCTTCATAAGCTTCTTTTAGAATTACAGGGTCCTGCGTATTCGGATCTTTACCCATTTTTAATAACGCTATATTAAATAATTCTCGAGGATCATCGAGCATTTGAATTTTACCTTTAAAGTCGGTATGCCATAAATCTCCCCAAGACTGAAACTGTGCAGGTGTTTGATTCGCAGTATTATAGGCAATGCCAGTTGCGCCAAAGAGCTGAGGTAAAGAGTATTTATTGCCTTTGTCATATGGACGATCAAGCATATTCGGATCGAGTTCTTTGATAACGGGTAATTGACTATGATCGAGTTCTTTTAACATTCCTTCTCGAGCCATTTTTGAAACAAAGTAGCTTGTTGGTGCGATAACATCATAACCTCCGTCTTTACCCATTGTTTTTAATTTGGCATACATCGTTTCGTTTGACTCAAGGCTTGAAACGATGACTTTAATCCCGGTTTGTTTAGTAAATTCATCTAATAAGCCTTCAGGAACATATTCTGTCCAGGTGTAAAGATAAACTTCATTATTAGCTGCGCTTGCAAGATTGCTTACGCCCAGCATCATCACGCCAGCAGTTAAAATGCCAGTTAATTTTTTCATTTATGTTGCTCCCAGAAAATGGGTGAAAAATATGTCAGTTAAACCCTCAGTTTACCTAACCTGAAGATGCCGAATGGATACGGACAAGGCGGATTGTAGGCTAGAATGTTCAGAATGTAAATGAATTGTTATATAAAATTTATGATTAAAAATTCATTTAGTGAGAAGATAAAAATATAAGTGGGAACAAGAAAAGTGCGGTTAAAATTTACGAAATTTCAACCGCACTTGCGGTGTGTTATGAGCTTAAAACAAATTATTTTGCTGCTTTTAATTGTTGGTAATAATTCTCGTAGTATTCAACGGCATCACCAACATCATCTTGCCAATAGCTTTTTTGTAAGATTTCAGCACTTGGATAGATAGCTGGATCTTGTGTAATTTCTGCTGGTAATAATTTTAATGCTTCAATATTAGATGTTGGGTAACCAATTTCTTCTGTTAATTGTGCAGACACTTTTGCACTTAATAAGTAGTTAATTAGTTTATGTGCACCATCAGGATTTTTTGATGTTACTGGAATAGCTAATGTATCTACCCACAGTACTGGACCTTCTTTTGGGAAGACCATATCTAAAGGCGCTTGTTCTTTTTTCGCAATGCGTACAGAACCGTTCCATAATTGACCGACTTCAACTTCACCAGAGATGAATGAGTTAGCTGGGTTGTCAGAGTTGAATGACAACACGTTTGGACGTAACTTTAATAGCTCTTCGTAAGCTTGTTTGATGATGGCAGGATCCTTGGTATTTGGATCTTGACCTAATTTTAATAAAGCAATGTTAAACACTTCACGAGCATCATCAAGTAATTGGACTTTACCTTTAAATTCAGGCTTCCATAAGTCACCCCAAGCGGTGAAGTTTTCACCTTTGTAGCTGTCAGTGTTATATGCGATACCCGGCGCACCTAATAATTGTGGTAACGAATATTTATTTCCTTTATCGTAAGGTTTATCTAACCAGTCAGGATTCAACTCTTTGATAACAGGTAATTTGCTGTGGTCTAGCTCTTTTAGCATACCTTCACGCGACATTTTTGACACAAAATAGTTTGATGGTGCAATAACATCATAACCACCCGTTTCACCTTGTGTTTTCAATTTCGCATACATAGTTTCGTTGGATTCTAAACTAGAAACAATAACTTTGATGCCCGTTTCTTTTGTAAATTCATCTAATAAACCATCTGGGACATATTCGGTCCAAGTATAAAGGTAAACCGTGTCATTGGTTGCATGTGCATTAGCGGTTAAGCCAAGTGTCATGATTCCTGCAGTCACAAGACCTGCAAATTTTTTCATTTCTATCATTCTCCTGTTAGGGGTAAACGTTCTCTTTTATATTAGAGGCATAAAAAACGCCTTGTTTTAAGGCAAGGCGTATTCTATTTGGTATTGGATTGTTTGTGAAGTATTATTTTCTTACAACAATTATTTTCCTTTTCTTGCGACAACTTGGCTCAAAATCACCAACACTAATGAAAGAATAATCATAATTGTCGCTAATGCATTCACTTCAGGTGTCACACCGGTTTTCACTAATGAGAAAATTTTCAGCGGTAGAATCTCATAACTTACACCACTTACAAATGATGATACGACAACATCGTCTAATGAGATCGTAAAGCTAAGTAACCAACCCGAAATTACCGCAGGTAATGCCAATGGGAAAATAATTTTACGTAAAATTGTTACTTCTCCTGCTCCAAGATCTTTCGCAGCTTCTAACATTTTGGCATCAAACCCTTTGAGGCGTGAAAAAATTGTCACAACTACATACGGCAAACAGAAAGTAATGTGTGCTAAAAGCAATGACCAGAACCCTAAGTTAATACCTACAATCATAAATAGAGCTAGTAAAGATACTGCCATCACAATATCAGGTGACATCATGACGATGAATAACATGCCACTTACCGCTTGTTTTCCACGGAAACGGTAGCGATAAAGTGCGATTGCGGTAAGCCCTCCAATGATCGTTGCTATCGTTGCAGCGAAAAATGCGATCGTGACAGAGTGGATTGCCGCTTGGATTAACGTATCGTTATTAAATAAGCGCTCATACCATTTCCAGCTAAATCCTTTCCAAGTTAAGCCATAGCGATCATCATTAAACGAGTTGGTCACGAGGATGATAATTGGGATATACAAATAAGCGTATACCACCAGCATAAAAATATTACGTAGTAAACGGCTCATTATTCCAACTCCATTTTCTTATTCATTAACTTACTCGCTTTGTAGTAAACAAAGATGAGTAATGCCATTAAGATTGTCAGACCGATACTGATAGCAGAACCAAATGGCCAGTTACGTGAAATTAAAAATTCACTCTTAATCACGTTACCCACAAGTAACACTTTTGCTCCACCTAATAAGTCTGCAACATAGAACATTCCCATTGCAGGTAGCAAGACTAATAAACAGCCTGCGATAATCCCCGGCATTGTGAGTGGGATAATCACTTTAATGAAACGTTGAAACGCATTTGCGCCAAGGTCTTTTGCCGCTTCGAGTAGACGGTAGTCTAATTTTTCGATAGCAGCATAAAGTGGCAAAATCATGAATGGTAATAACAAATATACCAAGCCAATGACAACGGCGACTTCGGTATTTAAAATACGGATAGGCGTATCAATAATACCAAGCGTCATTAACGTATTATTCAAGATACCTTTTACACCCAAAAAGATTTTCATACCATAAATACGAATCAGTGAGTTAGTCCAGAAAGGTAACACCACAAGAAAAAGCAAAAATGGGCGATATTTAGGATTAATTTTTGTGAGTAAAAAGGCAAAAGGATAGCCAATAATTAAGCAAACAAGTGTTGCTAAACCTGACATATACAATGAATTCCATACGACTTGAGCATAAAGTGGCTCAAATAAGCGCGTATAGTTTTCAAATGTAAATGGCAACGCATAAAAATTACTGCTATCGCGAGTTAAGAAACTCACGATAAGCACTAATAAGTTTGGCGCAAGTACAAAGAAGATCAACCAGCCGAAAATGACGGCAATGGTTGATTTTTGAAAAGCGTTATTCTTCATCGCTCAGTACAACCTCCCAGCCTTCGTGCCATGTTAATGCCACTTTTTGACCTAAAGAGTGATCGATGTTGGGATCGTCTTCATTAAAAAATTCGCTAACTAAAACAGATATGCCGTTATGATCTAATGTAATGTTTGATTCTAATGTCATTCCTTTATAGTTACGATCTGCTACGTGGCCAATAATCGCTTTAGAGCTTTGGTTTTCATCCAGTTCTTCGATAAGAATATCTTCTGGGCGTAGTAATACTTTTAGTTTTTGCTCAGGTGTGACATCAAGTGCGGTATAAATTTCGCAAATTCGACCTTCTACATTCGCAAGTACACGTTTTTCATCAATGCGTTCTAATACGGTTGCATTGAAAATGTTGATTTCACCGATGAATTTGGCAACGAATAAGTTTTTCGGCTCTTCATAAATTTCACGCGGTGAACCATCTTGTTGAATATGACCTTTACGTAACACAATGATACGATCAGACATTGTTAACGCTTCTTCTTGATCGTGAGTAACGAAAATAAAGGTAATTCCAAGTTTACGTTGCAATGCTTTTAATTCGTTTTGCATTTGCTTACGTAGTTTATAGTCTAACGCCGAAAGTGATTCATCAAGTAATAACACTTTTGGCTTATTGACTACAGCACGGGCAATAGCAATACGTTGTTGTTGTCCACCAGAAAGTTGAGCCGGTTTGCTGTCCGCATATTCTTCTAACTGCACCATACGTAATGCTTCAAGTACGCGAGGCTTAATTTCTTCATTAGGTACTTTTTGCATACGTAAGCCAAATGCCACATTTTCAAAAATCGTCATATGTGGGAACAAGGCGTAACTTTGGAAAACAGTATTAACGTGACGCTGTTCTGCAGGCACGTCAGTAATATCTTCGCCGTCAAGAATAATATGACCAGAGTCTAATTCTTCTAAGCCAGCAAGTAAGCGTAAAACAGTTGTTTTACCACAGCCTGAAGGACCTAGAATGGTTAAAAACTCACCATTATTGATAGTTAAATTAAAATTTTCAATGATGGTTTTATTACCATAAGATTTCGTAATAGAACGAAGCTCAATAATAGGCTTGTTTTGAACTGAACTTTCCACTAGCTTTGGTTTTCTCCCTAATGTACCGAGGACTTCGGTATTGAGTAGAAACAAATGCCAACAGAAAACCTGTTGGCGCTTACGATTAAAAAATAAATGCTAATGATATAGCGATTGTTTAATAATTAAAAGTGCTTTTATAAAAAAATTAAACGATCTCAGGATAATCACTTCATTCCTCAAACAATAGGAATATGCTGAGTTGATGCCTATTAATGAAGGAAAGGAAGATTTTGGGAAAAATAAACGAAAAAAATTGTGATATATCAAGGAAGAGCGCGTTATTTGCCGTTAGACTTAAACAATGCTTTTCGAGAGAGTAAATATTATGTTGAATCCAGATCAAGAATATCGCTTATTAGAACGTTTTCTTCACTATACGACGTACGATACCCAATCCAAAATGGGGGCTAAGCTTTCACCAAGCACGCCAGGACAACTTAAATTAGCGAAGCATTTGCAACAAGAGTTAATCGCATTAGGCTTAGAGAATGTTGAAATATCTAAGCACGCAGTCGTCACTGCATTTTTGCCCTCGAATGTGAACCTTAATGCACCAACAATAGGCTTGATTGCTCATCTAGATACTGCGACGCAATGCAGTGGTAAAAATGTGCAGGCCGAAGTCATTGAAAATTATCGTGGTGGTGATATTTCATTAGGGGTAGGAGAGGCGTTTATTAGCCCAGCACATTATCATTTTTTGCATCAACTTGTTGGTAAAACATTAATTGTTGCGGACGGTAATACTTTATTAGGTGCCGATAATAAAGCGGGAATTGCAGAAATTATGACCGCACTGGCGTTATTAAAAGAAAATAACTTACCACATTGCAATATCCGAGTGGCATTTACACCAGATGAAGAAATTGGGTTGGGGATGCAATTTTTCCCATTTGATTCTTTTGCGTGTCATTGGGCTTATACCATTGATGGTGGTGAAGTAGGGGAACTGGAATATGAAAATTTCAATGCAGCAAGTGCCAAAGTGACAATAGAAGGTGTGAATATGCATGCTGGGTCAGCAAAAGACAAAATGGTGAATGCATTGACTTTGGCTTGTGAGTTTCAGCAAGGTTTTCCTGCGGATGAAACACCAGAGACAACAGAAGGAAGACAAGGCTTTTATCACTTGAACAGTTTTCATGGTGATGTCGAAAAAGTGGAATTACATTATTTGATCCGTGATTTTGAACAAGCAGGGTTTACTCGACGTAAAGATTTTATTCAGCATTTGGTGACTGAATTTAATATGAAAAAACACTTGAGAAAGCCTGTCATTGTTGAAATTACAGATAGCTATAAAAATATGAATGAAATGGTTAAGAAAGTGCCTCAAGCCGTAGAACTTGCGGATAAAGCCATGCAACAATGTGGGATTAAACCTATTCATAAAGCGATTCGTGGAGGAACTGATGGCGCATGGCTTGCAGAAAAAGGGTTAGCTTGCCCAAATATTTTTACAGGGGGATATAATTTCCATAGTAAACACGAACTCATTACATTAGAAGGCATGAAAAGTGCCGTGAATGTCATTGTTACAATTGCGGCACTGGCGTTAGAGTAGTTTGTGTCATCAGGGACAGAAAAATAAACCGCACCGAGTTTGTCGTGTGCGGTTTATTTTTTATCTGCCTCTGATTATTGTGGTAAGGCACCAGAGTTCCATTGCTGTGCATTAACAGGCTTTTTCACTTGCAGTAAAAAGTGTTGGTTGGCTTTGGCAGCTGGTTGAATAATATTACTAGGGGGGGTAGAGAAAGCAATACCACCTTTGAGCAATTGCTGAATTGAGCCAGTATTCACCTCTGCACCACTGAAACTCAAGTTAAGGTCATAACCTGCGGCAATCCAAAACGCTGAGTTTTGGCGTACTAAGTGTTTATATTTTTGTGCAATGAGAATATGTACAAAAACACGATCGCCCAGTTCATTCAACGTAATTTGATTGATCGTACCAACTTCAACACCACGGTATAAAATAGGCGAGCCCGTTGTGATATTTAGCGCATCATGGGTTTCTAATACCAGTGGGAAACCTTGCGTGTATTGATTGTTTTTCCGTGGCGAAGATTGGAACAGTGGGAAGTGTGTTTTAGTTTTCCCATTACCGATCTCTACATCAATATAAGGTTGTAATAAGCTGTCCAAATTCTCAATCGCTGCCGCAGACAACTGAGGTGAGATGACTGTAAATCGGCTTCCTTCTTTGGCGATTAATGACATATATTGCGGATTGATCAACGCTTTTGCGCTGATTTTTTTCGTTTTACTCTCTAAATTGACTTGTTCAATTTCACCAATGGTTAATCCGAGGTAACGTAAGCTCATCCCTTTGGTTAAGTTGGTGGCATCATCGGTCATAAACGTAATTTGCTGTCCTGCAGATTTTGCACGTAATTCATTACTGTAAAGAATACGTGGTGAGCCTGTGCTTATATTGTCAAAACTGACCGCACCTTTTAGTGTTCGCGCTAATGGGGCGGCTTGGATACTAATCCCTTTCGTACTTATATCAATTTGTGCCGCACTTTCTACCCAAAATACGCTTTTATCCGTGAGAAGTGCTTGGTGTTTCGGATAAATAAAGACTTCGACTTCAAAGGCATTTTTTTTCGGACGAACATCAAGAATCTTGCCCACTTCATATTGACGATAGAGTACTAATGAACCTTGACTAATGCTAGGTAGTGACGTCGTAGTTAAGGTGATTGTTGGGGTTAATTTTCCATCAGTAATACCCGATTCAGCATGAGTCGTGTCTTTATATAATGGATAGGTTGTTAAAGGTTTTCCTTGATTTTGTGGACCTGCTATCACGCGAATCCCACCTTGTAACCATTTTTGGGGGGAGGCGGCTTCAAGACGTAATCCATTGGTGTCAATATTGATATCGAAGTTCGATGCGGCGATAAAACGAGTGTCTTGATGGATCAAATGGCGATATTTTTCTGCAATGGCAATTTTCAAGGTGACGTGCTCAATATCAAGCGATTGCTCAATGATTTCACCAATCGTAATATTGTTATAATAGATAGGTTGTCCTTCGTTAACACCATAAGTTTCAGGTGCAGTTAGAGTTAAAACCAGCGTATTTGGCTGTTGTAATAATAACTCGTTTTCTTTAATGACCGTAAACTGCGTTTGTGGTTCGCCTATGCCTGCAAGAATATCAAAATATTCACCACGTAATAGGTGTTGAATATTAGTTAAATCACCCAAATTAAGCGTTTTATTACGTAATACGATTTGTGTATTGCGGGTAAATAAATCTTGGTGAAGGGGATCTACTAGAAGCTTACCAGTTAATAATTTAGGATTATTTTCAACGCTACTTAGTTCAGAGAGTAAACCAATTTGTTTATTTTGGTGATATACGTGAGTTTGCCCTGTTTGTAGCCCAGAGCTATTAGGCACCGTAATATCGATGGTGATTCCACGTTTTGCAGCATTGAAATTAGCATAAAGTGTGAATTTATCATGATGTTGAGCGGGTTCACTCTTAGCGGGGGAGTCAAAAGCTACCGCCCCTTGTACGATGGCATTTAAACTATCTACGTTAATATTGATCCCAGATAAACCTATTTGTGCATCAATTCCGCTAATATTCCAGAAATGGCTGTCTTTTTTAACAAAATGTGCATATTTTTTATCAATTACAATGCTAATTGAGACTTTTTTGCCTTCTTCCACGAAGCGATAATCGTAAATTTTACCCACAGGAAGCTTTTTAAAATACACTGACGCACCAATAGAAATTGAGCCGAGATCATCTGCTAATAAATGGACTAATAAATCGCCATCATCGACTTGTGCAATAGGTCCCTCTGTTTCAGCGATAAATTCATCTTCTGTTTCGCCATCACCAGGTTGTAAAGTGATGTAGTTTCCTGACACCAATGCATCAATACCTGAAATACCCGCTAATGACGCACTTGGTTTGACTAACCAAAATTTCGTATTTTTACGTAAAACGGTTTTTGCTTCAGGGTAAATATTAGCGATTACTTCAACTTGTTTTAAGTCATCAGTAAAGTTGACTTTTTTTACTACACCAATCTGTAGACCTTGATAACGGACTTGTGTTTTACCCGCAATCAACCCTTCACCGCTCGCGAAAGTAATCCGAATGGTGTGACCTTGCTCTTGGATGATTTGAAAAAACAATAATGCACCGATGCAAAAGGCAATAAAGGGAAGTAGCCAGAAAGGCGAGATACGTCTAACTTGCTTTAAATTTGCATTTGTTTCGGTATAACGTTGTTCAACATTGTCATTTTGATTGTGTTGTGTCATAAATTTTCCAAATTAAGCGACTGTCAAATTGTGAAGTAGAAATCATGGTTAAGAATACAGCTAAGCCAAAGTAAAAGGCGGCAGGTCCAACAGAAAAATCAATTAATTGACCCCGGGCAACTAAAGACATCATGAGCGCTAAGACAAAGAGATCGAGCATAGACCAGCGTCCGACAAAGTGAACAAAATGTAATAAGCGCATTTGCCATTTTATTGAGTGTTTTAATCTAAAATGCACGCAACTGAGTAAGTAAAGCATAATCAGGATTTTACTGATAGGAACAAAAATACTGGCGACAAAAACGATGAAAGCAATGAAATAGCTTCCCATATCGATAAAGCTTAATACACCCGACATCAAGGTATCTTCGGTCGGGGCGCCATTCAGATAGACAATTGACATAGGTAAGAGATTAGCTGGGAAAATCATAATGATCCCAGCAAGAAGTGTTGCCCAAGTTCGCTGTAATTGAATATCGTCAGATGAATAGAATCGAGAAGCACAACGTGGACAAATTACACGATGTTGATTGTCCAGATTGGTCTGCCTAAAGCTGTATTGGCACTCGGTGCAAAAATGTGGACGGACATTTGAGCGCTCAAAGAGCGGTTCGTGATTAGGATAAAAATCATTCCACAATGCCTTTGGATTCAGCTTGATAAAAAGTAACGTCGTGAGCAAGGATGTGAAGATGAATGCAATCAAATAAATATCTATCTCAAGTTCTGCATATTCTCTGACTTTAAACATAGTCACAGCAAGAGCAACCAAATACACATCAAACATAACCCATGGCTTGATATGATTTAATGATATTAACAAATTACGCGGTTTGATACCGATTAGCTGACAAATGCGCAGTAATATCACTAATAATGCAAAGGAAATGGGCATAAACACAGCACAAATAAACACGAGAAACGCGGTGTATGGGTAACCATTCGTGGCCATTTTCCAGATGCCTCCCCAAACAGAAGCGTCAATTTTAGAACCTAAAAGGTCAATGCTGAGTAAAGGATAATTGAGGGCAAAAGGCATTAGAATTAAGATTGAGAGAGCAAGCATAGCACAGCGATGTAGACTCCAACGATCTGTCGAACGAATCGCATTATGACAACGCGGACATTCTGCATATTGTTGTGGCTGTAATTGAGGAAACGATACCACCGCATTACAATCAGCGCAACAGGCTAGCTCATTTTGGGGTGTGTGCGGCGTCGTTTTTATCATCTCAAGTACAATAGACCCTGTTTAATTGGTAAAGAGCAGATATTTTATACTGTCCAGAATATTTTGGAAATAGCTATTGTTGCGTCTTAATAAAGCGTGAAGATTTGGTCTAGAAAAGTAAATTAACGTATTTATGTGATTATATAATTGTCATTTTTTCTCAAAGTGAGCTAAACTATGCCGAGTTTTTTTATTAAAAATAAATACCCAGGATGAGAGAATGAGTGAACTCCAGAAATTAACAAATAATAAAGAAATTATTGCGTATTTAGTGGAAAAATTTCCACTTTGTTTTTCATTGGAAGGCGAAGCAAAACCCTTAAAAATCGGTTTGTTCCAAGAATTAGCAGAAACCTTAAAAGGTGATGAGCGAGTCAGTAAAACTCAATTACGTCAGGCTTTACGCGTGTACACGTCAAATTGGCGTTATTTACATGGCTGTAAAGTCGGGGCTGAGCGTGTCGATTTACAAGGTAACCCTTGTGGCGTATTAGAGCAAGAACATGCAGAACATGCAGCAGCGCAATTAGCGGAAGCAAAAGCCAAAGTCGCTGAAAAAAGAGCGGCAGAAAAAGCAGCAAATCCAGAGAAAAGACGTCCTGCTCGTCGCCCAAATAATAAAGTAGCGGCAACAAAAGAGAACGTGAATGGTAAAAAAAATGTTGTACGTAAGCCAAAAGTGAAATTAAATGCCATTGATTTTACCCGTTTACAAAAAGGGGATGCGGTGAAAGTGAAAGTTGGTGGTAGTCCAAAGCATGCCATTGTGCTCGATATTGTAAAAGATTCTGCACGTGTACAGCTTGATAATGGGGTGGTAGTGAATGTGAATGCTGAACATGTGTTCGCATAATCTAACAAGTAAAATAAAATGCCATCCTATTCGACGGCATTTGTGCATTTTGAATCATAAGTTATTAGCCATATTTTCTTTTTTAGGAAGATGAAATGAAATTAAGTAGAACTAAAAGTTACTTAACCGTGTTTTTGTTAAGCACTTTTTTAATGAATGTGAATATTGCCGAGGCAGTACAGCCTAAAATTCAGCAAAGTGATATTCTCATTCCACAACCTACAGAAGAAAATCAATTAGCCACTAAACGCGTTGCAACGCGTTTGACTCAGAGTCATTACCGTAAATTCCAATTAGATGATGCGTTTTCACAGAAAATTTTTGATCGTTATTTGAAAGTACTGGATTTCAGTCGAAATACGTTTTTGCAAGCGGATATTGATGAGATGAAATCAAAGTTTGCGACTAAATTTGATGAGTCGTTAAACGAAGGTGATCTTTCTATCGCGTTTGAAATGTATGACTTAATGATGAAAAAACGCTATGAGCGTTATAAATATGCACTTTCATTATTGGATAAAGAACCAAATTTATCAGGTGATGATCAAATCGAAATTGATCGTGAACATGCGGCTTGGCCAAAAGATAATCTGGAATTAGATGCTTTATGGGAACAACGAGTCAAAAATGACGTGATCAATCAAAAATTAAAAGGCAAAAAATGGTCCGATATCAAGAAAACATTGACTAAACGTTATGATCTGGCGATTCGACGTTTAACGCAGACCAAAGCGGATGATATTTTACAAGTGTATTTAAATGCGTTTGCGCGTGAGATCGATCCACATACCAGTTATTTGGCGCCCCGTACTGCAAAAAGCTTTAATGAAAGTATGAATCTTTCTTTAGAAGGGATTGGTGCAACGTTACAACAAACCGAAGATGATGGGACAACAATTAAATCACTTGTGCCTGGGGCACCTGCTGAGAAAAGTAAGAAGTTGAAAGCTGGTGACCGCATTATTGGTGTGGGACAGGCAACAGGTGAAATTGAAGATGTCGTCGGTTGGCGATTAGAAGACATTGTTGACAAGATTAAAGGTAAAAAGGGAACAAAAGTTCGTTTAGAAGTAGAACCTGCTAAAGGGGGCAAGTCGAAAGTCATTACATTGACCCGCGATAAAGTCAGAATCGAGGATCAAGCGGCTAAACTGACGATTAGTAAAGTAGATGGGCAGACAGTTGCATCGATTAAGATTCCAAGTTTTTATATTGGTTTGACGCAAGATGTACGTAAGTTACTGGTGGATATGCAGGCTAAGAAAGCAAAAGCGCTAATTATTGACTTACGTGATAATGGGGGCGGTGCATTAACTGAAGCTGTTGCATTAAGTGGCTTATTTATCAGTGATGGTCCGATTGTGCAAGTCCGTGATGCGTTCCAGCGCATTCGTATTCATGAAGATCCCGATAACGCACAAGTTTATTCTGGACCATTATTAGTGATGATTAATCGTTTTAGTGCTTCAGCATCAGAAATTTTTGCTGCGGCAATGCAAGATTATAATCGTGGTATTGTGATCGGACAGAATACGTTTGGTAAGGGGACTGTACAACAAAGCCGCTCATTAAATTTTGCTTTTGATGCGAATCAAGAGCCATTAGGTGTGATTCAATACACTATTCAAAAGTTTTATCGTATTGATGGCGGGAGCACCCAGTTAAAAGGCGTAGCTACAGACATTGACTTTCCTGCCGCGATTGATATGAAAGAATATGGTGAAGAAAAGGAAGATAATGCGTTACCATGGGATAAAATTCCAGCGGCTAATTATCTGGAAGTAGCACAGGCTCGTGATGCTGTACATGTCTTAAATGAAAAACATTTGGCACGTATGGCGAAAGATCCTGAATTTGTCGCCTTAAATGAAGAGCTAAAAATTCGTGATGCGCGTAGAGAGCGTAAATATTTATCCTTGAATTATCAGCATCGCAAGGCGGAAAATGATAAAGATGATACAAGACGTTTGAAAGAATTAAATGCGCGATTCAAGCGAGAAGGTAAAAAGCCACTAAAAGAATTGGATGATTTACCAAAAGATTATGAGGCGCCAGATTTCTATTTGAAAGAAGCAGAAAAAATGGCAGCCGATTTAGTTAAATTTGAAGCGGAAAATAACCGTACAAAACAAGAAAAATAAAATGAGATTCATAATTGACCGCACCTTTTTGTTAAAAGTGCGGTCAATTTCTCATGATTTTTAAGGAACGATATTATGTTAACAACAAAACCACTTAAGCTTGCATATTTTGCGATGTTGGTGTTTGTTTCTTTATATATTGAAACAACCTATGCAGAAGTATCAGCCCAAAAGACCGTTATCTCCACGCCTGAATCTACACAAGAAATCGATTTATTAGCGAGTAAGCAACTTGAACTTGAGACAAAAGCCATTGAAGAACAGCTTGCTGAAGAGAAAAAAGCCGAAGAAGCTCGTTTGGTTGCTGAGAAGCAAGCACTTGCAGAAGTTGAGCTTAATCTTAAGTTAGGTGAGGTACCATTACAGTTTAAATCAATGGTTGCAAAAATTTACGCTGATAATAATTTTCAGCTGATTTGGACAGATAGCGCAACAGAAAAACAATTTTTGCGCGAATATGCAATGGTGGTAATGAGTGGCATTTCAAAAAATGCAGCGATGACATTGGAACAAATCGATAGTCTGGAAAAGGGTAGCTTTGAACGTGATGCACTATTAACGGATACCTTTTTAGACTATATGTATTATAGTAGCAATATTTTAAAATCAGCGCAGAAATGGCTCTATTCCGCGAATAATTATAAATCTAGTTTACCAACTGAATTACAAATTATCGATTGGCTAAATGCTGTGAAAGAAGGCAAAACCTTTGAGTTCCTGACCGCTCTTTCTACGTCAAATAGCTGGTATAAAGAGACCACAGAGGCATTGCCAGCTTTAGTGAATGTTCCAAATTTAGATAAAGAGGCATTAGCTAAATTGTATAAAATGGCGATTAACGCACAACGCTTACGTGTGATCCCAGCATTTGAAGACGGATTATTTGTGAATATTCCTAGCTATGAATTAGATTATTACCGTGATGGTAAGTTGGTGCTGAGTTCAAAAGTCATTGTTGGTAAAAAAGCGCGTAAGACACCAGTCCTTTATAGTAAGCTCAGTAATGTCGTTGTGAACCCACCTTGGAATACACCAACACGTTTAATTAATGAAGATATTATCCCAAAAGTGCGTAAAGATCCGAGTTACATTTATCGTAATGGGTACACTATTATTGATAGCAAAGGAAAGACTATTGATCCTTATACAATTGATTGGGAAAATATGACAGCAAAAAAATTCCCATATCGTTTACGTCAGGCACCAGGAGATAGTGCGTTAGGGAATTTTAAATTTAATATGCCAAGTTCAGATGCAATTTTCTTACATGACACACCAAGTAGAGGCTTATTCGCGAAAAAAGATCGTGCCTTGAGTTCAGGCTGTGTTCGTATTGAAAAATCAGATGAATTAGCGACTATTTTATTGAAAGAAGCAGGTTGGACGGAAGAAAGAAAACGTAGTACGTTGCAGAGTCGCAAAACGACATCAGAAACTATCAGTTCACATAACCCTGTCTTTTTATACTATGTGACCACTTGGGTAAACGGTAATAAAACCTATACATTACCCGATATCTATGGGTATGATGTAACACCAAATTTAAGTTATATTAATTGGGAAATCATTAAAAAATACCTCAATTAATGTGATTTTTGTCATAATTTGAACAATTTTTCCTTTCTTTTAGCGAGGAAATCAGTAGAATTATGACAATTTTCTTATTATGAGAACGAATAGTTATTACGTTGGTCGAATTAAACATTGAATAACACAGAGACAGAAAGATAATGAATAGTATTAACCATAGTCGTCGTAAGTGGTTATCCCTAGGTGGAATTGTATTAGGTGTATCTTTATTGCCTAATAGCTTGTTGGCTGCTGTTTCAACCCCAAAACCGCGTATTTTACGTTTTAGAAATATTAATACGGGCGATAAATTCAGTGGTGAGTTTTTACCGAGTAAAGGGTTTTCATCCGCTGCACTAAAGCAATTGGATTATTTAATGCGTGATAAACGTAATAATCAAATTCATCGCATGGATCCGAAACTCTTTGCTAAGTTTTATCGTTTACAAACACATTTAGGTTTACGTAATACAGAAATTCAAATTATCTGTGGTTACCGTTCTCCTGTAAGTAATGCCGCCATGCGTCGTAAAAGTCGTGGTGTAGCAAGTAATAGTTACCATACTCGTGGTCAAGCGATTGATTTCCGTATTGATGGCGTCCCGTTAGTTAAGCTTCGCCAAGCTGCTGAAAAATTAGAAAACGGTGGCGTAGGTTATTACCCACGTAGCAATTTTATCCATATTGATACTGGACCTGTTCGAACTTGGCGTGGTAGCTGATAAAATATAAACGTATAAAGAGTAAACCGCACATTAAGTGCGGTTTTGTTGTTATTTAGAGAGAAATCATGAACATTGAAATCATTCCTGTTACCCCTTTTCAACAAAATTGTTCTTTAATTTGGGATGAAAATAAAAATGCAGCAATTATTGATCCGGGGGGAGAGGCGGAAAAGTTAATTAAACGTATTGAAGAGCTTGAGTTAAATTTAAGTGTGATTTTATTAACTCATGGGCATCTTGATCATGTCGGTGCGGCACCTAAATTAAAGCAACATTTTCAAGTAGAGATCATTGGTCCACATCACCTAGATGAATATTGGTTTCAGCAACTACCAGAACAATCACAAAAATTTGGATTTGCAGAGATGGCTGCGTTCACACCAGATCGTTGGCTTGAGCAAGAAGGCGAGAAGATTGAGGTGGGGGATATGAAGTTTGAGGTGCTACATCTACCTGGTCATACACCAGGACATATTGGATTTATCGAGCACAACAAGCGTATCAGTTTTACAGGGGATGTATTATTTAAGCAGAGTATAGGAAGGACAGACTTCCCAGGTGGTGATCATCAAACGTTATTAAATGTAATTCGCGAGAAACTTTACCCTTTGGGCGATGATATGATTATTGTAGCAGGACATGGTCCTTATACGACTATTGGCCAAGAAAAACAGCATAATCCATTCGTTCGTTAATTTAGTCATCAGAGAAAAATGCCCCAAAATATAAAATGGGGCATTTTTATTTTAATCGTTGTGATTAGGTTAATTAATTCCCATCCAATTTGGTAACGCCATTGAAATAGCTGGGATATAAGTAATCGCAATAAGGAAGGATAGTAATAACATTAACCACGGCATAGAGGCACGGATAACAGCGGTTAACGGCATTTTTGATACTGCTGAGGCAACGAATAGGTTTAAACCAATTGGGGGAGTAATCATACCAATTTCCATGTTCACAACCATGATCACCCCTAAATGAATTGGATCGATACCGAGCTGTACTGCAATTGGGAATAAAATTGGTGCCAGAATCAAAATAATTGCAGAAGGTTCCATAAACGCGCCTGCGATTAAGAGGACAATGTTGACTGCAATTAAGAATGCCCATGGCGAAAGCTCCATGCGTGTTACTGTTTCCGTGATTAATTGTGGAATCTGTTCTGTCGTTAATACATGCGCAAATAACATCGCATTAGCAATAATAAACATTAGCATCACACTGAGTTTTGCTGATTCTAATAAGACTCGCGGACATTCACTGAGTTTGATGTCTTTATAGATAAAGACTGCAACAACAAAAGAATAAACAGCGGCGACGGCAGCTGCTTCAGTTGGGGTGAAAATGCCACTATAAATACCACCGAGGATGATGACCATTAAAAGGAGTCCCCAAATGGCTTTACGTGCTGCACGGAACCACTCTTTGACCGAAGCACGAGGTTGAGCAGGGAGATTTTTAATCCGAGCAACGACATAGATTGCTACCATCAATGCTCCACCAAGTAATAGACCTGGTACTACGCCAGCCATAAATAATTTACCTACTGAGGTTTCTGTGGCGGCGGCATAGACCACCATAACAACAGATGGCGGAATCAGAATCCCTAAGGTACCTGCATTACAAATAATTCCTGTACCAAACCCTACAGGATAGCCAGAACGAACCATACCCGCAATTGCAATAGAACCTACCGCTGCAACGGTCGCAGGGCTTGAGCCTGATAAGGCTGCAAATAGCATACAAGACATGACTGAGGCGATCGCCAAACCACCGCGAATATGTCCAACAGTGGCATTAGCGAAATCAATTAAACGTTTTGCTACTCCACCTGTTGTCATGAAGGCACCAGCAAGTAAGAAGAACGGGATTGCCAATAATGTGTAATGCTCTGATGTTTCAAATAGTTTAATTGCCAATGAGCTGAGCGAGTCTTGGCTAAATAACATAATAACAATCGCGCCAGATAAACCTAATGAAATGGCAATAGGTACACCTAAAAACATTAAAAGGAATAATAAAATAAAGAGCACAACTACGGTCATTTTTCTTCTCCTTGTGCTAATTTCATGGCATCGACACTTTCGTCTGCTAAACCTAAGCCTGTTTGTTTGCCACGCAAAATACGAACTAGAATTTCAATAAAACGGATGGCAATCAGTGTAAAACCAATCGGCATAATCATACCAATTTGCCATAATTTAATATCAAAATGGTGTAAATCGTCCGCACCAATGTTGGCAACATACATCGCGTGGATCCACTCATAGCTCGCTGTCGCAATTAATACCCCATAAATAATACAGACAATACAAGCGATTAAACCAATCGTACGTTGAGTATGGCGCCCAAATAATTTCACGACGGCGTCAACGCCAATATGTCCAGCGGTGCGAACGCCATAAGACGCACCGAAGAAAATTAACCAACCAAAACAAGCTTTTGTGATAGCAATACTCCAGGTCATTTCTTGCGCCATATTCATAATAAATTCCCCCGTTGGTTCCGCAAAGCCTGCTAAACTTGGGTAATTATCAGCTAACTCAAAGAAAACATTATATAAGTTATTGAAAACGACATAGAAGAATGTCACAAGCGTCATGACAGCTAATAAAATTGAAATCAAGCATTCCTCAAAACGTTCCCAAAACCATTTTAGTGATGTCATTGTTCCTCCAACAATATAAAAAGGTGCAATGACTTTTCAGCCACAGCACCTTAAATTCAAAATGCGTAATTATTTTTTATTTGAGGCTTCTGCAGCTTTGATTAAATCAGCACCGATTTCACCTTCGAATTGTTTCCAAACTGGGCGTACTGCATCACGCCATTTTTCACGTTGTTCAGGTGTTAACGTAATAATCGCAGACGCTTTTGAGTCAATGATTTTTTGTTTATCTGCTAAGTTTAAATCATGCGATTTTTTATTCACTTCGATAGAGACTTCATCAAGAATTTTACTTAATTCAGCACGGATGTCTTCAGGAATGCCATTCCAGAAGTTTGTATTCACAATCACCATGTAAGACAATAAACCGTGGTTTGATTCTGTAATGAATTTTTGTACTTCATGGATTTTTTGCGAGTAAATGTTTGAATATGGGTTCTCTGCACCATTTACAACGCCTGTTTGTAAACCTTGGTACATTTCACCAAATGCCATTTTACGAGGGACTGCTTTTAACGCTTTAAATTGTGCATCTAATACTTCAGAATTTTGTACACGGAATTTTAAGCCACGCGCATCTTTGGGTTCGCGTAATTCTTTGTTGGCTGAGAGCTGTTTTAAGTCATTATTCCAATAACCTAAACCAGTGATACCTTTATCTTCCATTGATTTTAACAACGATTTACCCGCTTCACTTTGTTCAAAGCGTTGTACCGCTTCAATGTCATCAAATAAGAAAGGTAAGTCAAAAATTTGAATTTTTTTCGTGTATTTATCAAATTTCGCTAAAGACGGGGCAAGCATTTGTACGTTATTGAGTAAAAGCGCTTCCATTTCTTTACCGTCACCGTAAAGTGATGAGTTCGGATAGACTTCGACTTTTACTTTACCAGCAAGGCGTTCTTCAACTAATTTTTGGAACATTAATGCGCCTTGACCTTTTGGTGTTTCATTTGCCACAACGTGTGAAAATTTAATCACGATAGGGTCAGCCGCCCAAGCTGAGAGTGAAAATGTTGCACTCACAACTAATGCGGTGAGGGCTTTTTTAAGAGACATTTTTAACATTATTGTATCCTCTTGGTTAGGGGGTTGTATGAGTTGTATAAGCCGTCAACATAGCGGAAATCGTGATACAAAGTAAACTCTCTTGTTGCAAATTTGTGAACAAGATCTCTATTTTTTATCATCTTTTTAACAGGTCAGAAGAGGATTTGTCTGTTTTCAAGCAAAAGTACGGTGAGTTTTAGGTAATTTTATAGGTTATGATAGAAAAAATAAGGCAACCGATACGGTTGCCCAATGCCATCAATTTAATAACTTATGTGTGTTCCGTTACAAATTGCTTTTATCCATCGCGTCAAATGGACGCTCAGTTTCCCCAATGTAAAGTTGACGAGGACGGACAATTTTCATATTGCCTGGTTTAAACATTTCTTTCCAGTGTGCAATCCAACCGACTGTTCTCGCTAACGCAAACATTACGGTAAACATTGAAGTTGGAATACCAATCGCTTTCAAGATGATACCTGAGTAGAAATCTACGTTTGGATATAATTTATGCTCAATGAAGTATGGGTCACTTAAAGCAATACGCTCTAATTCCATTGCCACGTCAAATAGTGGATTTTGAATATTCAACTCTTTTAATACTTCATGACAAGTTTGACGCATTACTTTCGCACGTGGGTCATAGTTTTTATACACACGGTGACCAAAGCCCATTAAACGGAATGGATCGTTTTTATCTTTTGCACGAGCAATAAATTCAGGAATACGATCAACTGTGCCAATTTCTTCTAACATATTGATACAAGCTTCGTTTGCACCGCCGTGTGCTGGTCCCCAAAGTGAAGCAATACCTGCCGCAATACAAGCAAATGGGTTAGCGCCAGAAGAGGCAGCGGTACGTACTGTTGATGTTGACGCATTTTGCTCGTGGTCTGCGTGGAGGATGAAAATGCGATCCATCGCACGTTCTAACACAGGGTTTACCACATAAGGCTCACAAGGTGTTGCGAACATCATATATAAGAAGTTCCCTGAATAAGAAAGATGATTTTGTGGGAACATAAATGGTTGTCCGATGGAATATTTGTAACACATTGCTGCTAATGTTGGCATTTTGGCTAATAAACGAATTGCAGTGATTTCTCGGTGTCTGATGTCATTAATATCCAGAGAGTCGTGATAGAATGCTGCTAGTGCGCCACTTACCCCACACATAATGGCCATTGGGTGGGAGTCACGACGGAAACCGTGGAAGAAGCGAGAAATTTGCTCGTGAACAAGAGTGTGGCGACGGACAAGTTGGGTAAAGTTTTTGTATTCTTCTGGACTAGGGCGTTCGCCAAATAAGAGGAGGTGGGCAACTTCAAGGTAATCTGCATTTTTAGCAAGCTCGGCGATAGGGTAGCCTCGGTGTAATAAAATCCCATTGTCACCATCAATATACGTAATTTCTGAGCGACAAGACGCCGTTGACATAAAACCAGGATCGTAAGTGAATAATTTGTTTTTTACTAAAGATTGCACATCAACGGCATCATAACCAAGTGAGCCTTGGTGTACAGGTAGGTCATATTCACGTCCATCGCTGAGGGTTAATTTTGCAGTTAATTCAGACATAAGTCATCCTTCCTTTATTGAGTTGTGTTTTATTGCATGTCAATTCACTATAACGTGTAAAAAGTCAAGTGTCTTTATTATTGTGAAAAAAAAATTGTAAATAAATTGTTATTTTCTAAAAGTGCGACAGAGATCAAAAAATAGCAAAAATGTTAATGTCGTGTTACATAATTGTGTTGCTTATTAAGGCATTTTGCTTTTTAATCATAGTTAACTCTGAGTAAAGAAAGAAAAGAATATTCTGGCTAAATTCGCTGTATAATAGAAAGAATAGTCTTCGCTATTATTGTTACCCAATCATTATGTCAGGTGGTTATAATGCAACAAAATAAACCCATTAGCGAATGGTTAACTTCAACTGCTCTTGGTGGTATCAACCAGTCTTATATTGAAGAACTTTATGAAGATTACCTTCGCGATCCCGACTCTGTCGATGCCAGTTGGCAAGCTATTTTTAACTCCCTTCCGAAATCCCATGTTGCTGTTGAGCAACCTCATTCTCAAGTCCGTGATTATTTCAAACGTTTAGCCCGCGATAATTCTCCTAATGGTGTTGGGGTTATAGACCCAAATGTGAGTGCGCGTTTAGTCAAATTACTTCAATTTGTTAATGCTCATCGTAATCGTGGTCACTTGCATGCGAATTTAGATCCATTGAATTTATGGCAACGAATGGAAGCGCCAACATTGAACTATAAGTATCATGGTTTTACGGACAGTGATCTTGATGAGGTTTTTGATCTTGGCGGTGAAGTCGGCAATAAAGACAAAATTTCATTGCGTGATTTAACTGATTTTTTAAAGAAAACCTATTGTGGCACCATTGGTCTTGAATTTATGCACGTCAATGATGTGGAAGCAAGAACGTGGCTACAAAATAAATTAGAATCTCGCCTAACTCAATCTTTCAAAAAAGAAGAGCAATTAAAATTCTTGGAAGAATTGACCGCAGCAGACGGCTTAGAGCGTTATTTAGGGGCTAAATTCCCAGGTGCGAAACGTTTCTCATTAGAAGGTAGTGATGCCTTTATTCTTTTAATGAAAGAAATTGTTCGGCACGGCAAACGCAATGGTATTGACGAAATTGCAATGGGAATGGCACACCGTGGTCGCTTAAATATGTTAGTCAACGTATTAGGTAAAAAACCTTCTGAATTATTTGATGAGTTTGCAGGCAAACACCACGGCAATGGTACGGGCGATGTGAAATACCACCAAGGTTTTTCTTCTGACTTTATGACCGATGATGGTATCGTGCATTTAGTGCTTGCGTTCAACCCATCTCACTTAGAAATCGTTAGCCCTGTGGTTATTGGCTCTGTTCGTGCAAGACAAAAACGGATTAACGATCACGAGAAAGCTAAAGTATTGCCAGTGACTGTCCACGGTGACTCTGCTGTGATTGGGCAAGGTGTGGTACAAGAAACCTTAAATATGTCAGGCACCCGTGGTTACAGCGTGGGCGGTACTATCCGCGTTGTGATTAACAACCAAATCGGTTTTACGACCTCAAATCCAAATGATACCCGTTCAACAGAATACTGTACCGACATTGCAAAAATGATCGAAGCGCCAGTCATTCACGTAAACGGTGATGATCCTGAAGCAGTGGCTTATGCAGCTCGTATGGCAGTGGAATATCGTACATTATTTAAACGTGATATTTTCATTGATTTAGTGTCTTATCGTCGCCACGGTCACAATGAGGCAGATGAGCCATCAGCAACACAGCCATTAATGTATGATCGCATCAAAAAACACCCAACACCACGTAAAGTGTATGCGGATCGCTTAGTGGCACAAGGTGTGATTAAAGATGAAGATGCCACTGAATTGCTCAATAATTATCGTGATGCCTTAGATCGTGGTGATTGTGTGGTATCAGAATGGCGAGAAATGGATCTGACCACAAAAGATTGGACAAAATATCTCAGCCGTGAATGGTGTGAATATGAAAGCAAATTTGATGCAGAGCGCTTTAAAGGCTTAGCCAATAAAGTATGTGAATACCCAGCCAATCATGAATTACATTCACGTGTAAATAAAATTTATTCTGACCGCACTTTAATGGCAAACGGTGAAAAACTGTTTGACTGGGGTATGGCAGAAACAATGGCTTACGCCACCTTGTTAGATGAAGGATATCACGTGCGTTTATCTGGTGAAGATGCGGGACGTGGCACATTCTTCCATCGTCATTCTGTATTACACAACCAAAAAGATGCGACACTTTATATTCCGTTAGCTAACTTACACAGCTCACAAGGTCGCTTTGAAGTTTGGGATTCTGTATTAACCGAAAACGCCGTGTTAGCTTTTGAATATGGTTATGCAACAACCGATCCGAAAACATTGACGATTTGGGAAGCCCAATTTGGCGACTTCGCAAACTGTGCACAAGTGGTAATAGACCAATTCATTAGTTCTGGCGAACAAAAATGGGGCAGAATGTGTGGTTTAGTGATGTTGTTACCGCACGGTTACGAAGGTCAAGGCCCAGAACACTCATCGGCACGTTTAGAGCGTTATTTACAGCTTTGCGCACAACAAAATATGCAAGTGTGTGTGCCTTCAACGCCTGCGCAAATTTATCATTTATTACGTCGTCAAATGTTACGTAAAGTACGCCGTCCATTAGTGGTGATTTCGCCAAAATCCTTGTTGCGCCATCCATTAGCTGTGTCTTCAATGGATGAGTTAATTAATGGTAAATTCCAAAATGTGATTCCAGAAGTCGATGCGTTAGATCCGAAACAAGTAAGACGTGTAGTGATGTGTTCTGGCAAAGTGTACTACGATTTATTAGAACAACGCCGTAAGAACAATCAAACGGATGTCGCGATTATTCGTATTGAACAGCTTTATCCATATCCGCACGAGGAAATGAAAGAAATCTTAGTACCTTATAGCCACGTCACAGACTATGTATGGTGTCAAGAAGAGCCATTAAACCAAGGTGCTTGGTATTGTAGCCAACATAACTTTGTGACGTCAATTCCAGATCACGGCAAGTTACGCTATGTAGGACGCCCTGCTTCAGCATCGCCAGCGGTAGGTTATATGTCATTACACAATGAGCAACAAACTGCCCTTGTCACAGAGGCTTTAGCTTAATTTAGACTAAAAGTGCGGTAAAAAGACCGCACTTTTCAGAAAAATAAACCTGAAAAAAGGAAAGAACAATGAGCAATTTTGAGATTATTACACCAGATTTACCAGAATCCGTTGCCGATGCAACCGTGGTCACTTGGCATAAAAAAGTGGGTGATAGTGTAAAACGTGATGAAATCTTAGTTGAAATTGAAACAGATAAAGTCGTGTTAGAAGTACCAGCAGTATCAGACGGCGTATTAGAAACTATTATTGAAGCTGAAGGTGCAACCGTGGTGAGCAAACAACTGTTAGGTAAACTGTCTGCTGCGGCTGTTGTGGGAGGTGTGACAAAAGAAAGCGTGGCAACACAAGAGTCAACGCCAGCAGATCGTCATAATGCAACATTAAGCAGTGAATCCGTTGGTTCAGATTCGGTTAGCCCAGGCGTACGTCGTTTAATTGCAGAGCATGGCTTAAATGCTGAAGAGATTAAAGGCACTGGGGTAGGCGGTCGAATCACGCGTGAAGATGTTGAAAAAGTGTTAGCTGCGAAAGCACAACAAGCAAAAGCAGATAATAAACCAGCACCAGCAAACTTCAATGTAGGTAATCGCGAAGAAAAACGTGTACCAATGACCCGTTTACGTAAACGTATTGCAGAGCGTTTATTAGAAGCGAAAAACAGCACGGCGATGTTGACTACATTCAATGAAGTTGATATGGCGCCAATTATGAAATTGCGTAAAACCTACGGTGAGAAATTCGAAAAACAACACGGTACCCGTTTAGGTTTTATGTCGTTCTACATTAAAGCCGTGGTGGAAGCCTTAAAGCGTTATCCAGAAGTGAATGCCTCTATTGATGGCGATGATATCGTTTACCACAACTATTTCGATATCAGTATTGCTGTTTCAACTCCACGTGGCTTGGTCACCCCAGTGTTACGCAACTGCGATAAATTAAGTATGGCAGACATTGAAAAAGAAATTAAAGCACTGGCGGATAAAGGTCGTGACGGTAAATTAACCGTTGAAGATCTCACTGGTGGTAACTTCACTATTACTAACGGCGGTGTGTTTGGTTCATTAATGTCAACACCAATTATCAACCCACCACAAAGTGCGATTTTAGGTATGCACGCCATCAAAGATCGCCCAGTGGCGGTGAATGGTGAAGTGGTCATTCGTCCGATGATGTACCTTGCATTGTCATACGATCACCGCTTAATTGATGGACGTGAGTCAGTTGGTTTCTTAGTGGCAATTAAAGAGTTACTTGAAGATCCAACACGCTTACTCTTAGAAATTTAACCACCTATCAAGTGCGGTCGATTTTAAAAAAGTTTTAAAATTTGACCGCACTTTTATCATTCTTTGCAATATCTGTTAAGAGGCGAATATGAGCAATCCGGTTTCTTGGTTTGAAATTCACGTTGATAATTTGCAACGCGCCAAAAAGTTTTATGAAGATGTGTTTCAAGCCCCACTTACAATGGGGGATTGCCCGTCAGGTGAGCCTGTCAGCGTTTGTTTCTTTTCAATAGACTATGAACAATATGGTATTGGTGGAATGTTATACGAAGATAAAGATTTTCCTGTTGTTAGAGGAAATAATTTCACTATTTTCTTTTCTTGTGAAGACTGTACGGTAGAAGCTGAACGAGCTGTGAAATTCGGTGGTAAGTTATTACAAGGAAAAACAAGTATTGGTGACGAAGGGTTTTATGCTGTTATTGAAGATTCTGAAGGGAATCGAATTGGCTTGCATTCAATGCAGTAATTCAATCAATTTGATAACGTAAAATAACGACACTTTAGCCATTTCTTGCGATAAACAAAGCGAGCTGTAAATACGAGCTGATAATATAACAATGAGGAATACAACGCTATGAATCTACACGAGTATCAAGCGAAGCAAATTTTTGCTGAATATCAATTGCCAGTTGGCAAAGGTTATGCGTGTAAAAACGCAGATGAAGCAGCGGATGCGATTAAAAAACTCAATGGTGATGTTTGGGTAGCAAAATGCCAAGTTCACGCCGGTGGACGTGGTAAAGCAGGTGGCGTGAAATTAGTACGCAATGAAGCAGAAGTGCGTGCTTTTGCAGACCAATGGTTAGGCAAACGCCTCGTGACTTTCCAAACAGATGCGAATGGTCAGCCAGTAAACACCATTTATGTAGAAGAAGGTTCAAACATTGAGCGTGAATTATATTTAGGTGCTGTGCTTGATCGTGCTTCACAACGTGTTGTATTTATGGTTTCCACAGAAGGTGGGGTGAATATCGAAGAAGTGGCAGAAAAAACACCGCACTTATTGCATAAAATGGCAATTGATCCATTAACAGGCGGAATGCCATATCAAGGTCGTGAGCTTGCGTTTAAATTAGGTTTGAAAGGCGATCAAATTAAACAATTCGCGCATATTTTTGTGCAAATGGCGAAAATGTTTGTAGAAAAAGATTTAGCGTTATTAGAAGTGAACCCGTTAGTAGTAACCAAAGAAGGCAATTTGCTTTGTTTAGATGCGAAAATTGTCGTTGATAGCAACGCTTTATACCGTCAGCCTGCATTAAAAGCCATGCAAGATCCAAGCCAAGAAGATCCTCGTGAAGCATTGGCTGAATCTCATCAATTAAACTATGTGGCTCTTGAAGGTAACATCGGTTGTATGGTGAACGGTGCTGGCTTAGCAATGGGCACAATGGACATTATTAAATTACACGGCGGTCAACCCGCCAACTTCCTTGATGTAGGCGGTGGTGCAACGAAAGAGCGTGTGGCAGAAGCTTTCAAAATTATTTTATCTGACAGTGCAGTAAAAGCGGTGTTAGTGAATATTTTCGGTGGCATCGTGCGTTGTGATTTAATTGCAGAAGGGATTATTGCTGCAGTAAATGAAGTAGGTGTGAACGTGCCTGTTGTTGTACGTTTAGAGGGTAACAATGCACCTTTAGGTCGTGAAATTTTAGCAAACAGTGGCGTGAATATTATTGCGGCAAACACATTGACTGATGCTGCGATTCAAGCAGTGAAAGCAGCGGAGGGAAAATAATATGTCTATTTTAATTAATAAAGATACAAAAGTGATTTGCCAAGGCTTTACTGGCGGTCAAGGTACATTCCACTCTGAGCAAGCACTGGCTTATGGTACACAATTAGTGGGTGGTGTTTCACCGGGTAAAGGCGGCACAACCCATTTAGGTTTACCTGTGTTTGATACGGTGCGTGATGCAGTGGAAGCGACAGGTGCAACCGCAACCGTCATTTATGTACCGGCACCGGGTTGTAAAGATGCGATTTTAGAAGCCATTGATGCGGGCATTAAATTGGTGATTTGTATCACTGAAGGTATTCCTACATTGGATATGCTACAAGTGAAACAACGCTTAACTCAAGCTGGTGTACGTATGATCGGACCTAACTGCCCAGGCGTGATTACCCCTGAAGAATGTAAAATCGGGATTATGCCAGGCAATATTCACAAAAAAGGTAAAATCGGTATTGTTTCACGTTCAGGTACATTAACTTATGAGGCAGTAAAACAAACCACTGACGAGGGTTTTGGTCAATCGACTTGTGTGGGTATCGGCGGCGACCCAATCCCAGGTTCAAGCTTTATTGATATTCTAAAACTCTTCCAAGATGACCCGCAAACTGAAGCCATCGTAATGATCGGTGAAATTGGTGGTTCAGCGGAAGAAGAAGCAGCAGCCTTTATTAAAGAATACGTAACTAAACCAGTTGTGAGTTACATTGCTGGTGTGACTGCACCAAAAGGCAAACGTATGGGCCACGCAGGTGCTATTATCAGTGGTGGTAAAGGCACTGCAGATGAAAAATTCGCTGCACTTGAAGCAGCTGGCGTGAAAACGGTACGTAGTCTAGCGGAAATCGGCACTGCGTTAAAATCGCTTTTAAAATAGACCGCATACTAAGATCTGCATCTAATAGTTGCATAGAAACAGCTAAAGATGCAGATTTTTTTATAATTGAATAACACGTTAAATATGCATAAAAGCTTAACATAAGGATTTATATATACATTTAGTAAGGAAATACATGCAATTTAAATTATTAACTAGAGGTGAGCTAACTCCCCAAAATGCTAAAAACCTAGTTTGTTTATCAATTGATAATTGGAATGATTATTCCTATGTTACTATGTTTTTTATGAGTTTCTTTGATAGTGATGGAGAGCCGCATGATATAGGGAATATTAAGATTGGCTTTAAAGGACAAGTTGAAGCTATTCCAACTTATGTGGAAATTCAAAAAAGATTTGATGGGAGCGTGTTTGATAAATTACCAGATCAATTTATTTCTCTTGGTCAAGATGTTGATTTCTATTCGAGAATTTTTGAATTTTCTAATGAAGTAAAAGATATAATCTTAAAAAACTTGAATGATATTGTTTATAATCCTGATCTTTTAGATGAATTTCAAAATGAACCAGTTTTTTATACCTCGTTAATGAGACATGTAAGTGAGCTGACGATTAAAGAGCAGTTTAGAAGAGTTTTAGAAGGCAAATCTCCATTAACGGATTTTACTTTTTCTTTTATTCGTAATAGGCAAGAGTGTATGGGGGAAATAGATCTAGAGTTTGATGTAAAGGCAAATTCAGCTCCTAGTACTAATATCCATGCAATTATAGGAAGAAATGGTGCTGGAAAAACAACACTACTTAACGGAATGATTAAGTCATTTATAAATAAAAATGATTATAAAGATGGAGCATTTTATAAGAAGGAAAAAATACCGTTTTTTACTAATACTCCAATAAAGATTAGTGACGAATATTTCAGCCGTTTAGTCGCCGTGTCGTTTAGTGTCTTCGATCCATTTATTCCAAATAACGATGAAAAAAATTATTCTTATATTGGTCTAAAAAAATCTGAAACTCAATTAAAAGAGCCAACAGAATATTTTGAAGAAGATTTTTGGCTGTCATTTCTAGAGTGTAGATCTTTTTCCTTTAAAAGAGATCTTTGGGTTAAAGCAATTCAGAATCTTGAGTCTGACAATAATTTTGCTGAAATGAATTTAAGCAATTTAATGAATGGATGTTCTAGTAAAGATAGAGTGCTGCAGTCTATCAACCGGATGAGTTCAGGTCATGCTTTTGTTTTATTGACTATTACACAATTAGTTGCGAAGGTTGAAGAAAAAACACTTGTTTTACTTGATGAGCCAGAAAGCCATTTGCATCCTCCGCTATTATCTGCTTTTATACGAACTTTATCTGAATTATTAGATAATCGAAATGCTATTGCAATTGTTGCAACTCATTCACCGGTAGTGTTACAGGAAATACCTAAATCTTGTATCTGGAAAATTGTTCGAACAGGAATAGAAACTAAAGCATGTAGGCTTGTAACTGAGACTTTTGGCGAAAATATCGGAATTTTGACGAGAGAAGTCTTTGGATTAGAAGTAGAAAAATCAGGTTTTCATAAATTACTCAATGAATCCGTAAATAAGGGAGGAACATATGAAAATATTTTAGAAAGTTATAATTACCAATTAGGTAAGGAAGGTAAATTAATATTAAAGACTCTAATCAGATTAAGAGATGAAAAAAATCAAGGGGCTTTTGGTCATGATAAAGATTAAATTACCCACTGATTGTCAAAATTATTCAGATATTATAGCATCTTGCTGTACAAAAATGACACAAAATAATGCTATGTACTCAAAAATAATGCAAAATAAGCATGGATTATTAAGGATTTATGATTGTTATATTAAATTAGCAAAGAAGAATCTTTTATTTAAGTATAAGAAGTATATATGCAATGCTAGTACTCCAATTAAGCTAGGAGCGTCAGGAATAAATTCATTGACAGGTCATGATATGCATTCTTTATACAAAAATTATTTTGTTAGTGCACGATGTGGCGGTTATTATGACAAAATCATTAATCATGCGAAAACCCCAAATATACAATGTCCTTTTTGTGGTGGAATTGGCGAGCCTAATGAGTTAGATCATTTTTTACCTAAAGCAAATTTTGCATATTATTCAATATCCCCTTATAACTTAATACCTATATGTAAATCTTGTAATCAAAGCTATAAAAAAAATTTCTATCCAACAGACAGAAATGATCAATTAATACATCCTTATTTAGATGATGATTGTTTTTTCGAGGAACAATGGTTATTTGCTGATTGCATTATTGATAATAATGATATAGAGTCAAGTACTGTAAAGTACTATGTTTTTCCACCTGAAAATTGGAGTGAAGATAAAAAAGGAAAAGTTAATTTTCATTTTGACATGTTTGATCTAGATAGGCGATTTTCAACTAGAGCAGCCTCCTATTTAAGTGAGTTAATTGCTCAGATTACTCAGGCGAAAAACAACACTAAACTTAGTGAAACAGATTGTATTGAAATTATTCTAGATTCAATAATTAATAAACCAGAATATAATAAGAATCATTGGAGAGTAGTTTTATATCAAGCAGTAAAAAATAACTTTACTCATATTTGGACAAATATCTAGATAGCAAGTTAATAGTGATTATCTCTTTTAACTTGATAACAAAAAAAGGCTGTTTAACACAGCCTTTTTTATTTGATGAAAGCAAATTAAGCAAGGATTGAATCTAATTCTTGGCTGACTTCTTCTACTTTTTTAGTCCCGTCTAAACGGAAGTATTTGGTGTTGCCCGCTTTTGCTTCTGCTTGGTAGTAATCCACTAATGGTTTGGTGGTTGAGTGGTACACTTTTAAGCGATCTAATACCGTTTCAGGTTTGTCGTCTGCACGGATAATTAGGTCTTCGCCAGTCACATCATCTTTACCTTCCACTTTTGGTGGGTTGTAAACCACGTGGTAAGTACGGCCTGAAGCTTGGTGAACACGACGACCACTCATACGCTCTACGATCACTTCATCTGGCACATCAAATTCTAAAACGTAGTCAATTTGGATACCCGCAGTTTTTAATGCATCAGCTTGTGGAATGGTGCGTGGGAAACCGTCTAATAAGAAACCTTTTACACAATCATCTTGTGCAACACGCTCTTTTACTAATGAAATGATTAAGTCATCAGGCACTAATTGACCTGCGTCCATTAAGGTTTTTGCTTGTTTACCTAATTCAGTTCCTGCTTTGATTGCAGCACGCAACATATCACCAGTAGAGATTTGTGGGATACCAAATTTATTCATAATAAATTGTGCTTGTGTACCTTTACCAGCACCTGGCGCACCTAATAGGATGATTTTCATAATGACCTCATTGATTAAAATAATCGGATTTTTGACCGCACTTTTTAGTGAAGTTGACAAAAGTGCGGTGGAATTTTTACTTGTTTTCTTACAAAACAAAACGGTTAATGGTTGCTGAATTTGATAGAAATGTCAACCACTAAGCCAGTGAAGCTTATTTTTCCGTTTTGACTTCAGGTTCTGCACCCCAAGGTGCGACTTTAAAGAGCATTAACATTCCAGGAATTGCGGCAAAGAAACAAATCCAGAAGAATGTGTAATAGCCATAATCTGCCACAATCACACCTGAAAATGCGCTGAATACTTTACTTGGAATTGCCGCTAAACTGGTGAAAATCGCAAGTTGTGTTGCGGTATAAAGCGGGTTTGTTTCTCTCGCCATAAATGCCACAAATGCTGCAGTACCTAAGCCGACACCAATATATTCACCGATGATCACTGTGGTTAAAACGAAAAATTCAAATGAACCAATGGTGTCGAACTTGCCGTAGCTTGCCATCCACACAAAACCGAGAATCGTGATTAATTGTACAAAACCAAATAACCATAATGAGCGGTTAATGCCGATACGTAGCATTAAAATGCCGCCTAGCATTCCTGAAATAATCGATGCCCACAGTGAGTTGAGTTTCACAACGGTGCCGATATCCGTTTTGCTGAAGCCCATATCTAAAATAAATTTGGTTTGTAATGAGGTTGCAAGGGAATCACCAAATTTATACAGGAAGATAAAGAGGATTAACCCCAATGCGGAAGCAACACCTTTACGACCAAAGAACTCTTTAAATGGAAGTGCAAAAGTATGATAGAACGGTAAAGAGCGGTCAATTTGTGGCACGTTTGGTTCTTTGCTGAGGAATAGCGAAAGGATCAAACCTGGGATCATAAATAACGCAGTGAAAATGAACACCATATCCCAAGGCAAGCTATCTGCAAGGATTAAGGATAAACCGCCAGGGATTAAGCCAGAAATACGGTAAGCATTCACGTGGATTGAGTTCCCTAAACCAAGTTCTTCATCGCTTAAAATTTCACGGCGGTAAGCATCAATGACAATATCTTGCACCGCAGAAAATACGGCAATTGCAGTCGAAATAATGGCGACCGTTTGAATATTTTCTACTGGGTTATATTGACCGAGTAGTGCAATCAACGCGAGTAAGCCTACTTGAGTGATAAACATCCAACTACGCCGACGACCGAGAAAGTTTGGATAATAGCGGTCGAGGAGGGGTGAAATGATAAATTTCCACGTGTAAGGGAAACCAATCAAGGTAAAGAAACCAATGGTTTTGACGTCCACATTACTGGAGGATAACCACGCTGGCACCATTTGGAAGAGCAAATATAACGGCAAACCAGAGCTAAACCCTGTAAAAATACAGAGCAGCATATTACGGCTAAATATTTGCGACAATAAGCTTGGTTTATTTTCCATAATTACTCTCGATAGCCTTTCGGGTTATTTTTTTGCCAATTCCACGTGTCTTTCATCATTTGGTCAAGACCACGATCTGCTGTCCAACCGAGTTCTTTTTTCGCTAGACTTGGATCTGAATAACAAGTAGCGATATCACCAGGGCGGCGGTCCACCAGTTTGTAAGGAATTTTGATGTCGTTAGCTTGTTCAAAGGCATTGACCATATCTAATACGGAATAACCTGTTCCTGTTCCTAAATTATAAATATGTAAGCCTGAATCACCTTCGTGGCGATCAAGGGCTTTAATATGACCAATGGCAAGATCCACAACGTGGATATAATCACGCACGCCTGTGCCATCGTGAGTATCGTAATCGCTACCAAAAATAGAGAGTTGTGGTAATTTGCCGATAGCCACTTGGCTAATATAAGGTAATAAGTTGTTTGGAATACCGTTTGGATCTTCACCAATTAAGCCACTTTCGTGTGCGCCCACTGGGTTGAAGTAACGTAAGATGGTGATACTAAATTCAGGGTTTGCTTTAGCAACGTCTGTTAAAATTTGTTCCACCATAAATTTTGATGTGCCGTAAGGGTTGGTTGTGCCCCCCACTTTGCAACTTTCAGTAATTGGAATAATTTCAGGGTCGCCATAAACAGTAGCAGAAGAACTAAATACAAAATTCCACACGCCTGCTTTTTTCATTTCTTGGATTAACACTAACGAACCAGTCACGTTGTTCATATAGTATTCTGCTGGTTTTTGCACACTCTCACCAACGGCTTTTAACCCAGCGAAGTGAATGACCGATTGAATTTTGTTTTCTGCGAAGATTTTTTGTAAAAGTGCGGTATCTAAAATATCGCCTTGATAGAATTTGACCGTTTTACCTATGATTTGAGAAACACGTTCGAGGGATTTTGGGGAGGAATTGCAAAGATTATCTAAAACAACGACTTCCTTATTTGCATTAAGTAGTTCAACAACAGTATGTGAGCCGATATAACCTGCCCCACCAGTTACGAGAATTGCCATAGTTCTATCCTTAGTTGCTTTAATTTGTTAATGTTATTTATGAATAAAAAACTGTTCACAGTATAAAACTTTCTGCTCTGAAGGGAAAGAAATAGGATAAAAATTAGTAAAGTCACCATTTACTATCACAGGGTTTTTCAGTAAATTGAAAAGTATATTTAATGAACTAATCTCGTTTAACAATGATTATTTGATTGAGGGTGAAATACAATGAATTGGTATTTAAAAGTCTTAAAAAATTATGCAACGTTTAGTGGAAGAGCAAGACGAAAAGAATTTTGGATGTACAGTTTGATTCATTTCCTGATCATATCAGTACTGGTTTTTATTGATGTCAAGCTTGGTACTTTCGATATAGAACGGAAAAATGGCGTGCTCTCTAGTATTTATATTCTCGCTACCTTTTTGCCAACATTAGCCGTTTCAGTTCGTCGCTTACATGACATTAATTATCGTGGTTGGTGGATCTTGCTTAACCTGATTCCACTCGGTTCATTAGTCCTTTTAATTTTATGTTGCTTGTCAGGCACACCCAGTATGAATCGTTTTGGTCAAAATCCTAAAGCACGCGATTTTGAAAATGAATCTCACAATAAAACAACGTTGGTCAGTTAAGGTTGATTTTCATGTATCCATTGGCACCTAGAGGGTGCCAATTTTTTTGCTTTTTTAACCAAAATTAGTCACGCAAACGTTTACTATTGAAAAATTTAGCGTAGAATATGCGCTTATTTTTTTACTTTACTACTTTGATTTAAGGAAACAATATGTCTTTAGAAAAACATTTTGAAGTCACTAAACGTGGTTCAAGTGTTCGCCAAGAGGTGATTGCTGGACTCACAACGTTCTTAGCGATGGTGTACTCAGTGATCGTTGTACCAAATATGCTCGGTGCAGCAGGCTTCCCACCTGAATCGGTATTTATCGCAACCTGTTTAGTGGCAGGTTTAGGTTCTATCCTAATCGGCTTATGGGCAAACGTGCCAATGGCGATTGGTTGTGCTATTTCATTAACCGCTTTTACTGCATTCAGCTTAGTATTAGGTCAACAAGTGAGTATCCCTGTGGCATTAGGCGCAGTTTTCTTAATGGGGGTGGTGTTTACGCTCATTTCTGCAACAGGTATCCGCGCGTGGATTTTACGTAATTTACCGATCAGCATTGCACACGGTGCGGGTATCGGTATCGGTTTATTCTTATTATTAATCGCAGCAAACGGTGTGGGCTTAGTAGTAAGCAACCAAGCGGGTTTACCAGTGAAATTAGGTGAGTTCACTTCATTCCCTGTATTAATGTCATTAATTGGCTTAGCATTCATTATCGGCTTAGAAAAAATGCAAGTAAAAGGTGGCATCTTATGGGTGATTATTGCGATCACTATCGTGGGCTTAATCTTCGATCCAAATGTAAAATTTGGTGGTGAAGTGTTCAAAATGCCAACCTTCGGTGAAAATTCATTATTCTTACAATTAGACATTATGGGCGCATTACAGCCTGCAATTTTACCTGTGGTATTTGCCCTTGTGATGACTGCTGTATTCGATGCGACAGGTACAATCCGTGCGGTAGCGGGTCAAGCAAACTTACTAGATAAAGATGGTCAAATCATCAACGGCGGTAAAGCGTTAACCTCTGACTCGGTAAGTAGCATTTTCTCTGGTGTGTTCGGTACCGCGCCAGCAGCAGTGTATATTGAATCAGCAGCAGGTACAGCGGCTGGCGGTAAAACAGGTATCACAGCAATTGTTGTGGGCGTGTTATTCTTATTAATGTTATTCTTCCAACCATTAGCATTCTTAGTGCCAGGTTATGCAACTGCACCCGCGTTAATGTATGTCGGTTTATTGATGTTAAGCAACGTGAGCAAATTAGACTTCAATGATTTCATTGGGGCGATGAGCGGTTTAGTTTGTGCAGTATTTATCGTATTAACGGCAAATATCGTCACAGGTATTATGTTAGGTTTCGCAACATTAGTGATTGGTCGTTTAGTGTCTGGTGAATATAAAAAATTAAATATCGGCACTATCGTGATCGCTGTGGCATTAGTGGCTTTCTATGTAGGTGGTTGGGCGATTTAATTCTTTTCCCCCGAACTGGCTAAAACAAAGGGCAGAATATTCTGCCCTTATTTTTTCTTCATTATTGGTTATTGTCATCAAAAACTTCAAATAAACCGACCGCACTTTTGAGCTTATCACCATAGAAAATCAGTGGAATACGTTGGCGTTGCCACACCGGCACATTAAAGTGTTGCCAAATCTTTTTCATTTCTTTATTGGCAGATTTTTCCGTTAAACGCACTTTCCCTGTGTAGCTAAAACGCACTTGAATAGGTGTATTTGTCAAAGGTAGTGCTTGTGTCACAAGTTGTTGATTCTGCCATTGCACCAGTAATTTATCGGTTTGTTGCGTAAGCGTTAATGTGCCTAAATGATCAGGCAAGCAAACTGTTTCACCTATTTTAATGTTGATTTTATGCGTTGATATATCGCTAAATTGTGGCGTTAAATACAATTTTTGTTGATGACGACGAACCACTTTTTCACCCAATTGGAATAATGGATTGCTGTCAGCTTTGGCAAAAATGACATCTTGAATAATTTGCTCAAGTTGCACTAACGACGGCATTGGCAATTGCCACTCATTGATCCACAATCGCAATAAAGCTTTTTGTTTGGTTGCAGAGTAGTGTGTGAATGGCTGAATGTTGAAAGTGCGGTCAGTTTTATCAACGTGTTGCGAAAATTCATCGGCTAATAATTCATTGATGAATTGTTGTTGTTCAAAACAATGCTGTGCAGAACGTTGCACGGCAGAATCAAAATGCGGCCAGCGTTGACGTAGTTCAGGTAAAATTTCATTACGTAGAAAATTGCGTTCATAGCGACTATCGCTATTGCTTTCATCCTCCACCCAATCCAATTTTTCCGCTTGCACAAACTGCTCTAATTCAGGGCGAGTAAAATGGAGTAGAGGGCGAAAAACAGGTAAATTATAGACCGCACTTTGCACTTGCATTGCGCCCAAACCTTGTAAGCCACTGCCACGTTTTAAGGCGAGGAAAAAAGTTTCGGTTTGATCTTGTAGATGATGTGCCGTCGCCAAAACTTCATACGGTAAAATATGTTGAGCGATCGCTTGATAACGCGCTTCACGTGCTCCCGCCTCAATACCATTACGGGCATCCACTTGCACTTTTTCAATAATGAATGGCACGTTTAACTGTTCACAAATTTGTTTGCAGTGTTGTGCCCAACTATCTGCGTTTGCACTCAATCCATGATGAATGTGAATGGCACGCAGTTGTAAGTGTGGTCGATTTTCTCGAAGTTTTGTGAATAGTAGAAGCAAAGCAGTGGAATCCAAACCACCACTAAAACCAATCAGAAATTGCGTTTGTGTAGAGGCGTATTTATCAATTTGGGCTTGGAATCTTTTTAATAACATAAACGAGCGTTCTGAAAATAAAGGGCGTTCATTGCAACGCCCTTTAAGGTTGGGATTAAGCGATTTTTACCGCTTTATATTGGCTAATTGGATTCATAATGTAATCACGTGCGGCGATAATTTGCAGTTCGTAATTATCTTTTTGTTGTGTCACAGTCATCACATCATTCACCGCATTGGCGGTATGTTCAAAAGCCTCGATGTCAGATTTTCCATTAAGTAGATTTGCGATAAACAAGCCTGCAGTTAAGTCGCCCACACCCACAGGTTCTTTTCGGAATTGGTGTAATGGGCGGCTGATGTGCCACATACCGTCTTGATTTGCTAAAAGCATTTCAAATTGTGTCGCATCTTTGCCCACTTTACTTAAGTGTTTCACTAACACTTTTTTCGGCCCTTTAGATAAGATCACTTTTACTGCATCCAATGCTTGTTCAAAGTTTTCAACAGGTAAGCCACTTAATTCACGTAATTCCACTAAATTTGGGGTGATTAAATCAGCTTCAGCCATCGCTAAATTCACTAAGCCCTCTTTCACGCCGTCAGCCACAATACAGCCTTTGTCAGGGTGACCCATTACTGGATCGCATAAATAGAGTGCATTGGGATTTTTCGATTTTACAAAACGAACAGCGTTGATAATTTCTTCTACTTGTTCTGCAGAACCAATGTAGCCAGATACAACAGCATCACATAAGTGTAGTGAGTCAATGGCATCAATGCCACGTACAATTTCACCAATTTGTTCTTTAGGAATGACCATTCCTGTCCATTTGCCATATTGCGTATGGTTGGAAAATTGAACCGTATTCAATGCCCAGACATCAACGCCTAAAAGCTGCATAGGAAAAGTGGCTGATTTATTACCTGCGTAGCCATAAACGACGTGGGATTGTATTGAAAGAACGTGTTTCATTCTAGTTTCCTTTTCGAATAAATTGATTAAGTAATGGAGTCGCTAATTTTTGTTGATGTTCGGGTAAATATATTTCAGCTTGCCAAAATGGCGCGTCACTTTCGATATTGTAATAAGCGACACCATCAAGACGTTTTTTCCCTTGATTCGCTTGATAAGCAATTAAATGTGGATTGAGAGAAACTTGCGAAACAGGGAAATTCGTTGAAGTGTAAAATAAAAAATCATTCTCTTTTGCATGTTTTTTCGCGTCTGGAAAAAATGCTGACGCTGCCATCATGGCACAACCGACACAACTTGCCGCATGATAATAAGAAAAATAACCTACTCTGTCCTTTGGAGCAAATACGTAGGAGGTTGAGCCGTTTGCGCCTACGCTACCATTGAGTAATTGCCAACCTTTGGGCACGAGCAACATTTGTTCATAGGGCATGGCATAGAGGTCAAAATGTGCTAGGGTTTCCGCCTTTAATTTTGTTGAAAAAGGAACAATATCACTTTTTAACCATCCGCCCTTAATATTATCTTCATATTCTGTTTGATAAACGTTGATTTTTTGCTGATTCAGCGTCATTTCTTTCATAAATTTTGCTTTCATCATCACGGGGTCGGTCAATTCACGAGGCTCAAATGAAAACTGATATTCGTCGGCGAAAGTGAGAGTGGCATAACCAGAAAAGCAAATTGCTGGCAATAAGAAGAATAGAATACGCATCATGATGATCTCCAAAAAAAGTGCGGTATGGTTTACCGCACTGTTTAGTTAAAGATTTAGCAATAACCGTAGTCCATCAGACGATGATAGCGGCGATGTAATAAATTATCTTGGTCAAGCATTTCAAGATCTTTTAAATCGTCCAATAAACGTTGTTTTAGATTTTGTGCCATCGCATCAAAATCACGATGTGCACCACCGAGTGGCTCTTCAACGATATTGTCGATTAAATTTAATTCTTTTAAGCGGTTTGCAGTTAAGCCCATTACTTCTGCTGCCGTTGAGGCTTTGTCTGCGCTTTTCCATAAAATAGAGGCACAGCCTTCAGGTGAAATAACAGAGTAGGTACTGTATTGCAACATATTGACTTTGTCGCCGACACCAATAGCTAACGCACCACCTGATCCCCCTTCACCGATAACGGTACAAATGACTGGGACTTTTAGTGTTGCCATTTCACGTAAGTTGCGTGCGATGGCTTCTGACTGACCACGCTCTTCAGCGCCCACACCAGGATATGCTCCAGGGGTGTCGATAAATGTAATGATAGGAAGTTTAAAACGTTCCGCCATTTGCATTAAACGCAATGCTTTGCGATAACCTTCTGGTGCAGGCATACCAAAATTACGTTTTACTTTATCTTTTACAGTACGCCCTTTTTGATGACCAATAACCATCACAGGTTTTCCGTTTAAACGTGCTAAACCACCGACAATCGCTTTATCATCTGCGAATGCACGATCGCCCGCTAATTCTTCAAATTCAGTAAAGATACGTTCAATATAATCAAGAGTATAAGGACGGTTTGGATGACGAGCCATTTTTGACACTTGCCATGCATCTAAATTAGCAAACGTTTTTTGCGTCAGCTCCGCGCTTTTCTTCTGTAAACGTGCAATTTCATCATCAAGATTGATTTCGTTATCTTCACTTGCAACAGAACGTAGAGACTCAATTTTTGCTTCAAGTTCTGCAATCGGTAATTCAAAATCTAAATATTCTGGGCTCATTTTTCTTCCTGTTCTCAAATTAGCACAACGTTGTACGGCACTTTATCAAGATTTTTATGATGGTGCAAACATAGGCTGTATTGTATGCCTTTTTTTGTTAAAAATCATGCTATGTTTTACTTGTTCTACCATTTACTACGGGCTTAGGAAGGCAATTACATTGCTGATTATTGGGAAGCATTAAATGAACGTTATGCTTCAAAACTATGTCAAAGGGACAGCCTTGATAGGTATAACCCAATTGATTTAGGCGTTTTATGAAATTAAATAAAGCCACTTTAATGGCAACGCTTGGTGTTCTTTCGTTTATAGCCTCCTCAATACATGCCACATTTTTAGCGTCAAGCTCAAAAGGTGAGCTAACGAAAATGCTTTACAGTTGTGAAGGCAAAAAAACATTAGAGGTGATTTTTATCAATACCGCTAAAGATTCTTTCGCCATTATTAACCAAGTGGATGAAATGGTTCCTATGGAAATCGTGAAATCTGCTTCAGGTGCAGTGTATAAGGCGATTAAGAAAGACTATACATATGAATTACAAACTAAAGGTAATCAAGCAACATTATTTGGCGATGGAAAAGTGGTGATAAGGGAATGTGTCGCAGAATAATTGATTTGTTTTGATAAATAAAATATGCCCTGATAAATCAGGGCATAATTAGTTTATGAGTGTTATTCCCACTCAATTGTTGCAGGTGGCTTACCGCTTACGTCGTAAACAACACGTGAAATGCCATTTACTTCGTTGATGATGCGGTTAGAGATTTTACCTAAGAGTTCGTAAGGTAAATGTGCCCAATGTGCGGTCATAAAATCGATCGTTTCTACCGCTCTTAAGCTAACAACCCAGTCGTATTTACGACCATCACCCATTACACCTACGGATTTTACTGGTAAGAATACAGTAAATGCTTGGCTGACTTTGTAGTACCAGCCTGAAGCGTGTAATTCCTCCATAAAGATTGCATCAGCACGACGGACTAAATCACAATATTCTTTCTTGATTTCACCTAGCACACGCACGCCTAAGCCTGGACCCGGGAATGGGTGGCGGTTTAACATTTCTGCTGGTAAACCTAATGCTAAGCCAATTTTACGCACTTCATCTTTAAATAATTCACGTAGTGGTTCAACTAAACCGAGTTTCATATAGTCAGGTAAGCCGCCAACATTGTGGTGTGATTTAATCACATGCGCTTTACCTGTTTTACTTGCCGCAGATTCGATCACATCAGGGTAGATTGTCCCTTGCGCTAACCATTTTACGCTTGATAATTTTTTCGACTCATCATCGAATACATCAACGAAGACTTTACCAATAGTTTTACGTTTTGCTTCTGGTTCATCAATGCCTTTTAAAGCATCTAAGAAACGATTTTCAGCGTTAACGTGAATAATGTTTAAGCCGAATTTATCGCCAAACATCTCCATCACTTGCTCAGCTTCGTTTAAGCGAAGTAAACCATTATCAACAAACACGCAGTGTAAGTTTTTACCAATTGCGCGGTGTAATAAAAGTGCGGTTACAGAAGAGTCAACACCACCTGATAAACCTAGGATCACTTCGTTATCGCCAACTTGTGCTTTGATGCGAGCAACGGCATCTTCAATAATATTTTCTGGTGTCCAGTTACGTTCACAACCACAGATATTCACTACGAAGTTGGTTAATAATGCCAAGCCGCTTTTAGTGTGTGTTACTTCTGGGTGGAATTGTACGCCATAAAAACGACGGCTTTCATCAGACATGGCTGCAATTGGGCACGTTGGTGTCACGCCTGTAACTTGGAAGTTTTCTGGTAAGCGAGTGACTTTATCACCATGGCTCATCCAAACGTCTAATTTTGGCGCCGCACTTGTTAAGTCATCATTTAATTTTGCAAAGAGTGCATCTGTTGCTTTTAAATCTACTGATGCATAACCGAATTCACGATGATCTGAAGTTTCAGTCAAACCGCCTAATTGCATTGCCATGGTTTGCATACCATAGCAGATCCCTAACACGGGCACGCCTGCCTTGAACACATATTCTGGTGCGCGTGGGCTGTTTTCTTCAGTGGTACTTTCAGGACCACCAGAAAGAATGATCCCCGTTGGATTGAATTCACGAATATCAGCTTCGCTCACGTCCCACGCCCAAAGTTCGCAGTAAACACCAATTTCACGCACACGACGTGCAATTAGCTGAGTATATTGTGAACCGAAGTCCAAAATTAAAATTTTATGATTGTGAATGTTGTTCATTTAAGTTCTCTTTAAGTGTTGAAAGCCAAATTAGATTTTGCTTGCGTAGATGTATTTGATTTATGTTTAATTTGCCTTGTTAAACCAAGCAACATAATCAAATTGATCGTAATAACGTTTGCCGTTAAATCCTGTGTATTCGGATAAATCCCCGACCATCTCTTCTTGTTCAAATCCTGAAATTTTGACCGCACTTTTTAGTTCAGGGTAATCTTTGTTTGTGAATACCACTTTATTTTTAAAAGGAAGTGCATCAAATTCCACAAGATCTTGATAAGTACACCCATCACGATCCGTCATAATGATAAATAGATTCTCCAAATTCATTCGTTGGCTACGTTGTTGCCATTTTTCACGGGCTTCTTGCTCGTTGTGATAATGCATAAAATGAATATGAAGATCAGCCAGTTTCCCTACTGGATAAGTTTTTTCAGTTTGAATAAATTCCAAAGGTTGGCTTTGGTAAAACTCAATGTTTTGGAGATAACGAAGAAAGTCTTTTGCCGTTAAATATAAATTTATAAAAGGGGAGTTAAAACGCAAATTTAAGTCGTGTAACATAAAACCACCGAGACAATTACTCGAAATAACAGTGATATCTCGCTTTATTAACCGCTTTCTTTTTTCCTGATTAAGAAAATAGCGGATGTAGGCGTTAAGTTTATTACAAATGCGTTTTCTCAGTAACATTGTGTATATCAATTATTAAGAAATGACTTAACTGCATTAAACAAAGTCCCCGAATGAATCGGGGACACCTACTTTTAACCCATACGATAGTTTGGAGCTTCTTTCGTAATCGTTACGTCGTGAACGTGGCTTTCTTTCATGCCTGCGCCACTGATACGTACGAATTGTGCTTTAGTACGTAATTCTTCGATGGTTGCACAACCCGTTAAGCCCATACAAGAACGTAATCCGCCCATTTGCTGGTGGATAATTTCTTTTAAGAAACCTTTGTAAGGGATACGACCCTCAATACCTTCTGGTACTAATTTATCAGCGGCATTATCTGATTGGAAATAACGGTCGCTTGAGCCTTTGCTCATTGCACCTAATGAGCCCATACCCCGATAAGATTTAAAAGCACGACCTTGGAACAATTCAATTTCACCTGGTGCTTCCTCTGTACCGGCAAACATTGATCCTACCATGACACAAGAGGCACCTGCTGCGATCGCTTTTGAAATATCGCCAGAGAAACGGATACCACCGTCAGCAATAACTGGAATGCCACGATCTTTTAATGCTTCTGCCGCATCTGCGATCGCACTGATTTGTGGAACACCCACACCTGTGACGATACGTGTTGTACAAATAGAACCTGGGCCGATACCGACTTTAACTGCACTTGCGCCAGCATCTGCTAACGCAATAGCGCCTTCTGCAGTTGCTACGTTACCTGCAACGATTTGTAAGTCAGGGTATTTTGCACGTGTTTCACGAACACGTTGTAAAACACCTTCTGAATGACCGTGTGATGAGTCGATTAATAACACATCGACACCTGCTTTCACTAATGCATCAATACGTTCTTCGTTACCTGGACCAGCGCCTACGGCTGCACCAACGCGTAAACGACCAAATTCATCTTTACACGCATTCGGTTTTTGTTCAGATTTTTGATAGTCTTTTAACGTGATCATTCCTTTTAATTTGAAATCATCATTCACAACGAGTACTTTTTCTACGCGATGCGTGTGCATTAAACCAAAGATTTCATCACGGCTTGCATGGCGTTTAACCGTAACTAACTTCTCTTTTGGTGTCATAAAATCGGCGACTGTTTTGCTTAAGTCTGTCACAAAACGCGTATCACGTCCCGTAATGATACCCACTAGATTTTTTTGTTCATCGACAACGGGAAAACTCGCAAAGCCGTTTTTCTTTACTAATTCGGCAAGTTCAGATAAGGATAAATTAGGTGATACGGTGACTGGATCAGAGACAATCCCGCTTTCGAATTTTTTCACCTTGCGAACACGTTCAGCCTGGCGTTCGATGGACATATTTTTGTGAATAAAGCCGATACCACCTTCTTGGGCGAGAGAAATTGCCAGTTTTGCTTCTGTTACAGTATCCATTGCTGCAGATAGCATCGGAATATTTAAGCGGATCGTTTTTGTGAGTTGAGTTGACAGGTCTGCGGTATTAGGAAGCACTGTGGAATGTGCTGGAACAAGAAGGACATCATCGAAGGTCAAGGCTTCTTTTATTACTCGTAACATTGCAATATTCTCTCTTAGATTTGAAGTTGAAAATAAAAAGGGTAAAAAATATTGCGGACGCATTATACAGATTTCATTCTTGTTTGAAAATGGATTTTTTTATCGATTTAGTACAAAATGCCATGTTCAAACACAATGAGAATGCTCAGTTATATCAACTAGGTTTTTTATGCAAAAAATAATCGAAATTTTAGCGCAATCCCCTGAAACATCGCTATCTGAATTAGTCAAGAAGCTAAATTGCTCACCGTCTGAGGTATTGAGTGCAATCGCAAACGTCGAAAAGCAAGGTATCGTCATAGAAAAAAGTGCGGTTGGTTTCAAATTAATTCCTCAATTAGAACGTTTAGAGACGACTTATCTTGAAAACGCACTTTTCCCGCAGCCTATTATTGTAAAACCAGTTATTGATTCGACTAATCAATATTTATTAGAACAGATTGAGAAATTAGAAAGAGGAACGGTTTGTCTTGCAGAATATCAAACAGCAGGACGGGGTAGACGCGGGCGTCAATGGTTATCGCCTTTCGCAGGTCAAGTGATAATGAGTCTGTATTGGACAGTACCGCGCCATGTCAATTTAGAAGGATTAAGCCTAGCGGTTGGCATGGCGATTGCGGATACACTAAGACAACTAGGGGCAGTGGGGGTATCATTGAAATGGCCAAACGACGTATTACTGAATTACCGAAAGTTAGCAGGCATTTTGATTGAAATTGCGAATCGTTCAGATGGATTACATCATCTTGTGATTGGTTTAGGGATTAACTTGGCGTTGCCTCACCAGAAAAATGCCATTGATCAGCCATGGGCAGAGTTAGTAGAAGTCTTACCAAATTTAAATCGTAATCAATTAATTGTTATGCTTATCAAAAAATTGACGGATTATTTAACGCGTTTCCAAGAAAGTGGGATTGATGAGGCATTTAAACAGCATTGGTTAGAATTGGATGCGTATTTGGGTGAGGAAGTCAATATTATCAGTGAAAATCACATTACCACTGGCATTGAGCAAGGTATTGATGAGCGCGGGTATATCAAAATTGCGACGTCAGCTGGCATGATGTGTTTTAATGGTGGGGAAGTCTCACTTAGAAAAGCGTAGTTTATCGATAAAGAGCGGTGAAAATTTAAGAAATTTAGACCGCTCTTGTATGGAGTGTTAAATAACTTTTTGTATCAGTGCAGAAATATCGTTAGCAAAGCTTTCGTTCTGTGCCATTGTGACAATCTCTTCATGATTGTATTTTTGAGCATTATACACGACGACAATGCTAGTATCGCCCACTTGTAAAAAATTACGCTCACCAAATTCAGTATAACGTGTTGCCCCAATACTGATAATGGCTTGTTTCGGATAATTCGCTTTTGCCATTAATGCAGGAATATCATTCATCGGTCCCTGATCAGGTTGCGTATTCATTTTATTGACAATCCAATTTAAAAGCTTTTGGTGAAAATAGCTATAACCGAGCGCAGGGCTATCCACGCCATACTCTGTCAATGTATCATGGCGTTTATGAAAGCATGCAATATGAAACGGATCAATCTCGCTGCCTTCTGTAAATGAAGTTAATGGTAATAGAGTGTTTGAAAGCCCTTTGCTTTTTTCTGCCCAGTTTTTCTTTTCGCTGATTTTTTTAGCGTTGGGACGGCGGATAGAGCAGTCATTATAGGCTGCAAAGAAACGTGGA